>CABZCK010000008.1 GCA_902524215.1 uncultured SAR116 cluster alpha proteobacterium
AGAATATGAAAAATATTTAGGTGGCCAAGAAAAATTACTCTCGTTTGCAAGAGAAAATAAAATAAAAAAAATTATTATAATTTCTGAGGATAAAAATATAAATGATTATTCTATTTTAAATGAATTAGGTGGAGCACTTAAGAAATTAACATTTAATGATATTTACAATAAGATAGCAAAAGAGATAATTTTTCATTGTTGTGTTACAGATAATTCTTATTCAGCAGGTGATAAAAAAACCTTTGAACTACTTAGTTTGTCTAGAAAAGTAGCATTGACAGATGTAACGGTTTTTATAAATGGCCCAACAGGATCTGGAAAAGAAGTATTAGCAAATTATTTGCATGAATATTCTCCAAGAAAAAATGAACCATTTGTTGCAGTAAATTGCGCTGCAATTCCAGAAAATATGTTAGAAGCAATTCTTTTTGGGCATGAAAAAGGTGCATTTACAGGAGCTTCTTATGCAAATAAAGGGATCTTTAGGGCTGCGGATAAAGGTACTTTATTACTTGATGAAATTTCAGAAATGCCATTATCTCTGCAAGCTAAATTATTACGAGTTTTGCAAGAAAAAAAAGTTACTCCTGTTGGAGGACAAAGAGAAATTGAAATTGATGTAAGAGTTTTAGCTACTTCTAATAGAGATATGGTAGCTGAAGTAAAACAATCTAGGTTCAGAGAAGATTTATATTACAGACTAAATGTATTTCCTCTTCAAACTAAAAATTTAAAGGATAGAAAGGATGATATTTTCCCTATAGCACTAAAAATTTTAGAGAAACATTGTAAAGAAAAACAAATACCAATAATTTCTTCAGAAGCACAAGAAGTTATTCTTAATCACGATTGGCCAGGTAATGTAAGAGAATTAGAAAATACTTTACAGAGAGCACTTGTCTTGTGTGAAAGCGATAAGATAACAAAAACATCTATAATGATTGATAAATCTCTAAACAATATTTCTTCAGATGGTAGGTTAGAGAGTTTAGTTGAAAAATATAATTATGCTTAAATTTGTTGGTTAGAGAGGATTTTAAATGTCTAAAATAAATGGAAATATAATACAGCACAACCTTAGAGCAGATGTTTTAAATAAGGCATCAAAAATTTTAGATAATAAAAGCTCCATTGACTTCAGTTCTAAAATTCATGATGCGATAAAAGAAGTTGCAGACTCACAAATTAAGGCCAGTCAAATTACTAAAGACTATGAATTAGGAAAAGAGACAGATCTTACAAAAGTAGTTATGCAACAGCAAGTAGCAAATATTGCTTTTCAATTAACATTAAATGTTAGAAACAAGGTTTTAAGTTCATATAAAGATATTATGAACATGCCAGTATAATAAAAAAAGGATAAGATTATGGCTGAAGCAAAAGGAACAGAATTAACGAATACAAATACAGGAATTTTATCAAAAATTTCCGAGATATTTTCTAATGTTAAAAAAATGAGATCAGACCCTGCAGTTCAAAAGTCTGTTCCTTTAGCTTTTGGAATAATTGTAACTTTTGTTGGAATAATTGCTTTTTACTTAATGCAAAAGCCTGAAATGACTACTTTATTTTCATCTTTACCTGAAAATGAAAAATCTGCAGTTTTTGAAGCACTTAAACAAAATGGTGTTGATGTTTCATTAAACTCTGCAACTGGTGAAGTTATTGTTCCTGTTGAGGATTTTCATAGTGCAAAGATGTTGTTAGCTTCTCAAGGCTTGCCGTCTTCTGTTCCAGATGGTTATTCTTCTTTAAATGATATGCCAATGGGGACAAGTAGATCTGTAGAAGCAGTAAAAATTAAACAAACTCTAGAAGCTGAATTGTCGAAGTCATTGAATTTTATATCTGGAATTTCTTCAGCAAGAGTTCATCTTGCAATACCTGAAAAAACTGTTTTTGCTCGTGAGACAGCTAAGCCATCTGCCTCAATATTTGTAAAATTGGCATCAGGACGTACTTTAGGAAGGCAACAGGTTCAATCTATTGTTCATTTAGTATCATCATCTGTACCTAATTTACCCTCTGAAAATGTAACTGTAATTGATCAATTTGGAGAATTATTATCAAAGCCAAAAACAGATAGTAATATTTCTGCATCAGAAGAGCAAATTATTCAACAAATGAAGTTAGGTGAAATTTATAGATCAAAAGTTATTTCTCTTTTAACACCAATAATAGGTGCTGGAAACGTAAAAGCAGAAGTAAATGTAGATATGAATTTTACAAAAAAAGAGATAACAGAAGAGTTAGTTGACCCGGAAGGAAATGCCTTAAGAAGTGAACAAAATACTTTAGATGAATCTGGAGATGCTGAAGCTCAGGGAATCCCTGGAGCATTAGCAAATCAGCCACCCCTTAAACCAGATTTAAAACAGGATACGCCAGATGCTAAAGGAGGAATAGGCAATGTGAAATCAAGAAGTCAATCTTCTGTAAAGAATTATGAAGTAAGCAAAAAAATTGAAACAACAGTTCCTCAAGTTGGTAAAGTAACAAAAATTAAAGCTGCAGTTTTAATAAGAGAAAAAAAAATAATTTCAGAAGATGGAGCTGCTTCATTTCAAAAAGTTGATCCAAAAAGACTAGAAGAAATAAAATTACTTGTAATGGAAACACTTGGTTTTGATAAAAATAGAGGTGATAGCATTACTGTTAAAAGTAGTCCTTTTGTAGATACTCTAAAACCCATTTCTATCCCTTGGTATGAAAGTGGAACGTTTAAAGAATTATCTAAACAACTTGGTATGATATTTATATTTGCTATAATTACATTTGGAGCATTGTTGCCATTATTAAGAAGAATAATAGTTCCTGCTGCGCTTTCTTCAGGAGTTCCGGGTCCAGGCGATATGGACTTTGATGAAGATACTGAAAAAGTAGAAGTTCAAGAAGGTGATACTTTGGAAGATATTAAAGCTAAGTTAAAACCAAAAAAGCAAGCAATTTCAGCTGAGATGTTGGATACTGCTAATACTTATGATGATAAAGTAGCGGTTATTAGAATGATCGTAGGAGATCAAGCAGGTAGAGTTTCAAATGTATTTAAAAACATGATGAAAGAGCAACCAACTGATAATTAAAATATATTAGGATAGGATATAAAATGGCTGAGCAAGTGTCTACAAATGAAGATATAAACGAACTATATGATAATTTAACTGGAACTCAAAAATGTGCAATTCTGATGATGTTGCTTGGAGAGGATGAAGCAGCAGAGATAATGAAAAATCTCTCACCAAAGGAAGTTCAAACCTTAGGTAGCGCTATGTATTCAGTACAAGGGTTACCACAAGAAACTGTAAACTTAGTTCTTGATGAATTTTTAGCAATTATAAAAGGACAAACAAGTTTAGGTATTGAAGGAACAAGTTACATTAAAAATGTATTAACAAAGGCGCTTGGAGAAGATAAGGCAGAAAGTGTTTTAGGAAGAATAACACCACAGGATAGTGTTAAAGCTATTGAAATACTAGAATGGTTAGACGCAAGGTCAATTGCAGAATTAATTTTAGATGAACATCCGCAAATTATCGCATTGATTATTTCTTATCTAGAGCCTGGCATTGCTGCTGATGTGTTGAACCTTTTACCAGAAAATATACAATCAGATATTGTTAAAAGAATAGCTACACTGCAAACTATTCAACCTGAAGCTCTAACAGAATTAAATAGAGTGATGCAAAAAGTATTTTCATCGAATGCAAGTTTAAGAGCCAGTAAAGTTGGAGGAGTACAAGCAGCTGCAAAGATTATGAACTTCTGTAAACAAGATATGGAAGGTAGAATAATGAAAGATATTTTAAAAGCTGATAAAGCATTGATGCAGGGTATTCAAGATAATATGTTTGTTTTTGAAACATTATTACTTTCAGATGATAAATCTCTCCAAACTCTTTTGAGGGCTGTTGATGATGAATTAATTATTTTAGCACTTAAAGGAGCAGATGATGAGCTCAGGTCAAAATTATTTGGTTGTATGTCTCAAAGAGCTGCAGCTAATATACAAGACGAAATGGAAGCATTAGGACCTGTCAGATTAACTGAAGTTCAGGAGGCCCAAAAGCAAATAATTGCCATAGCCAGAAGAATGTCTGATGAGGGGTCAATTGTTCTTGCCGGTCGTGGTGGTGACGATTTTGTATAATATTTAAAAGAGTAATGCTATGGTAAATATAACTCAAAGTGAAAATAAAAATGAGAATGAGGAGTTTAAACTTTCTCCTTTGGGATCTGATGAGATTAATTCTGTAATTAAATCATTTAAAAATTCAACATTTAATCATGAAGAATTTTATAAAAAAGATGAAAAAAACTTTGTAAAAAAAACTTTATTTGATTTAGCAAAAGAAGCTGAAAGAACACCATCGAAAGAGAATCAAAGTGAAATAGATGTTACTGTAGAAGAAAATGAGCTGGAGAAAACTATAGACGAGAATCAAGAATTTTCAAATGATAGTGATCAAAAAAATGACTTTGATGATACTGAGTTTTCAAATGAATTATATCAAAATCATGATAATAAAGAAAAAGAAGCAGATCAAGTTGATAAGAAAGAAAAAGAAGTAGACCAAGTTAATGAATCAATCGATGAAACTTTAAAATTAAATGAAGTTTTTGAAGAAAAGATTGATAGTGAAAAAGAAAAATCGGATCAAATTTTAAATGAAAACAATGATCCAGATATTAAGGTTTCAAATGAAAAAAATCTTGATGCTAATCCCAATGAATTAAATAAAACTGAATACGAAGAAAAAACATTAGAAGCATTAGATTCAGTTCGTGAAGCTGTTACTAAATCTTTAGAAGAAAATAGTGAAACACAAAATGAAGAAATAAAAAATAACAGTGATGACACAAAAATTGTATCTAATGAAATAATTTCTGAAATTAAACTAATAAATAATTTATTTAAAAATATAAGAGAAATTAGTAGTGAAGAAATCGAAAATATAGTTAAGTCAAAAGTAATTGAATTAGCTGAAGCTGTAATTGGCTACGAGATAGAAAAATTTCCTGACAAGTTTTTAAAAAAAATTAAAAATAGTATCAAGGAAATAAAAAGTATTAACAATAATGTTAAGGTTTATCTAAATGATAAAGATTTAGAACTTCTAAATAAATTTTTAGACACTCATAATGCAGAAACTGATTTTAAATTAGATTTAGATACTTCCTTAGGAAGAGGTGACTTTACAATAGATATAGGTGGAGTAATTCAAGCAATAAAATATAAAAAAGTAATAGATTAAATTATGAATTTTACTTCAAACATTTCTGAAAAAATTAAAAATATCTCTATTCAAAAGAATATAATCCATATTGGTGAGGTAAAAAAATTTGATGGAAACATTGTTTATACAGACCCTTTTCCCGCTCCAATTGGAAGTTTATGTTTAATTTATGATTACAACAAAGATAAAGTTATGTCTGAAGTTATTAGCTTTGATGAAAAATATAATATGCTTGCCGTCTTAGGCCAAAATCCAAATCTAATAATAGGTTGTAAAGTACAATTATTAAGTGATGGTAAAAATATTAATATTGATGAAAAAATTTTAGGTCGTGTTACAGATGCATTTGGTAATCCATTAGATGACAAACCAATAGATAGAATGAATGATAAGTGGCCTTTAATGGGAAAATCAATGAATCCTCTAAAAAGAAAGCCTGTAAAAAGACCATTAGATGTTGGAATTAAAATTATAAATTCACTTTTAACTATTGGACAAGGTCAAAGAGTAGGTATTGTTGCAGGTTCTGGAGTCGGCAAATCTATTTTAATTAAAATGATGAGCCAATTTACGGATGCAGATGTAGTTGTTCTTGGTTTAATTGGTGAAAGAGCAAGAGAAGTTGGAGTAATGGTACAAAGCCTTTTTAAAAATGAAAATAAAAATAAAATTACAGTTGTCGCTGTTCCTGCTGATCAATCGCCACTTTTAAGAGTAAGAGGAGCTAATAGAGCAACTGCAATAGCTGAGTATTTTAGAAGTAAAAACAAAAATGTTTTATTGATTATGGACAGTTTGACCAGGATAGCACATGCGAAAAGAGAAATAGGTCTGTCACTAGGAGAACAACCAACATCAAAAGGGTATCCTCCATCTGTTTTTTCAATGATACCAAATTTAATTGAAAGAACTGGAAATTCTGATATTTCTAATGGAAGCATAACAGCTTTTTATACTGTCTTAGCAGATGCTGACGATAACAATGATCCTGTAGTTGATACTGCGCGCGCTATATTAGATGGCCATATTCTGCTAAGTAGAAATAATGCACAAATTGGCATTTATCCAGCAGTTGATATTACCAACTCAGTTAGTCGTGTAATGAATGAAATTATTAAAGAAGATCATTTTGAGGCAGCTAAAAAATTTAGAGCTCATGTTTCATCTTACGTTGAAAATAAAGACCTTATTATGATGGGTGGATATGTTCAAGGAAAAGACAAAATTCTTGACGAGGCAATTACTATTTGGCCTAAAATAATTGATTTCATATCACAAAAAGAAAATGAAAAAATTAAATACAGTGAATGTATATCAAAGTTAATAAAATTATATAATGAATAAAATTAAAAAAGAAATAAGGTTATTCAAACTGCTAAAAAAATTAAAAGTTAGAGATTTATATAGTCACTTTAATAACTTAAATTTGTTAAAAGAAGAACTAGAAAAGACAGACGTTTTGTTGTTAAAAATCAATGACATTATTCAAGAAAATAATAAAAAAAATGATAAAAATTTACTAAGTGCAACTTTTAAAAATAAAAGAAAAGTTCTAAATATTATGAGCAGTCAAAAACAAATTGCAGAAAACAAGAGAGATTTTTTGTTAGAGCAAAAAAATAAAACTGACATAGAGATTTCAAAGATACTCATTCAAAGAGATAAGATAGAAAACAAAGTTAATGATAAGAGACTTCAACTTATTGAGTATAAAGACTTGAACTTAGAAGCAAATAATAGAAACTTTAAAAAAAATTAATTATGGCACTTAATTTGCATTTTCCACATTAAGGGTTATTTATGGAAAAAATTAATTCACAAAATTTTAATTTAGGTATTAAAAAAAATGATATATCTAAAACTGATGATATTTTAGGATCTTTATTTTCTATACCTACAACAATTGACGAAAAAAAAATTAATGGAAAAACAAATGATGAATTTATAGTGAACCCGTCAATTGAAAATTTACTTAATTCAAAAAAATCATCAAAGTCTCTTGGTAAATTAGAGATAACATATAAGGAGTTTTTTTCTGAAATCTCAAAAAAACAAGCTAATAGCCCAATGTTTAAAAATAACCAAGCTTTTAATTTTAATTCACGAGAAATTCCTGATACATTAAGCTTAAGTTTAAAAATAGGTAAGTCACCAAAAATTAAACATTTAAAAAGTCACTTTGAATCTAAATCTCTTAAGACAAATATAACTAAAGACTTAGATTTAAATATTGATAAAAGTAACAAAAATGAAATTAGAACATTAAAGATTTCAGATAAAACTTCAAATAAAATAAATCTAACACATGCCCTTCAAAATAATCCAACAAAAAAAAATAATATCAATAAAAATAATATAAAAAAAGAAAATTTAAACGACATATTTTCTAGAATTGATCAGTTAAAAGAAGATATAAATTCAAACAATTTTGATAATAAAACAATGTTTTATGAAAATGAAATTGTATATAAAAAACTTAAAAGTAATTATGAAAGTACTAGTATTTCAAACAACAGTGATCAAATAAACAAAGTCGAAAATTCAAACTTTAGAAATAATTCTGCTCAACAAAAATTCAATAGTGACAAAAATATGAATTTTATTATAGATCAAATGATTGATGAATTAGATATGTCAAAACTTGGTTGGACAGAAAAATTAATTTTAAGAATAGAAAAAGGTTTAAAAGAAGATGAAAAGCAGATTGAACTGGCTTTAAAACCAAAAGAATTAGGTAACTTAAAAATTAATTTAAAAATAAAAGATAAAAGTGCAAATATTATTATGAAAGTTGAAAATGCAGCTAGTATGGTAGCATTACAAGCCAATGAAGGACAATTAGTTAAGACTTTTTTGGATCAAGGATTTATATTAGAAAAAATTAATTTTGAGAATTCATTAATGAATTCAAACAAAGAAAATAAAAATTCGTCAGAAAATCATAAATTTAATAATACTGGAAAAGATGAGGAAACAATCTTAAAAGATAAAGATAATTATAAAGATGACAATTTAAATTACTTAATTAATATTAATGCTTAAAAGTGAGATAAAAAATGGCAGAAGTTAAAGAAGAAGACGAACAAAAAAAAGGTGGGATTTTAAAAATTATTCTCTTTGTTGTTGGTGGAATACTTTTAATTGTTGTAGGTCTAGGAATTGGATATTTTATTTTTAGTGGAGAACCTGAAAAAGACCCTTCGCAAGAAGTAAATCAAATAATTGAAGGAGAACCTGAGGTAAAAGAAGAGCAGGTTAATAATTCTGAAGAAGTAAATGAAGAGGGAATAATTAAAAAAAATGTAAAAACCGTTCCAGAAGTTGATGCTTATGAAACAACCTATTTTGAATTTCCTGGTAACTTCACTACAAATTTAAAAAATAGTAAAAAGTTTTTGCAAATAAGTGTTGGTGTTTCAACTCAATATGACGAAAAAGTGATTGAAATGGTTGATCAACATCAATTAGCTTTAAGATCAGTCATCCTATCAGTTATAAGTGATTTTTCTGAAGAAAGTATTTCTGGAAGTGAAGGTAAAAATGCTCTATCTGAAAAGTTGCTTAAGGAAATGAATGTAAAACTTGAATCTCTTAAAGAATTCCCTGGAATAGAGGGAGTTTTTTTTACGAGTTTTGTGGTTCAATAGGTTTTTAAAATGTCAAATACGTCAAGGAAATTGTCATCAGAAGAAGTATCAGCCCTAATGGATGGTTTGAAATCTGGTGAAATTAATTCCGGAGATGGTCTCAATAATGATCTGGAAGTCTCATCTTTCACTTTTGGATCTGATAATCTAGAATTAATGGGGGATTATTATGCCCTTAGATTAATAAATGAAAGATTTGCCAGGATGGTTAGAGGAATATTTTTACCAATGTTGAGATTACAACCCAAAATTAATCCTTTCCCACCAGAAGTTAAAACTTATGATGAATATAGTGCTGGTTTAGAAAGTTTTATGAGTTTAACTACATCTCGTATAGAAGAATTAAAAGGTTCTATGTTATTAGTTATGGATCCAACTTTTATAAGCATATTAACTAACTGTTATTATGGTGGAAAATTAGCAAGCTTTCCATTAAAAAAAGCTGAGTTCACAGCAACTGAAGAAAGAATAATTGAAATAGTAAGTGATGGGATTGGTAGATCTTTAGAAAATGCTTGGAAAGATCTAATGCCAATTTCAATTAAAAGTGTTGGTAGAGAAGTTAACCCTCAATTTGCTACTCTAGTAGAGGCTACAGATTCGGTAATCATATGTTCATTTGTTATACAATTACCAAATGTAGATTCAGCCTCTTTTGATATTATTTACCCATTACAAACACTAAAACCAATAGCTTCTCTTTTGAGGTCAAGAGTACAATCAGATGTTGTTGAGGATGATAAAACTTGGAGAGAAAGATTACAAAATTCTGTATTAAATATACCTTTACCTGTTTCTGCTATTTTAAGTGAACCCAAAGTTAAGGTATCACAAATGGTCAATTTCAAAAAAGGCGATTTATTGCAAATTGGCCCAGTTGATGGGGTTGATTTTTTAGTTGATAAAAAATTATTATTTAAAGCAGAAATTGGTGAGTCAAATGGACAGGCTGCAATAAGTCTTAAGAACAGAATTTCTTAAAGGAGTAAACATGGCGGAATTAGAAAAAGAAAACAACATTGAGACGGAAGATAATAAGGCAGAAGTTAGTGTTGATAATTTAAAAGTTTTAGAAAATATTGAGGTAAAACTGACTGTAGAAGTTGGATCATCTCAATTAAAAATACGTGACCTTTTAAGGCTTAATGAAGGTTCTGTTGTTGAGTTGGAAAGACTTGCCGGAGATCCTTTAGATATCCTCGCTAATGGTGTTCAAATTGCAAGAGGTGAGGTTGTTATGGTTGGAGAAAGATTTGGTGTAAGATTTACAGAGGTTGCTAACCCAGAAGATACAGTAAAAAAATTGTAAATCAAAATTTTGACAAATTTTATTCAATAAATTCAAATACTTATATAATTTTATAATTGGCATCATTCTTGCTTACCATTAATGTGAGGTAAGTTATGAATGAAAATATTTTTAATCCTTATACAATAATAACCGTTTTAGGCTTTTTGGTTATTTTTGTGATGTTAGCTTTTTTTATTAGAAAAAAAAGTAGTTCTTTAAAAAAAATAATTAATAACAAAAAAATCAATGTTATTGAGTATTTACCAATTAGAGGTGGATACACCGGTATAATTTTTTCAGTTGAAAATGAAAAGTTTTTTTTTGTTGGTCATAAATCAGGTAATTCAAACCTTGTACAAATATTAAAATCAACAGAAGAAAAAGATAATAAATTTGTAGATAATGTAAATGAGTCTAATAAGAATAAGGAAACTTCTAAAAATTTAATTGAAAAAAGAAATACAAATATTTCTTCAAAAATTGAAACAAAAAAGCCTTTGGAACAAGTTAATATTTCAGATCTTCTAGCATTACATAAAAAGAGTTAATAATGAAAAGACATTTAATCAATTTTATAAGTTCCCCTCTAAATTTAGTAATAATTTTGGTAATTACAATTTTATGTATTAGTAATCCAGCATTTTCAAATGAGTTGCTAAATGGTTTACCTGCTTTAAATGTAAATTCTAGTGGAGATAAGACAGAATATTCTTTACCACTTCAAATTTTAATACTTATGGGAGCATTGACAATTTTACCTTCATTAGTGTTGGGTATGACAAGTTTTACTAGAATAATAATTGTAATGTCAATTTTAAGACAAGCTTTAGGTACTCAACAAACGCCTCCAAATCAAGTGCTTATTGCAATTTCTTTGTTTTTGACTTTTTTTATAATGAGTCCAACATTGACAAAAATTTATAATGAAGCAGCTACGCCATATATGAATAACGAAGTTTCTGCAGAAGAGGCTGTAGATAAAGCAAGTAATACTATAAAAAATTTTATGGTTAAAAATACTAGAAAAACAGATCTTTTAATGTTTTCTGATTTAGCAGGTATAGATAAAAAGTTTGAAAACTACAAAGAAATACCTTTCAGAGTTGTTTTACCTGCTTTTATGACAAGTGAATTGAAAACTGCATTTCAAATAGGTTTTTTGATTTTTCTACCTTTTTTAGTTATTGATATGGTTATCTCTTCTATATTGATGTCGTTAGGTATGATGATGCTTTCGCCAATGCTTATTTCATTACCATTTAAATTATTACTTTTTGTTTTAGTTGATGGATGGGCAATGACCGTAGGTTCATTAGTAAGTACTTTTTCAGTAGGAGGTTAAAATTGACTTTTGATGAAAATATATCAATGCTCAGTCTAGCATTTTACAAAGTTATAATGATTTGTGGTCCTATACTAGGCTTAGCTTTAGCAATAGGTTTACTAATTGGTATATTTCAGGCAGCTACATCAATTAATGAAATGACATTAAGCTTTGTTCCAAAAGTAGTTGTTGTTCTCATTGGAATTGCATTTTTAGGAAATTTTTTTATGGTTGGATTGTCAGATTATTTTGCTTTTATATTTGATCAAATTTCTGGTGTTGGTATTTAAGAATTTTAATTATGAATGGGTTAACTTTTCCAGGACTTGACTTAACGAATTTATACCAGTTGACACTGGCATTTTTCTTTTCTTCACTTAGGATTAGTGCATTACTGATAAGTATGCCTTTTTTTTCAACAAGTTTTATTCCACTTCAAGTCCGAATTGTTTTATCAATCTGCATAACTTTTTTTATTTTTCAAACTATAAAATTACCTAACGTGATGGAAATGAGTATTTTGAATATATTTTTGATAATTTTAGCTGAGATCGGTTTAGGTTTATCTGTTGGATTTATTTTAAATATTCTTTTTTCTGCTGCTTCTGTAAGTGGAGAAAAAATAGCGTCTACAGCTGGGTTATCTATGGCTAATATGGTTGACCCACAATCTGGAGGCCAAACTTTAGTAATTAGCACAGTGTTATCATTATTTCTCATAAGTATTTTTTTGTCTCTAGATGGACACTTATTTTTAATTAAAATGATTATTGAAAGTTATGATTATTTGCCAATTGGTAATTCTCTTAATTTTAGAGAAGTGAGTAATGCAGGAATTTTTGCATTTGGAAGAATGTTATACTTGGGTAGTTTAATTATGTTGCCTGTTGTTGGAGGAATGTTACTCATAAATCTTGCTGGCGGAATAATAACAAGATCCGCACCAACATTAAATTTATTTTCATTTATTTTTCCAATAACTTTAATTGGCGTATTTATTTTTCTCTATTTAGCTTTAGGCACTATAGCTAATGCCTTTTCCGACTTAGTTGGTATTAGTATAAATTTAATTGATAATGTACTACATTCACGAGATTATAAATAATGGCTGAAGAACAAGATTCACAAGAAAAAACAGAAGAACCGACCCAACGAAAAATTGATAAATCAATTGAGGATGGCCAATTCCTTACTTCTAAAGAGATGTTTGTCTTTACTTCTATTTTTATAGGTTTGTTTACATTGGTTTTTATATCTTCATTATTTCCAAATTTCATGTCAGCCTGGAAAAGTTTTTTTATATTTTCATCAGAAGAATTAGATTATCAAAAACCTTATTTAGGAATTTTAAAATTTATTAGAATAATAGTTATTTTAACTTTGTTAATTGGTTTTCCATTATTGATTACTTCAATAATTACTCAATTTTGTGTAGGAGGAGGTATATATTTTTCTCCTAAAGCTCTGCACTTTAAAGGTAATAAGATAAATCCATTAACTGGACTAAAAAGAATGTTTTCAATGCAAAGTCTAATAGAATTAACTAAATCAATTTTAAAAGTTTCCCTTTTGGGTGGGATTGCAGGTATTATCATTTATTTTGATTTAATGAATATAATTAACTTATCTGACAGAAGTCTTTCTCAAGCTCTTAAAGGTTATGTTATATTGTTTCCTAAACTGACTATTTATCTATTAATAGCTTTAGCTGTAATAGCGATTATTGATTTTATTTGGCAAAAACATTCTCATAATGAAAAACTAAAGATGTCAATTAAAGAGATCAAAGATGAGATGAAAGAAACAGACGGTTCTCCTGAAGTAAAACAAAAAATAAGAAAATTACAAAATGAAATTTCTCAGCGCGCAAGTGAACAGAGTTCTGCTTTGGGGGATGTAAAAGATGCATCGGTTATCATAACAAACCCAACACACTTTGCAGTCGCACTCAAGTATGAAGTCGGAGAAGAAGGAGCTCCAGTAATATTAGCAATGGGAAGAGGCTTAATGGCAGAAAAAATTATAAATTTAGCAAAAGAAAAAAATATAAATATTTTTGGTAGCCCATTACTAGCTAGAGCTCTATACTTTACTGGCAAAATTGGTAAAGAAATATCTGAAGATTTATATGCAAGTGTAGCAACTATATTGGCTTATATATTCAAAATTGAAAAAGGTGAAATTTTAGAAAAACCTCAAATTGAAATACCATATGATTTACAGTTTGATGAATATGGTAATAAAAAAACAGGTGGTGAATCATGAAAAAAAGAAAAGGTTTTGGACAGTTGATTATCACTTTTGCATTTGGATATTCAGCTTTACTTTGTCACTTTCATGCAAGTGAACTTAGAGAAAATGGTGATACATATACAGCTTTATTATATTGGTTCTTTGGTTTAACCGCATTAGCAGGTGCATTTCGTTTCAGAATTGCAAGCTTTATAGAAAAACTAATTGGTAAAAAAAATGAGTAAAAAAGTATTTTGTCATGGTTGCAAATATTTTTTTATAACTCACAGAATTAAAAGACCATGGGGATGTAAAAAATTTGGATTTGTTTCAAAAATTCTTCCTTCTTTAGAAGTTTCTATAACAACTGGTATGGAATGTGCATACAGAGAGAGTAGTAATTTTAATAATCGAGGTTTAAAATGAATGATAAAGTTGATGCTGTTCAAGAAAGTATTAAGTTAGCTTTAGATGCAGCTGATGCTGCAACAGATGTTACTTCCGAATACAATAATGTTAGGAAGCAGCATAAAATTTTGGAGGATAAAGTGAAACAAATTCATAAATACACAACAGTCGTTTTCGTCTCTTCAATAGTTTCTGGAATATTTGTTGTAATTGTATCAGCTTTTTTATTTATGCAGGGATCTAGTAAATTAAACACAATGACTGAAACAAGTAGAGAAGCATTAGTTGTTTTTGCAGAAAATGTAGATAGTGTAAATAAATCACTTGAAAGTTTAAATAAAGCTATAAAAAAACAAGATGAATTCTTAGCTGTAAATAAAAACGTTATCACAACTATGAACAAAATTGAAAAGAAAATAACAGAATCAAATAAATTGACAGCTGCAGAACTTAGAACAATTTCAAATTCTTTGGTTAGTGAATTAGATACGTTTTCTAAAAATTCTATCAAAAATAATAACAAATTACAGAAAACTCTAACTAATTTTGCTTTAGAAAGTTCTAAAGCAGTAAAAAAATCAATGGAATCAATGAGTAAAAATCCAATTTATAATAAAATTATTGCAAACCAATCAATGCAATCACAACAAATAAATTCATTAATTAAACAAAATAATAGTCTTGTAACTAAAATTAAAGACAAAGCTGCTATGATTAAGTATCCTTAATTTTTATAGTGAAATAATTTTATGGAAAAAAATGAAATAACAGATTCTATTAATGAAGATCAAAATCAATTAAGTAGAAAATTTTTAAAAATCAAAAACGTTAGAGTTTTTTCAAATGCTTATAATCTTAGGATTAAAGAAGATGATATTATTTTAGGTATAAATGGGGAATATTTTAATTCATCATATGAAGATTTAAAAAAAATGCTTAATGAAGATGAAGATGAAAAAATAGTTACAATTTTTAGAGGAGGAAATTGTTTTAATATTAGTACTGATTCATCCTTAGGTGTCTCATGTGAAGAAATAGATGAAAATCAAATTAAAGAGTTCTCAAATGTTCATATTAAAAATACTTTTAAAAAAGACAAATCATATAAAAAGTTTGAAGTTTATAAAAACTTCAAAAAAAATGGAATTATTTTAGATCTTGAACTTTCAATATTGGCTAGTATAGCACCTCCATTATGGATGTTATATAATAGGTTATGGGTAAACTTTTTTTTCACAATTATATTTCTTATAATAATGTTTTTGGTTTCTCCATGGCTATTCTGTATATCCTGGGTTTTGAAGTCATGGTACTATGGAATAAATCAAATAAATGTATTAAGAAATTTTTACAACTATAATGATTATAGATTATTTATAGTTTTAACTTGTTTAGACGAAGAGGAAGCTCAAATTATATCTAGGAGATTAGATCCTAAAATTGATTTCGATTATTCTTATCTTGAGCCACCTGTTCGTGATGAAGATAGTTTAAACACATTGTAATTTCAAATATAGTGATGAACTCAAAAATAAATTAAAGTTAACTTTTTTCATTTTCTTGTTTTTCAGCTATTAACTTTTCACTTTCACCAATGTTATTATTTAATCTTAAATACAGATTAACTTTTTTAATATACATCTCATCATCTTTTTCAGAAGATTTAAAATAATTCCCAAGAATTTGTTTACGTTTTAACACACCAAGAAATTTTCCTTCACTCTCTATTTTTAAATGTGAAGCATCAATTTTTTTTGTAGCTAAAGTGGCAATTTTAGTTTCAATAAATTCGTTTTGAACAGCTGCCCTTATTCTTAAGCCTGTATTTGTTTTGATCTTAGTCAATCTCATTACTAAACTATTTGTTTTTCTAATTAAGTCATCACCTATTTCTTCTAATTGCATTCTAGACGGTGGTGGCACCCTCACAATAATAAATTGTGAATTTTTTTCTTTCAATTTTGAAGGAAATCCTGCTTCTTTAATTGTATCTATTACAATCTCTAAATTATCTTTACTATAAACCATAACTTCTAAATTTAGAGGATCATCAGGGGCTTCAACATTCGCAATGTCAGCTAGCCTTCTTTTTCTTCCATCAATCATTACATATATACTATTAAAAACTGCAATATTTGCGTCCTCAGACTTTATATCAGTAATGACATCAGCAAAATCTTCTATGGCTTTAGAAAAATTTGATATTGCTTCTGTAGAGTAACTTTCTAAATTTTCAGGAGTTAAACTTGGTTCTGCCATAACATGATATTGAAATTAATATTTAATCTCTATTTCAATCCTTCTATTTTTTGATCTACCATTTGCATTATCATTTGAAGCTAATGGTTTTGATTCACCGTAACTTATTGCCATAAGACGATCCAAGGGTATGTCTCCAGATTTTGATATTGATTGAACTACGCTTGACGCTCTTGCGGCAGCTAAATCCCAGTTGTCTCTATATTGTCCACCAAAAATTAATGGTACATTGTCGGTATGACCTGACACATTTATTTGTCCGGTTCCTTTTTCACTAACTTTTGCAATTTTCTTCATAATTTTTTTAGCGTTTTCTGTCAGCAGTGCAGATCCAGATCTGAATGCTCCAGCTGATCCTACTGTAATAATTACTCTATCTTTTTCTCTTTTAACATCTGTTAAACCTTGTCCAATTTCTTGTTTAAGAGCTACTTTGAATTCATCTTCAGCACTTTTAGCTTTAATTTTAATTTCTTCAGTTTTTCTTTTTTCTTCTTGTTCTTCTTTATTGATTTCGTTAATTTTATCAATTAAGGCTTTATTGTTTTGACTGGCCATTGCTATAGCTTTGATCTCATTATTTATCCCACCAATCAATACATCTGTGTCATAATTTCCAGATTTATTTCTAGCATTTTCAATAGCTGTAATAGTCTTTGAAACAACATCTTTTACATCTTTACTCTCTTCATTATTTATCTTTACAACTACTTTATCATCAATAATTTCTGTTGTAACACTTTTGTCTAATTTCATAGATTTAAGAGCTTCTTCAAGCTTTTTTGCTTTTTCTATATTTTTTGAACTAGATTTAGAGCTTTCTCGTTGATCTTCTTCAGATTTAAGATCTAAATTTTTTTGCTCTGTGTTAGTTGATTGTTGAGTCATATTTTTTGTAACTGAGGGTTCAGGAGAAGGACTAAAATTTAGAGCCAATACAGTAGTTCCTCTTGGTTGTTCAACAACAGGGACGACTCTTTGGATACCAAATGCATTTTTTAAACTACCACTAATTTGTTTAAATTTAGGGACATTAAATTCAGCAAATGAAAGAATGAGAACAAAAAATGCCATTAATAAAGTTGCCATATCAGCAAAAGTTGCCATCCACGCAGGCGCACCTTTGGGTGGACATTTAGGACACTCTTCTTCTTCTTGTTCTTCTACATTAGGATTTTCTTGTGCTTCTGCCATGTTAATACCTATTCAATTAAGCAGCCTCTTCTATTTTTGCTTGAAGTTTTGGTGGTAAATTCGCTATTAACTGATCAGTGATATTTCTTGGACTTTCTCCTCTTGAAATGTATTTTAAACCCATAACAACCATTTCTCTATATAAAGCTTCATGTGCAGAGTAATTTTCTAATTTTGTGACGATTGGCATAAAAATACAGTTTGCAATCATGGCACCATAAAGTGTTGTTAAAAGTGCAACAGCCATTGCTGGTCCAATTGCTTTTGGATCTGCCATGTTTCCTAGCATAGCAACTAATCCAATTAGAGTTCCAATCATACCCATTGCTGGTGCTAAATCTACCCATGCTTGAAAAACACTTTTCATATTATCATGGCGTCTTATCATACCTTTAACTTCTCTATTCAGTTGTTCTGTTAATTTTATTTCATCAGCTCCATCAACAAGCATTTGAAGCCCCTTTTCAAAAAATTTGTCTGGAACTTCTTGACCCTCTAGAGCCATCATACCGTCTTTTCTAGCAATTCCAGCTAATTCCGTAATTCTCGTAATTAATTCATCATGTTTTTTTGCACCTGGTAAAAAAACTTTTACTAAAGTTCCAAATGATGCAAGAAAATCAGGTAATGTCGATCTATACATGACAGCAAAAAATGTTCCACCAATTACAATTAACATAGAAGGTGTATCGATAAATGGACCAATACCTCCTGATGAAACCATTGCGCCTGCAATCATTCCTAGTGTTCCAACTAAACCTATTAAAGATGCTATATCCATTTTTTATTCCTCATTAAATATAAAAAACATGATTTTAGGCATAAATTCTGCAAGAATAAGACCAAAATCAAAAAAAATTAAAAAAAACATTAAGGTTATTATATGTGTAGATTACTTTCTAGTAAATTTTTAAAGTTGATTATAGCAATATTTTTTTTATTTTTAACACCTAAATTTGTTATAGCCTCTGAATATATACCAAGAGGGTACTTTGTTATTGACTTAAAAAACAAAATCGAATGGTTGACGTGTCCAGTAGGGATGATTTGGAAAAAGAATAGTTGTGATGGAATAGCAAAAAAATATGAGTTTAATTTTGTACCAGAAATAATTAATATAGCTAATAGGCAATTGGAAGGTAGTTGGAGATTACCTACTAGAAAAGAGTTAGAAAGTCTAATATGTCTTAAGTGTGATAAAGTTAAAATTAACTTAAAAATTTTTCCAAAAACACCTCCTGAGCCTTTTTGGACAAATGATAAAAATTTCTGGCAACCAAAATATAATTGGATAGTTAATTTTTTAAACGGAAACACGTTTGGGCGTTATCCAGGATATAAACCTAATTATATAAGATTAGTAAGAGATAGAAATTAATTTTTTTTATTTTTATAATACTCAAAAATTTTAAAAATTGTTATTAAAATACCAAAAATCAAAATAACATAAGCTGCATTTTCTGGGGTTACAAATTTTAGATAATGCAATTTGTCTTTTTGGATTAAAGCTAACAAAATAAGTAAAAAGACTGAGAACAAAAAAATTCTTATTATTTTACATATTTTACATGATGTTGAAAAAAACATTAAAATTTTCTTGTCAACTTAATGACTTTTACAAATCTAAATAAAGTACAATGCTTTAACACTTTCATTATATTACATCAAATTTAAAGACTGACATAGTTTTTAATTGTCAAATTTTTGTATTAATAATTATGTCAAATTAAAGTTTTGATTTTATTATTAAATTTTTCTTTGATGAAGAAAATAAAAGGAGATTTGTAATGAAAATTAATCAACAATTAAAAATAAAGCAAAATCAATCTATAGTAATGACACCACAATTGCAGCAAGCAATCAAGCTTTTGCAACTTACTAACATTGAATTAGCCGAATATGTAGAAAATGCAAAATTAGAGAATCCTTTTATAAAAGAAGACCTCAATGTAAAAAAAATTGTAAAAAATGAACAAAAAACTTTTGATGTGTTAGAAAATACTAGAAAAAATGAAGATCCATTAAAGATCAATAGCGATCTAGAAATGAATAACTCTTTTGACACACACATATCTGAGAGATCTTTTGAAAAAAATAAAACAACAATAAAAAATAATTTTGAATATAAAAAAACTTCTTTATCTGAAGTAATAGAGAATACCGTATCAAACAAAATTTCATTAAAAGAATATTTAACTAATCAAATAACACTCTCTTTTAATAAAGAAGATCAATCCATTGCAATTTCCCTAATTGATTATTTACATCCAAGTGGTTGGTTAATTTATCCACTTGAAGAAATTGCTAATGAATTAAAAAAACCTTTAAATTATCTAGAAGAAATAATTCAACAGTTGCAATGCCTTGAACCAATTGGAATTTTTGCAAAAAATTTATCAGAATGTCTAAAAATACAACTACAAGAAAAAGGCATGTTAAATAAAACATATCAAATTTTAATCGATAACTTAACATTAATTACAAATGGAAAAATTAAAACACTTACAAAAATGTGTGAAATAGAAAATGATAAAATTATTGAAATGGTTAAAACTATCAAAACCTTAAATCCAAAGCCAGCAGAGTATTTTAATAACGAGCCGTTGAGAATTTCTGAACCAGATATTATCGTAACAAAAACAAATAAAGGGTGGAAAATTGATTTAAATAGATCAACTCTTCCAACAATCGACTTAGATGAAGATTACATTAGTGAAATATCTAATTTAAACCTTGTAGAGGACGATAATGATTTTACAACAAATAAAATTGGAGAAGCGAAATGGCTTCAAAAAGCAGTTGATCAAAGGAATAAAACAATATTAAAGGTTGCATCAGTGATATTGCAAAAGCAAATAAGTTTTTTTAAGCATGGATTTAGTCATATGAAGCCACTAATTTTAAAAGATGTAGCTGATGCTATAGGTATGCATGAAAGTACGGTTTCAAGAGTAACAAATGGTAAATTAATTTTAACAGATTGGGGCTTATTATCTCTTAAAGAATTTTTTTCTGCATCAATTCCAAGTTCTGAAGAAAGTGACAAACATGCAGCTTCAGCTGTAAGGGAAGCATTGAAGAAGTTAATATCTACAGAAGTATCAAATAAACCTCTTAGTGACGAAAAAATTGCAGATGTTTTATCAAATCAAGGGATTGACGTGGCTAGGAGAACAGTTGCTAAATATAGAGATATGTTAAGTATTCCTTCTAGTGCAGAAAGAAAAAGAAGATCAAAATTGAGTAAATTATTATCTACTGGTTGAATTTGAATTAGCTAATATTTTTAATGGAATAATTTTTTTTTTATAAACTTTATTATTTTTATTAAAAATTTTTAAATCAATTTTGATATCGACAAGATCATTAATTTTTGAATTTTTATTTAAATTATAGAATTTCATTTTAATACACCTCTTGAAAAAAGAGTTGCATTTTATATGCCAAACTAATTTAAATCTGCAATAGATTTTAAACTATTTCTACTTAATAATTTTCTGCCAATTGAAAAGTAAATGGCAGGATCTCTAGATTTTCCATTAACTGAAATCTCATAATGTAAATGAGCGCCATCTACCCTACCAGTTCTGCCCATCTTTCCAATTACTTGACCTTCAGAAACAATTTGTCCTTTCTTGACTAATATTTTTGCAAGATGTCCATAAGTGGTTTTAATTCCGTAATTGTGTCTAATTCTTATAACTTTACCAAATGAACCATGATACCCAGCAAAAGTCACGACCCCATCAGCAGATACTTTGATATTTTCTTGCCATGTCCCAGCTAGATCAATGCCATGGTGGAAACGCCATTTTTTTGTTACAGGATGTTTTCTTTTTCCATATTTACTGGTTACATAATAGTGTTCCATAGGTGGTTTAAGAGGTATAAACTCTAATGCATTTTTATAAATTGCTAGTAAATCTAAACGTTCTCTAAATGCCATTAAAAATTTTTCTTGGTCTTTATCGTAATCTGGTTCTATCTCAATTAAATCTTTTACTTTTAGCGTTTTATTATCATTAAGAACTATATCAAGTTTACGAAATACTTTTTCCAAATTAGATAATTCATTATTTAATGATGAAATAAATCTGAAGTTAGATGCTCTTTTATCGAGCTTTGGAGGTGATATAAAAAAAGCATTATCATTGTCTTTATCTTCTATATTTATATTATCATTAGATTCATCTTTTCTTAACAAGTTCGTGTCAAAGTTTTCTGACATAGTTTTTGAATTCAAGGCTAAATTAGTTTTTTGTTTTTGATTTTTTTTAGCTTCGTTTATTGTGTATGAAAAAATCTTATCTTTAATAAAATTTTCAGAAACTATATTTTTTTTAGTTCTAAAATTAAATTCATTAGTTTGTTCTGGCAAACTAATATTCGATTCGTCGTCAATTTTAGTATTATTCGATTTTGTTTCATCTATATTTATCTCATTCAAAACAGAATTTGATTCTATCTTATTTGAACTATTTTCTTTAATATTTGTTGTTAAGTTTGCTGATGCTTCAGTAATAATGTCTTTTTGTGCAACGTCAATTGCAGATGAAATACCAACAATGGAATAGTAGATAATACTCGATACTCCAGCTACAATTGTTAAAGCCAAAGAAACATAGTGAGAAAGTTTAAAATGAATTTCTATAGGCCCACGTCTTGTAAAAATCAAAAATCTACGTTCTGATAATAATCCAACCTTAGGCTTTGTAAAAAGGTCACCAAATCTTATACCTTTTTTGACAGGAGGAAGTTTTTTACTAAGTTTTTTAATTGTTGATTGATTCAGTTTCTACTCCAACACGTTCAGTAATAGCATAAATATTCCTATATTTGAAAATACTTGTAATACCATTAGAAAGACTAAAACTTTAGAAGAAATTGGGTTTTTAACTGATAATTGAACTGAGGGAAATTCTTTATTATCTTTTTTTAAAGTTTCTGATTTGGGTAAACTATTGTTTTCATTGAATTTAATTTCATTTTTTTGATGATCATTTACCTCATTTTGTAAATTGCTAAATTCTTTTTTTTCGTCATTATTTACCTCATAAATATCGCTTTTATGATCATCTTCAAATTTGATTCGCATCTTTTCTATTCTCTCTCGAATATCAATTATTTGTTCTGCCATATTAATAATCCTGTAATTACCGATACTTGGCTTGCTTATTGCACTATTTATACCAAAATTTATTGTATTATAATAAAAACAACTATAGTTTATTATGAATTCAATTAATTATATACTAAAACTTTTATTAAGATTAGGAAAAGTAGAATGGCAAATAAAACGGATGGTGAAGTAGAAAAATCAATTATATCCTCTGATATGAAGATAAAAGGTAAAATAACAGCTTCTGGAGGACTTGTGTTACTTGGAAATGTTGTTGGTGACATCAAATGTAATAGTCTATCGATAGAAGAGTCGGGAGTTTTGAAAGGAAATATTGATGCAGAGTTGGTATCAATTGCTGGAAAATTTGATGGTCAAGTTTTATCAGAGGTTGTCTCAATTCGTTCAACTGGTTCTGTAAATGGTGAGGTATCATATGACAATATATCTATCGAAGAAGGTGCTAAAGTTGAAGCTCAGTTGGGTAAAAAGAAATAATAAATAAAATTAAATATTAGAGGGTATTATTATGGCAGACAAACAAGCAGTTTTAGGAAATGGAGCAAAATTTACAGGAAAAATTACTAATGCTAAGTCAATTGAAATTAATGGTGTTGTTCAAGCTGACTTGGTTACTGAAAAAGTAACAATTGGAAATACTGGTAATTTCAAAGGTGCAGTTAAATCGGATCTAGTTGTTATTGCTGGTGAGTATGAAGGGAAAATGAAAGCTGACAGTATTTGGCTAACTGAAAGTTCCAGAATTAGTGGTGAGATACATTACAAATCTTTGCAAATGGACAGAGGTGCAGCCCTTAACTGTCGTGTGGTTCACAATTGGGACAAGAAAGATCAAGCAAAAAAGCAAGAACAAACCGAAGAAACACAAAACGCCAAAGAATAGTGAAATATTATTTAAAAATGAATATAAATTAAAATAGGTGAAAAATGAGTGAAACAACATACATATCAGAAGAATTAGTTATGGAGGGTACATTAGACTCCTCTGGATCAGCAGTTGTAATTGCTGGAAGATTTAAAGGAGAACTAAGAGCCAAAGACGTATTGTTAGAATCTAATAGTGTGTTTGATGGTAATTTAATTGCAGATAAAGTTACTTTAGGCGGACTTGTTAAAGGAGAGGTTGCGGCAAATACTCTTAACGTGTCAAGTAGTGCAAGAGTTGAAGGAAACTTAAAAACAAATTCCTTATCAATTGATCTAGGTGCAGAAGTAGCAGGAAATATCAGTAGGATATCTTAAGTCAAGTTTTACTAGCGGTATCAATACAATCTTGAAAAAATTGAATTGTTTCTTCTTTGCCAATTAATTTAGTTAATTTCATAGCAGAATATCGACCTGATGAAAGACTTACAGCAAGCTCATTATTTTCAATGATAGAGTAATTGTTTAGTTTTTCTTCTATTTCATCTCTAATTCTACACAACTTAATTTTTGTTATTAACTGTTTATCGTATTTATCTTTAATATGATTATTTAAATTAATTACATTTGTCATTTAAATCTCCTAGTATGTACATTAAATACGACAAATAATTTAAAAATTAAACAAAAAATTAAGATGAAATTTAAAGTTTATAAAAACAAAAAGCAATTCAAGAATGAAGAATTATATTTTAACGATCAAAACATAATTTTCATTTTTCACGGTCTTTTTGGTAGAGCAAAAAATTGGCACTCTATCGCCTTAAGAATAAGCTCAATTTTTGATGGTACTATAATAGTTTTTGATTTGAGAAATCATGGGGAAAATGAACCTTCAACAGAGATTTCTTATTCAATAATGGTTAATGATGTGTATGAATTTATTAAGGAAAAAAATATTAACAAATTTTCAATTATAGGCCATTCAATGGGTGGTAAATTAGGTATGTTATTTACACTTTTATATCCACAATTTGTAAAGCAATTATTCGTAGTAGATATCGCTCCTGTTGATTATCCAAGAGAAGAGGTAGAAATTGTTGATCATCTTTTAAAGATAGATGTTAAAAATTGTAATAGTAGAAAAGATGTTGATGTAAAATTATCTAATTATATTAATGAAAAAGAATTAAGATCATTCTTATTACAAAATTTAAATTTTAATAATGGGATATATTGTTGGTCTTTAGATTTAATTACAATTAAAATGGGAATGAAATATTTAAGAGCGTTCCCAATTGAATTGATTTCAAACATATCCTATATCGAAACCTTTTGTATTTTTGGAGAAAATAGTCCTTATATGAATAAAAAATATAAAGATAAATTTAAAACATTATTTACAAATCTTCAATTTTTTAAAATTAAAGATGCAGGTCACTGGTTACATGTAGAGAAACCAGAAGAATTTATTAAGATAATTTCAAAAAAATTAATTTAATTTAATTATTAATTACAATATAAGAATACACATGGATAAAGATAAAGTTTATTTATTACGTCTAAACTGTAAGGATCAAGTTGGTATCGTTTCTAAGATATCAACTCTGTTGGCGAATAAAAACTGTAATATCATTGAATCTAAACAGTTTACTGATCAGGATACAAATAGTTTTTTTATAAGACAAAGTTTTCAATTGCCAAGTAATTTAAATATAGAAACTATTAACAAAGAATTTAAAAATTTATCAAATATTTTAAATGCTAATTATGAAATTAGACATATACATAAAACACTTAAAACTCTTATTTTGGCATCAAAATTTGATCATTGTCTAATCGAACTTATTAATAAAACAAAAAATAAAAACTTAAATTTATCGATTGAAGCAGTCATATCAAACCATAATGACTTAAAAAAAATATCTTCGTTAGAAAATTTACCTTTTTATCACTTTCCAATTAATAATGATAAGTTGAAGCAGGAGAAACGAATTATTGAATTTATAGATGAAGAAAAAATTGATATCATTATTCTAGCTAGATACATGCAAATTTTGTCTAGAAATTTTGTTGATCGATTTTATGGAAAAATTATAAACATTCATCACAGTTTTTTACCAAGTTTTAAAGGTGCAAAACCTTACCATCAAGCTTTTGAACGAGGAGTTAAAATAATTGGAGCAACTGCTCATTTTGTTAATCAAAATTTAGATGAAGGACCTATAATTGAACAAGATGTTGAAAAAGTTGATCATGAACTTAGCCCAAATGATTTAGTCACAATTGGAAAAGACATTGAGGCAAGAGTTTTGTATAAAGCTATAAAAAACTTTAGTGAGGGCAGAGTTTTTTTAAATGGGAAAAAAACTATTGTGTTTAAAGGAGACAAAATTTTATGAATGATTCGATAAGAGATATTGTCATTATCGGCACAGGTTCTGCGGGACTTACTGCTGGAATTTATGCAGCTAGAGCAAATTTAAAACCTTTAATTTTAGAAGGTCTTCAACCAGGTGGACAATTAACTATTACAACTGATGTTGAAAACTATCCTGGGTTCTCTGATGTTGTTCAAGGTCCTTGGCTTATGGATCAAATGAAAGCACAAGCTTTAAACGTAGGTGCAGAAATAATAAATGAATTAGTTACGAGTGTAGACTTCAGTGACAAATATAAAATAATTAAATGTGATAGTGGCAAAATCATTAAAACAAAATCTGTCATAATTTGTACTGGAGCACAAGCTCGTTGGCTTGGAATAGAGAGTGAAAAAAAATTTAATGGTAGAGGTGTCTCTGCTTGTGCAACTTGTGACGGTTTTTTTTATAGAAATAAGAATGTTGCAGTTATTGGTGGTGGAAACACTGCAGTTGAAGAGGCATTATATTTATCTAAAATATGCTCAAAAGTAATTTTAATTCATAGAAGAGATAATTTGAGAGCAGAAAAAATATTGCAAGATAGAGTTTTTTCCAAAGAGAATATCGATTTTTTATGGAATTATGTTGTTGATGATTTTATTGGAGATGATAAAGGCTTAAATTGTTTGAATTTAATGTCTACTAAAGACAACTCAAAAAAAAGTATAAATGTAGATGGAGCATTTATAGCTATTGGCCATGTTCCTTCTACTGCATGTTTTACAAATCAAATCCTTTTAGACAAAGAAGGGTATATTGAAGTCAAAGAAAAGGGATCTACCTTAACAAATATTAATGGTGTATTTGCTGCTGGTGATTGTGTTGACAAAATATATAGACAAGCCATTACAGCTGCTGGCATGGGTTGTATGGCTGCTTTAGACGCTGAAAAATGGTTGCAAGAATCGTGATTTATTTTAAACAAAGCTTCATTAAATCATAAATTATATTTGCAGACACATAATCATAAGCATGAAAATTTTCTATTGGAGCATATTCAACATAATCGATTCCTATTATTTTTTTGTCTTCGATTAATTTTTCTAAAATTAAAAAAGTTTCATTATAATATAATCCATTTGGAACTGGTGTTCCAGTTGCAGGCATAATAGATGGATCTAAGCAATCTGAATCAAATGTAATATAAATATTTTTTGGAAAGTTTTTGGGTAATCTAATATTTGGATTTTTTCTGTAGTCTTCAATGCTTTTGTAATTAATATTGAATTCTTTTCTTAATTTAATCTCTTCATCAGATTGAGCTCTAACTCCAAATTGAAATATTGGAATATTTTCTTTATGTATTTTATACATCACAGTTGCATGAGAATTTACACTTCCATTATATTTTTTTCTTAAATCTGCATGAGCATCAAATTGTATTATGCCAAAATCTTCATTAATGTTATTAAATTTTTTTTTAAATCCCTTGATAACACCAAATGTTAAACTGTGTTCGCCGCCTATACAAACAGGAATTTTATCTTTTTTTAAAATATTAAAAATTAAATTCTCTATATTTTTAAATATTGAGTTGAAATTTAATGAACAATCAAATGCATCATGTGTATATATACCAAAATCACATGGACTGTTTAGATTTCTTTCAAGTTGATTACTGGCATTAATTATAATCTCTGGAGCTTTAGATGTCCCTGTGCCATAAGATACAGTTTTTTCTAAAGGTATAGGTAAAATATGAAATTTAGAAAAATTGAAACTCTTTTCTTTTTCAGATAATTCTTCTCCCAAAAATAATTTTTTTTTTAAATTTAACATTTTAATTTCTTGTTTCAAAATCTTTGAAATCAAAAGATTTGATTATTTTGATATCATTATTATCACTATTCCATAATACAATTTCAGGATGGTTTATCCCATTAAAAAAATTAGTTTTAACTAATGTATAGTGCGCTTGATCTAAGAACACAACTTTATCTCCTATCTTAGGATTTTTTAAAAAATAATATTCTCCAATAATATCTCCAGCTAAACAACTTGGTCCACCTAAAATGACCTTTTTTCCTTTAAGTGGTTCATTCATTAACATTGGTCTATATGGGGCTTCAATTACGTCTGGCATGTGACAAACAGGACTAATATCTGTAATGCCAATATTTGGAATTTTATTATTATCTCCTTGAATATAATCTAAAATTTCACCAACCAAAATACCTGATTCAAAAACAACAGCTTCACCAGGTTCTAGTATAATTTGACAATTTGTTTTTGATTTTAATTCTATAAGAAAATTAGTTAATTTATTTAATTTATAATCTGATCTAGTTATGTGGTGGCCACCTCCTAAATTAATCCATTTTAAGTTTTTAACTACATTTTTTAAATAAGGCCAAATCTTAATCCATGTGTTTTCTAAGGTGTCAAAATTTTGCTCACATAAAGAGTGAAAATGAATTCCTTTAATATCGGCAAAATCAATTTTATCTAATTGATTTATATGAATGCCTAGACGAGAATTTATATTTGAAGAATTATATTTTGAAACCTCAACCTCAGAATATAAAGGGTTTATTCTAACCCCAATATCAATATTTTTTTTTACACATAATTTTTTGTATTTATTGATCTGTGATATAGAATTAAAAGTTATATGTTGTGAACATTTTATAATGTCATTAAATTCAGAATTTTTAAATGCAGGTGAATAGGTACTTATTAAACCTCCAAAGTATTTTTTACCAAGTTTTGCTTCATGTAAACCGGATGCGCAAATACCATCTAAAACATTTGAAATAATAGGAAATAAACTTTTTAGAGAAAATGCTTTTAATGCTAAAAGAATTTTAACGTTCGTATCATTTTTTAATTGATTAAATATTTTTAAATTATCATTCAGAACCTTTGTATCAATCACATAACTAGGAGAAGATATTTTAGATAAATCAAGCTTTTGAAAATATTTTTTATTAACTTTAACAGTTTTAAGCATCTTAGAAGTTTATAGGTTTATCTAATTCAACAATTTTGTTAGGTAGTCCATGTAGTCTTAGAGCATCTATAAAAGGGTCAGGGTCAAATTGTTCTAAATTCCAAACACCAGGTTTAAACCAAGTTTTTTTAAGCATTAATAATGATCCTATCATTGCTGGAACTCCAGTAGTGTAAGAGACAGCTTGACTTTCCACTTCTTCAAAACATTTTTTATGATCACAAATATTATAACAGTAAATAGTTTTTATTTCATCATTTTTGACCCCACTAATTATCGTACCTATACAAGTTTTACCTTTCGTATTTTTTCCTAAAGATTTTGGGTCTGGTAAAACTTCTTTTAAAAACTCAAGTGGTACAATATTCATATTTTTGAAATTTATAGGTTTGATTGAAGTTAGGCCTACGTTTTGTAAAACATTTAGATAGCTCAAGTACTCTTCTCCAAATGTCATCCAAAATCTAGCTTGCTTTAAATCATTAAAGTTTTTAACTAAACTTTCAAGTTCTTCATGATACATAAGGTACATATTTCTTTTACCAACCTCTGGAAAATCAAACTCAATTTTTTTTGATAAAGGTTCACCAGTTATCCATTTTCCTTCTTTATAATATTTACTTTTTTGAGTAATTTCTCTTATATTAATTTCTGGGTTAAAATTTGTTGCAAAATGTTGCCCATGATCACCTCCATTGCAATCTAAAATGTCTAAATAGTGAATTTCATCTAAATAATATTTTTTAATATAAGCTGTATATACATTTGTCACGCCTGGATCAAAACCTGAACCTAACAATGCCATTAAATTCTTTTTTTTAAATCTATCATCTAGTTCCCATTGCCATTTGTATTCGAATTTCGCTTCATCTCGGGGTTCATAATTTGCAGTATCTAGGTAACTAACATTTTTATTCAGACAAGCTTCCATTATGTTCAAATCTTGGTATGGTAATGCCAGATTTATAACTAATTCAGGACTGTATTTTGCAATAATTTTTGAAGTTTCAGATATATTATCTGCATCTAATTCCTCAATATTAATAGTACAATTATATTTATTCTTAATTTGGTTTTGAATTTTTTTACAATTTTTGATTGTTCTACTTGCCAAAGTTATTTCTTTAAAATCATTGGATAATTGAGCCATTTTGTGAATTGTTACAGATGAGACGCCTCCGGCACCAATGACAAGAACTTTACTCAAAATAACTCCAATTTAATTTTCAAAATATGTATAACCATCTATAGACGCTTTGAAATTTTTTAACAATTGATTTTTTTCTTTACTACTGATTGAATTGTTTTTGTAAAATTTAGTTGTTTTTTCAGAAAATATTTTTAGAACTTCACTTGATGAATATTCAACATAACTTAAAACTTGAGAGATTTTATCTCCAATTTGTTCATGAACAATTTTGAATTTGCCATTTTCTTCTAATTTAACTGTTGATATGTTAGTATCACCAAATAAGTTATGAAGATCACCCAGAGTTTCTTGATAAGCTCCAACAAAAAAGACACCTAAGTAGTACTCCTCATTTTTTTTTACTTCATGTATTGGCAGTGTATCTTTTATTCCATCATTTAATACAAACTTTGAAATCATGCCATCACTATCACAAGTAATATCATTAAGAATGACATGTTTCTTTGGTTTAAGATTTAATTTTTGAATTGGAGCTATTGGATGTAATTGATCTATAGCCCACATATCAGGCAAACTTTGAAATAGTGAAAAATTTCCATGATATATATCAGCTAAATTTTTCAGTTTGCTAGCAACTGGATTAGAATTTAATTTTTTTTCTTCCACAAATTTTTTAATACGATTTAAAACAAATAAATATGTTTTTTCAATTTTAGAAATTTCTGATAAGTTTATTTGTCCATTTCTGAATAAAATTCTCAATTCATCTCGATAATAATTAAGGTCATTAAAACACTCTTGTATTCGATCTTTATTAATGTAATTCAAGATTTGCATCATGAAAGATAAATAAGTATGATCTTTTTTATTTAATTTAGGGCATGATTTGACATCAAAAATAGTTGTATCCAGAATATTGAAAACTAAAATGGAGCTTGGAGCCACTGTTGCTCTTCCAGATTCTGTAATTATTACAGGATGATTGGTTTTTGCTTTGTCGAATTCAAGTTTTAGAGTTTCAACTATGTTAATGCAATATTCCTCCATAGAGTAATTCACAGAATGAAATTTTGATTTGTTTTCACCAGTATAATCAACACCTAGTCCGCCGCCTAAATCTATATATTTTAAAGGTGCTCCATAATTAATAATTTCAATGAAAAATCTACAAGCTTCTTGAGTATATTTTCTTATCTCTATGATATCTGGTACTTGACTTCCTAGGTGAGAATGTTGAAGAATTAAACATTCTAATAATTGATTTTTTTTTAACTTAGTGAGAGCCTCGGTAATTTTATCAACAGGAAGGCCAAAAGCACTTCTATCACCACTTGATTGAGACCATTTCCCACTTATTAAATTTGTTAGTTTAATTCTTATGCCCAACAGAGGTTTTATTTTAAGTAAATTGGAAATTTTGATAATCAAATCTAACTCTCTAAGACTCTCAATTACAAGAACAGTTTTTATGTCAAGTTTGTTTGAAAGTAATGATAACTTTACAAACTCTTCATCTTTTGTTCCATTGCAAACAATTAATGCATTTTTAGTTAAGTTTTGACTTAAAGCAATTAATAGCTCTGCTTTTGAACCAACTTCTAAACCTGAATTAAATTTTTTACTGTATTTAACTACGTTTTTAATAACTTGTGATTGTTGATTAACTTTTATTGGGTAAACACTCTTAAATTTATTTTTATATCCGATGGTTTTAATTGATTTATTAAAATTTTCATTAATCTCATTAATCATAAACTCTAAATAATCAGAAACACGTATAATATACGGAGGTGATAATTTTTGATTTAGTTTTTTTACTATTTTGGTTAGGTCAATAGGTTCATTTTTAATTTTTAAAGGATTTAATAAGCCTAAATTTCCATTATCGAGTACTTGAAAAAATTTTTTACCCCATTTTTCTATACCATAAACGTCAAAAGTCATAATCGCCTTATTAGAGGTAAAAATTATTTATTCAAGTAATTTTTTAAAATTGTTGTAACAACAAATTTATGAACATATATGTATAATATGATTGTAGTCAATAATATTTATAATAGATCGATTGATTATGAACCAAACCCATCTGAAATAATCTATTTCGGCATGGGATGCTTTTGGGGTGCAGAAAAACTTTTTTGGAATTTGAATGGTATCCATGTGACAGCTGTCGGTTACTCTGCTGGTAATACAAAAAACCCAACCTACAGAGATATATGTCATGGAGATACTTATCATGCTGAAGTTGTCAAAATAGTTTATAACCCAAAAGAAATTGACACTTCTCAGCTTCTTAGAGTTTTCTGGGAAGGCCACAACCCAACACAAGGAATGAGACAAGGAAATGATTTTGGCACACAGTATAGATCAATAATAATAACCACAAATGAAGAACAATTTGAATTAGCTAAGATAACAAGGAACAAATATGATGAATTATTACAAAAAAATAGATTTCCTAAAATAACAACAGAGATACAAAACTTTAAAAATTTTTATTATGCTGAGGAGTATCATCAACAATATCTTTTAAAAAATCCAAATGGTTATTGTGGTATAGGTGGTTGTAATGTTAGTTTAAACGATTGATCTTGACCTAGACAAATATTTATTATATTCACATTTATGAGGTTATTATGAAAGTAGTTAGTTCACTTAAAACACTTAAAGTTAGAGATAGGAATTGCCAAGTTGTAAGACGTAGAGGCAGACTTTATGTGATAAATAAAAAAAACCCTAGGTTTAAAGCTAGACAAGGCTAGTTTAATCAAATGAATTATAAAAAATGCTATAATTTTCAAGATTTCAGAAGTCTTGCTAAATCTAAGCTACCTTCACCTATTTTTAATTATATAGATGGCGCAGCTGATGACGAAGTTACATATCGAAGAAACACATCTTCTTTTGATGATGTAAGTTTGGTACCAAATGTTCTACGGGGTGTAAAAGACGTAGATATTTCAACAACTGTTTTTGGAAAGAAACTTGACATGCCAGTATATTGTTCTCCAACAGCAGTACAGAGGCTATTTCATTATGAAGGTGAAAGGGCTGTTGCTAAGGCAGCAGATAAATTTGGAACGATGTTTGGAGTATCTTCACTTGGTACAGTGAGTGTTGAAGAAGTGTCAAAAATTTCTTCATCACCAAAAATGTTTCAATTTTATTTTCATAAAGATAGAGGTCTTAATAATAGTATGTTAGAGAGAGCGAAGGCAGCAAAATTCGATGTGCTTGCTTTAACAGTTGACACTATCACTGGAGGTAATAGGGAAAGAGATTTGAGAACAGGTTTTGTAATTCCACCACGTTTTACACTAAATAGCTTAATCGAATTTGTTTTAAAGCCTTATTGGGGTATAAATTATGTGACAAGTCCTAAATTTGAACTCCCTCACCTTCAAGATTATGTAGGTGCAGGAACATCTGCAATGACCTCAATTGGCGACTATTTTACAAATATGCTAGATCAATCAATGGATTGGAAGGATGCGGAGGATCTTGGAAAAAAATGGGGTGGACATTTTGCACTTAAAGGTATTGTTAGTGTTGAAGATGCTAAAAGAGCTATTGATATTGGTTGCACAGGAGTAATTGTATCAAATCATGGTGGAAGACAACTCGATGGTTCTGTTTCTCCTTTTGATCAATTAGCAAAAATTGTAGATGCAGTTGGAGATAAAATCGATGTTATTTGTGAAGGTGGTATTCAAAGAGGAACACATATTCTTAAAGCACTTTCCATCGGCGCCAAAGCCTGTGCAGGCGGAAGACTTTATTTGTATGCTCTAGCTTCTGCTGGCGAGAAAGGAGTTGAAAGAGCGCTTAATTTAATAAAGGATGAAATTATTAGGGATATGAAATTGATGGGATGTACTTCGATAGATCAATTAAGTAGATCAAATTTACATTTTTCTTAAAAATATTATTTAAAAAAATCATTCCCTTTATTGTCAATAACCATGAATGCAGGAAAATTTTTAACTTCTATTTTCCAAACCGCTTCCATCCCTAATTCAGGATATTCTAAAATAGACACTTTTTTAATAGAGTTTTGAGCTACGTTGGCTGCAACACCTCCAATTGAACCTAGATAAAACCCTCCGTATTCTTTGCAAGAGTCAACAACGACTTGTGACCTATTTCCTTTCGCAAGCATAACCATGGATCCACCAAATTTTTGAAATTTAGGTACATAACTGTCCATTCTTCCAGCTGTTGTAGGACCAAATGAACCTGAGGGTAGACCTTCTGGTTTTTTTGCAGGCCCCGCATAATATATGGGATAATTTTTGAAATATTCTGGTAAATCATTGTATTTCTCTAAATATTCCAAAATTTTCGCATGAGCTATATCTCTCGCTACTATTAAAGGGCCAGTAAGACTTAACCTTGTTTTAACTTTACATTGATTCAATTGTTTTAAGATTTCATCCATTCCAATTGTTAGGTCAATATGAATAATTTCTTCATCTAAACTCTCTTCAATATTAGGCAGATATTTTGCAGGATTTGTTTCAAGTTTTTCTAAAAAAATTCCCTTCGAGTTAATCTTTCCAAATATTTGTCTATCTGCTGAACAAGAAACTCCTATACCTACTGGCATTGAGGCACCATGTCTAGGTAATCTAATAACTCTTACATCATGACAATAATACTTTCCTCCAAATTGTGCGCCTATTCCCATTTCTTGCGTCATTTTTAAAATGATTTCTTCCCATTCTTTATCTCTAAAAGCATGACCAGTTTTTTCATCTCCTTTCCTTGGAAGCTCATCTAAATATTTTGTTGATGCTAATTTTACAGTTTTTAAATTCAATTCAGCTGATGTCCCGCCAATAACAATTGCCAAATGATAAGGTGGACAAGCCGCAGTTCCAAGGGAAATAATTATCTCATATAAAAATTTTTTCAAATCTTTTGGGTTTAAGATTGCTTTCGTTTGTTGATATAAAAAACTTTTATTAGCTGATCCACCTCCTTTTTGAATAAAAGTAAATTTATATTCTTCGCTTTCTGCAGCATACAAATTAATTTCGGCAGGTAAATTATTATTAGTATTTTTCTCTTCAAACATCGAAATCGGAGCAAGTTGAGAAAATCTTAGGTTATTCTTTTGATAGCTATTATATATGCCTCTTGATAATTCTTTTTCTTCATTAAAATCTGTAAAGATATTTTTTCCCCTATAACCATTAATTATAGCTGTTCCAGTGTCTTGACACATTGGCAATACTCCTGACGCAGAAATATTAGCATTTTTCAGCATTGTTAATGCAACAAAGTGGTCATTTTTAGATGCTTCTTTATCATCAAGAATTTTTTTTAATTGTTTTAGATGTGAGCTTCTGTAAAGATGAGAGATTTTATAAAAGGCATTTTCGGTTATTATCCTTAATGCTTCTGGCTCTATTAATAAAATTTTTTTATTTTGGAAAGTTTCTAAGTTTACATGGTCTTTTTCTATTAATTCATATTCTGTATTTTCATTGGTTATAGGAAACATTGTTGAAAACGAAAAACTCATAATAAATTCCTTTTGATTTTAATCTTTTTTTTTTGATCTAAATGCATCCAATGAGAATATTTCAGCATTAAACTTTTTCTTTTTATCTTCATTGGACTTGTGTGATGACATTTTCTTTTCTTTGTTTATATTTTCTGTTAGGAAGTCTTTTTTAAATTGTAAACTAAAGCCGACAGAAGGATCTGAAAAAGAGATAATAGAATTAAATGGAACAGAAATATTTTTTTTCTTTCCACTAAAAGATAGTACAACTGAAAATTTATGATCATCAATGATGAGATCCCAGAACTGATGTTGCAAAATAATCTTAATTTCGTTATCTTCTCCAGCCTTTAATTCAGACGGTACTTTTACTCCATTATGTGTCGAATCAAATGAAATATAAAAATGATGATCACCAGGAAGCCCTTCCTTATTAACTAATTCTAGTGATTTCTTAACAACTAATCTGAGAGTTTCCTCAACTATTCGATCATAATCAATGTTTTTTATATCGGTTTTATCCATCTTAAACTCAAAAACAATATTAACCTAATTATATTTTATGAAAAACAATTTTTACAGTTAAATTTTAAAAAAAAGGCAAGACCTAAGTCTTGCCCTTGAATTTCTGTTGCCAGGCAGTTCAACCCCGCCTTTCCTTGCTAGAGGATAGGACTTTAATTTCGGTTACTTTAACTGCTAAGCAGCTGCAGCAACCGGAGCGTAGTTGTCGTTTGCAACTATGAATTAGCCCGATATCGGTGGTACAATGCCGAGTAAAAGTTCTATTTTTATTACACACGTCGATCCTATTTCACCCCCATAATTATTTTGGTGGAGGTGCCGGGTACTGCCCCCGGGTCCGTAGAGCTTATTTTATAAAATGTTTATTACTATAGTCAATTAAGACATAATAAATATATATTAAATTCAAAAATTATTAAAGAGCAATGACAATTAAATTAGTTTTTGTTATTAATATTTAGAGGTTATTAATGATACAGTACTTAGATTTATTAAAAAATGTTTTAAATAATGGAATAATAAAAAAAGATAGAACTGGTGTTGGAACAAAATCAATATTTGGATGGCAAATGAGATTCGATTTAAGCAAAGGTTTCCCTCTTTTAACTACAAAAAAACTTCACATTAAGTCTATAGTTCACGAACTATTATGGTTTGTAAAAGGAGACACTAATATAAAATATTTAAATGAAAACCATGTACATATTTGGGACGATTGGGCAAATGACAAAGGAGATTTAGGTCCTGTATATGGAAAACAATGGCGTTCATGGGAAAATAATGGAGTTAAGATTGACCAGTTAAAAAATGCTATTAAATTAATCAAAGATGATCCAAGCTCAAGAAGAATAATTGTTTCGTCCTGGAATCCAGTAGACGTCTCAAAAATGGCTTTACCTCCTTGCCATTGTTTATTTCAGTTTCATGTCATTGATAGTAAACTTTCGTGTCAGCTTTACCAAAGAAGTGCAGATATTTTTTTAGGAGTTCCATTTAATATAGCTTCATACGCACTTCTTACACATATGATAGCTGATTTAACAAATTTAAATGTAGGGTTTTTTATACACACACTTGGAGATGCGCACTTATACCTTAATCACCAAGATCAAGCTAAAGAGCAATTAACTAGAAAACCAAGAGATTTGCCTATACTAGTTATTAATAAGAAAAGGAAAAGTATTGATGAGTTTGAATTTAATGATTTTACATTTAAAAATTACACACCAGACTCACACATAAAAGCTCCAATAGCAGTTTAATTTAGTGAAAACGATTAAAAAAAATAAATTTCCTATAGTCTCAATTGTTGCTGTTTCTAAAGATTTTATAATTGGTGATGGTAACAAAATGTTGTGGCACTTACCCAATGATCTGAAAAGATTGAAGTCCATAACTTTTGGTAACCCTTTAATAATGGGTAGGAAAACTTACGACAGTATTGGCAAGCCTTTGCCAGGTAGAGCTAACATCATTTTAACTACTAAAAAAAATCATAATGATGACATTCAATCCGAAAAATTTTTTGTAAAAAGTTTTGAAGATGCTGTGATTAAAGCTAACGATTGGATTTTTAAAAAGTTTAAAAAAAATGAACATAATACAAAAAGAATTTTTATTTTTGGCGGCGGTGAAATATACAAATTGGCTCTTAGTTATTGTAACCAAATTGAACTTACTTTGGTTGATGTTAATTTAAAAAATGGGGTTTCATTTCCTTGCGTCGATGAAAAAGAGTGGGAAAAAAAAATACTCAAAAGAATAGAAGGAAACGAAAGTTACCCTACTCATTCTTTTTGGTTATATAATAGAAAAGAAATTAAACTCTAATTTTATTAAGTACTTTTTGACATATTTCAAAAAAAGATTTAAAAATAATGTCACTTTGTTTTTGTTTAATAATTGGGTGGTTAATATTGTGACTTTTTATTAAATCCTTACTAATTGGTAAATATCCTAATATTTCTATGTTTAAAGAATTAGTCAATTCATGACTTAACTGTTTCCCAAAAATATAATGTTTTTTACCACATTCATGACATAGATAGTAACTCATATTTTCAACTAAACCTAGTATCGGTAAATTAATTTTTTTAAACATGTTTATTCCCCTTCTAACATCTATCAAAGATAATTCTTGCGGAGTAGTTATTATTAAAGCACCAGTGACATCAATTTTTTGAGAAATTGTTAATTGCACATCACCAGTTCCAGGAGGAGTGTCAATTATTAATATATCTAATTCTCCCCATGAAACATCTCTCAATAATTGTGTAACGGCTTTAATAACCATAGGCCCTCTCCATATATTGGGAGCTTCTTCAGGAATTAAATAGCCTATTGACATTGTTTTAATACCATTTACTTCAATAGGTAAAAATCTCTTATTTTTTATCTCAGGCTTTTCATTTTTATTTAGTAATTTTGGTAAGCTAGGGCCATATATATCAGCATCAAGCAAGCCCACTTTCATCCTTAAACTCTTTAAGGTTAAAGCTAGATTTAAAGCGAATGTTGATTTGCCAACCCCACCTTTTCCACTAGCTACGAGTATTACATATTTTGAGAATTTAGGTATTTTTAAAAATCTATTTATTTCGTTATTTTCCATAACTTTATCATATAGGTAATATCAATAAAAAATAAATTTATATTTTTATTATTTAAAAAAAAAAAAATTAAGCTTGAAATTATTTTATCGGGACAAATATATATATTGCTCATACTATGAATTAGGTGTTAATATGAATAATAATTCCGGCCCTTGGGGCAATAACGATAACAATGAAAACCCTTGGGGAAGAAGGCCTAACAATCAAACACCCCCAGATGTTGATGAAATTTTAAAAAATAGTAAAGATAAATTTAAAAAATTCATGCCATCAAAGTTTGGTGGTGGAAAAAGTATTTCGATAATATTTCTTATATTGATTGGTTTATGGTTAGCTACTGGTATTTATAGAGTTAATCCACAAGAGCAAGGGGTAGTATTAAGGTTTGGAGAGTGGGTAAGGACTACAGAACCTGGCCTACATTATCACTTGCCTTCACCCGTTGAAAAAGTAATTACACCAGATGTAACTAGAGAAAATAAAATAGAAATAGGTTATAGAGCTTTTGGAGGAGGGAATTCAAATAGAAGAGATGTACCAGATGAATCAAAAATGATAACCGGTGATGAAAATAATATTGATATTGATTTTGTAGTATTTTGGAAGATATCTGATGCAGGAAAATACTTGTTTAATTTACAAGATCCACCAGAAACTGTTAAAGTTGCAGCTCAATCTATCATGAGAGATATCATTGGTCAGACTAAAATTCAAACTGCTTTGACCGAAGGAAGACAGAACATACAATTAACAGCAAAGTCTTTATTGCAAGATCTTTTGGATTCTTATGAAGCAGGTGTTGAAGTTAGAGATGTTCAATTGCTTTCAGTTGATCCACCACAAGAAGTTATTGACGCCTTTAATGACGTTCAAAGAGCTAGGCAAGACAGAGATACATTAATAAACGAAGCTCAGGCATTTAGAAACGATATAGTGCCAAGAGCACGAGGTGAAGCTGCTCAAATGATAAATCAAGCACAAGCTTACGAGAGTGAGGTTGTGAATAGAGCTAAAGGTGACACAGATAGATTTTTGTCTATATATAGTAGCTATAAAGTTGATCCTGACGTAACCAGATCTAGAATTTATTTGGAAACCATGGAAAAAGTTTTGTCAAATGTGAATAAGGTTATAATGGACAAATCATCTAGTTCATCTGGAATTGTACCATATTTGCCTATAGATAAATTACAAGGAAAAGGATCAAAGTAATGATTAATATTAAAAGTTTAACATATTTTTTTGGAGTAATAGTTTTATTTTTTATATATAGCTCTTTCTTTACAGTTGATCAAACAAAACAAGCAATTGTGCTACAATTTGGAGAACCAAAAAGGGTAGTAACCAAACCTGGTTTAAATTTTAAGATACCGTTTATACAAGATGTAACATATTTTGAAAAAAGAGTTTTATCTCTTGTTTCAAGTGACTCTGAAGAAGTGATTTTATCTGATCAAAAAAGACTAGAGGTTGATACATACTCAAGGTTTAAAATTATTGACCCACTATTATTCTACCAAACAGTTAGGAATGAAACTGGCGCAAGACAAAGATTAGAATCAATTATTGATTCATCTGTAAGACGTGTATTAGGTAAATTAGAATTAATTTCAATATTATCAGATGCTAGACAAAACATTGTTGATGACATTGGTAATGAAGTTAATCAAATAGTTAAAAGACTTGGAATGCAAATTATTGATGTTAGAATAAGACGAGCTGATTACCCTGAAGCTACAAGCCAAAATATCTTTAATAGGATGAGATCAGAAAGAGAACAAGAAGCTAAAGAATTTAGAGCTCAAGGTGCTGAAGAGGCTCAAAAAATAAGATCCGATGCTGAAAAACAAAAAACTATCTTAATTGCTGAAGCCAAACGAGAGGCTGAAGCTATTAGAGGTAATGGTGACGGTCAAGCAATTAAAATATATGCGGATGCTTTTGGACAAGATGCAAAGTTTTTTAAATTTTATAGATCAATGTTAGCTTACGAAAAAACTTTCGTTGATAAAGATACTACAATGATTCTATCGCCAGAAAGTGAGTTTTTTGATTTCTTTTCGGATAAAAAAGGGAATTAAATTTCTTTTTTTAACATATTTATGACATTTTTTACCTATTTAAAGAGTTAATTAATTGAGGAGATATATGCTTTTTAATCATAAACTAAAAATTTTTTTACTTACTTTTTCATTATTATATTTGCCTTTAAGCAGTTATGCCAAGAAGGCTCCAGAAAGTTTTGCAAATTTAGCTGAAATATTGAGTCCTTCTGTTGTAAATATCTCAACAACAACAATTATAGAAGATAGAAAAAATAATTTACCAGCTTTCCCTCCCGGATCGCCATTTGAAGAATTTTTCAAACAATTTCAAGATCCAAATCAAGGTAAAAGAAGAGCACAATCACTTGGGTCTGGGTTTATCATAGATAAAAATGGTTATATAATTACAAACAATCATGTGATTGAAAATGCCGAAAAGATCATGGTTATACTGCACGATGATAAATCATTTGAAGCTGAAGTTGTCGGAAAAGATCCAAAAACAGATGTTGCTCTGCTAAAAATTAACCCAAAAAATACTAATCTAAGAGCTGTAAAATTTGGCAATTCAAACGATTTAAGAGTAGGTGATTGGGTTATGGCTATAGGAAACCCTTTTGGTTTTGGTGGTACAGTCACAGCAGGAATTGTATCAGCAAGAGGCAGAAACATAGGTGGATCTTATGATGATTATATTCAAACTGATGCTTCAATAAATCGAGGAAATTCAGGTGGACCATTATTTGATATGAAAGGCAATGTAGTAGGTATAAATACAGCAATATTTTCTCAATCTGGTGGATCTGTAGGTATTGGCTTTGCTGTATCATCAAATTTAGCAAAACAAGTTTCAGATCAACTAAGAAAGTATGGTCGTACAAAGCGAGGTTGGTTAGGCGTTTTAATTCAACAAATAACAAAAGAGATTGCTGACTCTTTGGGTTTGAAAAATACTGAAGGCGCATTAGTATCATCAGCTACCGAAAATGGTCCAGCACAAAAAGCAGGTATTAGATCTGGTGATATTATATTAAAATTTAACGGTATTAAAATAAAAAATATGAACGAATTACCTAAAGTAGTTGCAGGAACTCCAGTTGGTAATTCAGTTAAAGTCGAAATCTGGAGAAATGGTAAGATAAAAACTTTGAATGTAAAATTAGGTGAATTAGAGTTAGCAGAAAATAATAATATTATAAACAATAATCAAAAAAAAGGACAAACCAGATCATTTCCCAAAATTGGTTTTAAAATAAAGCAATTGGATGATCAAGATATTAAAAAGTATAAAATAAAAAATTTCACTAAAGGTATCGTAATATCAAATGTTAAAAATAATAGTAAGGCCTATAAAAGTGGTCTTAGGGAAGGCATGATAATAGTTAGAGTTGGACAATCCGAAGTCTCTGATTTATCTGTAATTTCTAATGCTATTGAGAAGGCAAAAAAACAAAAAAGAAATGCATTATTAATGCTTGTCAATTTTGAAGGCACTGACAGATTTGTAGCTGTTGAGATATTTTAAGATTAAATTTTATAATTTTGTAAATATAGTATTCCTTTCAAATTTGTATGTTTAAAAACAACATTAGCTACATTGTTTAATATCTGTTTTCCTTTGTAAGATACCCCAATTCCTGAGTGTTTTATGAGGTTAATATCATTAGCTCCATCACCTACTGAAATAACATCATTAAGTGTAAAATTAAGCTTTTTTAAATAAGTTTTAGTAATGTTTAACTTTGAATCTTTATCTAATATAGGGTTTTGCACACATCCGTTAAGTACAATTTTTCCATCCTTTTTTTTGTATAAAAAATTGTTACAGTGGTAATAATCAAATCCAATTTTCTTTGCAATATAGCTAACTGAAGGAGAAAAACCACCTGAAATCAATACTGTAATACATGATTTAGCTTTCATTTTTTCAACTAGTTCTTTCGCTCCATTATTTATTCGAATTTTTTGATTTAACTTGAAAATATTTTCTAAGGGATAATTATTTAATAATTTTATCCTTTCTAAAAGTGCGTATTTAAAATCTAATTCGCCTTTCATAGCTCTTTCTGTAATTTTTTTAATTTCATTTCCTATTCCAGCATCTTCAG
>CABZCK010000009.1 GCA_902524215.1 uncultured SAR116 cluster alpha proteobacterium
ATAATTGCTCTTGCTGCATCTATAAGAGGTATAGCAATGTTTTTTCAAATAAAACAAGTATCAAAAGTAACATTAAAAGTCAGCATTGATATTCAAAAAAAATTATCAAATCATTTGTTATTCTCTGATTTAGATATAATTAAAAAAAATTCTTCTGGAAATCATATTTCGAGAATAATGAATGATGTTAATCTAATTAGAGATAGTGTGGAAAGGTCTTTAAATAATTTAATTAGAGATCTAATAACAATTATATTTTTGATAGTTTATTTGATTTGGTTAGATTGGGTTTTGGCTGTAGTTGTCTTATCAATTTATCCACTTGCATTAAAACCGATCATATCCATTGGAAAAAAACAAAGATTTTATGCATTATCATTACAAGAAAAGATGGAGAGCTTAACTTCTTTTTTATCTGAAATTTTTAGAAATATTTCAATGATAAAGTCATATTCATTAGAAAAACTAGAGAAGAATAGAATAAATAAATCTTTAGATAGTTTATTTCTAAGTTTATTTGATATTGTAAAGGGAAGAGCAAAAGTTTTGCCACTTTTAGAAGTGTTGGGAGGAATTGCAGCTGCCTTTATAATTTTAATTGCTAGTTATAGAATTAATTCTGGTTTTATGACAATTGGAAGTGTAATTGGGTTTGTTACTGCATTATTAATGTTAGCTCAACCTGCCAGAGCTTTGGGAACTTTTAATACTATTTTACAAGAAGGTCTAAGCGCATTGCAAAGAATCTATAAACAATTAAATGAAATGCCAAAAATTGAAAGAACTAGTAATGTTAAAAAAGAACTTAAAATTACAAATAATCCAACTATTGAATTTAAAGATGTAAGTTTTTTTTACGAAAAAAATAAAATTATTCTTGATAAAATTTCCTTTAGAACAAAAAAATCAAAAATGCATATTATTGGTGAAAGTGGTAGCGGGAAATCAACAATATTTAATTTAATCAGTAGATTTATAGATCCTAAAAAAGGGAATATTTTCATAAATGATGTGAATATAAAAGATGTATCACTTTTTTCTTTGAGACAAAATATAAGTTTAGTTAGTCAAGAAACGATGATATATAACGATACCTTTCATAATAATATATCTTTAGGTAAATTAAATGCCACAAAACCAGAAGTAATAGAGGCTGCTAAATTAGCTAATATTCATGATTTTATTATAAGTCAAGAAAATGGTTATGATACTGTTATTGGTGAAGCAGGTAGTAATTTATCTGGAGGTCAAAAACAGCGAATTTCAATAGCTAGAGCGTTTTTAAAAAATTCAAAAATCTTATTGTTAGATGAGGTTACTAGTGCTCTAGATTCTAAAACTTCAAATAATATCTTAAAATCAATTAATCAATTAAGTAAAAATAAAACATGTATATATATTTCTCATGATAACTATGAAATAAATAAAAATTCTCAAAAATTAATCATCTCTGATGATAAAATTAATTGAAATCATTCTCTTTTCAGCATTTTCGTAACAATTTTTTCAAAAAAATTATTTGCAGTGAAGCTTGCCTCTAAGTCTTTAGGTTTATAAATGTTCCTTACCCAATAAATAAAATCTGCATTCTTATTAGCTTTGTAATATTTAATATAAAGATCACAAAAAGCATCTAATATGCCAGTCTTTGCATGTTTTATATGAAGATATTTTAACGATAGTTGTTTTTTTGCAACTTCAGGGCTTTCTTTGGATTTTATAACTTTAAAAAGAAATGAGATTATTCCAGCTCTATCAGCTCCAGATTTACAATGGATTAAGGCAGGGTATTTAATAGATTTAAAAACTGCGTTAGCTTTAAAGATCATATTTAAATCTGGTGCCGCACGTGATCTTGCTACTAGATTTACAAGTTCTAATCCATTTTGCTCACACGCTTTTTTTTCTAGAAACCAGCCACCATCTTTTTTTCCTCCACGAAGGTTTATGATGGTTTTAATTCCAAGTTTTTTATATTTTTTAATTCTTTGAGGTGTTGGCATATTTGATCTATACATATTATCATCGATTTTATGAAAATTATTGTATAATAGTCTTAAAAAACCATGGTCAATTATTATCATTTCATACCAATATCTTAAAATTTTGAGTTTATTTTTAAGTATTAGAACCCCCTGCAATTGTCATTTCATTTATTAATATACTGGGTGCAGAAACTTTTGAATTAAATTCTAAATTACTAGCAGGAACCATTTGTAAAAACATTTCTTTTAAATTTCCTGCTATAGTTGCTTCAGATATTGGATTCGAGAGTTTGCCATTCTTAATCCAAAATCCACTAGCTCCTCTACTATAATCACCAGTAATCAAAGAAACGCTTGATCCAAGTAATTCTGTAATATAAAACCCGTTTGAAATATTTTTTATCATATCTTTTTCATCAATATTGCCCGGCATAATTATAGCATTACTTACACCTATGCCTGGAGGTGAAGTCAAGCTTCTCACTGCATTACAGTTTGTATTTAAACCTAATTGTCTTGCTGATGAAAGGTTAAGCAGATAATTTTTTAACATTCCATTAGAAACAAGCTCCATTTTTTTTGTTCCTAAACCCTCTGCATCAAATAATTTTGATCCTAGTCCTTTGCTTAAATGTGGGTCATCAATGACACTTATTTGTTGATTAGCGATATGTTCATTCAGTTTTCCTTTTAAAAAACTTGTTCCATTTATAATTGAAGTTCCATTAATTCCAGAAATTATATGGCTAAGAATTGATTTAGCTACTCTTGGTTCAAAAATTACTGGAAATTTACCTGTCGGTGCTTTAGTAGACCCAATTTTATCTAAAACCTTTTTAGCAACTCTCCTAGCTATCAATTTTGGTTCTTCTATATCGTTATAAAATACCTTTGATGAATAATCATAATCTCTAACCATTTTATCTGATTTAGAGGCTATGAGTGTCAAAGAATTTAAATTGTTTGATTTAAGATGTTTGTCATAAAAATTATTACTATTAGAATAATAAGTCTCAGTCTTAGACCACCCTACCTGAACTCCATCACTGACTATTTTATCAGAAAAATTTAGAGCATGATTTTCTATTTCATTAGCTCTTTTCTCTAATTGATCAATTGAGGGTTCAAAACTATCATTTGTAAGAATTCTAACTTTTTTATTTACAGGATGCTTATCCATATCATTTTTTGTAGCAATGCCACTAAAATTATCTTCAGGTGAAACTTTAGCAATTTCTGTAGCTTTATCAGCTAATTTTATTAATGATTTTTCGTCAATTCTATTTGTTGAAAGTATAGAAAATTTTTTACCTTTAAATACTCTAATTCCAATATTAAATGTATCAAATTCTTCTATTTTTTCTTTTACATTATTTCTAACTTCTAATGATTTTCCATAACTTTTTGATATAATGACTTCAGTATCACTAGCACCATTTTTTTTCGATTTATCAAGCAATAGAGAGATTATTTCATTTGTTTTGTACGTTTTCATTTTAGTTATTTTGATTAATTGATTATAAGTAATTTAAATATTTTTTAATTTCTTTCAATAATTAGAGGATTTGTATGATAAAAAAAGTTTTTATTGATGGTGAAGAAGGAACTACGGGACTTCAAATTTATGAAAGATTAGAAAAACATCCAAATATAGAAGTGATTAAAATTGATCCTAATAAAAGAAAGAATTTATTAGAGAAAAAAGAAATGATGAAAAAGGCTGATCTAGTATTTTTGTGTTTACCTGATTCAGCCTCACGAGAAGCCGTTGCTTTAGGAAAAGAACTTGAAGAACATTGTCCTATTTTTATAGATGCTTCCACAGCACACAGAACTTCTGCAATGTGGAGTTATGGATTGCCTGAATTATCAGATGAATACAGAAATAATTTAAATAAATCTAATTTAATTGCAGTTCCTGGATGTTATGCAACAGGATCAAATCTAATTATATTTCCATTGACCAAGATGGGATTAATTTCTAGTTCTCATCAGTTTATAATTCAAGCAGTTAGTGGGTTTAGTGGAGGTGGCAAAAATTTAATTGAATATCAGAATAATAATGATTCTCCTTTTTTTTACTATGGATTAAATTTAAATCATAAACATCTCCCAGAAATTAAATTTCATTGTGGTTTGGAGAATACTCCAATTTTTTTACCATCGGTTGCAAATTTTTATCAAGGTATGATTGTAAATTTATTTTTAACCGTGAAAGATTTTGAAAAAGAAAACTCTTTCTTTGAGATTGAGAGTTTCTTTTGCGACTATTACCAAAATCAACAATTTATTAAAGTTAAATCTAATAATTCTAATAAATTTGCTGATGGTTTCTATAAACCGAACTTAATTGTAAATTCTAACGATGTTGAAATTAATATTTTTAAAAATACAAATAGTGGCCAATTAATAATTTCTACAAATTTTGATAATCTTGGAAAAGGAGCCTCTGCTGCAGCAATTCAATGTATGAATTTAAGATTTGGTTTTGATGAAATATTAGGGTTGTAGTTATAATGGAATGCTTTGTTCATGCAGATAAAAAATATTTTCCAGAATATAATTGGTTTGAAAAAGCAATAAATTATCCTTATAGAGCACCTACAACTTCTTTTACATTTAAAAATGGAAAATTTTATCAAGGTATACACATATCACTTAAAAATAGAGTCCCAATTATATCTATTGGATCGAATAGATCTCCATATCAATTAGAAAATAAATTTGGTATGAAAGAGAATTTATGCGTAACCCCAGCAAAATTATGTAATTCTGTCATTGTTTACGCGGCTTCAATGTCGTCATATGGCTCCATCCCTGCAACTCAGTGGCCTTGTGAAGGATCAGTATCTTTTTTGAACTTGCTTTGGTTAAACCAAAATCAATTGCAAATCATGCATCTCTCAGAGGGTTTGGGAATAGATTATAATTATGTAGAATTGGATAAGGACACAGTAATTCTTCAAGAAGTGGATTATTTTGGGCCTATTTTTGGGTATATATCCATGAAAGGAGGATATTTATTTGATGGGATTTCTCCATTAAGATTAAAAAATATAAAATCAAATGCAAATACTTTTTTATCTGTTAATGAGTATGAAGCATTAAATAAATTATTTTTAGAAAATCCTGGTTGTCATACTTCTCTAGAAAGTTGGTTAAAAAAAATGATTTCTGATAAAAGTAAAAGACTCTTATTAATTAACAAAATGGCTAAAAAGAGCTTTTTGCCAAAGAATGCACCTTGGAAAATCTTAGATTTAAAAGTTACAGGTAACAATATTTATTAATATAATTATAGATTGCTACTATATATTGTTATTAAATGAACAAAAAGCAATAATTTGAAAAATCAAGAAAAATAATTATTTTTTTTTGAAAATAAATTATTCAATAAATTCAATAGGATAATTTAAATTTTTCTTAATTCCAAAAAAGAGATCGTTTTAACAGTTGATTCATGTTCATTTAGAACATATTCTCTTGAAAAATTAGTTTAATCTAATTTCGAGCGAATTTTAACTTATAGGGGAGGTCCTTAATGTCGTTCAAATTTTTAAAATATATATTACCAGCAATGCTATTTGCTGGACTACCAACTCTAAGTTTTGCTTCTGGCAACTTAGAGCCTACAGATCCAGTAGGTATAACTTTTTGGATCATCTCTATTGCTATGGTAGCAGCAGCCACATTCTTTTTCCTTGAATCACTTAGATTTGAAGGTAAATGGAGAACTTCTTTAGTTGTTGGCGGCTTAGTATGTATGGTGGCAGCAGTTCATTATTTTTACATGAGAGATGTTTGGGTTTCCACAGGAGCATCACCTACTGTGTTTAGATATGTAGACTGGATTATTACTGTTCCATTACAAATGATAGAGTTCTACATTATACTTGCAGCATGTACTACTATTGCAATGGGTGTATTCTGGAGACTATTTATAGGTTCCGTGATAATGCTTGTTGGTGGATATTTAGGTGAAGCTGGATTTATAAATGCTACACTTGGATTTGTTATTGGAATGGCTGGTTGGATTTATATACTGTATGAAATCTTTGCTGGTGAAGCTGGTAAAGTTAGTGCATCTGATGCACCTGAGGCAGTACAATCAGGTTTTTCAACAATGAGATGGATTGTTACAATCGGTTGGGCGATTTACCCAATTGGTTATTTTGTAGGATATATGGCTGGAGGCGCTGATGCTAATAGTCTTAATATGATCTATAATATTGCTGACGTTCTAAATAAAATCGGATTTTGTTTAGCAATTTGGGCAGCTGCAGACTCAACTGCAAAAGCTTAAATAAAACATAACTTTTATAAGGCCAGCCCTTTTGGGCTGGCTTTTTTTTTAATCTAAATTTAAAATATTTCAAAATGAGCAAAGAAAAGAAAATAAATTCAATTGTTGTTGGATCTGGTTTTGGCGGTATCGCCAGTGCTCTAAGACTAAGAGCTTTAGGGCACAACGTAACTTTGATTGATAGATTACCAGAAATTGGTGGTAGAGCCCAAGTTTTTAATTTAAAAGGATTTAAGCATGATGCTGGTCCTACAGTTATTACTGCTCCATTTATGTTTGACGAGTTATTTAGTTTGTTTGGTGAGAATAGAGAAAAATATCTAAAATTTGTTGCTTTAAATCCATGGTATAGATTTTATTTTCATGATAAATCTTCTTTTGACTATTGTAAAACAGTAAAAGATACGAAACTTGAAATTAAAAAATTTTCTAATGATGACGCGGAGGGTTATGAAAAGTTATTAAAAATTTCAAAAGATATCTTTGATATTGGATTTACTCAATTATCAGACAAGCCATTTACTTCTTTTTGGTTCATGTGTAAACAAATACCGGCATTAATTAAATTAAAAGCTCATTTAACGGTTTCACAATTAGTTGGAAAATACTTAAAAAATCCAAAAATACGTTCAGCATTTTCAATCCACCCTTTGCTAGTTGGAGGTAATCCTTTTAACACGACTTCTATATATGCATTAATTCATTATTTAGAAAGGAATTGGGGAGTGTATTTTTGTATGGGTGGAACAGGAAAAATTATTACAGAATTGAAAAAATTAATGTTAAGGCAAAAAATTGAAATAAAATTAAATATAGATATAAAAAATGTTAATTTAGAAAGTGGAAAGATTGTTTCTATATCGGATAATAATAATAATCTTTATAAATGTGATAAATTAATTTTTAATGGTGATCCTCCGACCTTTTATAAAGAAATTTTGAAAACAAAAAAAAGAAAAAAATTTTTACCTGAATTTTTTACAAAATATTCTATGGGGATGTTTGTTCTTTTTTTTGGAACAACTAAAAATTATCCAAAAGTTGCGCATCATACTATATGGATGGGACAAAGATTTGAAGGCTTGTTAAAAGATATATTTGACAAAAAAATCCTTGCTAAAGATTTTTCTCTTTATATTCATAGACCTACAGCTACTGATAAAAGTTTTGCTCCTAAAGGGTGCGATAGTTTTTATGTTTTATGTCCAGTACCGAATTTACAAGGTAAAGTAGATTGGAAGGTTGAAGGAGATAATTTAAAAGAAAGAATAATTGAAAGTTTAGACAAAACTATATTGCCGGAATTAAAACAAAGTATTTGTAATGATTTCTATATGACACCTAACGAATTTAAAAATCAATATAGGTCAATGCACGGCGCTGGTTTTTCAATTGCTCCTATTTTTTTACAATCAGCTTGGTTTAGATACCATAATAAAGATCGGCATATTAAGAATTTATATTTTGCTTCATCTGGTTCTCATCCTGGAGCAGGTATACCAGGTGTATTATCATCAGCAAAAGTGGTTGAAAATATTATATTAAATGAGTAATCATCTACAAATTTTAAGACAAAATGGAAAAAGTTTTTACTGGGCTGGTAAATTGTTACCAAAAAAATATCTTATTAGGTGTGCTGAATTATACTCTTTTTGTAGATTATTAGATGATATAGCTGATACTAAAACAAAAAATAAAAATTTAATAAAGTTAAACTATATTTTAGATTTAATTAAGAAAAATGATTACCAAAAATTAGAGCAAAATAAAATCTATGTCCCTAGCTATTTAAAAAATTGTAAGTTAGCCAAAAGTAAAATTATAGATCTTATTCACGGTTTAATCTTTGATCAAAAATTAGTTAGAATAAAAAGTGAAAAAGAATTAATTTTATATTGTTATAGAGTTGCTGGCACTGTAGGTATATTAATGTGTATTGCTCTTGAATGTAAAAATAAAAATTCTTTTAATTTTGCCACTGATTTAGGTATAGCTATGCAACTAACAAATATACTGAGGGATATAGAAGAAGATGCAAAACTTAATAGACGTTACTTGCCGGGTAAGTTTATAAATAATTTAACTCCTAAGGAAATCTTAATTTTAACTGAAGATCATGATCATTCGAATCACTCAATTTTAAAAGATGCCATAAAAAAAATTTTACTAATTTCTGAATTTTATTACAAAAGCGGAAATAAAGGATTAGTTTTTCTAAATTTAAAGTTTAGAATTGCTATTTGTATCGCTTCAAATGTTTATAGAGAAATTGGAGTAAAATTAAAAAAAAATAAATTTATTTGGTATAAAGGAAGAATTTACACAACGAATTTTGAAAAGCTTAAGCTTACACTTAAAACTTTTATAAATATATTTGATCTTTTTAAATTAAAATTTCCAAAACATAATCAAAGTTTGCATAAACACTTAAGAGAAATTTTATGAAAAAAAAAATTATCAATATTTTTGGTGGTGGCTGTGCAGGATTTTCTTTTATAAGGAGATCACAAGAGGTTAAAGATGCTATATTTAAATTTTATATAGGATCAGAAAATAGTGAAAAAGATCATTATTGGGGCTTTTGGAGAAATAAATATTCTCATGATTTTGATGAAATTTGTCTTAAATGGAATAAATGGAAAATCATAAATTACGAGAATGAAAAAACATTTTTTTCAAATCAGCATCCGTACTGCTTAATAAATAAAAATAAATGGATAAATTTTTGTAAGGTAAAAATAAAAAATTCAAATGTAAAAATAATAAAAAAAAAGGTTGAAGATAAAAATTCAAAATTTTTTGTTGATGAAAAACTTATTGAAGGAGACCACTTTTTTGATAGTAGGAATATAGCCTCTTCTAAGAATATATTATTACAGCATTTCATAGGCTTAACAATTGAGACTAATGATAATAAATTTGACCCATCTACAGTTATCCTAATGGATTTTAGGTGTAATCAATCACGTGGGTTACATTTTATCTATTTTATACCCTTTTCTGAGAACAAAGCTTTAATAGAGTCTACTTTATTTTCAAAAAATGTTGAAGACAGGAAATTTTATTTAAGTGCTATTAATTCTTATTTAAAAAGTTTTTTTAATATAAAGTTTTTTAAAGTTATTAAAGAAGAAAAAGGGATAATACCTATGCACCATATGAATTTTTCCCAGGAAAATTCTGTTAGCATTGGAACTAGAGGTGGAGCAACAAAACCGTCGTCTGGTTACACTTTTATTTTTATACAAAAACAAATTAGTAATATTATTTATCAATTAAATAATAACTTAAAAATTAATAATATAATCCATACTAAATTCAGTCTATTAATGGATAAAATTTTTATAAAAGCCCTTGAAAAAAAACCTGAAATTTTTCCAGATTTATTTTATAAAATGAATTGTAGATTATCTGGAGATGAAATGGCCTTATTTATGAATGGTAATCAAAGTTTAAAAACTTGGTTAAAAATTATATATTCTTTACCAAAACTTTTATTTTTGAATGCAATATGGCACTATATTAAACGAAATTGAAAATTAATTAATGTTTGATTTATTTGATTATTTATCTTTGATTTTAATTTTTGTTTTTGGAGTTCCCCATGGTGCCTTTGATGCTTCAATAGCACTAACATTAGGCTATTATGAGAACTTAAAATCAAAGTTAGTTTTTATTTTTTTATACATTTTATTAGCTTTAGCCGTAGCTATTACTTGGTATTTGTTTCCAACATTTGTTTTAATAATTTTCTTATTTATAAGTATCCTTCATTTTGGACTTGGAGATACAAACTGGTCAAAAAGTTTTAGATGTTTGTTATCAATTTATATTAATGGCGGAATAATTATATTTGGAATAAGTTTTTTACACTATGAAGAAGTTAACTCAATTTATCAAATTCTTTTAAACGATTCTAATACATATTATGTCTGGTACATTTTAGAATTTGGTTTAATTTTGTGGTTGTTACTATTACCATTTAATACCTATATAAATTTTGATGAAATTAAAAAAGCTTATATTATTCGTATTTCTATAATATCTATAATTATTTACACAACAAATGCAATTTTCGCTTTTTCTTTTTATTTTTGTTTCATTCATAGTTTTAACCACATCAAAAGAATATTGCCATCATTAAGAAATAATTTATCTGATAAAAATATAAAAAATATGTTTTTATTTTTTACAGTTTTGACATGGATTTTAGGTTTTATAATTTTTACATATTTAAATTATTATGGAACATTAGATCATTCTATTATAAAAATAACTTTTATTGGTCTAGCTGCCTTAACCTTTCCTCATATGATATTAGTAGATCTATATTTTAGACCATCTCTAAAAATTTAGATAAAGACCCAATAGTTAAAAATAAACCAGCTATTCTATTAGAGTTAAATAGTTTTAATGATTCATATCTATTAATCATTTTAGTTTTTTGTATTTGATAAATGAAGTGAATAAGCATAAAAAATAAACCTATATACCAACCAAAGTGGATTTTTAAAATTATACCTGCCAAAAGAAAGTTTGAAATTGAAATTAAGTAAAAAAATGTGATAAATTTAACATAATAATTTTCAGTTGTAATTGCTGTATTTTTTACATTAAAGATTTTATCTTCAAATTTATCTTGATAACCATATATAGTATCATATCCAATTACCCAAAACACAGTTCCTAGATAAAGGAAAAGAATTCCAGTGTTAAAGTCTGTATTTGTTGCAGCCCAGGCTGTAGGAACACCCCAGCTAAATGTTATACCCAATACAAATTGAGGCCATTTTGTAACTCTTTTCGCAAGTGGATATAAAACAATTAATGGAAGAGATGATAAAGCAATTAACCATGTAAACTTATTTAAGTTTAGTAAGCACAATAAAGAAATAGTTAAAAGTATAATTAAAAATCCAAAAGCTGCTTTTGTAGACACTTCTCCACTCGCAATAGGTCTATGACGAGTCCTTGAAATTTTTTTATCAATATCTTTATCCCAAAGGTCATTTATAGTACAGCCAGCCGCTCTCATTGAAAACGCACCAATTATAAATATAAAATAAATCTCAAGTAAATCTGTTATTGAATTTAAAAATATAGGAAGTGTCCATAGACATGGAAGTAGTAAAAGCCAACTGCCTATTGGTCGATCAAATCTACCTAATCTAATCCATTTGTGATATTTTTTTGGTAATTTATCCCACCACCCCTTATTAGGCATATCAGTTTTTATATTCATAATTTATAGTATATATATATAAATTACTGTTAATGTATATGGTAAATAAAAAATAAAAATGAAAACAAAAGTTAAAAATGTAATAAGATTATATTGTAATCAGAAACTCTCTTTAAATAATATAATTGTATTAAATAAAGCTGATACTCATTACTTAAAAAATGTGATGCGATGTAAAAAAAATGATCATATAAATTTATTTAATGAAAATGATAAAGAGTTTTGTTCTAAAATATTAGAAATAAAAAAATACGAAACAATTTTAGAAATTTTTGAATTATCAACTAATACTGAAATTATAAATGACATATTTCTTATTTTTTCATTAGTAAAAAAAAATAAAATGGATTTTATCATCCAAAAGGCAACTGAATTAGGAGTAAAAAAAATTTTTCCGATTTTAACTGAAAGGTCATCTGTTAGAAAAATTAATACAAGTAGAATGCTTGCTATTGCAAAGGAAGCTAGTGAACAATCAAAGAGAATCTCAATTCCAGAAATTAATAAATTATTAACAATACATGAGTTATTAGAGAAATGGGATGAAAAAAGAACTATTTTATATGCAGACGAAATTTTAAAAATAAGTAAAAATTTAACTACCCTAAATAGAAAAAATTTTGTTAAATCATCTCTATTAGTTGGGCCAGAAGGAGGGTTTTCTGCGGAAGAAAATGATATGTTAAAAACTTACAAATATGTGTTTCCTATAAGTTTTGGTGAAACTATCTTAAGATCAGATACTGCTGCAATAGTAGGTTTATCTTATTTAAATATAATAAATTCAAATTACAAAATAAATTAATGTAATAACTAGAGAATAATAAATGGATAATAAACAAACATTAGATTTTGATAAAATTTGTCAATGGTTTAAAGACGGAGAAAAGAAAAGAGAAAATTGGCTAATTGGAACTGAACATGAAAAATTTTTATTTAGAAGAAATGATTTCAAAAGATTGGATTACGAAGATTTAAAAGGAATAAAATTTATTTTAAACAAGATCGCCGAAGAGAAAGATTGGGAGAAAATTAGTGAAAATGATAATTTAATTGGATTAAAACATAAATCAGGTTCTTCTATTTCTCTTGAGCCTGGTGGACAATTTGAGTTATCTGGAGCACCTTTAAAAAATTTACATATGACCTGTAACGAAGCAGGATTGCATTTGAACTTAATGAAAAAAATTTCAAATGAACTAGATTTCGTGATGCTTGGATTAGGATATGATCCCATCTCTAAAAGAGATCAGATCAACTGGATGCCAAAAAACAGATATGAAATTATGAAAAATCATATGCCAAAAGTTGGGAATCTTGGAATAGATATGATGATTAGAACTTGTACTATTCAAGTTAATTTAGACTATTTAGATGAAAAGGACATGATTAAGAAATTTCAAGCTTCACTGGCATTGCAACCTATAGCAACTGCTTTATTCTCAAACTCACCATTTATTGAAGGCAAGTTGAGTAATTATTTATCTTTAAGGGCTTATACCTGGACAGATACTGATAGAAAAAGATCTGGTTTCCCAGATATTGTTTTCAGTAAAGATTTTGGATATGAAGCTTGGACAGAATATCTTTTAACCGTGCCAATGTATTTTATTCATGATAATGGTAAATATTATGATGTTGCTGGAAAATCATTTTCAAAATTTATGGATGGAAAACTTGAAGGTTTCGAAGGCAAATTTCCTTCTTTATCAGATTGGGAAGATCATGTAACTGTTGCTTTTCCAGAGGTTCGATTAAAGCAATATTTAGAAATGAGAGGTGCAGATGGTGGCCCATGGAATAGAATTTGTGCTTTACCTGCATTTTGGGTTGGTCTTTTATATGATGAAAAAAGTTTAGATGATACTTTTAATGTGGCAAAAAAGTTTATGGATGTCACTTTATTAGAAGAAAGCAGAATATCTGCTGCCAAATTTGGATTAAATGGTATTATAGGAGAATCTAAAATTGTTGATGTTGCACAAGATCTTTTAAATATATCTTTTGAAGGTCTTGAAAGAAGAAATTTTAAAGATAAAAATGGAATTAGTGAAACACAATTTTTAGATCCATTGTTAAATATTTTAGAAAATGGTCAAACACCAGCGGATGACTTGTTAAAAAAATTCAATGGTACTTGGGAAAAGGACATTTATAAAATTTTTACAATCAGCAATTAAATATTTGTTCCACCTATTGTAATGCCATCCATTAATAATGTAGGTTGACCAACCCCTACAGGAACACCTTGACCGTCTTTTCCACAAGTGCCAATACCATCGTCAAGTTTAAGATCGTTTCCAATCATTTTGATTTTGTGCATCGCATTCGCTCCGTTACCAATTAAAGTGGCTCCTTTTATTGGGAATTTAATTTTACCATTTTCAATCATATAAGCTTCCGATGAAGAAAAAACAAAGTCTCCACTAGTGATGTCGACTTGACCTCCACCAAAATTCACGGCATAAATTCCTTTATCTACAGTTTTAATTATTTCATTTGGTGTAAAATTTCCATTATCGAGGTAGGTATTTGTCATTCTAGGCATAGGGCAATGAGCAAAAGATTGTCTTCTTCCATTACCAGTAGGTTTAACATTCATTAGATATGCATTTTGAGTGTCTTGCATATACTTTACGAGAATACCATCTTCAATCAGTAAGTTTTTCGACGTAGGTATACCTTCATCATCAATAGTTAATGAACCTCTTCTGTTAATTATCGTTCCATCATCAAATACATTTACACCTTTTGAAGCGACTCTTTCTCCAATCTTATTTGAATAAATAGATGTACCTTTTCTATTGAAATCGCCTTCTAATCCATGACCAACAGCCTCATGTAGCATAACTCCTGGCCAACCAGATCCTAAAACTACAGGCAACTCCCCTGCTGGAGCTGGTTGGGCATCTAAGTTTAAAATCGCTAGCCTTAATGCCTCTTGAACTTTTATTTTCCAGTTTTTTTCGTCGACCCATTCATCGTATAAAGTTCTTCCACCGTAGCCAGAAGAGCCAGATGATTTTTTATTTTTTGATTCAACAACAATTTGAATATTTAACCTCACTAAAGGTCTTAAATCTGCATGATTTTCAAAATCTTTTTTTAAAATTTGAATTGACGAAAAATTACCCGTTAATGAAACTGAAACTTGGATCACTCTATTGTCTAATTTTCTTGCAAAATCATTTATTTTTTCTAATAGCTTCACCTTTTTAGAGAATTCAAAATTATTTAGCGGATTTGTAGAAGTATATAATGGTTTAGAGTATCTATTATTTATATAAGTAGTTCCATTTTTTTTATTTGAGTTAGTAATTGAGTTAACTGTTTTTGAGGCATGAACTATATTTTTAAAAGTAATATTATTTGAGCTTGAAAAGGCTGAAGTATCATCTCTTATAGATCTAAAGCCAAAACCTTGGGAAGAATTTTGTGATATGTTTTGTATTCTTGAGTCAGTGAAATAAAGTGTTTCAAAATCTGTGTTTTCAAAATAAAGTTCACCGCCATTACAATTTTTGAGTGTGTTATTTACACAATCAAATGTCTTATTTTTAGAAATTTCATTCTGTTCAAAAAAAATTTCGTCGGTGGATTTTATTGTATCTTGTGCATTCATGATTATTTAATAATACTATAGACGATTATTTAATCATTAATAAAAAAAAAAAAACATTTTTACTAGAAATTTTCTTTAAAAAGTTTAAATAAATAAGTATAAGATAAAGATAACTAATTATGTCCAAACTAAATTTTTATATATCATTATTCATAATCAGTCTATTACCTAATCTAGTAATAGCATCTGAACCAAAACCATGGCAAATGGATCTACAACCACCATCTGGTATTATTGCTGAAACAGCAACTGATCTTCATAACTTTTTGTTAGTGGTGATTACATTAATTTCACTTTTTGTTTTAGCTCTATTGGTTTATGTTTGTTGGCGATATAGAGAAAATGCCAATAAAGTTCCGTCTAAAACTTCTCATAATACTATTATTGAAATTTTATGGACTGTTATACCAGTTCTAATTTTGGTAGTGATAGCTGTACCTTCATTTAAACTTTTATACCTTCAAGAAACAGATAAAAAATATGATATGGTAGTTAAAGTCACGGGAGCTCAATGGTACTGGAACTATGAATATCCTGATGAAAAGATAAGTTTTGACTCTTATATGATTGAAGAAGACAAAGTCAGTAAGGGTCAAAAGAGATTACTAGACGTTGATAATCCATTAGTAGTTCCAGAGGGCACCAGAATTAAATTTTTGATCACGGGCAATGATGTTATGCATTCATTCTTTGTACCTTCATTAGCTGTCCAAGTATACTCAATTGCTGGAAGAATTAACGAAGTTTGGACAGAAATACCTAAAGGTCCAAAAAAATATTACGGTCAATGTAACCAAATTTGTGGAGTAAATCACGCTTACATGCCAATTGTTTTAAAATCCGTGTCGAAGCAAGATTATAAGAAATGGCTTGCTGATGCAAAAGTTAAATTTGCTAAGGTTGATAGCGATTTAAAAATCGTAATGAATAATGAAAAAATTAATAAGGAGATAAATTGATGGCAACACTCACCAAAGCTGCTAATCATTCAGAACATCATCATGGTGCCCCTTCAGGGTTTGTGAAAAGATGGCTTTACTCTACAAATCACAAAGATATAGGAACCATGTACATAATTTTTGCTATTATTGCTGCATTTATTGGTGGAGCCATGTCTATCTATATGCGCGCTGAGTTAATGCATCCAGGCGTTCAGTATATGGCTGATGGACATGTATGGAATGTTTTTACTACTGCTCATGGATTAATAATGGTATTTTTTGTTGTTATGCCTGGGCTTATCGGCGGATTTGGGAATTGGTTTGTACCAATTATGATTGGTGCTCCAGACATGGCTTTTCCAAGGATGAATAATATCTCCTTTTGGTTGTTACCTCCAAGTTTTGTGTTGTTGTTGTTATCAGCTGTAATTGATGGAGGAGTTGGAGTTGGATGGACTATATATCCACCTCTTTCCGGATCAACAGGTTCACCAGGAATGGCAATGGATCTTGCAATTTTTTCATTACATTTAGCTGGAGCGTCCTCAATTTTAGGTGCTGCTAATTTTATAACAACTATTTTTAATATGAGAGCACCTGGCATGACTCTTCATAAGATGCCGTTATTTGTCTGGTCTATGCTTGTAACAGCTTTTTTATTGTTATTAGCTGTACCAGTTTTGGCTGGAGCAATAACAATGTTGTTAACGGATAGAAATTTTGGAACTAATTTTTTCGTTGCAGAAGGTGGTGGAGATCCAATTTTATTTTTACATTTATTTTGGTTTTTTGGCCATCCTGAGGTTTATATAATGATACTACCTGCATTTGGAATAGTTAGTCAGATTGTATCGACATTTTCAAAAAAGCCAGTTTTTGGTTATTTAGGAATGGCTTATGCAATGGTTGCAATTGGTGTTGTAGGTTTTGTTGTTTGGGCTCATCATATGTATACTGTTGGATTATCGGTAGATACACGTGCATATTTTACAGCTGCAACTATGGTTATTGCAGTCCCAACAGGCGTTAAAATTTTCTCATGGATTGCTACAATGTGGGGAGGTTCAATATCTTTTAAAATACCAATGTATTGGGCAATAGGTTTTATATTTTTATTTACAGTCGGTGGTGTGACTGGTGTAGTATTAGCTAATGCTGGACTAGATGTTATTTTACATAATACATATTACGTTATTGCTCATTTCCATTATGTTTTATCATTAGGAGCAGTGTTTGGATTGTTTGCAGGCTTCTACTATTGGTTTTCAAAAATGACTGGATTCGAATATAATGAATTTCTTGCTAAATTGCATTTTTGGGTAACATTTATTGGGGTGAATTTAACTTTTTTCCCTATGCATTTTCTCGGATTGGCTGGAATGCCGAGAAGGTATATTGATTATCCTGATGCTTTTGCCGGGTGGAATTATGTAGCCTCAATTGGAGCTTTTGTGGGCGGTATAGGGGCTATAATTTTCTTAATTGTCATAATAGAAGCATTCGTTAGAAAAAGGAAAACTGTTAATAACCCGTGGGGGCAGGGTGGATCCACACTTGAATGGTCTGTCTCTTCACCACCAGCTTTTCATACATTTAATGAGCTTCCAAGAATAAGATAATTTAACAAAGTGATATTTAATTGACAACTATCTTACAAAAAGATGGAGACATCTTAGACAATAAAATTTCATCAATAAACGATTTTTTTCAATTGATGAAACCTAGAGTTATGTCTTTAGTAATTTTTACTGCATTGATAGGTTACTTCTGTGGAGTTTTTTCAACAGAAACGATCTTAAATCCTTATTTATCAATGATAGGTATTTTAGCTATTGCTCTGGGTGCAGGATCATCCGGAGTTCTTAATCAATGGTATGAAAGAGAAGTTGACTCAATGATGGAAAGAACCAAAAATCGTCCTATTCCAAAAGGAAAAATTGAACCATCAGATGCATTAGCATTTGGCTTGATTGGAAGTATTTTGTCAATTATAATCTTAGGTTTGTGTATAAATTGGTTAGCTGGATTTTTACTTTTTTTCACAATAATTTTTTATGCGGTTTTTTACACTATATTTTTAAAAAGATATTCTTATCAAAATATTGTTATTGGTGGTGCATCTGGTGCCTCTCCACCTGTAATTGGATATGTGTGTTCAACGGGTTCTTTTGGTATAGAGGCATTAATTTTATTTGGAATTATATTTTTGTGGACACCGCCACATTTTTGGTCTTTAGCTTTAAAAACTAAGTTAGAATATAAATTGGTTAATATCCCAATGCTACCAAATATAAAGGGTGATAAATCAACTAAGTTACACATTTTTATATATACGTTAATACTTGTTATATTTTCGACATTGCCTTATTTTTTTGATTTTAATTCAATTTTTTATCTTGCCTTTAGTATATCTCTTGGGTTTAAATTTATATTTGAAGCATATAATTTATTGAAAATTAAAAATTATGATGAAAGAAAAGTTTTTAACTTTTCAATAATATACTTATTTTTAATCTTTTCGTTAATACTTATAGATAAGATTCTTGTAAGGCTTATTTAATGAACGATTTTAAAACACCTAATTTCATTGAAAAATTTTATAAAGACAGAAAATCAAAAAACAACGCTATTTTACTTTTAATAATTTTTTTTGTCATTCTGTTTTTTTTTATAACAATACTTAGAATGAATATTACTTAAATGGAAAAAACAACCAAGTTTAAAAATATTTATTTTGTGTTCTACGTTTTCCTTTTTGCTTTTGGAATGCTAGGCCTATCATTTGCATCTGTTCCTTTATATGATTTATTTTGTAGAGTTACTGGATATGCAGGTACAACTCAAAAAGCATCTATAGCGCCAGGTCCAAAAGTTGATGCTAGTTTGTATAAAGTAAGATTTGATGCAAATATTTCTCCAGACCTTAATTGGACATTTGTCGCACCTAGTGATGAAATTCAATTAAAACCTGGTGTTGAAAAAATAATTTACTATACCGCTAAAAACTTATCAAATGAACCATCTACAGGAACAGCGTCATTTAATGTTTCACCTCCAAAAGCTGGTTCAGTTTTTATGAAAATTGAATGTTTTTGTTTTATAAATCAGAAATTGATGCCAAATGAAGAAATTAAAATGCCTGTAAGTTTTTATATTGATCCTGAAATTGACAATGATGATAATCTTAAATCTTTAAATGAAATAACTTTATCATACACTTTTTTTAAGGTTGAATAATTAAGATTTTCAAACCAAATTACTTTGATTTATATGTGATTTTAATTTATAAATATTCTAAGGAGTATTTATGAGCGGAGACCAAAAACATCAATATCATTTAGTTGAACCAAGTCCTTGGCCTGCAGTTGGCTCTGCAGCTGGATTTACTCTAGTATTAGGGTTAACAATGTTTATGCATGAATATGCTTATTCCGTTTACATTTTAGGGGCTGGTGTTTTAATGGTGTTAGCTACAATGTTTTTCTGGTGGAGAGACGTAGTTAGAGAAGCTGAATTCCAAGGTCATCATACCCCTATAGTTCAAATAGGCATGCGTTATGGGATGATGTTATTTATATCATCAGAGGTGATGTTTTTTGTGGCTTTTTTCTGGGCTTTCTTTGATGCAAGTCTTTATCCTGATACAGGTGTTTGGCCACCCGCAGATATCACAACTTTTGATCCTTTTGATCTTCCACTAATAAACACAATGATACTTCTTCTATCTGGATGTACAGTAACTTGGTCTCACCATGCTTTACAACATGGCAATAGAAAAGATTTTATAACAGGTCTAGTTCTTACAGTTTTATTAGGTGCAGCTTTTACCGCATTGCAAGCATATGAGTATACTCATGCAGCTTTTGGCTTCACAGACGGTATATATGCATCAACTTTTTACATGGCTACGGGTTTTCATGGGTTTCATGTTCTTGTTGGAACAATATTTTTAGCTGTATGTTTGTTTAGAGGAATTAAAGGTCATTTCACATCCGAACATCATTTTGGTTTTGAAGCAGCGGCGTGGTATTGGCATTTTGTAGATGTTGTCTGGTTATTTTTATTTGTCTGTGTTTACTGGTGGGGTGGCTAAAGTCTTTTAGTCAAATGAAATCAATTCAATTTCGTCCATTATTATGGCCAACATTATTTAGCATAGTTTCTTTTTTAGTTTTAATTTCACTTGGTACTTGGCAAGTTAAAAGACTAATTTGGAAAAATAATATAATTTCAAATTATACAGAAAAATTTGAAAAGAATAAGATTTTATATGAAAAATCATTTAAATATGATAGCACACAGGAATTTAGAAGAGTTTTAATTAAAGGAAAGTTTTTAAACAATAAAGAAACTTTAATTATAGGAAAAACATATGAAGGAAATGCCGGATTTCATTTAGTTACACCAATTCTGACAAATGATAATAAGGTTGTACTAATAAATCGAGGTTGGATTAGTGAAAAACTTAAACTACAAAAATCAAGACCATTTACTATAATTGAAGAAGAAGTTACCGTTGATGGAATAATAAGAAAGCCACAATTAAAAGGATATTTTGTTCCTAAAAATGATATAGAAGATGATTTTTGGTTTACAATAAAACCAAATGAAATAAAAAAAGCCCGTGAATTAGAGAAGTATAGTTTTGAAGAAAACTTTTTTATAGATGCAATTAGAAATAAAAACAATCGAAAATTACCAATTGCTGCCCTTGGAAAACCAAATTTTAGGAATCAACATTTGTCTTATGCTATTACTTGGTATAGTTTAGCTTTAACTCTAGTTATAATTTATTTTATATTTCATATTAAAGAAAAAAGATTAACATTTAAGAAAAGAAGATGATGACCGAAATTAAATATTTAAGCACAAGAGGTCAAGAATCTAATTTAAATTTTGAAGATGTTCTTTTGTCTGGATTGGCAAGAGATGGCGGATTGTATTTACCTAATACTTGGCCAAGATTTTCTAATTTAGAATTAAATGAGATGAAAAATTTAGATTATATTTCTCTTGCCGAGAAAATAATTTCGCCTTTTGTTAGTAAAGAAATTAGATCTAAATTGTATGAAATGTGTAGACAAGTGTATAGTAATTTTAATCATGAAGAGGTTGTACCAATTAAAAAGTTAGATACTAATTTATATATCATGGAACTTTTTTACGGACCCACTTTTGCATTTAAAGATTATGCAATGCAATTTTTAGCTCATGTATTTGATTATGTTCTGAAAGAGAAGAAAAAAAAGATTTTAATTGTAGGTGCAACTAGTGGTGACACAGGATCTGCCGCACTAGAAGCTTTTAAAAATAATACAAATGTTGATTTATTTATTTTATTTCCAAATAACAAAATTTCCTTAATTCAACAAAAACAAATGACAACAATTTTTAAAAAAGGTTGTCAATCTGTAGCTATTGAAACTGACTTTGATGGTTGTCAATCAATTGTAAAAAGTTTATTCAGCGATTTGAATTTTAAAGATGAAGTAAAGTTGTCAGCGATTAATTCTATTAATTGGGTACGATTAATACCTCAAGTTGTGTATTATTTTTATGGAGCATTTAAGTTAGGCGCACCAAATAAAAAAGTTAATTTTTCAGTTCCAACTGGGAATTTTGGAAATATCTTTGCTGGCTGGGTTGCTAAAAAAATGGGATTACCAATTAATACTCTTATTTGTGCTTCTAACCAAAATGACATTTTAACTAGATTTTTTGATTCAGGAACTATGGAAAGAAAGTGTGTAGAAGAATCTTATAGCCCTAGTATGGATATTCAGGTTTCAAGTAATTTTGAAAGACTTTTATTTGAAATGCTGGGAAGAGATAGCGATGCTCTTAATTTTTATATGGAACAATTTGAAAAAAATAAAAAATTTAATATTGATAAACCAATGTTGGAAAGATTTAATGATGATTTTGCAAGTTTTAAGGTTTCTGATGATGGAATCATAGATGAAATTAAAAATACTTATAATAAATCTAAATACTTGTTAGATCCTCACTCAGCTGTAGGTCTAAGAGCTGCAAAAACTGCAATTTCTGAAGGAAGAGTAGATGATAAAATTCCACTAATTTCTCTAGCTTGTGCGCATCCAGCGAAATTTTCAAAAGTGATAGAAAAAAGTTTAAATTTTTCTCCAAAAAATCCTCAACCTTTAGAACTAATTTTAAAAAAAGAAGAAAATTTTGAAATTTTAAATAATCAGATTCATGAAATTAAATCCTACATAAAGAACAATATGAGATAAATATGACAGCAAAAACAATTACCTTAAGTAATGGACTTACCATCCTTTTAGATCATTTTAATTCTAATACATTATCTATTGGTTTGTGGTTGAATGTTGGAAGCGTAAATGAAAATAATAAACAATTAGGTATTGCACATATGCTTGAACATATGGCATTTAAAGGGACTAAAAATAGAAATGCTTTTGATATTTCTAAGGAAATAGAGGATGTGGGTGGAGACATTAATGCATATACAAGTAAAGAGAATACTGCTTATTATGTAAAGTTACTTCCTAGTAACTATGAGTTAGGCATTGAAATTTTATCTGATATTTTCTTAAACTCTACTTTTCCTAAAGAAGAAATTGAAAGAGAAAGAGGAGTTATAATTTCAGAAATTGGTCAGTCTAACGATATGCCAGATGATAAGGTCTTTGATAAGTTTTACTCTTTAGCTTATCAAAATCAATCAATTGGAAAACCAATATTAGGAACAAAAGTTTCAGTTGGTGGGTTTAATAAAGATGATTTAAAAGAATTTTGTAATCAAAATTATAATCCGTCAAATTTGATAATTGGTATTAGTGGTAAATTTGATCAAAAGAAAATTACTAATCAAATTAAAAAGAATTTTGAATTTTTAACATCAGGTAATAAAAGTACTAAACCCAAATATAAATGGAATTCTGGATTTCATTCTGAAAAAAAAGATTTACAGCAAGCACATGTAGTTTTTGGAGTGGAAGGATTGAGTAATGTAGATAAACAAAGACTAGACCTTTCTGCATTATCAATAATTTTAGGTGGTGGGATGTCTTCAAAATTATTTCAAGAAATCAGAGAAAAAAAAGGTTTATGTTACAGTATTTTTTCCTTTCAAAGTCAATTTTTATCTTCTGGTATTTTTGGTTTTTATTCTGCATGTAATCCAAATGATCTTGGAAATTTATTAGACACTTCTTTAAATGAAATTAAAAATTTAAGTAAAAACATTACTATTAATGATCTAGATAGAGCAAAAGCTCAATTAAGCTCAGGCTTTATAAGGGCCCAAGATTTTACATTTAGTCGTTTAGAAAGAAATGTTAAAAGTCTTTTTAATCATTCTAAAATGTTTTCAGAAGATTATATTCTAAAAAAAATTAGCGAGCTGAAAATTTCAAATCTTTTAGATTTATATGATAGATTATTCCATGAACCTAAAACTGTGTTATCTATAATTGGACCAGATCAAAAAGATTTTTCAAACTTAAATTTATAATTTTTAAATTAAGCATTCCCATGATATGGGTTTAATTTTTCCTTGACGATACCTGATTTTTCTATACAAATTTCCCATATTTTGTTGATCTCATTATTTTGAAAAATAATTTGATTTGAAGTATTCATCAAATGCCAAGAATTTTCTAACATCTCATTGTTAAATTGTTTATATCCCCAAACTGAACATCCAAGAAAAACTTTATAAAATTTAGGAGGTTTATTATTTGATATGTCTTCTAAAATTTTTAAAGAGGTTGTTAATCTTAGATTTTTATTTATTGTTTCACTACCGTCATATTTGCATTCACTGGAATGTAATATAAATCCTTGACTTGTATGAACAGGTCCACCTATAAACACATCTTGATTTACTAATTTATCACTTACATTAAGTTTTATATTTTTTAAAATATTACTTACTTTAATGTTTTGCACAGGTTTGTTAATTATAAGTCCCATGATAGCTTTTTCTGAAAACTCACAAATTAATATTACTGTTTTTTGAAAAAATGGGTCAATTAAATTAGGCATAGAGATTAAAAGTTGACCAAAATAAGTATCATTCATATATATATTCTACATATAACATGAAATGAAAAAATAAAAATATATAAAAATGAATATTTTCGTAAAATTATTAAATTTAATAAAACTATGGGTTATTTTAATTTTAATTTTCTCATCTTCATCACAAGCAAATTTATTAAATGAAAATAAACTCAATTATAAAGCTGACCTTCTATTTGGTAATTTTAACGACAAAAAAAATTATTTACTTGCTGGTGTTAAAGTTAAATTAGATAATAATTGGAAAATTTATTGGAAAAATCCAGGTGAAGCAGGTTTGCCTCCCAAAATTATATTTGATAAAATCAGTAATGTATCAAATGTTAATCTGTTATTTCCAGAACCTAAAAGTTTTAAATTTTTTAATATAGATACATTTGGTTATGATAAAGAAATAATTTTTCCATTAAAAATTTATGTTAAAAATCCTGAAAAAATAATTTTTGGAAATTTAAAATTTAATGCACAAATCTGTAATCAAATTTGTGTTCCCATAGAAGAAAATTTTAAATTAAATTATTTCTCTTTAAATTCACAAATTTCAAATAGTTCTCTAAAAGTAAATGAAGCACTAAATAAAGTGCCTAAATTATATAATTCACAAAGTAATTTTTTTAAAAAAATCGAAATTAATAATAGTTTTGCAACGTTGTATTTTACAAGGCCTATATCAAGTTTTCGAATTATAATAGAAAATAAAGATAATTTTATCTTTCCACAAAGTTATCAAACTTATGAGAATATTAAAAATAATTTCATAAAATTTAAAATACCTGCAGAATTAAAAAATGAAATTAAAAATGATCAATTAAAGATAAATTTTTTTTCAAATGAAATGAACTTTTTTTATGATTTTCCAGTAAAAGATTTTTGGATAACTGAAAAGACTTATTTATATTTTATTTCTATAGCTTTATTGGCAGGATTTATTCTAAATTTTATGCCATGTGTTTTGCCTGTATTATCATTAAAAATCGCTAATTTTATATCAACCACAAATAGCAATGGTTTTAAGATTAAAAGGAAAATTTTTAATCAAATTTTGGGAATTATTACGTCATTTTTTATATTATTTTTAACTATTAGTTTTTTTAGAAAATTAGGGAATTCAATTACTTGGGGTTTTCAATTTCAAAATGATTATTTTTTACTTATTATTTCATTAATTATTTTTTTACTAAGTTTTAACCTTTTTGGTTTTTATGAATTAAGGTTGCCTTTTAAACTTAATCAAACTTTGTCTAAACTTAATTACAAAAAGTATGAAGATTTTTTGTCAGGTTGTTTATTAACAATTCTTGCAACACCATGTACTGCTCCGTTTGTTGGAACAGCTGTAATTTTTGCTTTGTCAGGCAGTTATTTTGAGTCTTTTTTAATTTTCTTTTTTATGTCAATAGGGATGTCTATTCCACTCTTTCTAGTCCTTTTAAATCCTCATACATTTAATTTTTTCCCTAAAAGTGGTAAGTGGTTACTTTATTTTAAAAAATTAATGGCTGTAATATTTATGTTATCGGGTGTATGGTTTTTTTCTATTTTTCTTAATAATAATTTTAATAATATATTTACTTTTAATTATGATAGTCAAATTAATTGGAAAACTTGGGATTTAGAAAAAGATCCTAATTTGATTAAAGACTTAGTTTCAGAAAATAAAACGGTTTTTCTAGACATCACTGCTGACTGGTGTATTACATGCCAATATAACAAATTAAATGTTTTAAATGATAAGGATATTAAAGAAGTTATTAAAAAAAATGATGTTATTCTATTACAACTAGACTGGACAAAAAAAGATTTAAATATAAAAAATTTCTTAATTTCAAAAGATAGATATGGTATTCCTTTCAATGAGATTTATAATTTTAAGTTTAAAGAAGGGCTATTATTGCCGGAGCTTTTAAATAAAAAACAGTTAATTAATATATTAAATCAATAATTTTAATTCAGGAGATTAAAATGATTAAGGTTGGAGATGAATTACCCCAAGGTATTTTAAGAACTAAAACAGCAACTATACATGAATTGAAAACAGATGAAATGTTCTCTGGGAAAAAAGTTGTTCTGTTTTCACTTCCAGGCGCTTTTACACCAACTTGTTCAGCAAAACATTTACCTGGTTTTAAAAATTTATATCAAGATATTATACATAAAGGGGTAGACAAAATAATGTGTTTTGCTGTTAATGACCCACATGTCATGAAGGCTTGGGCAGAACAGAATGATGTATTTGGTAAGATTGAAATGATTTCTGATCCTGATGCCTCTTATACAAAGGAGTTAGGTTTAGATTTTTATACTCCTCATATGGGTATTAGATCAGTTAGATTTGCTATGATTATTGATAATAAAGTGATCACTCATTTGTTTGTAGAAGAGCCTGGTGTTTTTGATGTATCAAGTGCTGAAAATATTATCAAACATTTGTAATTGTATAATTCTCTATATTATAACTTTTTTGATTTTTCATTGATAAAACTGCGTATTCATCAGCTAGATTATTATATGTATTATTTTTATGAGCTTTTACCCAGTTCCAATTTATTTTGTATGTGTTATTCAAATCATAAAGCTGTAACCACAAATCTTTATTAGCAACTTCTTTTTTTTGTGAGTTTTTCCAGTTATTTTTTATCCAATTATGAATCCAAACCGAAATACCATTTTTTACATAATTGGAATCTGTAAACAAGTTAATACTTGTTTTTGGATCAATCAATTTAATAACATTGATTGTTGCTATTAGTTCCATTCTATTATTAGTAGTGTTAGTTTCATATCCTGTTAAAATTGAAATTAAATCATGAATAATAACGCCTGCCCACCCACCAGGACCAGGATTTCCAGAACATGAACCGTCAGTAAAAATGTCAACTTCTTCTTTTGAAATATCTAATTTAATCATACAAAAAATCTAGTGTATTTGAATTGAAGTATAATAATTTATCAATATACTCTTGTGGATCCTTTTTCTTTACATAACTATTTTCTGGTGTATTGTACCAATCAAATAACCTAGTAATAAGAAATCTTAAAGATGCACCTTTTGCAAGTATATTTAAGGAAAAAATTTCATCTTTTGTTAAATTATTATGTAGTGTGAAACCTTTTATTAAATTTTTAACTTTCTCAATATTTAAAGTGTTATGTTGCTCAAAGCACCATGCATTTATGACAATAGCTATTTCATAAATCTTTATATCAACGCAAGAAAAATAAAAATCAATTACACCAGAAACTTTATTATTCAAAAAAAATACATTATCTGGAAATAAGTCACCATGTATAATACCTTTTGGCAAGTGAATTGGCCATTTTTCTAAACAATCTGTTAAACTATCTTCAATTAAATCATACAGCCCATTACTTAAATTATTAATTTCTTTTTCAGTAATAGAATTTTTGATAGCCATAAAGATTTCATTACAACCTTGAAGAGATAAATTATTTTTTCGACTTAAAGCACAATATTGACTTTTATTTTGAAGATTACCAATTAAATCTCCAATTAAATAACAATCATTAGGAGTAATTTTTACTTTTGGTTTACCTTCTAAAAAATTAACTAAAATATATTTTTTTGTCTTAAATTTGTTTAAAATTTTCCCTTCTTTATTTTCTATGGGTTTGGGTGATATAAAATTATTTTTATTTAGAAAGTTCATTAAATTTATAAAAAAAGGGATTTCTTTTGAATCTACTCTATTTTCAAAAATAGTTAATATAAATTTACCTTTTTTTGCACTAATAAAATAATTTGTATTTTCTATACCTTCTTGAATTCCTTTGAATTGAATTAAGTTACCTATTGGATAATCATTGATTATAGATTGAATCTCTTTTTCATTTAATTTTGTATAAACAGCCAATTTAAAAACTATCTTAATGATTTTGGTAAATTAAAAATAATATCTTCTTTGATAACTTCATGATTAATCAAGTTAACTTCGAATTTTCTTTTTAATTTTGAGATAAGCATTTGAACTAATGTTTCAGGAGCCGAAGCTCCTGCAGTAAGCCCAATATTAATAGAGTCTGTAAAATTAAAATTGTTTAAGAAAATATTTAAATCATCTTCATCTGAAATTAAATACGAATTTGAAACTCCATTTTTTTTTGCAACCTCTACAAGTCTTTGGGAATTAGAAGAATTTTGTGCACCAATTACTAAAATATAGTCACACATATCTGCCATGGATTTTACAGCTAATTGCCTGTTGGTAGTAGCATAACAAATATCTTCAGTTGAAGGTCCTTTTATATCAGGAAATCTTTGTTTTAAAACTTCAATAATTTCTTTTGTATCATCAACTGATAAAGTTGTTTGTGTAGCATATGCTAGATTATTTGTATCCTCAATGTAAATATTTTTTGCTTCATTTAAATTTTCAATTAAAATTACATTTCCATCTGGAACTTGTCCCATAGTTCCAACAACTTCAGGATGATTTTTATGTCCAATTAATAAAATTTTTCTGGAACTATTGAAATGTTTAATTGTTTCATTATGAACTTTTGTTACTAATGGACAAGTAGCATCAATTGATAACATTTTTCTTTTTTTTGCATTAATGAAGACGGATTTTGGAACTCCATGAGCTGAAAAAATTATTGTTGAATTTTCAGGAGCATCTGTTATTTCATCAACAAATATAGCGCCTAAATTTTCTAAAGACTTAACAACATCTTTATTATGAACGATTTCATGACGAACATAAATAGGTGATCCAAATTTTTTGATGGCTTGTTCAACTATTTTAACAGCTCTATCTACACCTGCACAAAAACCTCTTGGTGAAGCTAGATAAAGATTTATATTTTGTTTTACCATGCGTCAAATTTGTTATACTACTTAATTATGATACTAGGATATTTGAATAGAAAAATAAATGTATTGTTATTAGTTTTTATTATATCTGGATGTTCAAATATTAATACTAATAATTTAAATATATATGATGACATTTTTGTTTCAAAAGAAGTTGAATGTCCTTTAATTAATACACCTAAGGGATCAGAAGAACTGATTGCTATTTCTCAAAAAAGTAATAACACTTCTTATATAGGGTTCAGGGGAATAAAGAAAAATTGTTCATTAAGTGGTGATAAGATTAAAATGAAGCTTACTGTAAACCTTAGGTCAGTAAGAAAAAAATATCAAAATGATGATTTAATTAAATTAAAAATTTCTTTAGTTTCAACAAATAATAATCTAGAAGAGTTTGACAGAGATGATTTTGAACTAGGTTTTTTTCTTAAATCAGGTAATGAAATCGTTGAAAGAGAATCAAATATGAGTGTTATTATACCTAAAGATGGTAAAGTATATATTGGATTACTTCAAAATTAACTAAAGTTTTTCTTTAAGTTTTTGTTTAGAATCTGAATATAAGGCTTTTTGAAATTTGCTATCTAACTCGTTTTTAATATAAACTTTTGCAGATTTGACAGATAATTCAGCACTTATATTTTTAATGTTATTTATTGCCTCTATTTGAGCATTGTTTATTTTTTGTTTAGCTTGTTCTTCTTTTCTTTTAATTATAATATCAGATTTTTTTAGAGCATCAGCTTCAATTTGTTTAGCTGTAGATTTAGCATCATTTATAATATCTAAAACTTGTTTATTGATTTCTTTTTGTTTTTTTAAGCTTGCATTTAACTCAGCTTGGGCTTCTTCTCGCAACTTTTTTGCTTCATTTAGCTCATTCTCAATCATCTTTTTTCTTTGGTCTAGATTAGTGGTTAAAGCTGACCATAATTTTTTGCCAACTAAAACAAAAAATAAAATGAAAGCTATTAAAACCCATGCTGTTTGACTTAATCCCATTGAAAAAACCTATGTTAAAATCTTTACTTCTTGTTTAAGAATATTTGTTAGTTTACTTTTATTTGATTTTATATTTGTAGTTTTAGATATAATAAGATCAGAAAGTTCGAATGCTTCATTAAAAATATCTTTTAGAATTGTAGACTTTTCTTTGTCAATATCTTTTAAAGATTTTTCAATTTTTTCATTTAACTTAAAATTTAAATCCTTAATTATTTTTTCAGAACTAATCTGACTTTCAGAAACAGCTTTTTCAATAATAGATTTGGCATCAATTTTCGTTTGATCTAATTGAGCATTAACCTTTTCTAAAGTATCATCTGATTCTTTTTTAAGGGCTTTAGCTTTTATCAAATCATTTTGTAAATGTTGTTCTCTATCATTAATTACATCTGATATTTTTGGAGTTATTACATAAGACATTACAAGATACAAACTTAGTAAACTAAGAATACTCCAAAAAATTAACGAAGGATAAGTTGTAAAATCTAGTTGAGGCAAACCTTTTCCTGCAGAATATGCAGGGCTTGCTGTTATAAATGTTAATAGAGCTAAATTAAAATATTTGATCATTAATATACTTAATTATTAATTAAAAAGTATAAAGTAATAATAATGCTATAACTAATGCAAATAACGCAACAGCTTCAGTAAGTGCAAATCCTAAAATACCAATTCCAAATACTTCATTTTTAGCACTTGGATTTCTTCCAATAGCATTTACCAATGCTGCAAAGATATTACCAATACCTACGCCAACACCTGCAAGAGCTATTACGGCTAAACCAGCACCAATTAGTTTCGCGGCTTCCATTTCCATTTTAATTTCCTTTCTTTAAAAGTTAATGTAGATGTAACGCATCATGAAGATACATACAAGTTAAAATACTAAAAACATAAGCTTGTAATGCTGCAACCAAAAACTCTAATCCTGTTAAACCAATTACAGCCAACAATGGTAATACAGCACCTGCTTTTAAAACACCTGAGGCAGATGTCATCATTATAATCAAACCTGCGAAAACTTTCATCATAGTATGGCCAGCCAACATGTTTGCAAATAATCTGACAGATAAACTCACCGGTCTCATTAAATAGGATATTATTTCAATAGGTATTAATAAAGGTGCAAGAGCTATTGGTACACCAGATGGAAAGAAAAAAGTAAAAAATTTAAGTTTATGTTTTATCAAAGCAATTAACGTAACACCGATAAAAATGATTAAGGCTAGAGTTATAGTTACAATGATCTGTGATGTAAAAGTATAACTATAAGGGATCATTCCTAGTAGGTTTCCAAATAAGATGAACATAAAAAGACTAAAAATAAACGGAAAATATTTCTTGCCACCAGTACCGACATTTTCTTTGACCATATTTGATACAAATACATACAATAATTCAACACTACTTTGAAAACGGTTTGGAATTAAAGAGCTTTTCTTTATTCCAAGGTATAAGAATAGCGAGGATACTATTACGGACAAAACCATAAATAAAGATGCATTTGTAAATGAAATATCGTACCCAAAGGCTTCAATAGGTACAAGTGTTTTTATAGTAAATTGTTCAACTGGTGACTTCATAATTAATTTTTTTTACCTTTATCAAAATAACCTATTTTTAAACCATTTCCTGACAACTGTCTCCAGAGATTATATATACCTGCAAATGCTCCTAAAAAAAAGAAAATAATTAAAAATAATGGTTTTGTTTCTAGCCAATTATCAATGAGTAGTCCTAATCCTGTCCCAATTATTAACCCCGCAACAAGTTCCGTGGCAACTCTTGATAATGTACTTAAAAAATTTTTATCAACAGATTTTTTATTTATTGATACTTTTTTTTTTGAGAGGGCTAAATCTATTTTTTTATCTAATTCTTTATTCATTATTAATTTAACTGGCTTCTTTTATTTCCACTGCTTTTTCTAAATCTACTGATAATAATTTACTTATACCTTTTTCTTCCATTGTTACACCGAGTAATTTATTCATTTTTGCCATTGTTAATCTATGGTGAGTAACAATTAAAAAACTAATATCTTGTTCATCAGATAAGTACTTAATTATATCACAAAATCTACCAACATTAGTATCGTCTAATGCAGCATCAACTTCATCTAATATACATAAAGATGAAGGGTTTGATAGATAAACTGCAAATATTAATGATATGGATGTTAATGCTTGTTCTCCACCAGATAAAAGAGAAAGGGATTGCATTTTCTTTTCTGGTGGGCTGGCAAATATTTCTAACCCAGATTGCAATGGATCATCGGAACCAATGAGTTTTAATTCTGCATTGCCACCATTAAATAATTTAGTAAAAATCTTTTTGAAATTATCATTAACTTCATCAAAACTACTACGTAACCTATTTCTACCTTCTTTATTTAGTTCTGTTATTCCATCTTCTAATTTTTTAATTGCAAGAGATAAGTCTTCTTTTTCATTTTGCATTTCTAAAAGTTTAGATTTAAGCTCATTAATTTCAATATCTGCTCTTAAATTTACTGCTCCTAAATTTTCTCTTTCACGAACAAGTCTCTCAACACTTGCTTCTAATGATTGAATTTCATTTTGATCAACACTTCTTAATTTTATTTTGTCTTCATTAGCTTCGAGTAAGTCCTTAAGACTAATGGATAATTTATCAGCAACTTTATCGTTAAGACTATCAATTTTAGATTTAATTATATTAAGTTCACTTTCCATTTTGATATTTTCAGTCTTATAAATTTCAAGATTAAGACTTTCATCTTTTTGTGCTTTTTCTATATCTCTAATTTCTGTTTCTTTTCTAACAACATTATCCTCACTATTTTGTTGATCTTTAATTGCTTGAATAAGTTGTTCATCAAATTTTTTCATATTTTCTAACATTTGATCAGGTAGCTGTACTAAATCATTTATTTCTCTGGATAGATTTTCTTTTTTTTGAGATAAATTTGCACATCTTTCTAAAGATTGTTTTTTTCGTAATTCCCATTCTCTTTGTTCAATCAATAATTGGTCTAGGTTTTTATTTCTATATTCTTCATCAGAATTTATTTTTTTTTCATTTGATAATGCAACTTCAAAATCTGATTTAAGATTATCATTTTCGCTTCTGACTTTTAGTTCATCTGTTTGTAATTCACTTAGATTATCAAATTTATCTAATTGAATTTCTAATTCATTAATTCGTTTATCATTTTCCGCTGAAGAACTTTTAAATTCTTTGATAAAATCATTAGATTGATTGATTTTGTTTTCAGAAATTGTGATTTCAAACTTTGTTTTATTTATTTCTTTTTCAAGGTAATCTATTTTACTAATTTCATCTAATTTTTTAGATTTTGTATTATCAAAATCTTCTTCAATTTTTATAATTTTATTATTTATTTCATTAAGTTTTATTTCACTTTTATTTAAATTTTCTAATAAACTTTTATATCTCTTTTTTTGAACTAATCTATTAGCGAAGCTATTCCTGCCATTAGGAAGTTCAACATACCCATCCCACCTCCAAAGACCACCTTTTGGGGTTGTTAAGACTTGCCCATAAGTTAATTCTTTTTGAAGTTCAAAAGCTTTTTCAGAATTTTTTACTAAACCGACACCTTTAAGTGAGTTTTTTAAAATTTTATGATCATTAATATCTTCAGTTAAGGGTTTACAAGAATTTGGTAATTTAATATTTTCGTTATTTTCAAAACCTCTTAACCAAAAATTTTCTTTATTTTGATCTTTATTACTTACTATAGATGCCGAAAGTGATTCTCCTAAAACATATGCAATCGGACCTTCAAGATTATTAATTTTTTCAATTGAACTTTCTAAACTATTTTTGTCATCTAATGTTATAAAATTCTTTATCGTTTCAATCTCAGTTATAAAATTACTGACATCAGATTTTAAAGTGATTTTTTCTCCTTTAAGAGAATTGAAATTATTATCTAAGTTTTTAAGGTTTTTTTCAGTTACTCTGTTATTAATAATAACTTGTTTGTGCTCATGTTGAATCACTTTAATCTTTTCCTTTAATTCTTTTAATCTCAGAGATTCATTCTGTGTTTCAAGAGACAAGAGTTTCTCACTATTTTTTCTCTTATTTTGAAGTGCAATTTCGAGTTGTTCCTTTATTTCCTTTTTATTTGATGAAAGTGAAATAATTTTAGAATTTATATCTGTTAATTTTATTGTTGAGTCTTCTAATTTTTTTCTAATTTGTGACGTATTTTTTTGTGCTTCTTCAATATTCTTAGAAAAACTAAAGCCCTTTTCATTTAAAGATAGGATTTCATTTGTGATATATTTCATTTTGTTTTTAGCATCGTTAATAAATATCTCTTCTCTATTATATTCTTCATCAATCTGCTTTATTTGGTTTTCAAGTGATTCTTTTCTTTGATTATGAGAATTAATTTCTTGTTCTAATTTAATCTTTCCTATTTTTAAATTTTGAACAATTTCAGTTTTTGAGTTATCAATTTTTTTTAAAGATGGTAGTTCGTTAAAAAAATTTAATTTTTTAGTTTCTAAATTACTAATTTTTCTTTGATAATTTTCAATAACTTTTGAATTTTCAGTAATTTTGTTTTTAATTTTGTCTTGTGAATAATCTAGCTCTACAAATTGGGTGATAAATAAGGAAGTTTCAGCTTTTCTTAATCTTTCACCAACAGATCTATACCTAGCAGCTTGTCTAGCTTGTTTAGATAAATCATTAATTTGGTCTTGAATTGTCAATTCAATATCTGAAAGACGATCTAAGTTATTGGCTGCAGAATTTAATTTTAATTGAGATTCATGTTTTCTGTTATGAAGACCAGTGATATTAGCTGCTTCTTCTAAAATATTTCTTCTTACTTCTGGCTTTGATTCAATTATCTCTGTGATTTTTCCTTGCCCTACTATTCCAGATGATTTTGAACCAGTACCACTATCAGCAAAAATTAATTGTACATCTCTTGCTCTAGCATTTTTTCCATTAATTTTATATGTTGAACCTTTATCTCTTTCTAATTTTCTAGAAATTTCTATTTCATTTATGTTTGTGTAAGGGTAGGGTAATTTTTTTTCTGAATTATCTACCTTAATTATTACTTCAGCAAAATTTCTTGATGGACGGTCATTAGTTCCTGAAAAAATAATACTATTCATTTCTGGACTTCTCATTTGTTTTGGAGAATTTTCTCCCATTACCCATTTAATAGCTTCAACTATATTAGATTTGCCGCACCCGTTTGGTCCGACTACACCTGTTAATCCTGAAGTTAAGTTTATCTCTGTGGGATCTAGAAAAGATTTAAAGCCAATCATTTTAATAGATATAATTTTCAAAAAATTTACCTTTTAATTTAACAACTCAAAATCTTTTAGTTTTCTTACAAATTCGTTATATTTTAAGGCTCCAGAGATAACATGTTTATCATTTATCACAAATGTTGGAGTCGATGATATATTAAATCGAGAGTTTTCCTTCTCCATCTTCTTTAAAATTTTTTCCATTAATTCTTTATTATTTAATATTTCATTAAATTTTTTTTCTGTTATGCCAAATAATTTTGACAATTTTAAAAGTTCTGTAACAGGATCCTTGGAATATGCCCATTTTTTTTGATTTGATAATAACAAACTTGTTGTTTCGACATAACTTTCACTCGGCATAGATCTGGCTATAGAAGCTGCGAACATAGCAAGTCTATCAAGTGGATAATCAATAAATTCAAATTTAACTTTTCCTGTATCAATAAGTTCTTTTTTAACCTTTGGAAATGTATTTTTATGAAAGCTTGCGCAATGACTACATGTAAGCGAATAATATTCCTTAACGACTATAGGTGCATTTTTTTCTCCAACAACAATTGGAGCTAATTTATTATCATTAGCAAATGAAAAATTAAGTCCAATTAGTAACTTTGCTAA
>CABZCK010000010.1 GCA_902524215.1 uncultured SAR116 cluster alpha proteobacterium
GCTGATGTTGGAAATTTTTCTCAAATAGAAATTGCTGAAATTTTATTTTTATTCACAATATCCATGACAATTGGGATAATCCTTATGGGTGTTTTATCAGATAATCTAAGACAACGAAACATTTCGACAATAAGTGTAATGGCTGGATTGATAATTATTCTAATAATACCAACAACAATTATAACCTTTGGTATTCTTCCAAAAGCTATATGGCCTTGGATTTTATTTAGTTTAATCTCTTTTTGTGCAACATTATCATATTCTGGATTAAGTGATTATTTTCCATTGAATTATGCTGGAAGGGTATCTACAGCGGTAAATTTAATTACTTTTATGGTTGCCTTTATTGCTCAATACGCAATAGGAGCAATAATGCAATTTATTGAACCAGGAAAAGTCGTTGGTTATTCATTATTTTCTTACCAAGTAAGTTTTGGTGTTTTTCTTGGATTAATAATTATTTTGTTGTTAAACTATTTTTTTATGACTTACTTAAATAATGCTAAGGATAATGTCTCTGACATTTCCAAAGTTTAGATTGATCTAAGGGCTTTAAAATGAATCTATCATGTAGTCTAAAATCTCCGTCTTGCCAGAATTCAAACTCATTAGGTATAATTTGAAATCCACCCCAATGCTTTGGTCTGGGTACATTTTTATCAAATTTCTTTTTTAATTCTTCTACTTTATTTAATAAAGTTTCTCGGTTTTTCAAAGGTTGAGACTGCATTGAAGCCCAAGCTCCTATTTTGCTTCCAAATGATCTAGTATTAAAATATTGATCAGAAATCTTTCCTGATATTTTTTTTATTTCGCCAACAACTCTCACCTGACGATTTATTGACTTCCAATAAAAACAAACTGCAGCTTTTTTTGTTTCAAAAATTTCTCTTGCTTTTCTACTTTCATAATTTGTATAAAAAATAAAATTTCCATCAATAATATCTTTCATTAAAACTGTCCTAACAGAGGGAAAACCATTTTTAGAAACAGTCGCAATTTGCATTGCATTGGGATCGCTTACTTCTTTTTCTTGAGCCTCTTCAAACCATTTTTCGAATAATTGAATTGGGTCTATTTTTTCATTTAATTCCATTTTTGAACATGTTCAAATTTTTGCCATAATTATAAATTATATATAATTCATCTAAAAAGGAATTAAAGTAATGAAATTTATAATATGTATTTTTTTAACCATTCTACCAACTATAACTTTTTCAAAGACAGTAATAATTCAATCAAATGGATATATACAATCAGTAGAGGTTTTAAAAAAGTCTATAACTCAGAACATACCTAAAAAAGAAAAAGTATGTGAGATTAAAAAAATTCCTGTTCAAAAGGCTTCTAGAGGATTTAGTGCTGATAATTTGATTGGAGCCCTTATTGGTGGAGCGATAGGGAATAAGCTAGGTGAAGGCGGAGGAAAAGCAGGGTCAACTGCAATTGGGGCTTTAATCGGTTCTGAAGTTGTTAGAAGTGATAAGCAAGCAAGAGCAGAAAAAAATCAATTTGTTGAAAAAGAGGTTTGTAGAATACAAAATATTACTTTTACTGAAACATCAGAACAAATTACAGGTTATAAATTATATGTAGAAGTTGATGGTCAAATTGTAGAATTTAGAAGTAATAGATCATACAACCCAGGTGAAAGTATAGCCATTAGAAAAGAAGTTAATTACTTCTTAGACTAAATTAAATAATTTATCTGTTTAATTTAAAAATAATCTATTATAGTTATTAAAAATATATATACAGTACATCTATATGAATAACTTAATGAAAAACAAACGTGGTTTAGTGATGGGAGTTGCTAATGATAAATCCATTGGTTGGGGAATTGCTAAAGCCATTTTTGACCAAGGCGGTGAGCTCGCATTTACTTATCAAGGAGATGCATTAAAAAAAAGAGTTATTCCATTAGCTAATAGCCTCAATTCAGAAATAATTATACCTTGTGATGTATCAAACGATGAAAATATAGATAATACTTTTAATAAACTAAAAAAAATATGGCCTAAAATTGATTTCTTAGTTCATGCCATTGCCTTCTCGGATAAAGATGAACTCAAAGGAGAGTACATTGATACATCAAGAGAAAATTTTATTAATACTATGGATATTTCGGTATATTCATTCACTGCAATCGCTCGAAGAGCGTCTTTAATGATGCCTGACGGCGGATCATTGCTAACTTTAAGTTATTATGGTGCTGAAAAAGTGATGCCACATTATAATGTTATGGGGTTAGCTAAATCTGCTCTTGAAGCTTCAGTTAAGTACTTGGCTACAGATTTAGGCAAAGACAAAATCAGAGTAAATAGTATTTCCGCTGGCCCAATTAAAACTCTTGCGGCAAGTGGTATTGGTGACTTTAGATATATTTTAAAATGGAATGAATATAATTCACCAATGAAAAGAAACGTTACATTGGATGATGTTGGAGGAAGTGCCGTCTACTTGCTTTCTGACATGTCAACGGGTGTATCTGGTGAAACTCATCATGTAGATTGTGGTTATCATGTAGTTGGAATGAAAGCAATTGATGCTCCAGACATGACGCCTCCTAAAAATAATTGATATAATGTCATATAATTCTTTTGGAAATTTATTTAGGTTTACAAGCTATGGTGAAAGCCACGGACCAGCTATTGGATGCATAGTTGATGGAATTCCTCCAAATATTAGCCTAAATGAAAAGGATATCCAAACACTATTAGATAGAAGAAAGCCTGGACAATCAAAGTTTGTTAGCCAAAGGAAAGAAAGTGATAAAGTTGAAATTCTTTCAGGTGTTTTCGAAAATAAAACAACAGGTCATCCTATTGCACTAAATATAAAAAACCAAGATCAAAGAAGTAAAGATTATAATGAAATTGCTAACAAATTTAGACCAAGCCATGCTGATATAACATACCATGAAAAATATAAAATTCGTGATTATAGAGGTGGTGGAAGATCAAGTGCAAGAGAAACCGCTGTGAGGGTTGCTGCTGGAGCAATTGCTTTTAAAATACTAGAAGAACGTTTTCCAAAACTATTCATTAAAGCTAGTGTAATTCAAATAGGAAAAAACAAAATTAACAAAGAAAATTTTTCATGGAATGAAGTTGATAATAATCCATTTTTTTGTGCAGACAAAGAGACGGTTCCGGTTTGGGAAAAAGATTTGAATTCATTAAGAAAAAGTGGAAATAGTACTGGTGCAATTATAGAAATTATAGCTGAAAACGTTCCAAAAGGTATTGGGAGTCCTATTTATAAAAAACTTGATTCTCAAATTGCAGAGGGATTGATGTCTATAAATGCTGTAAAAGGGGTAGAAATAGGATCAGGCTTTAAATCAGCATTATCTACTGGAAGTGAAAATAATGATGAAATATTTCCAGATAATGATGGTGGATATATTTTTAATTCAAATAACGCAGGTGGGATTTTAGGTGGAATTTCAACAGGTCAACCAATAGTTGCTAATTTCGCTGTAAAGCCAACGAGTTCTATATTAATAAAAAAAAATTCAATTGACATTCAAAAACAAAAAACAAAAATAATTACTAAAGGCAGACATGATCCATGTGTTGGAATTAGGGCTGTACCAATAGCTGAAGCTATGATGGCAATTATATTGTTAGATCAAATTATGATGCATGAAGCACAAATTGGTTCTTTAACTAAATAAATTTTCAAATTACTTTTGACCGTAAATTAAAAATTCTTTATTTCCTTTTGGCCCAAGTATAGGACTTGCAATAATACCTTTTACAAATAAGTTCATTTCATTTTCAAAAAAAACTCTTATATCATCTAAAATCATCTGATGGTGCTCTTTATTTTTTACGACACCTCCTTTTCCTAAAAGATCTTTTCCAATTTCAAATTGTGGTTTGATTAAACAAATCAACCATCCTTTATTTTTTAAAAATTTGATATTTGGTTTTATAACTTTTTTTAAAGATATAAATGACACATCACAAACAATAGCATCCAATTTATCACTAATTATATCACTATCCAAATACCTTGCATTTGTTTTTTCTAGAACCTTTACACGTACATTTCTTCTTATATTCCAATCCAACTGTCCATAACCAACATCCACACAATAAACTTTTTTTGCTCCTTTTTTAATTAACACATCTGTAAAACCTCCCGTACTTGAACCTATATCCATTGCTATTACATCAGTACAATCAACATCAAATTCATCTATAGCTTTATCTAGTTTGTAACCTCCACGAGAAACCCACATTTTATCCTTTTTTTTTAAAATTAAATTACAATTTGTCTCGACTTTTGTACCTGGCTTATCAATTCTTTGAGAATCTATTAATACATTACCTGACAAAACCAGCCCAATTGCTTCTTGTCTGCTTTTTACAAAACCTTTTTCAAAGAGTAATTTATCAATACGGATTTTAGTTATTTTTAAAACCTTTATTAATTTCAAAATTTGATTTAATTTTTTGAAATGCTATTACCGATTTAATTTTATTGTATATACCATTCACATCTAAATTAGCTTCTATCAATTGTTCATTTTGAGAGGCATGTTCCTGAAATAAATCCGGTAAATTTAAAGTTCTGACTATTTTAGAATTTGTATTTAAAAAATCACTTGAAGTGATAATATTTAAGCAATGAGAGGAAAATCCACCTCGAGATCCTTCTTCAACTATAAATAAAATTTTATGATTTTTATAAAGATTTAATAAAAGATCTTCATCAATTGGCTTTGCAAATCTAGCATCCGCTACAGTTATGTCATATCCTTCAGATTCAAGCTTTTTTGAGACTTCTAATGCTGTTTCTAATAAAGTTCCAATAGATAAAATAGCTATATCTGTTCCTTCTTTTATTACTCTTCCTTTTCCAATTGGAAGCTTTACTAGCTTTTTTGAAATTTCCATTCCTGTAGCTTCGCCTCTTGGATATCTACAAAATATTGGTCCTGAATTATATAAAGAAGATGTGTAAACCATATTTTTTAATTCGTTCTCATCGCTTGGAGCCATAACAACTACATTTGGCAAACAAAGTAAATAAGCTAGATCAAAAGCTCCAGCATGAGTAGATCCATCCGCACCAACTAAGCCTGCTCTATCTAGCATAAATTTTACAGGTAATTTTTGTATTACCACGTCATGAATAACTTGATCATAAGCTCTTTGAAGAAAAGTAGAATATATTGCGACAAATGGTTGAATGCCTTGGGATGCAAGTCCAGCGGCAAATGTAACAGCATGTTGTTCAGCTATACCAACATCAAAAAATCTATTTTCAAATTTTTCTTTAAATTTGTTAAGACCTGTACCAGACGGCATAGCCGCAGTAATTGCTGTTATTTTTTCATTATCTTCTGCAATATTACATAATGTATCTGAAAAAACTTCAGTATAAGTTGGTATATTTGAAGATGATTTAATAGAATTGCCAGTTACAACATTAAATTTTGAAACAGCATGGTATTTTTCATCAGAAACTTTTGAAAATGGATGACCTTTTCCTTTTTCAGTGACAACATGAAGTAAAATAGGCCCATGCCTAGATCCATCATTTAAATTTTTAAGAACCTTTACTAAAGTTTCAACATCGTGACCATCTATAGGGCCTAGATAAAACATCCCCATTTGGCTAAAGAATGTATTGTCTTGTGTTAAAATATTTCTAGCTAAATCCTCAGCTTTTTTTGCTGTTTGACTTATCTGTTGAGGGAAAATTTCAACCATTTTCTTTGCTATTTCTCTTACTGAATTAAAGGGTTCACTGGACACTATTTTAGACAAATAGTTGCTTAAAGCACCAACTGCTGGAGCTATAGACATCCTATTGTCATTTAAAATAATAATCATATCACTATCTAATATGCCTGCATTATTAATACCTTCATATGCTAATCCAGCGCTCATAGCTCCATCACCAATTACAGCAATAACTTTATTTTTTTCTTTTTTGATATCTCTGGCTACAGCCATACCTAATCCAGCAGAAATAGATGTTGAGGAGTGCCCGGCACCAAAATGATCATGCATTGATTCACTTCTTTTAAGAAAACCAGAAATACCATCTTTTTGCCTCAAAGTATGAAGATCTTTTCTTCTACCAGTTAAAATTTTATGCGGATAAGCTTGATGTCCTACATCCCAAATCAATTTATCTTTTGGGGAATTAAACACAAAATGAAGCGCAACCGTTAACTCAACCACACCTAAACCAGCTCCTAAATGGCCACCAGTTTTTGATATAATCTCTATTAGTTCCTCTCTCAACTCTGTAGATAAAATTTTTAAATCCTCAATATTAAGATTCTTTAAATCTTCAGGAGAGTTTATTTTTTCTAAAAATAATTTTTTCTTTTTTTTGTCTGACATTATTTTAATGGCTTCTTTTAACTACATAATCAGCTAGTAATACAAGATTTTTGGCATAATTACCAAAAATATTTAAAGATTCTATTGATTTTTCTAAACTATCATTCATTTTTTGTATTGATTTTTCTTCACCGTAGTAATTTACAAAGTTTGGCGTTTCGTTAGATAGATCTTGATGAACAGGTTTTCCAAGATCTTTTGAATTACTATTTAAATCTAATAAATCATCTTTTATTTGAAAAGCTAACCCCAAGTTTCTAGAAAAATTTTGTAATTTTATCATGTGATCATCTTGTGCATTACAGATTATTGAACTTAGAGTAACACAGCATTCTAAAAGTGATCCTGTTTTCTTTTGTTGAATCCAAATTATATTATCCTCACTTAAATCATTGTGTGTAAAATCTATATCTCCTTGTTGTCCTCCAACCATACCACAAAACCCTATAGCTTTTGATAACTCAAAAACTAATTTTGAAATTATATTTATATTTTCAAAGTTTCTTGGATTTGAAATTAATTCAAAACCCCAACTTTGGAGTGCATCTCCAGCTAATATTGCAGTAGCCTCGTCAAACTTTTTATGTGTTGATTTTTTTCCTCGCCTATAATCAGAATTATCCATGGCTGGCAAATCATCATGAATTAATGAATATGTGTGTATGGCTTCTATGGCTGACGCTATAACAATTAATTCATCATTTTTTTTTTTATCAAAAGTTAAATTATTAATATCTGAAACAACTTTACCAACTTCAGTTACAAGAAAACTTCTAATTTTTTTTCCGCTTCCTATAATAGAATACTTTATAGCTTGTATAAGTTTCTTATTTAAGCCATTATTTTTAGGTAAATTTTTTTTTATAAAAGAATCTACTTCTTCACTATTTCTTAATAAGGTATTTTGAAAGTTTTTAAATTTTAAATTCACTCATCTAAACTTTGTTTAAGATTTTTATTTTTATTTTCTTTTTTTTCTATCTCTTCGACTTTTAATTTAGCTTCATTTAATCTTTTTTCACATTGTTCTTTTAGAAGTGAACCTTTCTCATACGCCTTGATAGCATCATCAAGAGAAATATCTCCTTTTTCAAGATTTACCACAATTTCTTCTAGCTCTTTTAAAGCTTCTTCAAATGACAATTCTTTTTTCATTTTCTGCCCTAAATTACGATAAATAATTTTATCTAGAGGTGTCAATTATAATATGATTTACACTTTCTTGAATTTGCTTAAGCATGCAATCCTCAAAACCTGAATGAGCTCCTTCTTCAACAATTTTTAAACTTGATTTTTCCCACATTTTTGAGAGATTATAAGCATTTATGGGTGGACAAATTATATCATGTCTACCTTGTACAATATGACATGGAATTTTACTGATTTTATGAACATTTTTTAGAATAAACCCGTCCCTAATAAAACAATTGTTTGCAAAATAATGTACTTCAATCCTCGCAATTGCTAATGATTGTTCTCCCGACATTTTTCTTTCAACATATTTTAATGTTGAACACGAACTCTCATAAGTATTCCAATTTGAAGCTAACTCATAGACAATTTTTAAATTAGATTGATTTAAATTTTTATGATACCAATTCAGAATATCTTTCTGATTTTCTAGGGATATTTTTCTTGTGAAGTTTTTATGTGCCTCAGGAAAAAAACTTTTCATGCCGTATAAAAACCAATTGATTTCTTTCTTTGTTCCTAAAAATATACCTCGTAATACAAAACCTAAACATCTCTTTGGTTTTTCTATCCCATAAAGTATAGCTAGCGTACTTCCCCAAGAGCCTCCAAATATGTACCATTTATCAATTTTTAAAAACTTTCTTAATTTTTCAATATCTTTTATTAATTCATAGGTATTGTTCTCTTTTAACTCAGCTAAAGGTAAACTTTTACCAGCACCTCTTTGATCAAAAAAAATGACTCTATGATTTTTTACATCAAATAATTTTCTATGAAACGATGAAAACCCTGCACCAGGACCTCCATGCAAAAAAAGAATGGGAATGCCAAATGGATTTCCAAATTCTTCATAATATATCCTATGGATAGAACTGACTTTTAAATGACCTTTATTAGAAGTCAAAGTAAAACCTTACTTAAATGTAGTTAAGCAGCTTCTTCAGCGCTATCATCAATTATTTTTTCTAATTTTGTTGCAGCGTCTGATTTTTCAACGTTTTGAACTGCCGCAAATTCTCCTGCAAGTCTTTCCAAAGCAGCTTGATACATTTGCCTTTCGGAGTAGGATTGTTCACCTTGATCCTCTTTTTTATACAAATCTCTCACAACTTCAGCTAAAGAGACTAGACTTCCAGAATTTATTTTATTTTCATACTCTTGAGCCCTTCTTGACCACATTAGTTTTTTAACTTTTGCCTTACTTTGAAGAGTTGTAATGGCTTCATCCATTTGAGCCTTACTAGATAGTGTTCTTAAACCAGATACTTTAGCTTTATCTAATGGAACCCTAAGTGTCATTCTATCTTGCTCAAATCTTATAACTAAGAGTTCAAGCTTTGTTTCTTCTATTTCCCTTGTTTCAGTTCCAATAATTTTGCCTACGCCATGACTTGGATAAACAACAAAATCTCCTGATATGAAAGAATTTTCCTTAATTTTTGACAATTAAATCACCTATTACATTAAAATTTTATTATTTTTATGATTAAAAAATATGCTTATATCACAAAATGACAGAGAAGTCTATTTATATTCCATGTTATTCTTTAAAGAACTTTTTATATTTATCCTCGACATCAACAAAATCATCTGCATCAAATGGTGGGTCCTTTTTTTCTGTTATATTAGGCCATTTTTCAGACATATCTCTGTTGAGAACTAGCCATTTTTCAGCTCCATCCTCTGTATCTGATTGTATTGCATCAACAGGGCATTCAGGTTCACATACTCCACAGTCAATACATTCGTCAGGGTGGATTACAAGCATGTTTTCACCTTCGTAAAAGCAGTCCACGGGACACACTTCTACACAATCAGTAAATTTGCACTTGATACAATTTTCATTAACTATATAGGTCATTAGAAGGTATATAACACTTTTTTTAAAAGTTTCTACCTGTAAATTTATCTAATTTTCTTCTATTTGATTTAGTTGGCCTTCTACCAGAACTAATTTTTTTTATATATTTATTTTTATTAGTTTTTTCTGTAAAAGTGGGTCTTATATCTTCATAATGTATTGTGGCTTCTTTAAATGGGCCCCTTCTTAATGGAATTTTTATAATTTTTATGTGTTTTGTTATTTTTTCACTTTTGATATGTATCATATCTCCAATATTTATGACTTTATTTTTTTTTTTAACTATAAAATTATTAACCTTACATGCACCTTTTTCAATAACATTTGTTGCAATTCCCCTTGTTTTAAATAACCTCAAATAATATAACAACTGATCTAATCTAATGTTCAAATCTGATTTATCTAGAGAATTCACGACTTTAATGATTTCAAGATATAAAAAGGTGAATCTTTGTTTAACTTGAGTGAGTTGACTTTGGTATTTTTTATTTTAGACTTTTTTGTATTTTTGAATTTATTAATTTTATTATTTTTTAGAAAAAAATATTCCTGATCATTTTCAGAATTATCTTTTTTTAATAATTTATACTTCATATTATTGGTTATAAAATCTTTCAAGTGTTCTTTAGTAAAACCTGCAATTGATAGCATTTCTTCTGTAATTTTAAACTTTGTTTTTTTACCTTCTTTTCTTATTAATGCTGATAACCTCTCGTAAATATCTAGTCTTAAACCCATATCACCACATGTGATATAACCAATAAAAAAATAAAAATCTTCTTTAATATTTTTATTAATCTGACAATTTACACGACCTTCTTCAGGCAAGTAGTCAACAAAAAATTTATTATTATATATTGACCATAAAGTTGCTTTAAGTTTTATTATTTTAGGTTTTAAAAATGTTGGTAAATATATAAAATTTACACCCAAGCGAATTCCTAATTTTGCAATAGCCAATCGATCGTTTTCATTAATTTTTTGAATTTGAAATGGAATATTTTTAACTGATGTATGCCCTAAACCTTCAAAAACGTGAAAATTAATAGCTTTAACATTCGAGGATATTTCAATAACTTTATCATCTTTTTCATATTCAATTTTTTCTAGATTCTTTAACTTTAGACAACTATTTAAAGTTTTATTAATTATTTCTGAGATTGATTTTTCACATTTTTTTTGAATCTTAGTTCTTTGTTCTAAAGAAAGCATATCAAAAATTTTTAAAACGACTTTAGGAGTATAAATATTATCTCCTTTTGACAATCTTCCAATTGAATTTTCCATCCATAAAACATTACCTTCATTATCTAATTTAAGAGCGTCTTCAGAAGAATTTAAGAATTCATTTACTATTTTATCTAACTTTTTTGGTAAAGCTTTTCGCGCAGCTGTCAAAATTCTTGCAGAATGTTCATCACTAGAAATTTCAGGAATAAAATCAAAATTTCTTAAATACCCAACTTCTTGGCCTTCAACTAATACTTTACCATCAAATTTTATAATAGCTTCCAAATCTATTTTCTCATTCATTTTTTTAGATAACAAAGCTATTTTTTTATCAACAAATCTTTTTGTCAACCTTTCATGTAATTCATCAGAAAGTTTATTCTCAACCTTTTTAGTCTCATGCTGCCATAAATTAGGATTTTTTATCCAACTTGTTTTATTGGTTATATACGTCCAAGTTCTAATATTAGAAATTCTATTAATAAGTGTATCTATTTCACCATCTAATCTTGAAAGTGGAGATATTTGAGTTTCAAGCCAGTCATCTTCGATTTTCCTGTCTTTTAATATTATGTAGAGTTGTTCTAATAATTTAATATGTCTATCTGAAAAAATATTTCCAAAATCAGGAATTTGACAAATATCCCACAATAGTTCATTCAAAAATTTATTATTTTTATTTTTATTTACATACTCTAATTTTGATAATTCTCCCAAACACAAAAAATCAAGTGCATTTCCTTTTTTTCTCAAAATATTCTGACCTGGTTGTTCTTCAAGAGAGATGAATAAATTTTTAATTGAAGAAAAATCTAAATTAAAATTTCTCCACCAAATATGTGATAAAGATTCGAATTCATGGTTTTCTACCATTTGTACTATATTTTTATCAAATTTAAGTTCATCACTAATAACACCAAATGTACCATTTTTTGTTGATCTTCCAGCTCTTCCAGCGATTTGTGAAATTTCAGTTGCAAAGAGTTTTCTAGTATTATTTCCATCAAACTTCATATCTGAAGCAAATGCAACATGATCAATATCTAAATTTAATCCCATACCAATGGCATCAGTAGCAACTAAATAATTTACATCGCCACTTTGATACATTTCAACTTGATGATTTCTAGTTCTGGGCGATAATGCTCCCATAACAACTGCTGCTCCACCTTTTTGAGTTCTAACTAATTCAGCAATCCTGTAAATTTCCGGTATCGAAAAAGTTACAATTGCTGATCTTTCTTTTAATCTAGTGATTTTTTTTACACTTGCATAACTAAGTGTTGAGAGTCTTGGCCTGGTTTCAATCTTACAATCTGGTAACAATTTTTGGATTATTTTTTTTATAATTTCTGAACCCAGAAATAGTGTTTCTTCTTCACCCCTTCCATTTAATAATCTATCCGTGAATACGTATCCTCTCTCTAAATCTGAAGCAAGTTGAATTTCATCAACACATAAAAAAGCAACTTTTTTTTCGACTGGCATCGCTTCAACTGTACAACAAAAATACTTTGCATTTTTTGGAATAATTTTTTCTTCACCAGTAATCAGAGCTACCTTATTTAATCCAACAACATTTACTGCCTTATCATAATTTTCTCGAGCTAAAAGTCTGAGTGGAAACCCTATCATTCCTGATGTATGTGAAAGCATTCGTTCCATGGCATAAAAAGTTTTACCCGTATTTGTAGGGCCAAGGATAGCCTTTAAATTATTGTCTTTAAAATCAGAGTTGTTCATTACATTAATTTTATGTTTTGTTGTATTAATTAATATTTATAATAAGGTTAGAGCATTATTAAATTAATGGAACAATAATATGAAAAATAGAAAAATAGTCATTACGGGAGCTAGTAAAGGTATTGGAAAAGCTATTGCAAAAAAATTTGCACTTGATGACTGTGAAATATACCTAATTTCTTCTAATGAAAAAACACTTCAATATACTTCTAAAGAAATTAACAAAGGTAACAATTCTAAAATACATTATTATGCTACTAATCTTAAAACTGAACAAGGGTGCAATAATGTACTTTCAGATATACAAAATAACTTTAAAGATTTAGATACTATTATTTTTTCAGCAGGTGATACAAAAAGTGGTGATTTCCTATCACAACCTATTGATGATTTTTTTAATGGATTTGATTTAAAGTTTTATAGTGTTGTTAGATTGCTAAAAGGTTTATGGACAAATTTAAAACAAAAAAAAGGATGGGTTGTTGCAATAAACGGTCAAATGGCTAATACACCAAATCCTAATTTCACTGTTGGTGGAGCTGTTAACTCAGCCCTAGAAAATTTATGTAAGGCTCTTTCTAAAAGAGGGATTCAAGATAATGTCAATGTAAATGTTATACATCCTGGAATGACTTCAACAGAAAGATTGATTTCGATTATTCAAGCTAATGCAAATCGAGAAAATATATCATTTGATCAAGCTAAAGAAAATGCTTTGAAAGCTTCTGGACTTGATAGATTTTCTACGCCGGAAGAAGTAGCAGAATTGACCTATTTTTTATGTAAAGAAAATGTCAGACATATTAATGGAACATCTATAACATTAGATGGTGGAATTAAACCTACAATATAAAAATAAAGGAAAAAAATGCCAAAAGTATCCTCAGTATTTATTGAAACTCTAAAAAACCATAAAGTTGATAGATTTTTTTGCGTGCCAGGAGAATCTTATTTACCTGTCATGAATGAATTAGTTTCTAATCCAATTATTGATGTTGTTACTTGCAGACATGAAGGTGGTGCTGGATTTATGGCAGTTGCAGACGCAAAGTGTACTGGAGAACCAGGTATAGCTTATGTTAGTAGAGGCCCAGGAGCGACAAACATTTCAATTGCCGTTCACTCAGCACACCAGGGCGGTATTCCAATGATAGTATTTGTAGGTCAAGTAAGTAGAAAAAACTTAGGAAAAATGCATTTACAAGAAATGGATTTTACTAAAACATTTGCTGATATGACCAAATTAGTTGAAGAAATTAAAGATCCTGAAGATTTACCAAAAATAATCTCTAACGCATTTAAAGTTGCTAAAGAAGGAATTCCTGGACCTGTTGTTATATCAATTCCAACAGATGTACTTGAGGCAGAAATTTCAAACAAACCAGGACATCCAATAAATTTGATTTATGCTGAACCTAATAATCAAGAAATTGAAGAGACACTTGATCATATTAAAAAAGCTCAAAAACCAATATTAGTTGTTGGAGGTGAATTGCAATTCTCAAAGAAATCCAAGATTCTCATAAAAGAAATAGCCAAAAAATTTTCGTTGCCTGTTTTATGTACTTATGAACATCAGGATTTAATTGATAATGATAGTATTTACTATGCTGGAGAATTAGGATTAAGACCTCCGGAGCCTATTAAACAAAATGCTCTTCAAGCCGATTTAGTTATTTGTATTGGCCACCAAATGAATGGTGTTCCAAATATGGGTTATACTTTTCCAAGTGATACACAAAAATTTATTCATGTATTACCTGAAAAGAATTTTTTTAATAAATTATTTAAAACTGATGTTTCTATAATATCTAAAGGAGAAAATTTTTTAAATAAACTAAACAACACTGATTATATATCTAATAAAAACACGGATTGGGTAAATGAATGTCATAATAGATATATGAATAATAAAGCAACCCTAGACATTCGAGAAGCAGAAGATGGTTTAGATTTTGGAGCTTTAATTGATGAATTAGGAAAACAAGTTCCTGAAGATAGCATAATTACAAACGATGCGGGAAACTTTACGAGCTGGATGCATCATAGATTTCCATTTAAATCTAAAATGAAATTAATAGGATCTGAAATTGGTGCAATGGGAATGGGTATACCTGCTGGCATTGCCGCATCATTAAGAAACCATGACAAAAAAGTCTTTGTGATTGTTGGAGATGGAGGTGCTTTAATGACAGGGTCAGAATTAGCTACAGCATCATTAAAAAAGGCAAAAATTATTGTGATTGTTGCTAATAACAATCACTATGGAACTATAAGATATCACCAAGAGGTTCATTACCCTAAAAGAGAACATTACGCTACAACGCTTATAAATCCAAATTTTGAAGAATATGCAAAAAGTTTTGGACTTAAAGGTTTTACAATTAATTCAATTGATCAGATCCAACCTACTTTAAAAAAAGCAATTGATCTTAATGAAGCAGTTCTGATTGAGTATAATATGAGTTTGGAAATTAATACTAGTACTACAACCATAGAAGAACTTCAAAATTAGAAACTAATTCTTTAAGACTTTGAAAACCTCAGTATGATCAGAGTTTTTTCCAAGTATTTTATAAGAGTTTTCTAAGTAGGCTAGCACTTGTTTTGATAATGGATTATCAGAGCTCATTTTTTGAATTAATTGATGAGCAATTGAAACATCTTTAATCATCAAATCTAGTGCGAAACCAGCATTATATTTTTCAGATACTACAAATTTTTCCAACTTAACTTCTGTTGTATTATTTTTTCCGGTTGCACCATTAATTATTTCTATAAAATTTCTTGCTTCAATTCCATATTTTTTAGCAGTATTTAAGGCTTCAAAACTAGCAATTAATCCTGCAGCAGAAACGTAATTGTTCAGAGATTTCATAGCATGACCGGCACCCAGAGGTCCGGCCCTTTTTACACTACCCATTACATTTAATATTTTATCAACTTTACTTATAGTAACTTCGTTGCCACCAACCATTATAATTAATTTCCCAGTTATTGCTCTTGCAACTCCTCCAGAAACAGGTGCATCAATAAACTCAATATTTTTTTTAATTAATTCATTTCCTAAATTTAGAGTGTCGTTAGGGTCACTTGATGACATGTCTATCATAATTGATTTAGTTCCAAAATTAATAAGTTCTTGAACTACTTTATTTACAATTTTACCATCAGGTAACATGAAGATTATCACTTCTTTATCTGAAAGCTCTTTTATAGATGTAACAATATTAATTTCAGTACTATCCTTAGGATTTTTTATGTCATATCCATAAACATTAAAATCTGCTTTAGATAATAAAGGAGCCATTGCTGATCCCATTGCACCCAAACCTACAAAACCTATTTCTTTCATCTATTAGTCTCCATTATTATTCAAAAAAAATAACTTTTTCTTTTCTCAAATTTTCAATTTCATTTTTATCATATCCCAAATCAATCAATATTTCTTTAGTCTTATTACCAAGATTTGGCGCTTCAAATTTACTTTCATTATCCCTTTCATTATTAAAATACACTGGTAGGCGAGGATACATCAAATCACCCTCAGTTGAATGCTTATAGGTTTTAAAAAAATTTGTCTTTTTAAGATGTTCATCAATAAAAAGATCTTTAGGTTTATTGATTTTCATTGAAGGAATATCAATTTCTCTAAGTTTTTTTATCCAAAAATTTGTTTTTTCTTTTTTAAGTTCTTTTACTAGCAAAGAATAAAGTTCATCAACATTCTTATTTCTATTTTCTAAAGTTGAAAATTTTTTGGTTTTAATTAGATGTCCTTTTTTAATAAATTTTAAAAACCTTAACCATTGTTCGTCATTATAAGGTAATACCGCAATAAAACCGTCTTTAGTTTTGTAAGGTTTTCTATTTGGAGAGGATTGTCGTGGATAAAGTGGCTCATCTTTTGGAGGCAAAAAATTATAACCATATAAATGTTCTACTAGAGTAAAATCTACCATTGTCTCAAACATAGGTACTTCTACCTCTAAATCTTTGTTATCTTTATTTCTTTTAAATAAACTTGAAACTACACTTAACGCTAACATAAGACCTGTTGCTTTATCTGCAGTAGCTCCTGATGTATAAGATGGTTGGTCAGAATATGCTTCTTGATAACTAGCCATACCACTCGCAGCTTGTATTATATCATCGTATGCAGGTAAGTCTCTATAAGGTCCATCACTAGAAAAGCCAACAGCAAAGGCAGTAATAATTTTATCGTTATATTTTACAAATGTTTTATGATCAAAACCAAGTCTTGAAAGAGCAGACTTTCTAATATTAGAAATAAAAACATCAGATTTTTTTATAAGTTTAAATATAATTTCCTTTCCTTTTAGAGTTTTAAGATCAACTGATACACTTTTCTTATTTCTATTTAAATTTAAAAAAACAGCCCCCATAGATTTATTTTCATATGGACCAATATATCTTGTATTATCACCTACAAGAGATTCAATCTTGATAACGTCAGCCCCTAAATCAGCAAGTATCCTAGTACAATAAGGAACCATGAGAATTGAAGATAAATCTAAAATCGTTATACCTTCTAATGGTCGTATCATTGTGTATCAATCATCAATTAAAAATGGACAGATAATGTGTCTTTAGGTGTCATTTTTGGAGGTGAAAATTTTGTGAGATTTATTCCCTCAACTGCAGTAGTATATTCCTCAAGTGATGGCGTTCTTCCAAGTATAGCAGATAAAACTACTACTGGCGTTGAAGCGAGCAATGACTCACCTTTCTTTTCACTTGAGTCTTCAACAACTCTACCTTTAAAAAGCCTAGTTGAAGTTGCTAAAACTGTATCTCCTTTAGATGCTTTTTCTTGATTGCCCATACAAAGATTACATCCAGGCCTCTCAAGATATAAAATGTTATCATATTCTTGACGTGCATTTTCTTTTGGTTTTTCATCATTAAACTCAAAACCTGAATATTTTTGAAGAATGTTCCAGTCACCCTCTTCTTTTAGCTCATCCACAATGTTATAGGTTGGTGCTGCTACAACTAGTGGTGCATTAAATTCAACATTACCCTTATCTTTTTCGAGATTTTTTAACATTTGGGCCACAATCTTGATATCTCCTTTATGAACCATACAAGAGCCTACAAAACCTAAATCAACCTTTTTTTCAGCCTTGTAATAAGAAATTGGCCTTATTGTATCATGAGTATACCGTTTCGAAACATCAATATTATTAACATCTGGATCAGCTATCATTGGTTCGTTAATTTCATCTAGATTAATAATTACTTCATTAGAATATTTTGCATTATCATCAGGAGCTAATGCTGGCTTAGTACCATTTTGGATTTCGTTAATCCTCTTATCAGCAATTTTAATAAGGTTTTCTAACATTTTGTTATCATTATCCATGCCTTTATCGATCATCACTTTAATTCTATTCTTAGCAATTTTTAATGATTCTATTAGAGTATTGTCATTGGAAATACAGATTGAAGCTTTTGCTTTCATTTCAGCAGTCCAATCAGTAAAAGTAAACGCTTGGTCTGCTAATAAAGTACCAAGATGAACTTCAATTATTTTTCCTTGAAAAATATTATCTCCAAACTGTTGAAGCATTTGAGATTGTGTTGCATGTACAATATCACGAAAATCCATGTGATCAGCCATTTTTCCGACAAAGGTGACTTTTACACTTTCAGGTATTGGCATTGACGCTTCGCCAGTTGCTAAAGCTAAAGCAACTGTTCCAGAATCTGCTCCAAAAGCAACACCTTTGGACATTCTGGTATGAGAATCTCCTCCAATGATTATTGACCAATCATCAACTGTTATATCATTTAAAACTTTATGTATAACGTCAGTCATAGAATGATAAACTCCTTTTGGATCTCTTCCTGTAATAAGTCCAAAATCATTCATAAATTTCATAAGCTTAGGGGTGTTTTCTTGTGCTTTAAAATCCCAGACTGAAGCAGTATGACATCCTGACTGATAGGCACCATCAACTGAAGGTGAAATTATAGTTGCAGCCATTGCTTCCAATTCTTGTGATGTCATTAATCCTGTTGTATCTTGAGACCCAACAATATTTACTTTTACTCTTACATCAGAGCCTGCGTGTAAAATAGAACCTTCTTTAATACCTAAAGCATTAGCATTAAATATTTTTTCTACAGCAGTTAGACCCTGATTTTTGTGAAAAATTTCTTTTGACGGTGCAAAAGCAGAATTAAGTTCTATATCCAAGACCTTACAGGCAAAATTTTGAAGCTTTTTTCCAAACACTATTGCATAGGAACCCCCTGCTTTCATAAATTCTAATTTTTGTGGAGTAAAAGAAGATGTTAAATCAGCAAGCTCTTCATCTCCATTTGCATTAAAGAGCTTTTTTTGTTTAGAATTAATTTTTAAAATTGTCCCTGTTTCTACTGAGTACTTTTCTTCTAATACAGGATTATTATCATTATTAAGTATAGGTTTGCCATCTGAACCAATTTTCTTAACCCAATTTTTAAGGTCAACTCCAATTCCGCCTGTTACGCCAACTGTTGTAAGAAATATAGGTGAAATACCATTAGTTCCTGCTACAATTGGCGCAATATTAACAAATGGAATGTATGGGCTTGCTTGAATACCAGTCCATAATGCAACATTATTAACTCCAGACATTCTAGATGATCCAACTCCCATTGTTCCTTTTTCTGCGACAAGCATTACTCTTTTATTTGGATGCTTTTCTTGTAATTTTTTAATTTCAGCTTGAGCTTCTTCAGAAATCATACATTTGCCATGTAATTCTCTATCAGCTCTGGAATGGGCTTGGTTTCCAGGAGAAAGCAAATCAGTCGAAATATCACCTTCGGCAGCAACATAGGTAACAACTTCAATTTCTTCTTCTATTTCAGGTAAATTTGTAAAAAATTCTGCTTGAGCATAACTATCTAAAAGTTGCTTTGCTATATTATTCCCTTTTTTAAAAGCCTCTTCTATTCTTGAGGTATCTGCATCATATAAAAAAACTTGTGTTTTGAGAATATCTAGAGCTTTTGTAGCTAAAACAATATCTTCACCTAATGCAAAATCTAGTAAAACTTTTACAGAAGGTCCACCTTTCATATGTGATAATAGCTCAAATGCAAAATCAATTGATATTTCATCTACAGATATTTTGTTACTGATAATTTCTTTTAAAAATATAGCCTTTTCTTCTGCCGCACTAGTTGTGCCTGGTAAAGTGTTGTATACAAAATAATTAAGACAATCTTTTCTATATTCACTCTTATTATCTTTTATATGAAAAATAATTTCTTTTAGTAATGATCCATCATCGATTGGCTTTGGTTTTAAAGATTGATTTTTTCTACTCTCAATTTCATCAAGATAATTTTTGTATAATTCCATTACAATTCCGTATTTTAATTTTTTTGGTTATGAAAATATTATTAAAAAATGTTTATATCAATATAACTTTTTACTAACAGTAACGTCAAGTTTACTGAACTTTAAAAAGTAACTTTATCATGTATCTAAAAAAGAGTTCTTAGTAGATTGAAAGATGTTTTATTTTAAATAAAAAAAATTAGTTAAAATAGTATTAAATTATTATATATGCTTTAAGAATAATTTAACTATTACATGACAAGTAGATTGAAAGACAATATGATTCTAAAAAATATTTCTTTGACTAGAGGATTAAAAACTATTTTTTCTAGTCTTAACATAGAGTTTTTGTGTCCAGGATTAAACATCATAAAAGGTGAAAACGGATCAGGGAAAACTAGTCTTTTAATGATGATCTCCACTCTATTGCAAGAAGATAGAGGAACAATTGTTAGATTTGGTAAATTAAAAAAAAATGATTGGCTGAATGAACATATCTTAATAAAGCAAAATAGTTCTTTAAGTGATGAGCTTACCATTGAAGAAAATCTGAAAATTTGGTGCGGCCTCAAAGGATGGGATTTTAACACTGATAAAATTGAAAAAAGTTTAAAAAATTTTGGTATACTTAAATATAAAAACTTTCTTGTCTCCGAATGTTCTTCAGGAATTAAAAAAAAAGCTGAATTATCTAAATTAAATTTTGACGAAAGTTTTAAATTGAAGTGTTGGTTACTTGACGAACCTTTAAATCATTTAGATGAGAATGGTAAGCTTTTTTTAAAAAAAATTATGGACAAGTTCATAAACATGAATGGAACAATTTTACAAACATCTCATGAAAAAAAAATTAATCATAAAAATTTTAAAATAATCAAACTATAATGATCTATGAAAATTAATTTTAAAAATATTTTAATAGCATTAATCGAAAAAGAATTTAAATCTTATTTACGATCAATAAATAATTTTATGAATATGATCGTTTTTATGATTGCAATCATAATTTTATTTCCATTAACAGTGGGGCCCTCAGAAGAAAAACTTACTCTTGTTTCTAATGCAATTGTTTGGATAGCCTTAATAGTATCAATTATTCCAACATTAGATAAAATTTATATTAGTGATTTTAAAAACGGTTGGTTAGAACAATATTATTACTCCCCATTACTATTAGAAATTATAATCTTAATAAAATGTTTTGTATTTTGGTTTTTTTTAATAATTCCTTTAACAATTTTTATTCCAATCTTTTCTATTCTTTTAAACATCCCCTTTCTAATAATTTTTTGGAACATTATTATATTTGCAATTGGCAGTTTAGGATTTTGTTTAATTGGTTCAATATGTTCTTCTTTAACACTTGGTACTAAATCAAATAATCTAATATCCCCTTTGTTGATATTACCTCTTGCAATTCCTATATTTATATTTGGAAATGGAGTTGTTGAAGCAGTGAAGTCTAATTATGACCCGTTACCAAACTTGTATTTATTAATTACAGTTTGTTTAATTTTGCTAATTATTTCGCCTTTAATTTCAGCTTATTCAATAAAAATAGCACTAACAAAGTAAAGATAAATGATTAACTATTTAGCCAATCCAAATCGATTTTTAAATTTTATGAAACCTATAGAATTTAGTATAGGAGTTTTTACTTTCTTATTTATTTTTATTGGTTTATATCTTTCATTGTTTAATAGCCCAGAAGATTATCAACAAGGGGATACTGTTAGGATAATGTATATTCACGTTCCCTTTGCGTGGTTTGCATCTTTCTTATATTTTAGCATAAGTATTGCAAGTATTTTTTTTCTAATATGGAAACATCCTTTTGCTGATATAATTGCCAGATCCATCGCACCTCTAGGTCTTATTTTTTCAATTTTAACAATCTTAACTGGTTCACTTTGGGGTAAGCCAATGTGGGGCACATGGTGGGTTTGGGATGCCAGATTAACATCTATGTTAATTTTATGTATATTCTATTTTGCTTACATTGGTATTTCAAATGCATTTCCAAGAAAAATTGATGGCTCAAAACCTGCAGCAATCCTTGCAATAGTAGGAATGGTTAATCTCCCAATTATTAAATTTTCAGTTGATTGGTGGAATACATTACATCAACCAGCAAGTATTATTAGATTTGATGGTCCTTCAATTAATCAAGAGATGTTGCTTCCACTAGTTATTATGTTGTTAGGATTTTTATTTATGTCAATTTTTATAATTTTAATAAATATTAAAACAAACTTGATATACAAAAAATATCAATCTGAAATACTTAAATTAGGATGATTAAATGTTTGATGTTTTAGATTTTGGAAAATATAATTTATATATTTGGTTGAGTTATTCTATAAGTTTTACGTCAATATTAATTTATTTTATAATTATTAATGCAAGATACAAAAAAGCTTCAAACTTGTTAAAAAGTTTAAAAAACAAAAATTCTAAGTAAAATGAAACCAAAATCTCAAAGATTAATTATTTTATTTTTTTTCTTAACTCTTCTGGGTTTATCAACATTTTTAGTTTTAAAATCTTTAGAAGATAATATTGTCTATTTTTATTCTCCAACTGATATCAATGAAAAAATTTTATCTAATGAATTTGATTTATCAAAAAGAATTAGAATTGGTGGCTTAGTAAAAGAAAATAGTATTTTAAAAGAAGGTAAAAAAATATCTTTTAAAATACATGATGGAATAGATGAAATTTTAGTGATCTATAATGGAATATTGCCTGATTTATTTCGTGAAGAACAAGGTGTTGTTGCATTAGGTAAAATAGAAAACAAGAACTTTAGTGCGATTGAAATTTTAGCTAAACATGATGAAAATTATATGCCAAAAGAAGTTTCAGATATGTTGAAGAAAAATGGAAAGTGGAAGGGGAAATTGAATTGATTTATGAAATTGGTCATATCAGCATCATAATAGCTAGTTTTTTATCTTTATTATCAACTGGAGTATTTGCTTTTCATTTTTTTAGAGAATATTATTTTTTCTCTACATTAATTAAAAACTTTTCTAAAATTGGTTTTTTCTTTGTTTTGATTTCATTTTTAATTCTTGAATATGCTTTTATTAATTCTGAGTTTTCATTAGATCTGGTTGTCAATAATTCACATACTACAAAACCTTTAATTTATAAGATTTCAGGATTATGGGGTAATCACGAAGGTTCAATTTTGTTATGGATATTAATTTTATCTTTCTTCACATATTTAATTGCAAAAAGTAAATCTATAAAATCTTCTCAATTTCATATAACTGTATTAGGTATTCAAAATATTATTCTTTTTTTATTCTGTATTTTTTTATTATTCACTTCAAATCCTTTTTCAAGGAATATAGACCCACCATTAGAAGGATTTGGCTTAAACCCTTTATTGCAAGATCCTGGATTAGCCTTTCACCCGCCTATGCTATATATTGGATATGTAGGTTTGTCCGTATCATTTTCATTCGCTATTGCAATTCTTTTAAACAAAAAAGTTGAATTTGATTGGTTTAATTATCTTAAACCTTGGACACTTCTAACATGGGCTTTTTTGACTAGTGGCATTGCTTTAGGCAGTTGGTGGGCTTACTATGAATTAGGATGGGGAGGATGGTGGTTTTGGGATCCAGTTGAAAACGCTTCCCTAATGCCGTGGTTGATATCTACTGCATTGATTCATTCAATTACTGTAACACAAAAAAATAACCAATTTTATAATTGGACAATTTTGTTGGCAATTTTTGGCTTTTCTTTCTCTTTGTTAGGAACGTTTATTGTAAGGTCAGGACTATTAACTTCTGTTCATGCTTTTGCTTCAGATCCAACAAGAGGAGTATTTATCCTGATCATATTAGCTTTATCTACTCTAATACCATTACTAATATATGGATTTAAGAATACTCATCGAATTGATACAAAGTATTTTATCTTTTCGAAAGAAACAGGACTTCTTTTAAATAATATATTTTTAATAACTTCAACAATAACAATTCTAATTGGAACATTATACCCTCTCATTTTAGAAACAATTACAGGTTCAAAAATCTCTGTAGGAGCAGCCTATTATAATGCAACATTCTCTCCAATAATGATCCCCTTTATAATTATCATGGCTTTCGCTCCATTTCTTGGATGGACAAAGACCCCAAAAAAATCTTTGTTAAGAAATATGTTAATAATATTTACTTTAGCTTTTGTTTCTAGCTTCATCATTTTTAAATTTAACACTACCTCTGTTTTTGGAATAATATGTGGTTATTTATCAATTCTTTTATTTTTTTCAGTTGGATTTACATTTTTTAAAAAATTACAAAATCTTAAAACATTACCTTTAAATTATTATGGTATGTTAGTTGCTCATTTAGGCTTAGCAATTTTTCTATTTGGAGTAACAGGAGAACAATTCTTCAAAAAAGAAAGTTCAAGCCAAATTAAAATAAATGAAGTTATTGCTATTGGAGATTATAGCGTCAAACTTGAAAATGTTAAAAATTTTAAAATAGATAATTACTTATCTGAAACTGGTTTATTTAAAATCACAAAGGCTGAAAATTTTGTTGGAAAGATAAAATCAGAACAAAGATTTTATCCTGTAGAAAAAACTAAAACAACTGAAGCAGGCATTTTTAATTTTATATTGAGTGATATTTATATAACTATGGGGGAAGGTAATTTAAAAGAGGGATGGGTGGTAAAAGCCTACTTTAACCCTCTTGTAAAATGTCTTTGGTTTGGAGCATTTATAATGGCTATAGGTGGCATTTTATCTTTACTCTCTAAAGCTAATAGAAGGTATATATAAGTTGAAAATTAAATTTTCTAATTTTTTACCTTTGTTAATCGTAACTTTTTTCATGATAATTTTTGCAATTAACCTAGATGTAAAAAAAGAAGATAAAAAAATAGATCAACTCAAATCACCATTAATAAATAAAAATATTCCAAAAAATCCTATTAGGCTTTTTCAAAAAAATGAAATTGTTGAACTTAAGAATGTTTACAATGAACTTTATGCTATAAATTTTTTTGCTTCATGGTGTCTGCCATGTAAAATAGAAGCTCCAGCTATAAAATTGTTATCAGAAAAAATACCTGTTTTTGGAGTTGCATTTAAAGATGAAGAAAAAAATATTTTAGATTTCTTAAAAACTTTTGGCAATCCATATGATAAAATTGGTATTGATAGAAATGGACTATTAGGAATTGAATGGGGTGTTTACGGAATTCCAGAAACTTTTATAATTAATAAAAAAGGAAAAATAATTTATAAATATACTGGGCCCTTAGAAATTGATGAATTAGAAAAAAATATCTACGATTTGATAAAAAATGAAAGATAAAAAAATTTTTAAATTATTGATTTTATTTTGTTTAATTTTTTCTACTAGTTTAACTTATCCCAAAATTTCTAAAGGCAATGAACAAACTATAGAAAAAAGATTAAATGAAATTTCAAATAATGTAAGGTGTTTGGTTTGTAGAAATCAAAGTATTTATGATTCAAATTCTGATTTTGCAAATGATATAAAAAAAATAATCATGATACACCTCAACGATAATAAATCTGATGAATTTATTTATAAATTTTTAAAATCAAAATATGGTGAATATATACTCTTCAAGCCACCCTTTCAGATAAATACCTTAATATTATGGATCCTTCCTTTTATTTTAATTATTTGTGGGCTAATATTTTTTACTTTTAAATTTTTAAAATTTAGAAAAAATGATTAATTATCTTCTCATTTTAATTTTTTTAGGATTAATTTTTTTCATTATTTTACCAAAATTAATAAAAGAAAATGAAATTAAAAAATTTAAAAAGATAAATTTTCTTTCAATTTATTTATCCTTATTTGTATTTTCATATATATCAGTTTCTATAACTTACTATTTTTTAGGCGCTCCAAATATTTCAAACTCTACGCTCTTAGAAATTAAAGAAAAAAAACAACTTGTTAAACAAGAACAATCGAAAAAGATAAAAAAAACTAAAAATGACTTAAAGATAATAAATAAAATGTTACAAACTGATCCACAAAATTTAAATTTGTTATTAGCAAAAGCATCAATGGCAGCCATTATTCAAGACATTGAAACAGAAATAGAAACTTTAAAAAAAATTATTAAAATTAATCCTATAACAAACGTTAAATCTCTGTTAGCACAAGCATATTTAAGAAAAAATGATGGAATTGTTAATGAATTTATAAAAAAATTAATTGATGAAGTTTTATTCGAAAAACCTAAAGATCCAGGAGCAAATTTTATTTTAGCTAAATATTTAAATCAAAATGGAAACAAAAATAAATCTAGAAATTTACTTTTAAAAATACTTAAAAATCTTGATGATAAAGGCCCATGGCATCAAATCTATAAGGATGAATTAAATATCAAATAACTTATTCTTGTTGATATTTTTTTATTATTGGAATTGAAAATAATCCAAATACTACTGACAAAACAGGTATACCAAAAGCCTTAAAAGAAACCCAATCATCTGTACTTAAATTTCTCCATGCGATTTCATTTGCTATTGCCATTACAATAAACATTCCGATCCATAACCAAGTCAGTTTATTCCAACCTATCGTATCCAGTTTAATCGAAGACCTCATTACAGCAGATAAAAAGTTTTTTCCTAAAAATTGTCCAAATAATAATATTAAAGCAATAATTAAGGAAACTACGGTTGGTTTAATTTTGATAAAAAAATCATTATCAAAAAATAATGTAAGGCCACCAAACAAAACAACTGCCAAACAGCCAAATGCTGCTAACATCGGAATATTTTTAAAAAAATACCAAGATATAATTAATGCTATTATAGTGCTTATAACAAGAACAGCTGTTCCAGCGAAAATACCATGAAAATAGTTAACGCCAAAAAATAAAAGCAATGGTCCCATTTCCAATAAGGATCTATATGACTCTTTTTTTTCCATTTATTTCTCCATTAATTTTATTATGCAGCTTGTCTAAGAGAGATCATTTTTTCTATCTTATCCGTAGCAAACCTTAATTTATCGCCTTTTAATTTAAAAGAGCTTTTGTCTAAAATATTATTTCTCCATTCTCGAGAACAGTACATATTATTATATAGACCCAAAATATGTCTTGTAATTAAATGGTCATTATTGTCAAACAAAAATTGATCTATATAATCAGCTACTTTAAATGCAACCATTCGTCTAGATATATTTTCTCCATTTGAAGCTCCATATATTAATTTATCAGCAAAACTTAAAATATAAGGATTTTTGTAAGCTTCTCTTCCCATCATAAAGCCATCTAAATTTAAATCACGAGTATATTTAATTCCAGCCTCTAACGAAACAATTCCACCATTCAAGATAATAATTAAATCATTGTTTTCTTTTTTTAATTTTTCAACTCTTTGATAATCTAAAGGTGGTATTTCTCTATTTTGTTTTGGACTTAAGCCTCCTAATATAGCTTTCCTAGCATGTATTATAAATTTTTTTACCCCCGCGGTAGAAGTGATTGATACAAACCTATCAAGATCCAGAGATGACATGTCATCAATTCCAATTCTACACTTAATTGATACCTTTAGGTTTGAATTATTTTTTATTGATTTCACACAATCTGATACTATTTGTGGACTTGCCATCAAACAGGCTCCAAAATTACCCGACTTCACTCTGTTTGAAGGACAACCAATATTTAAATTGATCTCAGTATATCCATATTTTTCTACAATCTTAGCAACTTTACCCAATTTTTTAGGATCATTCCCCCCAACTTGAATTACAGTTGAGTTATCAAAGTAGTTTGAAGACAATAGTTTGTGTTGAGGTCCATATAATATTGCATCAACAGAAATCATTTCAGTGAATAGAATTGCTTTTTTAGTTAAAATTCTATGGAAATATCTACAATGTTGATCAGTCCATTTCATCATTGGGGCAATAGAGAATGTCATTTTATTAAATAACCTAATTTATTTTTTTACCAAATTTATTAACAGCATCTGAAGATAACTTTAATCCCAGACCTGGTTCTTTATTCATATATAAAATACCATTTTCAATTTTTGGAGGATTTTCAAAAAGTTCAGCTTGAAGAGGATCTCTTTCTGGATCAGTAAAAGATTCAACTATCAAACCTGATGGACTAGCTGCCACAATATGAGCATGAATAAAACAATCATGGTGTGGTGCTATATCTACGTGATTTAATTCACATAGGGCCGACAATTTTTTTCCTCCACTAAAGCCACCAAACATAGTACAGTCAAATTGCAAAATCTGAATTGCTTGTTCTTCTAAAATTGATCTACATCCATAAATTGTTATTTCACTCTCACCACCAGATAGTGGAATATCAGTTTGTTGAGATAATAGTTTTAATTCACGTCTATCATCTGACCATCTGACAGGTTCTTCGAGCCATCTCGGATTTAATGATTTTAATTCCTTTGCACCTTTAATTGCTGTTTTTAAATCCCAAGCTCTATTAACATCAACCATCAGATCATTATCTTCTCCAATGATTTCCCTAACAATCGCCATTCTTTCCATATCTTCTTTTAAAGATAAACCTCCTATTTTACCTTTGAAACCTTTATGCCCTTGTTCAACTAGCATCTTTATTTCATCTCTTAACTCTATATTATCTTTTCCATCTCTATAATAGGCACAGGTTACGTAGCAAGGCACTTGATCTCTATATCCACCAAACAATTTATAAAGAGGAAGATTTGAAAATTTTCCTATTATGTCCCAACATGCTATATCGATAGCAGCAGATATTCTTATTAAAGTCTCTTTACTCCATTTTTTTTCAAAAGATAATTTTCTTGCTGTCATACCAAAAATTTTATTGTAAATTTTCTCCGGTGAAGTTGCATCCATTCCAATAATTTGTTCTAAAAATCCTGATTTTATTGTATTTATAATTGGGTTTATATCAGCATAAACAGTGCATATACCAAAGCCTTCAATGCCTTCCTTTGTTTTGACTTTAACCAACAACTCATTTGCTGTTGGAACGATAAAATGACTTACCCAGTGCGGTCTTGATTCATCTGGCCCTGTTAAAACAAATGCTTCTATATTATCAATTATCTGTTTCATAAAATCACTTTCTAAATATAATAATTATTAAAAGTTTTTATTTGTAAAATGTATATAGACTTCATCCTTTTTAATTTGTAAGAGAGAATTATGGAAAAAACAATTAGAAATATGATTAATCAACAAAATGATGATCTAATTTTTCTTACATCTGAAAAAAATGAAAAACTCTCTTATGGAGAATTTAAAATTTTTAACGAAAAAATATCGCGTCAGTTAGCTGCTACAAATATAATAAATAGTGACAGGGCTGCAATTGTTTTGCCAAATGGACCTCTGATGGCAAGTTCTTTTTTGAGCATATCAAGCTATATGTCTGCAGCACCTTTAAACCCTTCATATAAACAAGAAGAATTTGAATTTTATCTTGACGACCTCAAGCCTAAATTTCTCTTGGTTGAACCAAATTCAAAAAGTTTAGCTGTAATTGCTGCCAAAAACTTAAATATACCTGTTTTTGAAATGAAAATTTCTGATGATCAACCTCTTGGAACCTTCGAATTATTTGATAAAGAAACTGATTATAAAAATCCAAACGATTATGATGAAGCTTTGGTTCTACACACATCAGGAACCACCTCAAGACCTAAAATAGTTCCGTTATCAAATTTAAATATTTTTACATCTGCAGTAAATATTTCAAAAAGTTTAAAATTAACAGCTGATGATCACTGTCTAAATATAATGCCCTTGTTTCACATACATGGATTAATTGCTGTCTTAAGTGCTTCGGCAAACGTTGGTGCGTCTGTTTGTGCAAGTAATGGTTTTAATGCTCTTAAATTTTTAGACTTAGCTGAAACACAAAATATTTCTTGGTATTCCGGAGTACCCACAATGCATCAAGCAATTTTACTTAGGGCTCAAAAAAATTCAGATAAAGCAAAAAAACTTAATTTACGCTTTATTAGATCATCATCTGCATCACTACCACCTGCTATCTTTGAACAATTAAATGATACATTTCAAACACCTGTAATAGAAGCTTATGGTATGACTGAAGCAACTCATCAGATGGCATCAAATCCACTGCCTCCTGCTACTCAAAAACCTGGCTTAGTTGGAATGCCAGCAGGTCCAGAAATTTGTATTATGAATGATAAAAACGAAAAATTAATACAAGGTGAAATTGGTGAAATATGTATTAAAGGGGATAATGTTACTAATGGATATGAAAATAATCCTGAAGCTAACAAACAATCATTTATAAATGATTGGTTTAGGACTGGTGATGAAGGTTTTTTTGACGAAGATGGTTATCTTAAAATTTCTGGCAGATTAAAAGAGATAATCAACAAAGGTGGTGAAAAAATATCTCCTTTAGAAGTTGATAATATCTTAATGGATTTTCCACCAATTGATCAAGCATTATGCTTTGGATATAAAGATAAAATGCTTGGAGAAGATATTGCTGTAGCAATAAAACTAAAAGAAAATAAAAGTTGTACGGAAGATGATATTAAATCCTATGCAAATGAAAAATTAGCCAAATTTAAAATTCCAAAAAAAATATTTATTGTTGAAGATATTCCTAAAGGTGCGACAGGGAAATTACAAAGAATTGGATTAGCCAAAAAATTTGGACTAGAATAATTTATGAAAAAAATATGTATATTTGGGGCTGGAGCTATCGGTGGTTATTTAGCTTGCTCATTAAAAAACACAAATAATAAAATTTCAATAGTTGCCAGAGGTCAACATAAAGAAATCATTGAAAAAAAGGGGTTAACTTTAATTAAAGATGAAATCAAAAGATCATTTCATTTTGATATATCTGAAAATGCAAGTGACCTAGGAAAACAAGATTATATTTTTATAGGTGTTAAAGCTCAATCTATACCTCTTATATTAGATAACTTGTCTCCTATACTTGATGAAAATACAACTATTATATCCGCTGTCAATGGACTTCCTTGGTGGTATTTTCACGAAGCAAAAACTCAAACTAAATTGGATAATACACATTTAGAAAGTGTAGACCCAAAAGGAAAAATTTGGAAAACCTTGAATCCAAATAGTGCCATTGGTTGTGTAGTTTACCCAGCTTGTGAAATTTTAGAACCTGGTGTTATCAAACATACTGAAGGCGATAGATTTTCACTTGGTGAACCAAACGGAATGATTTCGGAAAGGTTAAGAGAAATATCAAGTATTTTAATTGATAGTGGATTAAAAGCACCACAAAAGAAAAACTTAAGAGATGAAATTTGGATTAAGTTATGGGGTAATTGTTCATTTAACATTTTAAGTGCCTTGACAGGATCTACACTCGATGAGATTGGAGAAAATCCAGCAATATTAAATTTAATAAAAAAAATGATGGAAGAATGTAAACTTGTTGGAGAAGAAATTGGGATAAAGTTTAGAGTTTCAATTGATGATAGAATAAAAGGCGCAACTTCAATTCAAGGTCACAAACCTTCAACAGCACAAGATTTAGAGGCAGGAAAACCATTAGAAATTGATCCTATAATTGGCTCAATAATTGAAATCGGCAAGAAGTTAAATATAAATACTTACAATTTAGAACAAATGTATAATCTTCTTAAATTCAAAGGAGAATTATTAGGGATTTATGAAAAAAATGAAGAATTAGAAAAAATCTTAAATTAAACTTTTTCAAAAAAATTTCTTCCTTTTTTATCCTCTATCTCCACTACCCAAGCATCAGTGTCAATTTTAATTTCTTTTTCAATTAATTTTTGAAGCTTTGGATATTC
>CABZCK010000011.1 GCA_902524215.1 uncultured SAR116 cluster alpha proteobacterium
AATCCAACAAAATCTAATGATTTTATAGCATCATTTACATTCTTAACAATTCTCGCTTTTGCTGATGACAATCCAATTTTATCCATTGATTTTTTAAATAAACTTCTATCTTCAGCTTTCTTAATTGACTCAGGTTTAGCACCTATTATTTCAATATTTTCTTTTTCTAAAATTCCATCTTCGTATAATTCTAATGTAACATTTAGTGCAGTTTGTCCTCCCATGGTCGGTAATATCGCATCAGGTTTCTCTTTTTTTATTATTTTATGAATTACGTCTTTTTGGATTGGTTCAATATATGTAGCGTCTGCCATAATCGGGTCGGTCATAATAGTTGCAGGATTAGAGTTAACTAAAATTATTCTAATTCCTTCTTCATTTAAAGCCTTACACGCTTGAGCACCTGAGTAGTCAAATTCACATGCTTGACCAATAATAATAGGACCGGCACCTATAATTAATATAGAGTTTAAATCAGTTCTTTTTGGCATTATTGTACTCTAGACAAAGATTATAAAATTTATCAAATAGATATGACGTGTCTATAGGTCCTGGAGATGCTTCTGGATGAAATTGAACTGAAAAAATTGGAAGCTCTTTATGTTTTAATCCTTCTATTGATTGATCAAATAAAGACACATGAGTTATCTGGAGATTATTTGGAAGACTGTTTTGGTCAACAATAAATCCATGATTTTGGCTTGTAATTTCTACGCTATTTGTTTCTAAATTTTTTACTGGATGATTAGCACCTCTGTGGCCTTGTTTCATCTTAGAAGTCTGGGCACCCAATGATAAAGCTATGAGTTGGTGACCAATACAAATTCCAAAGATAGGAATTTTTAGAGACGTTAAATTTTTTAATAATTTAAAGACAAATGCATCTGATGCTTTCGGGTCACCAGGTCCATTAGATAAAAAAATACCATCTGGATTTTTTGACAAGATATTTTCAATTGTTGTGTTGTGGGGGACTACACAAATTTCAAAATTTCTTTCATATAAATTTCTCAGAATATTTGATTTTATTCCAAAATCAAAAGCAACAATTTTTAATCTTTTATCATTTTGTTTTTCATGTAATCTTAACAAATTATGTAATTTTTGGTTCCATTGATACTCTTTTTTAGTTGAAATTTTACTAAATAACTCAAGACCATTCATAGATGGATGGCTTTGTAAAATTTCATTCAATTCATCTAAGTTGTCTGTTTTGTCAATTTTAGCAATTATTGCATTAATTGATTTCTTTTTTCTGATAATTTTGGTTAGTTTTCTAGTATCAATTCCTGAAATTCCAGGTATAGATAAATCTTTTAACCATTCAGAAAAATTTTTATCACTTCTCCAGTTCGACTCCTTAGAGGGGATTTGTCTAGTTATTATTCCAGAAACATTTGATTCACCCTCATAATCATTAAAGTTAGCGCCTACATTTCCAATATGTGGAAAAGTAAAGTTTATAATTTGATTTGTATATGATGGATCAGTGATGATTTCTTGATAGCCAGTCATTGAAGTATTAAAGCATAATTCACCAATTCCTAATTTTTCTGATCCAAAAGAATATCCAAAAAATTTCTCACCTGTTTCTAATATTAACACTGAATTTTTTGATAAATTGTTTTGGTTTGAAAAATTGAATGGTATATAAGAATTCAGGTTGGAAAATTTAAAATCGTTCATACATATACTCTAGTTATTAATATCAAAGATATTTATATACTAATTAAAATGGTTTACATTTGAGGTCAATAAAATTAAGCAAAAGAACATTTAACATAGGTGTTTTATGAGAGAAAAGTTAAATTCCGAATTAAAAAAATCAATTATTAATAAAGATATAGTAGCTACAAAAACAATAAGACTCATAATTGCAGCTATTAAGGATAGAGATATCGTTGTTAGAACAGAAGGTAATCAAAGTGGCATAAGCGAAACTGATATAATCTCCTTGTTAAAAAAAATGCAAAAGCAAAGAGAAGAATCAATTCAACTTTATTCAAAAGGTAATAGAATTGATTTAGTTCAGAGTGAAGAAGATGAGATTAAAATAATCAAACAATTTTTACCAAAACAAATGAACGACGATGAAATCGCAAACCTTGTTGAAGAAGCCATAAAATTTAACGATGCACAATCTATTAGAGATATGGGTAAAGTTATGAGTTACCTAAAAGAAAATTATTCAGCAAATATGGATTTTAGTAAAGCTAGTAAATTTTTAAAAGAGTCATTAATCTAATTCATAATGAATAATGATGATTTAAAAGAAGAGATAAAAAATCAAATAAAATTATCTGAAATAATTTCAAAAAAAGTTATATTAAAGAAAAAAAGTGATAATAGTTTTATAGGTTTATGTCCTTTTCATTCTGAAAAAACTCCATCATTTCATGTTCATGATGAAAAACAATTTTATCATTGTTTTGGATGTGAAAAACATGGCGATATATTTTCTTTTATTATGGAAATTGACAATTTAGATTTTTATAGTGCTTTAAAGTATTTAGCTAGTTCAATTGGTTTAACAGTTAATAATACAAGTAATCAAAATAATTCATTTCAAAATACATATAAAACTCTTGAGCTATCTTCAAATTTTTTTAGAGAAATCCTAAATAACAAGAAAAGTAAAAATGTTTTGGATTACTTGAATAAAAGGGGTTTAGATAAAGAAATATGTAACGAATTTTTAATAGGCTATGCACCAACATATAAATCTGACTTGCAATTAATTAATTTTCTAAAAGAGAAAAATATTCAAGAAGAAGAATTAATAGAGATTGGTTTAGCTAAGAAAAAAAATAATAATCTTTATGGCTATTTTTATGATCGAATAATAATACCAATAGTTGCAGCTAATGGAAAAATAATAGGCTTTGGAGGAAGAACAACCAATTCAACTGAACCCAAATATTTGAATTCACCCGAAAGTAAAGTGTTTAGTAAAAGGAATGTTTTATTTGGAGCTTATAACATAAAAAAAAGAAAGATGAATATAGATAATGTTATTTTATGTGAAGGTTATATGGATGTGATAGCTTTATATAAATATGGATATCCTGCTGTAGCCACCTTGGGTACAGCTGTTTCGGACAAACAAATAGATTTATTGACAAAACTCTCAAAAAATATTTTTGTTATATTTGACGGTGATCAAGCAGGTAAAGATGCCACAATTAGATTATTTGAAAAATTACTGCCACTCGTAAAAACTGATAATGTATTTAGATTTGTATTCCTTCCTAATGATCTTGATCCTGAAGAATATATAATTAAAAATGGAAAAACTAATTTCAATATTTTGTTAGACAAAAGTTATAGTATAACAGATATAATATGGTTAATGGGGCTTAAAAATAAAACTAACGACTCTCCTGAGCAAATTGCAAAATTTTGGAAATTTTTAAGGAATAAAATATATCAAATTAAAGAAAAGAATCTTCAGTTAGCTATTAAAGACGACCTTGAACATAGAATCAGTAAATTAAGATCCAAAACAAGAGGAGATAAATCTAAGCCAAACAATTTTATAAATTTAAGTTTGCCTAAAATTGAAGATGATTATAGATTTAAAGTAATTATTGCGATAATCCTAAACTTTCCAAATTTTTATAATGTATTTGAAAAACAATTAATTAAAATAAAATTTACTAATAATAGTTTACATGAAGTGAAAGAAGTTATATTTAGTTTGCTAAAGAATAATTCTGCTGTTAGTAGTACTCAACTAGTTGAAAAATTAAAAGAAAGAAATCTTATAGAATATCTTGGAGATTTTAGTTTAGAAGTTATTTTTTCTAAATTACATGCATCAGATAAAATGGTTAATATCGATGAGTGTGGAAAAATATTAGAAGAATTAATAAACATGGTTAATAATGAGTAAGAAGTAAATAATGAAGTCAAAAGCAATAAAAAAATCTAAAGAAAAATTTGAGTTAGAAAACCTGGATAAACCAATAATTGATCTAAATAACTCAGAAATTAAGGCGTTATTAAAAAAAGGAAAAAGTACAGGTTATATAACTCACGACCAGTTAAATAAAGCCTTGCCAGATGGGGAGTTAACGTCTGAACAAATCGAAGATGTTATGGTTTCTATAAATGAATTAGGTATAAATATTATAGATCAAAATGAAGAAAATAATTCTGAAGAAAATGATGGAAAAATAGCTGGTAATATTTCGGAAGATGAAGGTAATCGTTCTGACGATCCAGTTAGAATGTATCTTAAAGAAATGGGTACCGTAGAACTTTTGTCTAGAGAAGGTGAAATAGCTATAGCAAAAAGAATAGAAGCTGGAAAAGAGTTAATGATTGGGGGATTATATGAAAATCCAATTGCTTTGAATCAGTTTTTACAATGGAGAGATAACGTAGATAATGGTTCTATGATGTTGAGAGACATAATAGATCTTGAAACAACTTATGCTAGACTTAATGAGGACGATTTTTCAAATAAAAATCTTTCAACTGGAGATTTATTAAACAAAAATGGAGTTTTACATAATAATAAAATCAATGTTGGTAATATCATAGATCAAACTAATTCAAAGCAGATCATTAAGCCTAAAAATGAAATCACTTCTGACAATGGTAATGATCAAGATGATCAAGATGATCAAGATGATCAAGATGATGATGACGAAAACGATTCTAATTTATCACTTGTAGCAATGGAAACTGAAATTAAAGGATCTATACTAGAAATAATCGATGGTGTCGTCGAGATATTTAAACAAATTGAAACATTAAATGATAGAAGGTTAGCAAGACTTCAAAAAGGCGAAAAATTAATTGAGAGATCTGAAATGAAACGATTTAATCTTCAGATTGATCTAATTAATAAATTAGATAAAATTTACCTAAATCCTAATAAACAAGAAATTTTATTAGATCAAATTTATGGTCTCAACAAAAAAATCTCAAATATTGAAGGAAATTTGCTGAGAATGGCTGAAAAGTCAGGGATCAAGAGAATAGATTTTTTGAACAAATGGCAAGATGGAAATATTTACCCCTCTTGGAGAGATAATTTTAGCTTAAATAAAGTTTGGAAAAAATTTTTTGATGAAAATAAAGATGCTATTAATGAATCTTTTAACACAATTAATGAATTTATTTCAAAAGTAAATTTACCGATTAAAGAGTTTAAAAACCTTGTTCAAATTATTCAAAAAGGCGAAAGAGAGTCAGCTCGTGCAAAAAAAGAAATGGTAGAAGCTAATTTAAGATTAGTAATTTCAATTGCAAAAAAATACACTAATAGAGGGCTCCAATTTTTAGATCTTATCCAAGAAGGCAATATTGGTTTAATGAAAGCTGTAGATAAATTTGAATATAGGAGAGGCTATAAATTTTCAACTTATGCTACATGGTGGATAAGACAAGCAATAACTAGATCTATTGCAGATCAAGCTAGAACTATTAGGATACCTGTACATATGATAGAAACAATTAATAAAATTGTTAGAACATCAAGACAAATGTTGCATGAAATTGGACGTGAACCTACACCTGAAGAATTATCTACAAAGTTATCAATGCCATTGGATAAAGTAAGAAAGGTGTTAAAGATTGCTAAGGAACCAATTTCTCTTGAAACTCCAGTTGGTGACGAAGATGATAGCCATCTTGGTGATTTTATTGAAGATAAAAATGCAGTACAGCCTCTTGAAGCTGCTATTCACGCTAATCTTAGAGAAACAACAACAAGAATCTTATCAAGTTTAACACCAAGGGAAGAACGCGTTTTAAGAATGAGGTTTGGTATAGGTATGAATACCGATCATACTTTAGAAGAAGTAGGCCAGCAATTTAGCGTCACCCGTGAAAGAATTAGGCAAATTGAAGCTAAAGCATTAAGAAAACTTAAACATCCATCACGATCAAGAAAATTAAAATCTTTTCTGGAAACATAAAAAGCTAACTTTACTTTATGATTTTTAGATTGTATAACACTTAACGTTAAATACTGGTCCTGTAGCTCAGTTGGTTAGAGCTCTCCACTCATAATGGATAGGTCGCAGGTTCGAGTCCTGCCGGGACCACCACACACTTAGTGTTGTTTTTATTAATATTATGAGATAATAATCTCTAACAATATGAAAAAAAATTATAAAAAACTTAGAAGCTACAGGTGGTTTGCCCCAAACGATATAAGGTCCTTTGGACATAGATCACGGGCGATGCAAATTGGCTATAGCAAAGAAGATTGGTATGGTAAACCATTAATTGGAATAATTAATACGTGGTCAGATATTCAACCTTGTCATATACATTTTAAAAATAGAGTTGAAGATGTAAAGAGAGGAGTGTTTCAAATGGGAGGTTTTCCTATAGAATTGCCCTCAATTTCTTTAGCAGAAATGTATGTTAAACCAACAACAATGCTATATAGAAATATGCTTTCTATGGAAGTTGAAGAATTAATTAGATCTCATCCAATTGATGGTGTTGTTTTAATGGGAGGATGTGACAAAACAACCCCAGCTTTATTAATGGGTGCTATAAGTAATGATTTGCCAACAATTTTTTTACCAGCTGGGCCAATGTTAAGAGGGAATTTTAAAGGAAAATTTTTAGGAAGTGGTTCTGACGGATGGAAATATTGGGCAGAATTAAGAGCAGGCAATATTTCAGATGATGATTGGCAAGAAGTTGAAACAGGTATTGCCAGATCCTATGGTCATTGTATGACCATGGGTACAGCCAGTACAATGACAGCTATAGCAGAAGCCATAGGTTTTTGTTTGCCTGGTGCAAGCTCAATTCCAGCTTCTGATTCAAATCATATTAGAATGTCTTCAAATGTAGGGAAAAGAATAATTGAAATGGTTAGGTTAGATTTAAAACCTTCAAAATTTGTGACTAAAAGATCAATTGAAAACGCAATAATTGTAGCAATGGCTATGGGTTGTTCTACTAACGCAATTATACATTTAATTGCTATCGCTAGAAGATCTGGAATTAGACTTACTATGGATAAATTAGACGAAATAGGAAGAAAAGTTCCAGTCATTGCAAACATAAGACCTTCAGGAAAAGAATACTTAATGGAAGATTTTTATTATGCTGGCGGGATACTTTCACTAATGTATCAACTCTCTGATATTTTAAATGTTAATGAAAAAACAATTGTTGGCAAAAAAATTAAAGAGATTATAAAAAAACAAAATCCAATTAATGAAGATGTAATAAGGCCTTTAAAAAATCCTATTTATAAAGAGGGATCCTTGGCTGTTTTAAAAGGAAATTTAGCTCCAGATGGTTGTGTTATAAAACCAGCTGCATGTGAAAAAAAGTTTCTGAAGCATAAGGGTCCTGTTATTGTTTTTGATAGTTACCCTGAAATGAATAAGATTATTGACTCTGATGACCTAGATGTTTCAGAAAACCATGTTCTTGTGCTTAGAAATGTGGGTCCAGTTGGTGGACCAGGAATGCCTGAGTGGGGAATGATACCAATTCCTAAGAAATTATTAAAAAAGGGTATTAGGGATATGGTTAGAATTTCAGATGCTAGAATGAGTGGCACAAGTTATGGCGCATGTATACTGCATGTTGCTCCAGAGAGTTACATAGGTGGACCTCTTTCTCTTCTAAAAACGGGTGATATAGTTGAAATTGATGTAAATAAAAGAAGTATAAATATGTTAGTTGATGACGAAACATTGCAAAAGAGAAAATCAAATTTTGTTCAAAAAAAACCTAAAGCTGGAAGAGGTTGGTTATGGATGTATAGTAATCATGTTAAGCAAGCTAATGAAGGTTGTGATTTTGATTTTTTAGAAACTGATTTTGGAAATTCTGCAGAAGAGCCAGATATATTTTGAGATAATTATTATGAACAATGAAATTCTAGATATATATAAAAAAGCTAGTGTAGCAACCATTTGTACTGCACTTTTTAAAAAGGGGTTAAAAAATCAATTTATTCAAGGTATTTCGCCTTTAAACAAAAAAATTTCTAAAATGTTAGGTTTAGCTTTTACAGTAAGATATATTCCTGCGAGAGAAGATTTAAACTCAATTGATGTTTTTAAAAATCCAAATCACCCTCAAAGGGTGGCTGTTGAAGAATGTCCAAAAGATTATGTTATGGTGTTTGATAGTAGAAAAGATCCGAGAGCTGCATCCGCGGGATCTATATTACTAACTCGAATGATGGTAAGAGGGTGTGCTGGTGTTGTTACTGATGGTGGGTTTAGAGATTCTCACGAAATTAAAAACTTAAATATACCTACTTATCATAACAGACCCTCATCACCAACCAATTTAACTTTACATCAAGCGATTGACATTAATGTACCAATCGGTTGCGGTGATGTTGCAGTTTGGCCTAACGATTTAATTATAGGGGATCAAGAAGGTGTTGTTGTAGTCCCAAATAATATTATTACAGATATTTCAAAAGAAGTTAAGTTTATGACAATATATGAAGATTATGTATTGAGTAAAGTAAAAAAAGGATCCTCTATTAGGGGGCTTTATCCACTTACAAATGATGATGAAAAAAATAATTTTGAAGCTTGGCTCTCCAAGCAAAGTTAAACAAAAGTTTTGAATAATGAATGACTACAAAAACAAAAATTTACTCAATGTATTATGCTTACATGATATTGATAATATTTTAATAAGTTTAAAAAATTTGAATTCTGGAATGGTATTAAATGAATATGGAATTACTATGGACTCTCCAGCATTATCTGGTCAAAAAATAGCAAGATTTGATATTAAAAAAAATGATCCAATCCTTAAATATGGAACTGTCATTGGATTTGCAGATTCAAAAATAAAAAAAGGACAAGTCTTAACTAATAAGAATGTTCTTTTTAAGGAATTTAATAGAGAACATAATTATTGTTCAAAATATAAACCTACAAATTATATTGAAAATAATCTTCAAAAAACTTTTATGGGATATAAACGACAAGATGGTACAGTTGGAACAAGAAATTATATTGCAATTGTTTCAACAGTTAATTGTTCTGCTACAGTTGTTCACGAAATAGCTTCTTATTTTACTTCTGATAAATTGAAAGATTATAAAAATATTGATGGTGTAGCTGCGTTTAGTCATTCAACAGGTTGTGGAATGGAACTTTCAGGTGAACCTATGAATCTTTTGTATAGAACATTGGGAGGTTATATCAAACACCCAAATGTCTCAGCAGCTCTAGTTGTTGGTTTGGGATGCGAAAGATGTCAAGTAGGTGGGTTATTTCAAAACCAAAAATTAGCCCAAAATGATCCCTCTATTGAAACCTTAATTATGCAAGAAAATGGTGGCACCTCTTCGACTATAAAAGCTGGAGTTGAAATTGTAAAAAAGATGTTAGATAAAGTTAATAATCACCAAAGAGTTGTTACACCTGTTTCTTCATTAATGGTAGGTCTTCAGTGTGGTGGTTCAGATATATTTTCTTCTTTAACAGCAAATCCCGCATTGGGAAAGGCAGTTGATTTATTAGTTGAAAATGGAGGAACTGCAATTTTATCTGAAACTCCTGAGATTTATGGAGTAGAACATACTTTAACAGCAAGAGCTGTTAATGTTGAAGTAGCTGAAAAGCTTATGGAAAGAGTAAGTTGGTGGAAAAATACATATTCAAAAGGTAAAGATGTTCAAATAAATGGAGTTGTAAGTCCAGGTAATCAAATGGGAGGCCTTGCTAATATTTTAGAAAAATCTCTTGGATCCGCTATGAAAGGAGGGTCAACTGGCTTAATGGAAGTCTATAAATACGGTGAAAGAATAACTAAAAGAGGATTTATTTTTATGGATACACCCGGTTTTGATCCAGTATCGGCAACAGGACAGATTGCTGGGGGTGCTAACTTGATAGCTTTTACTACAGGAAGAGGGTCTTGTTTTGGCGCTAAGCCATCACCATCGATAAAATTAGCTACGAACACTATGTTATTTAATAAAATGGAAGAAGATATGGATATTAATTGTGGTAAAATTGTTGATGGAATTTTGTCATTAGATGAAATGGGAGATGAAATTTTTAATCATTTTATTGATGTTGCATCTGGTAAAAAAACTAAAAGTGAGCTTCTATCATTAGGCAGACATGAGTTTGCACCGTGGCAAATCGGAATAACAGGTTAATTGAAAGTTTCAAAAACAGAAAAAATTTCTAAATGACTTGTATAAAGAAATTGATCTATTGGTAAAATATATTTAATTTTATACCCATTAGATAGTAAAATTCGTGCATCTCTTAAAAATGATTGAACATTACACGAAATATAAATTATTTTTTTGACCTTTGTTTCTGCTATTGAAGTTACTTGTAAAAGTGATCCTGCTCTTGGAGGATCGAGAATAACAACATCAAATTTTTGAAAAAAATGAGTTTCAATTTTTTCTCTTTTTAAATTTGAAATATCATATTCAATATTATTAAATAAATTTTGTTCTTTCGTACTTTTTATTAGAGATTCTATAGAACTTTTATTATTGTCAACAACATATACCTTACAACCATTTTTTAAAAGTGGAAGCGTAAATGTTCCTGAGCCGGAATAAAGATCTAACACATAGTCATTTCTAATTTCAATTTCATTTAAAATATTTGTTATTAATTGATTTTCAGCAATTTTTGTAGCTTGAAAAAAGCCACCAGGAGGTATTAGGCCATATACGTTATATTCACCAAAATTAAGTTTATTTTTATTATAAAATAAAATTAATTCTGGATTAAGATTATCTTGCTGTAAATAAATACTTACTATTTTTGATTTTAAATTTTTAAAAATTTTAATCAATTCATTAATCCGTAGGGATTTTTTTGTTTGTATAAGAATATCTAAACCGTAATCTAACTTGTTAACATGAAAAACTACGACTTCTTTAGTTAAAAAATTTGTGTTGAAAGAGTTTTTAAGCTCAATCATGAGTTCCATAATATCTGGATCTAAAATAATGCAATGATCAATGTTAATTAAATTATCTGATTTGTATCTCTTAAAACCTATTTTATAACTATTATTTTCCTGTTTTAAAAAAAACTTTGCTCTTCTACGAGAATAATTTTCAGCAGTAATCATATCTAAGATTTTAATGTCATGCGTCAATTTAAGAAGTGGTTGTCTAATTAAGTTCAATTTCCAATTCTTATAGTTTTTATGTTTCCAATGTTGTAACGAACAACCACCACATTTCATGAAATGGTTACAAGTATTGTAAGATCTTTCAGAGGAATTAACTAGTATTTCTAAATTAGAACAATACACTTTTGATCTAAATCTATTTATAACGTTAGCCTTAACAGTTTCTCCAGGAAGCGTATAAGGTACTAAATAAATATCTTCATTTTGCATTGACGAAGCACCTAAACCAGACTTGTCTAACGTATCAATAAATATGTTAATTGTGGATTTAGTTGATTTATGCATTTTGGTAATTCAATTTTTCTAAACTTCCTAGGAAAATAACTTTAGAGTGAATTATTAAACTTTTATTATCTATTCTAAAGGGTCTGAAATTGGTGTCATATGGTCTAACAGTAATCTTTGAAGATTGCAGATTTTCTGATTTATTCTCACTTAAATGTACTAAGAAAATTTCACTTTTATCTTGTAATAAATAAAAATTATTATCTACAAAACTAGAAATATTTTTATCAAATATAATTTTTACTGAATAAAAATTATTATCTTGTTTAATTTTAAGTTCAGTAAATTCTATAAGGTTAATTTTTAAATTTTTATAATTATCTAATAATGATAATGAAATTTTTATCTCTTTCTCGTTCAATATATTTTTGAGCGATAATAAGTCTTCATTATAAGAGGGAGTAACATGCAACCAATTTGGAGTTAGTGAATTAATATCAAACTTAATAATATCAGATAATATTTTCCTTTCCTCTTCTGGAAGAAAAGATGGACTACCCCTTGAAATATATTGCTGAAGATATGCATCATTTTTTTTTAACTTTCTTGATAAATCTCTTAAGTTTAGTTGTCTATTTTGCTTAATAAAAAAACTTAATTTTTTTCTAATTGAGTTTAAATGCTTTTGTCGTTCATCATTTCTCATATTTTAATTGTCTCTACTTAAGCTAATATTAGCTAATTCTATAAGTGCTTTTTTGTAATCATTATCTGAGAATTCATTTAAAGCATTTATCGCTTTAATTATGAAGTCATTGGCAATTTCTTTACACAAACTCAAAATTGAGTATTTATCTAAAATTTCACAACATTTTTTAAAATCACCTTTTTCCTGTTTTAATTCTTGTAATGATTTAAGAAAAAATTCTCTTTCAAGCTTATTACTTCTTTCCCAAGCAAGAATGATGGGTAATGTTGTTTTGCCAAGTTTGAAATCATCACCTTGATCTTTCCCCATCTTATTTTTCGAAGAAGAATAATCTATAACATCATCAATTATTTGAAAAGCTAAACCAATATTATAACCATAATCAAAAGCTGCTTTTATTTGCTGAAATGATCCATTAGCTACTATTGCTCCAGATTGGGCAGACGCTCCAAATAATTGAGCTGTTTTTCCACCAATAACATTAAAATAGTCAGTTGATTTTGTATTTGGTTTATTAGAAATTTGCATTTGTAAAAACTCACCTTGTGTAATTTTACAAGATGCTTGAGCTAAAACTGATAAGGCTTTTAGAGATTTAGTTTCGACCATTAGATCAAAAGATTGTGCAAATAGAAAATCTCCAGCTAAAACTGATGCTTCATTTCCCCATATTAAATTAGCACTTTTAACACCACGCCTTAAGTTAGACTGATCAACTACATCATCATGTAATAATGTCGCCGTATGAATGAACTCAACTGCAGTTGCAAGTAAAATTGGGTTTCTACTAAAATCATTTAATTGCGCTGACATTGCTAAAGTTAATGAAGGTCTAATTCTTTTACCTTTAACTTTAATTAAATGAGTTCCAATTTTTGATAAAAGAGGAACAGTTGCATCTAGCCGCATTAAAATTTCTTCATCAACTTTTTGAAAAGAATTTTGTAGTAGATTTTTTAAATTCATTTTTTTCCCTAAAAATATAATAATTAGTTTAAAAAAAATATCTATCTAATATGTATAGAATGTATCTATTAAATTTGTATTTTAATTGTGTTAATAATTGATTTGATATATTCATTAGAATAACTTATCGGAGAGATTTAAATATATGAAGCTTTTTAAATTTAAAAAAAATAATGTAGTTTCTTTAATCAATTTTACTGGCATAATCGCGCCAAACATGGGAAGAAAAAAAGGATTAAATATTCAAGATTATAATAAATTAATCGAACAAGCATTTCAAAATAAACGGAACAAAGCAGTGGTTTTGGTTATAAATTCACCTGGCGGTTCACCTGTGCAATCTGAGTTTTTAGCAGATAGAATAATTAATTTATCAAAAGAAAAAAATATTCCTGTTATCACTTTTGTAGAAGATGTTGCGGCATCTGGAGGTTATTGGCTGGCTTGTGCTGCAGACGAAATTTTTGCTAGTAACGCATCTATAATTGGTTCAATAGGTGTAATATCCGCAGGTTTTGGGTTTGATAAAGCATTAAATAAAATTGGTGTAGATAGAAGAATTTATACTTCTGGAAAAAATAAATCTTTGTTAGATCCATTTTCTCCTGAAAATAAAGATGATGTAAAAAGGTTAAAAAACTTACAGGAGAAATTACATAATCATTTTATTTCATTCATAAAATCAAGAAGAGGAAAAAAAATCGATCTAAAGAATAAAGATTTGTTTACGGGAATGTTTTGGACAGGTCAAGAGGCTCTTGAGCTTGGTCTAATAGACGGGATAGGACAGGTTAATTCTATACTTAAAGATAGATTTGGAAATGATTTAAAAATTAAAGAGTTTCAAAATAAGAAAAAATTTTTTGATCTAGGTAACTTAATTAGCATTACATTTGAGACAATTTCTAATAAAATTGAAGAAAAACTTATATTTAAAAAGTTTGGACTATAATGTTTTCTATAGGAAAAATATTCACACTAATTATCATATTATTAGCTATAACTTTTATTTTTAAAATTTTTAAAAAAAAGCGAAAACCTCCGAAAATAAAAGATCCTAAAAATTTGGACGTTACTAAGTGTCCTTCTTGTGGTGTGTGGACTTCTGAAAAAGTTTGTACTAATAATAATTGCCCATTTGACAACTTAAGTTAAAATCATGAAAAAGCTATCATTTCAAGAAATTATATTAAAACTTTTAAATTATTGGTCAAAACAAGGCTGCACAATTTTGCAACCATATGACATGGAAGTTGGTGCTGGTACATTTCATCCAGCCACTGCTTTGAATGTTTTAGGACCAAATCCTTTATGGAAAGTAGCTTATGTACAACCTTGTAGGCGTCCCGCAGATGGTAGGTATGGAGAAAACCCAAATAGACTCCAGCATTATTACCAATTTCAAGTTATTATTCAGCCATCTCCAGATAATATACAAGATTTATATCTTGAAAGCTTAAGAAAAATCAATTTGGATCATCTTAAGCATGATATTAGGTTTGTTGAGGATGACTGGGAAAGTCCTACATTAGGAGCAGCTGGCTTAGGCTGGGAAGTTTGGTGTGATGGAATGGAAGTAACTCAATTCACTTATTTTCAGCAAGTGGGAGGTTTCGAAGTAAGGCCTGTAGCAGTTGAGATAACTTATGGGCTTGAAAGATTAGCCATGTTCATTCAAGAGTTAGATGACGTTTACTCAATTGATTTTAATGGTCTTCCTAAATTATCTGGTGGAAAGAGTTATGGAGATATTTTCAAAGATGCAGAAAACGAATATTCAGAGTATAATTTTGAAAAAGCAAATATAGACAAATTATTCAATGAATTTGATAATTGTGTCAAAGAATGTAACGATTTGATGAATTTAGAAAAACCATTAGTAAAACCTGCATATGATCAATGTATAAAGGCAAGTCATATATTTAATTTATTGGATGCTAGGGGTATTATTTCTGTTTCTGAAAGACAAGCTTATATCTTAAAAGTTAGAAATATGAGTAAAACTTGTTGCTCTGAATGGATAAAAAAACATGCGAATTAAAAAAGTAGACTGTTTAATAGATTTTTTTTCAGAAGAAATTCCTGCCTCTATGCAAATTTTTTTAGAAAAAGAATTTAACCATATATTTGAAAAAGTATTAAATAATGCATTACTTAATTATGAAAAAATTGAGATTTTAAGTTCACCTAGACATCACTCTATATTGATTCACAAAATTGATAGTATACAAAAGGATCAAAGTTTAGATATTAAAGGTCCAAGGATTAATGCTCCAAAATTAGCCGTTGAGGGTTTTTTAAAGACAAATAAAACTACGTTAAAAAAATTAACTATAAATAAAACAAATAAAGGAGAATTTTATTTTCATAAAAAATTTATTAAAGGTAAAAAATTTTCACAATTGATTACTGACATGATTCAAGAAGTTTGTACTTCAATAAGTTGGCCTAAAAGTCAAAGGTGGGGTTTTTCAGATTTAAAATGGGGTAGGCCATTAAGAAATATAATGGTATTAATTGATAAATCATTTGTAAATGGCAAAATCAAAATAAATGAAAATGATTTTATAAAATTTAAAAATTACACTTACGGGCATAGATCTTTAAATAAAACTGTAAAAGTAAATTCACCAACAGGTTTCGTTAACACTATGAAAAGTTCATACGTATTTGTTAATAGACTTGATAGAAAAAAAGCTATTGAAATACAAATATCTAAAATTTCAAAAAAGTTAAATCTTAATTATTATATAGATGACGATCTTTTAAATGAAGTAACAGGTTTAGTTGAATTTCCAAATGTATTAGTTGGCAAAATTGATAAACAATATATGAAATTACCATTTGAAATTTTATCAATAGTTATGAAGGTTCATCAAAAATATTTTTCACTTGCAGATAATTCTAAGAAAATAGCACCTTATTTTTTGGTTGTCTCAAATCTAAAACCTAATAATCAAACTGATAAAAATGTAGTTAAAGGTAATGAAAGAGTGCTAAAAGCCAGGTTATCTGACGCCTTGTTTTTCTGGGAATATGATTGTAAAAATGCTCTTTCTTTTTACATCAATAAACTTAAAACAATGATTTTTCATGAGGGACTTGGTGATTTATACAAAAGAAGTTTAAGATTATCAAAAATTAATGAAAACATTGGTCCTTTATTTAATATTAATGATAATAAAAAATTAAACAAACTTGGTTTATATTCAAAATTAGATTTAAGTTCAAATTTAGTTGGTGAATTTCCTGAACTTCAAGGAACTATGTTAAAATATTTAGCTAAATTAAATGGTTTCAGTAAAGATATGCAACTTGCTTTTGAAGATCAGTACAAACCAGTTGGTTCAAAAAGAATTATGCCAAGAAATAAATTAGGCTCCATTTTATCAATTAGCAATAATATTGACATATTAAGTAGTTTTTTTTCTATTGGTTTAATACCAACTGGTTCACGAGATCCATTTGCTCTAAGAAGATCAGGGAATAGTTTAATTAGTGTTTTGTGGTCTGAGAGTAATGCACTAAGTCTAAATAAACTAATCAAGGCACTTGATGAAAAACTTAATAAAGACATAAAATTAGTAAATGAAATAAAAAATTTTTTAATTGATAGGTTATATAATTTTCTTATGGAGCAAGGATTCAGATCAGATAAGTTATCTGCAATAATTTTACAAGATAATATTGATCAAAAGACTTTTTTAGAAATTAAGAGTGAGTTAAAGGCATTGGATAAAATTTTAAATTCCAAAAGTGGAATTAAATTTATTTCAAACTTCAAAAGAGTTTATAATATAATTAAAAAATCCGAAATGCTGCCAAATTCTCTAAAAATAAAAGAAGAATTGCTAGTTTTGAAAGAAGAAAGAAAATTATACAATTTTTTAATTAAATTATCAAAAAGTAATAAAAATAGTTCAGATTTAAGTTACAATAAAAATCAGTCAGAACATTTTAATGAATTCAATTTATTAATAGAAAATTTTTTTGATAATGTTTTAGTTAATGATGAAAACATTCAAATTAGGAATAATAGAATTAAACTTTTAGAGAGTATTAAGCTTAATTTTGAAATGATATGTAAATTTCAATCATTAAAAATTTAATTATTTTTTACTTAGACCAGAGAACCTTTTATTAAACCTAGCAACTTGCCCGCCAGCATCCATAATTCTATGTTGACCTGTCCATGCAGGGTGAGATGCTGGATCAATGTCTAATTTAAGAGTATCACCTTTTTTACCCCAGGTGGATTTTGTTATATATTTTGTACCATCTGTCATTTCTATGTTAATTTCATGATAGTCTGGATGTATATTTTTCTTCATAATTTCCTCAACTAATTTGTATATGAATGCAATTTAAAAAAAAATCAAGTTTTTACTTAAGCTTTTTAAAAAGTTTTTTGAAGATACTTCTTTCAAATGAAAGAAAATAATTAAATTCACCAAATATGGTAGCAATTGAAATTAGGACTAATTGATATAATGGAAAAATTATAATTAATCGTAAAAGAAATAGAATGAATGTATTTTCAACAATTTCATTAATTTTAATATAATTAATTATGGGTTCTGATAAAATTAAAGTTAAAGATCCACTTATGCCAAATATTATGAATATTAGTATCAGATGATTTAAAGATTTAGCCTTAAAATATTTGATAAATTTAATTATCATCATTAATAATTAACTTTTGAGTAATTTTCATTTCAATTCTTCTGTTTTTCATTCTACCTGTTTTTGTGTTTGTATTGTCAATAGGTTGAAAACTTCCATATCCAGAAGCAAATAATTTTTTAGGATCTAAGCCTTGATTAATTAAATATCTTAAAACTGATAATGCTCTTTTTGTGGATAATTCCCAATTATCTGAATAAATTTGTCCTTTTCTAACAGGTAAATTATCTGTATGTCCTTCAATTTGTAGAATCCAATTTGAATCTTTAGGTATATCTTTGTCTAAATTTAACAAAATCTCTGCAAATTTCTTTAATTCAATTTTACCTTTTCCTCCTATTTCAATTGAGCCGGTTTCAAATAAAACTTCAGATTGAAAAACAAATCTGTCTCCAACAATTTTAATTTCAGGAATATTTTTTATTTTTTCTTTAACAGTTCCAAAAAACATTGACTTAAATTTTTGTAACTCTTCAACTCTTCTTGCTAAGGCAGAATTTAAGGTTGGTTTTAATTGCAAATTTTTAATTTTTTCTGCTTTATCTTTTTTTTCATAAACGTCTAACAAAGAATTAAGCTTATTAATTTTTTCTTTTAAGTTTAAAATTAGTACATTTAAATTACTAACTTCATTTTTTTTATCATTGATAATTTTATTGAATTTATTTTCAGCTTTATTTTTATCTAGAAGTTTATTTTGTAAAATATTTAATTTTTGATCTTTAGTTTCTAACACCTCCAATTGCTCAGAAAGTTTAAATTCATTTTTATTAATTTCGTTTTTTAAACTTGTTATTAGACTTTTGTTTTGAAGTAATTCTAAATCTTTGTTATCTAATTCACTTTGAATACTAAAGATATTAGCAGATAATCTTTTTGTAATTTCCTTTTCAATACTTAATTGATTAGTTACCTCTAAAATTTTTATCTCTAGCTGGCTCAGGACTTTATCTTTCCCACTTAACTTTTGGCTAATATAATATTGAGAGATAACAAATATCATAAGTATAAAGATTATAACTATAAGTAGACTTGCTAAAGCATCAACAAAACTTGGCCAAATAAAATTATCATTTTTTTTTCGTAACTTGAGATAATGCATTAAATTATTTATTTAATTTTTCAATTACTTTACTTAAAGCTCTTAATTCAATATTAATATTATTAATTAATTCATTAGAATGTATTTTATCATTTTCAATTATATTTTTGACATTCATATTTAATTCATCAATCGAATGTTTTATATTTTTTTCTTCATCTAGTTTTTCTGTCAAACGACTTAAAAGTAAGTTTAGTTCATTTAATCTTTCAGATGTTTTAACTTTTTCATTTTCAGTGTTAATATAATTTTTTGATATTACAGCTAAATTTTCAAGAGCTACTTCTCCCAATTCAATATTTTTTGTTTCACTTGGCGCAGTAAAAACAGCTTTTTGAGAGAGCCAATCTTCTAATTCATTAAAAAACCTGTTGTTTGCTTGACTAACTTGTAAATCTAAAAATCCAAGGATTAATGATGTGCCAAGACCAAATAAAGAAGAAGAAAAAGCGGTTGACATTCCTTCCATAGGCGCATTCAGTCCTTGAATGATTTTATCAAAAAAATTGGCATTGTTTTCATTTACGCTTATTTCAAGTGATTGAATAACTGAAGATACAGATGAAATTGTCTGAAGCAATCCCCAAAATGTTCCCAATAATCCTAAAAAAACTAATAATCCAATTATATATCTAATTATGTCTCTATTTTCATCTAATCTTGAAGATATACCTCCAAGAATAGTTGATAAAGAATTTGCAGTTAATGATTTATTTTCATTTTTATTTTCTAAAAGAAGAGCTGCGATAGGTGCGAGGAGTTCAGGTTTAATTTTTGAAGTTTTATAATTATCGGGTAAAAAAACATTGTTTTTTTTTATAAATTGCAACCATTTTCCTTCTTTACTTAACCTATATGTTTGTCTAAAGGATAATAAAACACCTGCTAAAAAAGTAAATATTATGAGGCCATTAATTTCTTTATTACCTTCAAAGGCGTCTTTTAAGGGATCATAAAGGAAATATGAAATTACTATAACTATCACTAATAGTGAAATCATCCTTAACGCATATTTATTAGGGCTTATCATTTTTTTAAAAAACCATGTATATTTCCTAATAATCCTATCAAAATTAGTATCAATTTAAAATCTTAATTATTTTTTTATGTATTGTAGGATTGGCACAAATAAAAAATTTATTTTTATCTAAATTAGCTTCAAAAAAAAATCCTCCTGCCTCTCTCAACAAAAGTTTGCTTGATTGGATAAAAAACTTATCCAAATTTATTCCGATAAAGCAGTCAAGTTTTCCATTACATAACCAACTGACAGAGACAGTTGAAGAATTAAAAATTCTAAAATTTTCAAATGGTACATTATTTTTTAAGAAAAGCTTTTCGATTTCTATATTACAATTATTTACTTGCAGAGAAATTAAGCTATTTTCTAAATATTTTCTATTTGATACTCTAATTCTATGGTCATTTAAAAATGCTCCTTTTCCTTCTTCAGTAAAATAGAAATCATTACGAAGAGGGTCATAAATAGAGGTTGCAATAATTTTATCATTAAAAAATACAGAAATTGAGCTTGAAAAAATTGGAATAGATCTTTTAAAATTTTCTTTACCACTCAAAGGCTCTAATAACCAATAATAAGTGTCCCTTTTACAAGAAGAGTTTACATCATTTAGAAATCTCCATTCTGGTCTACAATTTCTTAAGTAATCTCTAAGATTAGATGTAACAAATTCGTAAGTCTTACTGAAAAATCTATCAATTTTACTGTCTAATCCTTGTAGATTTTCAATTTCACCAAAGTCTCTATATATTCTTCTATTAACTTTACTGTAAGCAATCTTCATAACATTTATCAATGGAGATGTGTTAGACATAAAATTTAATAAATATTATAATTTAGATTTTTCAACATAAGTACCATCACCAGGTTTAATTATGATTTTAGTACCAACCTCAATGTGACCAGGAACCATAATTTTTATACCATTTTTAATGGTGGCAGGCTTGTAAGATGAAGATACAGTTTGTCCTTTAATGACTGCATCCGCTTCCATAACTTCAACTTCACAAGTTTCAGGTAAAACAATTGATATTACTTGAAGTTCATGCAAGTTAACTAAAACTTCCATGCCATCTGATAAAAAATGTTTTTGATCACCAATTATATCTGAACTAACTTCTAATTGTTCAAATGTTTCTAAATCCATAAATACAAAGTTATTATTTTCTTGAAATAAATAACTACATTTTTTTTCATCTAATATAATCCTATCTACATTTTCAGTAGATCTGAATCTATCATTTAATTTTCTGTTATCCTTAACATTTTTTAATTCAGTTTGAACAAATGCTCCTCCTTTACCAGGTTTAACGTGATTTAATCTAACAACAGTCCATAACTCATTATTATGAGAAATTAAATTCCCAATCTTTAAAGAATTAGCGTTGATTTTCATTATTTACCTTTATAAATATCTATTATTTGAGATAGAAGGACTAAAGCATCTTTTTTTGGCCTCTGAAAGGAGTTTCGTCCAATGATTGAACCAAAACCACCCCCATGATAAATTTCTTTTATTTCATTCAATAAACCTTTTGTATCTTTAGCTGAACCACCTGAAAAAATAACAATTCTTTTTCCTTGAAAACAAGAATCAACAACATTTTTAATTCTATCTCTCAGAGTTGATATAGGAATCTTATTATCAACATATACTTTTTTTGCACTTTTATCTTCAAGAAATTCTGTTGGAGGTTTAACTTTTATAATATGTGCTCCAATTAATGCTGCCATATGAGCGGCGTAAGAAACAATATCTACAGCAGTTTCACCCTCTTTACTAATATCTCCACCTCTTGGATAACTCCATACAACTACTGCTAATCCAAAACTTTTAGCTTCAGCAGCTAATTCTTGAATTTCTGTTATCATATTTAGAGAATCATCTGACCCAGGATATATAGTAAAACCTATGGCAGAACAACCAAGCCTGATTGCTTCTGAAATGGAACCAGTTATAGCTTGAGTTGGAGCATCACTATTTCTACTTAAGGAATTAGAACTGTTTATCTTTAATATTAAGGGTATTTGTCCAGCATATGTGCTAGCACAGGTTTCTATCAACCCTAAGGGAGCTGCAAATGCTGATAAACCAGCATCTATAGCAAGATTAAAATGATATTCTGGATCGTAAGCTTCAGGATTTACAGCAAAAGATCTTGCTGGCCCATGTTCAAAACCTTGGTCTACTGGCAGAATAATTAACTTGCCTGTACCGCCAAGTTTTCCATGCATTAAAATTCTAGCTAAATTAGCTCTTACACCAGGATTATCTGACTTGTAATTATTAAGAATTGTAGAAACTTTTCGGGTTAATTTCATAAGTACTCCATATTATAATGATAATAGGATTATAAAAAAAATTAGTAATTATCAATCAATTTATTAAAAGTTTTTATCTTTAGAATTTTATTGTAATATAATGTATAAATTAAATGGAAGTAAAAATTGGAAAATAACAATAGAGAAATTTTGGAAAGATTTCAAAAAGTAAAATTACAAATTGACCTGTCAATTAAAAATTGTGAAGTAAAAATTGCTGAAATGATTTCGGATAAAAAATTAAATGATGAACTAAAGCATGATATTCAAAAATTAGGAACTATCATCGAAGAAGTCGATAGTAATTTAGTAAATCTTAAAGATATGTTAAAATAAATGACTGACCAAATTATAGTTAAAATAGAAATTAATGGTAAAACTTATCCAATATCATGTAAAATTGGGGAAGAAGAGAGGTTGATATCGTCCGGGAAACTTTTATCTGAGATAATAAGTACATTAGATGATCAAAATAATAAAATTTCAGACAGTAAAATTTTACTTATGGCAGCTCTAATTTTAGCTGACAAAAATCTTCGCCATACAACTAATGATAATGAAACTCTCACGCAGGAAAATCTAGATTTAAATGAGATACTTTCATGGTTAGAAAAATTAAATTTAAAATTTAAGAATATTGAAAGATTAATTAACAATAGTTAAAGTATATGTGGTGGCTAGAAACTATCGTTAGGTGCTTTAACCCTGGGGCCATAAATTCTCTAAAGGGAACTGCCTCTGATTTGATTTTGGTCAAGTTATGTGGTGCCCACCTGTACAACAGGCTACAGAGGATAATTTGCCGACGTCTTTTTTGGCTGCCGTAAATATATGTTAAGATCCAAATTAATACTTAGACAACATTGTTTAAAAAATAGAGAAATATATTTTAAAAAGAATGGTAATGATTGTTTAAAATCTAAAGATATTAATGTGATATTATCAGAAGTTTTATCAAAATTTAAAATATCATCAATAGGAATATACTACCCAACAAAATCAGAAATTTCACCTTTAAAATTAATTGAAATTAGTAAAAAATTATCAATAAATATTTGCTTACCTGTTATTAATAATAATACCAATGATTTAATATTTTCTAAATTTAAATGTAAACACAGTTTAAAAAAAAATAAATTTGGTATTATTGAGCCAACTAAATTAAATAAAACTATACCAGAAATTATTTTTGTTCCAATGGTAGGTTTCGATAAAAAATTAAACCGTCTAGGGTATGGAAAAGGGTATTATGATAGAACAATATCAAAATTAAGAAAATCAAAAAAAATATTTGTTATTGGCTTAGCTTATGATAATCAATTTATTATGAATATACCAACAGAAAGCCATGATGAAAAAATGGATATTATTCTAACAGATAAAAAAATTTATAGGTAAGAAGCTTTTAAAAATGAAAACATTGTTTATTGGTGATATAGTTGGAAGAAAAGCTAGAAATTTTGCAATTAAAAAAATTAAAGAATTTAAAGAAGATAAATTTTTTGACCTAATTATTGTTAATGTTGAAAATTCAGCTGGTGGATTTGGAGTAACTCCAGAAATATGTGATAATTTTTTATTGAATGGTGCAGACGTATTAACTTCTGGTAATCACATTTGGGACAAAAAAGAAATTATTTCATACATTAATGATACTAATAAACTATTAAGACCAATGAATATGGTTGAAGGTACTCCTGGACTTGGAATTACAATAATAGATACATTATTTGGGAAAATAGGTGTTGCTAATGTAATGACAAATCTATTTATGCCTGAATCAAATCCTGTTTTTGATCTATTAAATCAGATAAAACTTAAATTTAACTCTATTGAAAATCTTTGTTTTTCTCTTGTAGACGTCCATGGAGAAGCAACTTCAGAAAAGTTGGCGATTGGTCATCTATTAGATGGGCATGTTTCAGCAGTTGTAGGCACTCATACACATATTCCTACAAGTGATTATAGAGTTTTAGAAAATGGAACAGCATACATAACAGATGTTGGGATGAGTGGGGATTACGATTCAGTTATAGGAATGGATAAGGAAGCAGCTATATCAAGATTTCAATATCCAAGAAAAAAACAACCCAGATTAACTGTTGCAGATGGCGCTCCTACTTTATGTGGTGTAATAATAAATTCAAAAAAAAATGGATTGGCTGAATCCATTAAACCTATTAGAATAGGTGGAGTAATTGAAAATATAGGAATATAGTAAATACTGATGGCAGGGCATTCTAAATTCAAAAATATTATGCACCGAAAAGGTGCTCAAGATGCAAGAAGGGCAAAAAAATTCGCTCGCTTAATTAAAGAACTTCAAGTTGCTGCTAGATCAAGTACAGACCCTGAGAGTAATCCAAGGTTAAGAACAGCCTTGTCAGCGTGCAAATCTGCAAATATGCCTAAGGATAATATTCAAAGAGTATTAAATAAAGCTAATTCTGGCGAACAAAATAATTTAGAAGATATTAGATATGAAGGTTATGGTCCAGGAGGTTCTGCTATTATAATTGAAGCTTTGACTAACAATCGAAACAGGACTGCTTCTGAAGTTAGATCTTCATTTACAAAATATAATGGAAATTTAGGCGAAAGTGGTTCTGTAAGTTATCTATTTAAAAATATTGGTTTGATAATATATGAAAATAATAAAAACTTTTGCGCCGATGACATTTTTGATTTTGCTATTGAAAATGGAGCTTTTGACGTAGATTTTGAAGATAACAAAATTGAAATTTTAACTTCTATACCAGAATTTAATGATCTTCGTGATAAACTAGAAGTTAAGTTTGGATTACCAGAACAATCTGAAATATCTTGGATTCCTGAAAATTATATAAATCTTGATGAAGAAAAAAGCCTATCAATGTTAAAGTTCCTTGAAGCATTAGACAATTGTGAAGATATACAAAATGTTTTTGGGAATTTTAATTTGGATCCAAAAGTTTCAGAGAATTTTAATTGAAAATTCTAGGTATAGACCCCGGATTAAGAAAAACGGGTTGGGGAGTTGTTGTTTGGGAAAAAAACTCTTTTAGTTATCTAGATGATGGTTTTTTTTTACAAAATGATAAACTTGAATTAGGCCAAAAGCTTTTACGAATATTTGATTGTTTGAGTTTGTTAATAAAAAAATCAAGACCAGATCTGATAGGAATAGAACAAACATTTGTAGGCTCCGGAAATATTTCTAGTTTAAAGCTTGGAATGGCACGAGGTATATGTATCTTGACTGCAGCAAAGTTAGGAATAAAAATTCTTGAAATTCAGCCTAAATTGGTAAAAAAAAATATAACGGGCTCAGGGATTGCTTCAAAAGATCAAGTCAATCAAATGGTAAAAAAAATTTTAAATGTAGTACCTAGAAGTGAAGATAGCTCTGATGCTTTAGCTGTAGCTATGTCAATACAATCAAAGTATATTGGTAAACTCGATAATGGTAAATATTCTAGTAATTTGGAGCAAGCGATAACAAATGCACTGGAAAAAGAAAAAATAAATATAAGGAAATGATAGCAACATTAAGTGGAAAATTAAAAAGTAAATCAAATAACCAAATCGTTCTTGATGTAAATGGTGTTGGATATTGTTTACACGTATCTAAAAATACGCTGGATCATATTGGTAAAGTTGATGATTTAGTAATTTTGAATACTGAGTTACAAGTTCGAGATGATAGCATTTTATTGTATGGGTTTAAACATCAAAGTGAATTAAACATGTTCAAATTGTTACAATCAATTCAAGGTATTGGTCCTCGCGCAGCTCTAGCAGTTTTGTCTGCGTTAACTGTTGAACAAATTATAATTTCAATAAAATCCTCTGACAAATCAACTTTTCAAAAAGCTGATGGAATTGGTCAAAGAGTTGCAACTAGGATTGTGTCCGAATTACAAGAAAAAATTGACCAATTTTCATTTATAAATAGTAATATTAAATCTAAAGATTTAAATATAACTTCTTATGGAGCAGAACTAAATAAAAATGTTATAGATGATGCTATTTCTGCAATAGTTAATTTAGGCTATTCCAAAAGTGATGTTTTTTTAGTAGTAAATTCAATATGTAATGAAATTGATTATGAAAAAAAACTCTCTATAGAAAAAATAATTCCTTTAGCATTAAAAAAGTTGTCAAAATAAAAAATGAATGAAGAAAATATATCTAATGGCGATCAAGAGGTAAGTTCAAATACGTTTGACTTAGCTTTAAGACCAAAAAAATTAAATGATTTTATTGGGCAGAAAAAAGTTCAAGGGAATTTGTCAACTTTTATTAAAGCCGCATCAGAAAGAGATGAACCTATGGATCATATATTACTTCATGGTCCTCCCGGTTTAGGGAAAACAACTTTAGCTCACATAGTTTCATCAGAATTAAATGTTAATATAAGAACAACATCTGGACCGATTTTAAATAAGACTGGAGATTTAGCAGCTATTCTGACAAACCTTCAGCCAAAAGATGTGCTATTTATAGATGAAATTCATAGGTTATCGAGTGTGATTGAAGAATATTTATACTCAGCTATGGAGGATTTTCAAATTGATTTAATTATAGGTGAAGGACCTGGGGCAAGATCAATAAGAATTGATGTTCCTCCTTTTACTTTGGTTGGTGCAACTACAAGAGCTGGATTGTTAACAACACCCTTACGAGATAGATTCGGTATACAAATTAGGATGGAGTTTTATAACAATAATGATTTAAAAAATATTTTAAAGAAATCAGCTTTGAAAATGGATCTTGAATTAACTGATGATGCCGCATTGGCAATAGCCGCAAGATCAAGAGGCACTCCAAGAGTTGCAGGTAGATTGTTAAGACGCATAAGAGATATATGTTTTGTTAATAAATACGAAAAAATTGATAAAAAATTTGCAATTGAAGCACTAGAGCAGTTAGATGTTGATCAATTTGGATTAGATGCCCTTGATAGAAAATACTTGCAAATTATTATAGAAAAGTATCAAGGTGGACCAGTTGGTTTAGAAACAATTGCTGCAGTGTTGTCAGAGCAAAAAGATTTAATTGAAGAGGTTATTGAACCATTTCTTTTACAAAAAGGTTTCATTGAAAGATCTCAAAGAGGAAGAATTGTGACCAAAATTGGCTGGCAACATTTAGGATTAGAACCAACTAAACAAGATCATGATCAAATTAACTTTCTTGAAAAAGAATAATTAATTTATGAAAAATCATTTACTCAAATCTGAGATTAATAATATTATTAATGGAGAAATAATTAATAGTACTCATCACTATTTTACTAGAATATTTTATGAAGATACTGATGCAGGTGGTATAGTTTACCATGCTAATTATTTAAAATATTTTGAAAGAGCAAGAACATCTCTTCTTAATTTAATTAAAATTGATCAAAAACAATTACTTGAAAAAAACAAATTAGGATTTGTGGTAAGAAATATTAATTTAAGAATAAATAAATCATTTCAACTTAATCAAATCTTACTTGTAAAAACTTGCCTTAAATCTGCCAAAAAGTCTTGTATAGTTCTCAAACATGAAGCCTATGAAACAATTCAAAAAACTAACAGTATAATTCCAAATGTGGCATGTGAAGTACAAATTGTCATGATTGATGATAAAAATAAAGTTAGAGATATTAGTGCAATTTTAGATCATCCTTTTTTTAAAAATATATGAGGTAACAAATGAGCGACCCAAAATTAAACACACCTTCTTCTTCAGAAATGCAGATTGACAAATTGCAATCAAATGATTTTTCATTATTAGAACTTTTTTTTAAAGCAGATATTGTTGTTATGCTAGTAATGTTATCTTTAATTTTTTTATCTATTTGGTGTTGGGCTATAATATTTAATAAATACTTTAAATTTAAAAATGAAGTAAAAACTAGAAATAACTTTGAAGAATATTTTTCAACATCTGAAATTGATCATTCTGCTCTTGAAAAATTTATTAAAGAAAAAATAAACTCCAATACTCATAATTCTTTTGAACTAATTTATTTCAATGCAAAATTAGAGTTCTCTAAAGTCACTTCTACTGACAGGCCAGTCAATTTAAATTCTTTTATTGAAAAATTAGAAAGTACAATTTCTTACACAATTACAAAAGAAAGACACAGACTTGAGAGAAGTATGACTGTATTAGCTTCAATTGGTTCTATATCTCCATTTATTGGTTTATTTGGAACTGTTTGGGGCATAATGAATTCTTTTCAATCTATTGCAATGAGTAATAACACAAGTTTAGCTGTGGTTGCGCCAGGTATTGCAGAAGCTTTATTTGCAACAGCGTTAGGTTTATTAGCTGCAATTCCTGCTGTAGCTGCTTATAATAAGTATTTAAAAGATATTGATATGTTTAATGATAAAAGTGACCATTTTGGTCAATATGTTGGACTTTATTTCACCCAAGAAATAGATAAAAGATAATTTTAAGATAAATATGAAATTTAATTTCAAAAAAAAAGAATTTAGAAATAAGTCTTTTTCTCAAATTAACGTTACTCCATTTGTAGACGTTATGCTTGTTTTGCTAATTGTATTTATGATTACAGCTCCACTACTTACTGTAGGTGTTAAAGTCGACCTTCCAAAAACAAAAGCTTCTCAATTAAATCAAAAAGGTGATCCATTGGTCATTTCTGTTAATAAAAATGGTAATGTTTATATTCAAGATAGAAAAATTGAAATTTCAAAAATCATACCGCAAGTAAAAGCTATTTCTGATAACAATAAAAATATAAGAATTTTTGTTAAGGGAGATAAGAACGCTAATTATGGATCTGTTCTGAATGTACTAGCAAGAATTAAATCAGCTGGATATTCAAAAGCTACTTTAGTTGCAAAACTTAAAAATTAATTTTATGGCCTTTTCATCTATATTATCTATTGGATTACATTTAATTATATTTTTGTTTGTCTACTATGGACTTCCTTTTTCAAAAATAAAAGAGGACAAAGATATAACAATTCCAATAATTTTTGAAAAAGAACTAGAAGCATCAAATAAAACAAATCTAAAAAAAAAGGATCAGATTGTAAAACCTCAGAAAAAAAAACAAATAAAAAATACAATTAAAAATTATCCCAAGCCAGAACCAAAAAAATTGATTTCAAAAAAAATAGATAAAAATACTGAAAAATTTCCTTTAAAGCCAGTTATTAAACCAAAGCAGAAAATAAAGAAAATAGTAAAAAAAAATATCCAAAAAAAACCTTCTAAAAGACCTATTAACAAGATAACAAATAAAAACAGAAGTACGTCTTCTCAAGCTATTTTGAGGAATCTAGCTGAGGCAAACGAAATTAATAAAAAAAAAGATATTATAAATCAGATTAAAGAAAGTCTTAAATATCAAAATCAAAATTTAAATGAGAGTGAAAAAATAAAAGCAACCGCAACTGAAATAGATATTTTAAGGAATCATGTAAGGCAGTGTTGGAATGCCCCCTATGCTGCAAATGAATTGAATAAAATTATTAATCTTAAAATTTTTACTAATCCAGATGGATCTGTAGTAAATGTTGAAATTCTTGATGTAGCATTTTACAAAAAAGATCCTATTTACAGAGCAGCAGCTGATTCAGCAAGAAGAGCTGTAAAAGACTGTTCTCCATTACCATTACCAAAAAATAAATATGATTTATTTAAGATTTTTACTTTTAATTTTGATACATCATTTATAAATCAATAAATTAAAGAATGCCTTATTTTTGTCAAAAATAATCTATAGATAAGTTTTATGTTTAAAATTGTTTTATTACTGTATTTTTTCCTATTTGTAAGTATATCTAATGCTAAAGATCTAGAAATAGATATAAATTCTGGTCAAGTTGAGCCTTTACCGATTGCTATAGCCGATTTTACTGACAGATCAGGTAAAGTGAGTTTACTCGGCCGTTCTATATCAAATGTTATAACAAATAATCTTGTTGGATCAGGTCAGTTCAAAGCTTTAGAGACTGCAGCTTTTATAGCTCCACCAACTAGTCCTTCAGTAAGACCTAATTTTACTGATTGGAAGCCTTTTGGGATAAAGGCATTAATTACTGGTGCTATTAAGTCTGAAAAAAATAATAAAATTGAAGTAGAGTTCAGGTTATGGGATGTTGTTTCTGAAACAGATATGGTTGGTTTAAGGCTTACTGTAGATAAAACATCATGGCGAAGAGTCTCACATATTATTTCTGACGTCACATTTGAGAGATTAACAGGAGATAAAGGTTATTTTGACACGAGGGTGGTTTATATCTCTGAATCAGGACCGTCTAATGCTAGGAAAAAAAGATTAGCTATTATGGATCAAGATGGAGAAAATCATCAATTTTTAACAAACGGGAATTTTTTAGTTCTAACTCCTAGATTTTCTCCAAATACTCAGGAAATCACATATTTAGCTTACTATAATAATGAACCAAGAGTATATATATTTAACCTATTGACAGGTGAGCAAGAAATGTTGGGATCATTTCCTGGAATGACATTTGCACCAAGATTTTCTCCAGATGGCAGTAGCATTATTATGAGTTATTCAAATAATGGAGTTACTGATATTTACACTATGAACATAAAAAATCAAAATGTTAAAAGAGTTACAAATAGTCCTTCAATTGATACTTCACCAAGTTTTTCTCCAGATGGCAAGCAAATTGTATTTAATTCTGACCGCGGTGGTACGCAGCAACTATACATAATGGATGAAAAAGGAAGAGGTGTTAAAAGGATTTCTTTTGGGAAAGGACGATATGCTACACCAGTGTGGAGTCCAAAAGGTGATTTAATTTCATTTACCAAAATGTATAAGGGGTTATTTTATGTTGGCGTTATGAAACCTGATGGATCAGGCGAAAGATTGTTAGCAAAAGGTTACTTAGTAGAGGGTCCTACGTGGGCTCCAAATGGAAGAGTTTTAATGTATTTTAAACAAAATAGGCCCAAAAATAAAAAAGCAGGAAGTGTTAATCTTTACAAAATTGACGTTACAGGATTTAAAGAATTAAAGTTGATCACACCAGCAGATGCGTCTGATCCAGCTTGGTCTCCAATAATACCTTAAATTAAATATTAAATCCTTGAATTTTATTGACAACTAGGTTAATGTGAGCAAATTTTTAATTAAGGCGAAATTTTACTT
>CABZCK010000012.1 GCA_902524215.1 uncultured SAR116 cluster alpha proteobacterium
AACGCATTTACCTATTTTTATTGGAAAAAACGCTAATAATAATGCTAATATTATTTTAAGATTAATAAGAGAGAGTGATATATACCTAAATTATATATCTTTTTCACTTATAGATAATCGAAGATGGAATATTAATCTTAATAATGGAGTAAAAATCTTATTACCTGAAACTGAAGTATTAGATACACTTAAATTACTTAAAAAAATTGATTTAAAATATAATATTTTAAAAGGTAATTTTGTAGAAATCGATTTAAGAATTAAAGGAAAATATTTTTTAAAACCGAAAATAAATTAAAGGTATAGTAATTAATTATAAAAAAAATAAAATTCACGTTGGTTTAGATATAGGCAATAGTAAAATTGCGTGTTTAATTGGTCAATCTGTCGATAATAATAATATTCAAATTAAAGTATTGGGATTTGGACAACATATCTCTATGGGTTTAAACAAAGGAGAGGTTATAGATTTACAAAAATTATCAAATGCCATTTCGAAAGCAGTTGAAAAAGCTGAAGAAATGGCTGGCTTTAGAATTTCAAATTTGACTTGTAATATAACAGGTGGGTTGCCCTTCACAACAATTACGTCTGATACCTTACAAATAAATGATAATCTAATAAAAAAAGAAGATGTATTAAAACTCCTAAATTTAAATAAAACTGAAAATGAATATGAAAATTATATACTACTTAGAAGAAAACCCAAAGTTTTTAAAATAGAAAATAATAAAGAAGTTGACAATCCTGTAGGACTAAGAAGCAAAATTTTAAATTTAGAGGCAATTAACACTTTTGTTAATAAAAACGTCATTTTAAATTTAAAAAAATCAATTGAATTATGTCATTTAAAAGTAAATAAATTTTATATAACACCAGAGATAAATGGAATATCTACAATGATAAAAGAGGAAAGAGATCTTGGAGCAATTATAATTGATATTGGTGCTAGTTTAACGTCTATTGGAATTTATTTAAAAGATAAATTAATTTATTCTAGTGTTATTAAAATTGGTGGAATTCATATAACAAGCGATCTTGTTAAAGGATTGGTTACAGAATCAGAGGAAGCTGAAAAACTTAAAATTTTACATGGATCTGCTGAAAGAAATCAATTAGATGATTTTAAAAAAATTGATGTAAAAATTATTAATGAAAAAGGAGAACTTACTTCACATAACTTTCCTAAATCTATGTTAATTGGAATTATTAAACCAAGAGTGGAAGAAATTTTTGAGTTAGTGATCAATAATTTGAACAACTATTTTCCAGAATATTCAAAAATTACGAAGGTAATTCTTACAGGTGGAACATCTAATCTCAATGGCATTGGCAACATCGCAAAATCTTGTTTTAAATGTGATATAAGGATTGGAAAACCTATAGGACTTTTAAATGCACCTGACTTAATTCAGTCTCCAAATTTTAGTTGTTTAGTTGGTTTGGTTTTAAAAAGTTCAAGGGAAAAAAATAATAACGGAATTTTTAGCTTTTTAGAAAAATTAAAAAAAATTTTTTTGTATTAAAATATTATTTTATAATGAAACATTTAGTAATTATATTTGATTTGATATAGATAATAATTCCAATATATTCATTAATGGAAGATTATGAATATAATTAATTCACAAATGTTTGACGATAATTATTATCAGAATACTATTAATTCTGCTATATCTTTTAATGGAGTTGGAATTCACACTGGTAAAGCTGTTAATATGACACTATTTCCTGCTGATGACGACTTTGGCATTGTTTTTAAAAGAACAGATTTAGATAAAGATAATTATATTAGAGTAGCTCCAGAAAATATTGATTTTTCTAAATATTGTTCTAAATTAAAAAATAAAAATGGAGTTTATGTTAGCACTGTTGAACATCTTCTTGCTACACTTCATTCTTTTAATATAAACAATATTTTAATTGAAATTAATTCCCCTGAATTGCCTGCCATGGATGGTAGCTCTTATGAGTTTACAAAAAAGCTTTTGGAGATTGGAATACAAATTCAAAAAAAACCTAAAAAAATATTGAAAATTCTTAAAATGGTAAGCATCAAGGATGGTATCAGATCAATTAAAATTTTACCATCAACTCACTTGACTTTTTCAATTAAAATTGATTTTTCTAACAATTTAGTTGGAAAAGATAAGTATGTTTATACTCATAATACTCAAAACTTTATTGATGAGATTTGTTATGCTAGAACTTTTTGTTTTTCAAAAGATGTTATAAAATTAAGAGCTGCAGGATACGGTTTAGGTGGCAATCTTAATAACGCTATTGTTGTAAAAGACAATAAAATATTAAATGATAATGGACTAAGGTGTAAAAAAGAATTTGTTAAACATAAAATGTTAGATTGTATAGGCGATTTTTATATGTCTGGCCTGTCTCTTTTGGGAAGCATCCATGCGACTCAACCAGGACATGAATTAAATAATAAATTACTCCAAAAAATTTTTCAAAATAAAAATAATTATGAAATATCAGAACTTAATTCATATTATATGCCTATTTCACAACACAAAAATATTGTAAATAATATTAATGTTGCTTAATTAATAGTTTGGAATAATTTTAAAAATAAGCTAATTTAACTAAATTAATTTATTTAATTATGTTTAATATTCTGAAATTCGCTATTTTTTTATTAATTTTATTTTCGTGTTCAACAAATGAAAAAAAAATTTCATCTATACAAAATAATGATGAAAAAATTTTTAAAAAAGGAATAAAACTTGTTGAAGAAAATAAATTTAAAGAAAGTATTGATCAATTTATAAAAATTAATGACGAATTTCCCTATTCTAAATATTCGGGACAATCTCAAATTTACAGAGCTTACATAAATTTTGAACTAAACAACACAGATGAAACTATTTTAATATTAAATGATTATATATCTTTAAATCCTGATGGTGAATTTACAGAATACGCTGAATACTTGATTGCTATGTGTTATTATATTAAAATTTCTGACCCAAGTCGTGATAGTAAATTCACGAAAATTGCAATTGAAAAATTTAGTAAAATTATTAAAACAAAACCAAATTCTAAATACGCAAAAGATGCTAAATTCAAACTAGAATATTTAAAAAATTACCTGGCTAGAAAAGAGTTTGAAATTGCAATGTATTATTTAAAAAACAATGCTCCATCACCAGCTTTAAATAGATTCTCTAATATCATTAAAAATTATCAAGGATCAAGTATTGTACCTCAAACTTTATACAGAATGTATGAAGCTTTTAAAATGTTAAAATTAGAAGATAAATCAAATCAGACATTTAAAATTCTAAAATATAATTTCCCTAAAAGTAAGTGGACTCAAGAAATTAGTAATATAGAGAATAATAATTTGGTTGAAGATCCAAGCTATTTTAAAAATATAATGAATAAAGTGCTTTCAATTTTTTAATTTTAAATGTTATCTAAGCTAATAATTAAAGATATTGTCTTAATAAAAGATTTAAACTTAAATTTCCATGATGGTTTTACAGTTTTAACTGGAGAAACAGGTACTGGTAAATCCATACTTATTGATTCCTTAGGATTGATATTAGGAAATAGAGCAAATTTTAATTTAATAAGAAAAGGTCAATCAAAAGGATCTGTAACTGCTATTTTCCAGAACTTTAATGATGAAACTATTATTTGTTATTTAAACGAAATTAATATTGATATAAATGATGAATTTATAATACGAAGAGAAATTCATTCTAATGGCAAATCTTTTTCATATCTAAATGACACTCCTATTTCTATAAATTCTCTAAAAAGAGTTGTAAGTCATTTTATTGAAATACAAGGTCAATTTGATAATCACACTTTATTAATTGAAAAAAATCAAATTGATTTGCTTGATAAATATCATGTTAACGATAAATTGAAAGAAAAAGTTTTTAATTCTTGGGAAAATTATAAGTCTAACAAAAATAAATTAATTAACTTAATTTCATTGAATGAAAAAAATAAGAATGATAGCGATTATTTAGAGTTTGCTCTCAAAGAATTTCATGAGATAAAACCACAAGGCAATGAAGAAAATGAACTCATTATAAAAAGAAAAGCCTTAATAAACAGAGATAAATTTGTTCAAACTTTTAATGAAGCTAAAAACTTAATTAATGGTGAAAATGGTTTAGATACTTTGGTTAAAAATTTAATACGTTTATTTTCGAAACTAGAAAGCTATAACAATCAATCCGTTGATCAAATTAGTAAGCTTCTGAATGAAAATTATATTACTTTAGGAGAGTTGTCTTTATTGATTAATAAAAGCGAATTTTTATATGAAAACAAAGATGATACTTTAAATGTAATTGATGATAGATTATATAAATTAAGAAATTTATCAAAAAAACATAATTGTCAGATAGATTCATTACCACAAAAACAAATTGAAATAGAACAAAAATTAAACTCAATTAAAAATTTTTCACTTGAATTAGATAATCAAAAAAAATTAACAAATGAGGCTTATAATGAATATTTGGAGTTAGCAAAAAAGTTATCTATCAATAGAATAGAAGTAAGCCAGAAACTAATTAACGAAGTGAATGATGAACTTCCAGCTCTGAAATTAGAAAATGCAAAATTTTCAATAATAATTAATCCTCTTCAAGATAACCTTTTTTCATCCAAAGGAATTGATGATGTAAAATTTTATGCTCAAACAAATAAAGATACAAAATTGGGTAAAATTTCTGAAATTGCATCAGGAGGGGAATTATCTAGGCTTCTTCTAATTATGAAACTCGTTATAGAAAAAAATAATACAATTAAAACTCTTATTTTTGATGAAGTTGATAGTGGTGTTGGAGGTGCTACTGCAAGCGCAGTTGGAACCAAATTGTTAAGGATTGGAAATAATCAACAAACTATTGTTGTTACACATTCACCTCAGGTAGCAGCAAAAGGCAATCATCATATTTTAATAAAAAAAAGTATTATTGAAAATGAAACAATTACTGAAACATTTGAACTAAATCATCAAGAAAAAATTGAAGAAATAGCTAGAATGATATCAGATGACAATATATCTGATGAAGCAAGAAATGCAGCTTTAAAATTGTTGACTTAATATGCCAAGTGATGTTTACAACCGTTTGTTATTTCTTAAAAGCCAAATAGAACGTCATAATAAATTATATCATGGCCATGATGATCCAGTAATATCCGATAAAGAGTTTGATAATATTTGTGTTGAATACGATAATTTAGTTGTTAGAAATCCAAATTTAGGATTTACGAAAAGAGAAGATGTTGGTTTTGAACCATTAGAAAAATTTACTAAAATCAAACATAGTAAACCAATGTTATCATTGAACAATGGTTTCAACATTAAAGATATCGAAGATTTCATGGAAAGAACTCGTAAATTTTTAAACATAAGTCGTGGTGACATTGAATTTGTATGTGAACCAAAAATTGATGGTCTATCTATATCCTTATTATATGAAAATGGTGAATTAAGCCAAGCTCTCACAAGAGGCAATGGTTATGAAGGTGAATTAGTAACAGAAAATATTTTAACGATTGATAACATTCCAAAAAAAATCATTGATTATCCTGAATTTTTAGAAGTTAGAGGTGAAATATTTATTTCAAAGAATGACTTTGAAAAACTTAATAAAGAACAATTAACAAATGATAAAAAAGTTTTTTCAAATCCAAGAAATGCTGCTGCTGGATCAATACGACAAAAAGATAGCAATGAAATAAAAAAAAGAAATCTAATGTTTTTTGCTTATACGGTAGGCGAAGTATCTAATGAAAATCTCTTTGACACACAAATTAATCTTTTAAATAAATTTAAATATTGGGGATTTAATATACCAGAAAATATTAAATTGCTAAAAACACTTGATGAAATATCAAGTTATTACAATTCCATGATAGAAATAAGAGATAAGATTGATTATGAAATTGATGGACTAGTATATAAAGTAAACTCTTTTGCATTACAAAAAAGACTTGGCGAAATGTCCAGAGCTCCAAGATGGGCTATTGCTCATAAATTACCAAGCTTAATTAAAGAATCCATAATAGAAAAAATTGATTTACAAGTAGGAAGGACTGGAACAATAACACCTGTTGCAAGAGTAAAAAAAGTTAAAATTGGTGGTGTTGAAGTATCAAACGTTACACTTCATAACGAAGATGAAATAGAAAGAAAAGATATAAGAATTGGTGATACGGTCTTAATAGAAAGGGCTGGCGATGTAATACCTCATATTTTGAGCGTGGTAAAAGAAAAAAGAACAAAAATGTCTGAGAAATATTTTATTTCGCAACACTGCCCTGCATGCAGTCAAATTACTATCAAAAAAGAAGGCGAGGCTGCAAGAAAATGTATAAATACTAATTGTAAAGCTCAGAAAATTGAAAATTTAATTCACTTTTGTTCAAAAAATGCAATGAATATCGATGGACTTGGCAACAAACAAATAAAATTATTTTTTAAGAAAGGCATTGTAACAAAATATAGTGATATTTTTAAACTCTATGAAAAGAAAGATGAGTTGAAAGGTTATGATGGTTTTGGAGAGTTATCTGTAAATAAATTACTTTCAAATATTAACAAAGCTAAATTAGTGAATTTTGATAAATTTTTAACTTCTTTAGGCATCAAACAAGTTGGAGAAAATACTTCTAAAATTTTAGCTGAACATTACATAGATTTGCCTAATTTAATAAATAATATTAGAAAAGCTACTAATAAAGTTTCTGATGAATTTCAGTATCTTGTTAATATTGATCAAATAGGAATGAGTGTTGCAGAAGATATAATTAACTTTTTTAATTCTTCTATAAATCTTGATGAATTAGATAAATTATCTCAACAATTAAGTATAAAACCATATCAAAAATTAAATGTTAATAACTATTTCTTAAATAAAAAAGTAGTAATTACAGGAACTTTAAATAATTTTACTAGAGATGAAATTAAAACAAAACTTAATTCATTAGGCTCAAAATTTGTAAGTCAAGTTTCCAAGAATATAGATTTAGTGATATATGGAGAAAACCCTGGAAGCAAGTTTTCTAAAGCACAAGAATTAAACATAAAAATCATAGATGAAAAAAAACTCATTGAGATTCTTGATAAATTATAAAATTGAAGTTTTGCTATTTAAAAAATTAACTAAATCAACATCTTTTCTAGTAATTAAAGGTATTATCTTTTCATTAACTAATTTATGATATTTGTTAATCTGATTTATTTCTGTTTTTGATAATAAACTTTTATCAATTAACTTTTTTTCATATGGAATAAGAGTTAATGTTTCAAAACTTAAAAAGTTCCCAACTTTTTTTATTAATTCTAGGTTTTCAATTCTAATTCCAAATTTTGATCCGTAATAACCAGGTTCGTTTGAAATCACCATTCCTGATTTTAATTCATTTGAATTTGTTTTGCTTATTGATACTGGTCCCTCATGAACGTTTGAATAAAAACCTACCCCATGGCCAGTGCCATGAGCATAATCCATTTTATTTTGCCAAAGAGCTGCCCTTGCAATAGAGTCTATTTCTTTTCCTAAAGTTCCTTGAGGAAATAAAAGATTTGAAAGACTTAAATGACCTTTTAAAACAATAGTGTATTTAGTCTTCATATCATTAGTAGGTTGTCCGTGTATTAATACTCTGGTTACATCAGTTGTTCCATTTAAATATTGGCCGCCAGAATCAATAAGGTACAAGTTATTACTCTCTATCTTTTTACTCTTTCCCTTAGAATATCGGTAATGTATAACTGAGCCATTTTTACCAAAAGCTGATATAGTAGGAAAACTGTTACTCTTAAATAGTTTGTTTATACTTCTATATTCAAATAACTTTTTAGCTAGATACTCTTCATCAAACATATTATTTTTATCTAATTGCTCAAACCAACTCCAAAATTTAATAAAGGCTAATCCATCAACTTTATGAACTTCTTTAAAGTTTTTTTGTTCAATAGAGTTCTTAACTACCTTAAGAGAAGAAATGGGGCATGATACATGTTTATATTTAATTTTATTTTTTTTTAATGCTGATAATACAAACATTGGTGTTGAATTGTAATCAAAAAGAAACCTTTCACCAGCAAACATTTTTAAAATAGATTGAAATTCATTAATATTAGTTAATATAATCTCACCATGATCTAGTTTACTTAACTGAGGTAAGTCATGTTCAAAAAAAAGAAAGATTTTCTTACTTTTATGTATCAATGCAAAACATCTAACGACTGGGGTATATTTTAATTGATTACCCCTTATATTTAACAACCAGCTGATTGCATCTGGTTTAAATGTTAAAAGTGCCTCAGACGAATGATCTAAAATGATCTTGGACAGTCTTTTTATTTTACTTACATAACTCTCACCAACGTACTTTATTGCTAAATTAAAAATTTTATGTTTTGGTATTTTGGGTTTATTTTTCCAGATTTCATCGACTAAATTTTTGCTACTTAGAATGAACTTTATATTTTTAATTTTTAATTCACTCTCTAACAATTTAAACTGATTAATAGTTATCAATTTAGTGTCAATGCCGACAATGTTCATGTGTTTTTGTGAGTTTAAAAATTCAATTATCTTATTTAAACTTCCATCTAGAATAACAAATTCCTTTTGAGAAACTTCTTTTTTTAATTGTTCTTGATACCTTCCATCACTTATGACTGCAGATTTTAACTTTTGGGAAGCTATAATTACTGCCCATCCAGCAGAACCAGAAAAATTTGAAATAAATTTTAATCTTTCATCACTTTCCATAAGTTCTTCTGAAAAGAAAAGATCATATTTTGGTATAATGTAAGCATCTATATTTTTTGATCTTAAATATTTTTTAAATTCAACGAGCTTTTTCATTTTTTTTCTTAAAGGTTACAGTAATCCATTTTTCTTCTTCTGATATCTTAATAGGATAAATTTTAAATTTTCTATATAAATTTATTAACTGATTTTTTTGGTAAATTAATATTCCTGAAACAATTAAAAGTCCATTATGATCTAATATAAATGTAAATTCTTTTATAAGAGATTTTAATTGAGGTAATAAAATATTTGCAAGTATCAAATTATAAAAATTTTTCTTTATGTACTTTCTTTTTTTTTGTGAAACTTCAAAAACATTATTATTTGAGATTAAATTATTTTTTTTTAAGTTAAACTTTGACATTTTTACAGCTAAGTTATCCACATCAATCAGGGTAATTTTTGAATATGGCAAAAGTTTTTTCGCAGCAATACCTAAAATTCCACTTCCACAACCGTAATCTAAAATATTTTGAAATTTTTTTGATTTAGAATACTCGTACATATTTTCAATGCAATATCTAGTTGTAGAATGATAACCTGTTCCAAATGCATAAGAAGCATTGATTTTTAATAGTATTTTGGTTGGATTAAATAATTTAAAGTTATCATTATCATAAATAATAAAATTTTTAATATTAATTGGTCTGAGTGTTTGAACATTTTCACCTAACCAATCTTTATTTTCAAATTCTTCAAAATAGATTTCATTTATACTTATGTTATAATCAGTACAAGGTTTTAAGCTTAATAATTTAAATTTTTTTCGAAAATCATTAATTTTTTTCAAAAATTTTTGTTTTATGTTTTTTGATTTTAAAATCAATTTACAGATCCAATAATTTCTCTCTACTTTACTAAAATCTATACTTAAAAATTCATTATCCTCTTCGATATGATCAATAAAAATTTCTTTAATACTATCTTCTAGATAAAATATAATTTGAGTAAAATAAATTATTTTATCATTCATAAATTTAAAATTTATTTTTTAAATAAGATCCAATGACTTTTTTAATTCCAGCCTTGTCAAAATTAACTTCAACTTTATCATTATCAATATCTATAATTGATCCTGTACCAAACTTAATATGAAAAACTTTTTCTCCTATTTCAAAATTAGAGCTATAATCCTCATTAAATCTATTCTGATCATTAATTTGATTATAAGAACTACCTGAATTTATAATATTATGAAATTTTTCATTGTTGTTATAATCTTGATTAAATTCATAGTCATCAAAATGATTTGATGCATTGTTAATCACATTAAATTCATCTCCAATAATTTCTTTTTCAGGCAATTCTTCTATGAACCGTGACGGAATGACGTTTTGCCAATTCCCATAAATTTGTCTACTAGATGCACAACTTATACATAAATGTTCTTTTGCTCTAGTTATTCCAACATAAGCTAATCTTCTTTCCTCCTCTAACCCTTCTTTACCTTTTTCATCAATTGACCGTTGACTAGGGAAACTTCCTTCTTCCCAGCAAGGTAAAAAAACAGCTGAAAATTCCAAACCTTTTGCTGCGTGTAATGTCATTAAAGAAATTTGACCATCTTTGTGTTCAGCATCACTATCATTAACTAATGCAATATGTTCTAAAAAGCCTAACATGTTGTCAAATGCTGACATAGCATTAACAAGTTCTTTTAAATTCTCAAGTCTACCCTCTGATTCTAATGACTTTTCAACTTTAAGACTTTGTATATAACCAGATTCTTCAAGTATTTTCATAGCTAAATCCACATGTGAAATTTTAATTAAATCATCTTCCCAAATGTCATAATTTTTAATGAAGTTTTTTAATGTTAATTTAACACCAGGTCTAAATTCATCTGTTTGTACTAAATCTTTAATTGAATTAAATAGACTTTTATTTTTATCTCTTGAATAATTTTTTATAAAATTTATTGTTTGAGGACCAATTCCTCTTTTAGGGCTGTTAATTATTCTTTCAAAAGCTAAATCATCTGACTTTTGTATCAATAATCTGAAATATGCAAGTGCATCTCTAATTTCGAGTCTCTCATAGAACTTAACACCTACAACTTTATATGGTAATCCAATATGTACAAATCTTTCTTCAAAAAGTCTGGTTTGATAACCAGCTCTAACTAAAACTGCAATTTCATCAAAATTTACCCCTTGTTTTATTAATATTTCAATTTTTGAAGAAATTTTTCTTGCCTCATCTAAACCATCCCAAGCTTGTAAAATATTTATTCTTTCACCAGTTTCTATTGAGGTTTTTAATGATTTGCCCAATCTATATTTATTATTAGCAATTAGGGTATTAGCAGCACTTAATATATACTTTGAGGACCTATAGTTTTCTTCAAGTCTTAAAATTTTTGCGTCATTAAAATCTTTTTCAAAGTTAAGTATGTTTCTTACATCAGCTCCTCTCCAACCATATATAGATTGATCATCATCTCCAACGCAACAAATATTATTTTCTGGCTTAACTAACATTTTCAACCATAAATATTGAGCTGTATTTGTATCTTGGTACTCATCAACTAAGAAATATTTAATTTTAATTTTTAATTTTTCGAGAACATCTTGATGTGAGTTAAATATTTTTAAATTATGTAAAAGTAAATCTGAAAAATCTACATAATTCATATCCAACAGACGCTGTTGATATTTTTTAAATAATACACCAGCTTTGCCATCAATTAAATATTGTTTTTCTGAATTTAATATATCGTTAACAGTTAGCCCCAAATCTTTCCATGTATTTATTAGGTGAAGTACAAATTGCGGGGTTATTTTTTTTTCATCAAGTTTTTCAAAAATAATAAGTTCTTTTAATAATCTTTTTTGATCATCTGTATTAATAATTGTAAAATTACTCTTGAGCGAAACTAATTCAGCGTTTTCTCTTAAAATACGTGCAGCTATCGAATGAAAAGTACCTAACCAAATATTATTTACACTTGGACCTATTAAATTTTCTAAACGTTCTCTCATTTCTTTTGCAGCTTTATTGGTAAATGTAACAGCAAGCACATTCCATGGTTTAGCTTTTGAAGAAAACAATAAATTAGCAATTCTTGCAGTAAGAACTCTTGTTTTCCCTGTTCCAGCGCCAGATAAAACCAAAAGAGGACCATCCAATGTTTCTACTGCTTTTCTTTGATTTTGATTTAATTCTTTAAAATACAAATTGTCATTAGAGTTGTTTTGAATTTTCTTTCCAGTAAATACCGAATCTGTTAATCTACTAATATATTTATCTGACATATTTTTATATTATATGATGTATATTAAATTGGAATTATAAATAACATGTTCAACAGAATATTAAATAACAAAAATATTTTTAAATTATTTTTAGCTCAATTAATGCTTTTATTACTTTCATCATGCGCTCAAAACTTGGCAAATAAAGAAATTAATGATCCTTTAGAGAGTATGAATAGATCTGTATTCAAATTTAACCAAGGGCTTGATAAATACGTTTTCAAACCAATAAACACGGAGTATGAAAAATTACCTGAAAATGTTAAAAAGGGTGTCTCAAATCATGTTAAATGGGCATCAACCCCAGTAACCATAGCAAATAGTGCAATTCAACTTGAAGCAGAAAACTTTTCAACCTCAAGTATAAAATTTCTTTTAAATTCACTTACTTTAGGATTTTACGATTTAGACCCAGAAACAAAATATAAAACTCGTGATTTTGGAAGCTCTTTGGCAAAATATAAAGTATCTTCTGGTCCATATATTGTTCTACCTATTCTAGGCCCAAGATCACTAAGGCACTTTTCCGGTAATATTGTAGACCAATCTGTGTCAAATGGACCCAAAAATCACTCATATAATTCAACAACTCTTCCTATGAGTATATTAAGTAATAGAAATACCTATTCTAATGTAATAGAGGATATTTATAATGCACAAGATCCTTACTTAAAAGCAAAAATATTATATACTGAAAATAGGTTTAACTCTATTTCTTCAAATAAATTATTGGAACAAGAAAAACAAAATGAACAAGATGAATTTGAAAAATTATTGGATTAGCAAATTTATAATTGTATTAAGCATCTTTTTTTTCAATTCTGCTAATGCAGATATTAAATTAAAGTCAAGCCAACAAGTATCTAATTTTCTTAATCAAATAAAAAACATTGCGTCTGAAAAAAATCAGTTAAAGAAAGCAAAAATGTCTAACCAGCTTTTGAAACTAATTGATTTAGAGTTTATGTCAAAAGTAACAGTTGGAAAACAATGGAAAACAGTTACCAATAAAGAAAAAAATATTTTTAAAACCAACCTTTTTAACAAGTTTATACAATTTATTGATTTACATTTAGAAGATTTCAAAGAAATAAACTTTAAGGAAAAATCCATAAAGTTGAGAGGTCAAAAATTAGTTTATGTAAATGGTTCTATAGATACAAAAAAAATAAAAAACTTAGATATAACTTGGAAACTTTCTTCAAAAGAAAATAAAATACTTGATGTAGAAATTGAAAAAATCTCATTAATTAAAACTCAAAGATTAGAAATGAAAGAATTGTTAAAAAAAAATAAAAATAATTTTTCTCAATTTATAAAAATATACTTTAAAAATTAAATTATATGTTAAATAATTATCCAATATTTATTATTATATTTGATATAATTTTTGGTCTCTTATTTTGGACTTTTATAATTAAATTTTTTCTACATTTGTTTTTTTCAAATGAAACGAATGTGAAGTTTGTATCTATTTTTTTTTCTATGACAGATAGCATTAATAGTAAGATTAACAGAATAATTCCAAATTTTTTACCCTATCCATTAGTATCTCTATATTTGGTTTGGTTAATATTTATTATAAGATTTTATATTTTACCAACTTTTTTGGGACTTGAAAATATTGGAATTAATGTCTTTTACCTAGAGAAATCTCTAATTTTCTTTTTAAATTTTAATAATATATTTTAATTCTATTAATTCTAGAAATTAAGTTACTTAAATCTTTCTTTGTAAAATCAAAACTAAAAACGAATCTTAATATTACAAAATTATTTTTTGAAAAGCTCCATAATTTAGGAAAAATATTTTGATCTATTATCTTTTGATAATATAATTCATGCACTTTAACGAAAACCTCATTTCCATCAATAGGAAACAAAATTTCAAAATTATTATTTTGATCTAAATAATTTTTAAATAATTTAGCTATATTATTGGATTTCCTAGCAAGCTTTAGCCATAGATCATCTTGAAACCATGCGATAAATTGAGATGAAATAAGCTTTGTTTTTGCTATGACATGACCACTCCTTTTTTGATAAAATTTATAATTACATAATCTTTTCTTATTAAAAAAAATAATAGCTTCAGCAGCAAAAGCACCATTTTTAGTCGCTCCAATTGAAAGACAATCTAATCCAATTTTCCATGTCATTTCTGCAGGTTTTACTTCCAAACTACACACTGCATTTGAAAATCTTGCACCATCCATATGAAAAAATAGATTATTTTTTTTGCATATATTACCTATTTTTCTTAAATTTTCTATACTATAGTTAGTCCCATTTTCTGATAGTTGAGAAACTGAAACACCAATAATATTTTTGTCAGCATTGCTTTCTAAGCAACTATTAATTTGAGTAGGATTCAATTTTCCATCAATTGAGGAAATGGTTATTAATTTAATTCCAGAGTTAAAGAATTCTGGCGCACCACATTCACTTGTAAAAATATGAGCGTCCTTATGACAAATAACATAGCCCTTTTTTTTAGTCATTAATGACAAAGCAAAAGCATTGCTAGCAGTACCTGATATCATAGGAATAATATCTAAATTGTTATTTTTAAAAACTCGTTTAAATTCAATTTTAGCTAATTCTATGAAATCATCATCTCCATAGGATTTGTTTTTTTTTTTTCCTACTTCTACTATTTTTTTTAAAATTATATTAGAGACACCGCCTGAGGTATCAGTACCACAGAGAAGTGGGTATCTATTTATATTATTCAATCTTCCACTCTTCTGATTTGTTAAAATTAATTTGTGTTATAATTTTTTCATTCAACAAATCTATTAAGATTAATTTATTTTCACCATCCATTTGATATCTTAATAATAATTTACTATCACCAGCATAGTTAACTGAAATAATTTGGCTTTCTTTTGGATAATATAAGGAATATTGATTTTTAACATTTTTGCTATAGGTTTTTTCCTTTTTTTCTAATTTTCCAAATTTATTTATAAATCCAATAATTAAAAAAAATACACAAATAACAATTAGAATTGACAAAATTATTGTAATGAATTTTAAAATTTTATGATTTGATTTACTTACACTTGTATAGTCTGTTATTTTATTATTTGACATGTTAAACTCTAATATAATTAAATTAAAAGTTAGTGATTATCCTATACAAAATGGAAGAATTGACAAATGGATTATTGAAGCTTTTTTGCTTCTAAATTCAGCATACCAAGATGATTCAAAAGTTAAAACATTTTTTTCAAGAACAAAAATTAAAAATTTGATATTATCAGGTAAAATAAAGGTTGATGGAGTTAAAAATAATAACCCTGCCTTCAAAATAAACCCAAAAAATGAAATAACCATATGTTTACCTAAAGTTGTGGAATGTGACATTCTAGCTGAAAATATTCCAATTAACATTGTTTTTGAAGATGAACATCTTTTAGTCATAAATAAAAAACCAAATTTTGTGGTTCATCCCTCTCCTGGTCATAATTCTGGAACAGTTGTAAATGCAATCTTACACCACTGTAAAGGCAAATTATCTGGCATTGGAGGAATTAAAAGACCCGGAATTGTTCATAGGCTAGATAAAGATACGTCTGGTTTGATGTTAATTGCTAAAACTGATATTGCTCACATAAAATTGTCAAATATGTTTAAAGATCATACAATTGAAAGAAATTATCAATCACTAGTTTGGAATGTACCTGATTCGAAAGGTTTTATAGACCAACCTATTGGAAGATCTAAATTTAATAGAAAAAAAATGGCTATTAATTTAGATGGAAAGAGAGCTATAACTCATTGGGTGGTTTTGAATGTCTTTTCAAATACAGTAAGTTTAATAAATTGTAAATTAGAAACTGGAAGAACTCATCAAATTAGAGTTCATATGAGTTCAATTGGACATTCTTTAATTGGTGATAATACCTATGGAGATGTCCCAAAAATTAATAAAAAACAAACTACTATAGAACAAAATATTATATCTAAATGTAAAACTTTCTCCAGACAAGCATTGCATTCTAAAACTCTTTCTTTTCAACATCCAATTTCAAAAGAAAAAATGCATTTTGATGTTGATTTACCTGATGATATGAAAAAATTAATAAATTCTATAAAGTAAATTTTTTATTGAAAAATTTTAAAAATTTATTATATCAATATTATGTCTAATTATTTCAATTTACCTGCACTAAGCTCTGATACAAATATTGGAAGATATCTTGATCAAATAAGAAAATTCCCTATGTTAGAAAAAGATGAAGAGTATATGTTAGCTAAAGCTTGGCACTTAAAAGGTGATAGCAAAGCTGCACACAGATTAGTCACCTCACATTTAAGATTAGTTGCAAAAATTGCTATGGGATATAGAGGATATGGCCTACCTATTGCTGATTTAATAGCTGAAGGCAATATTGGAATGATGCATGCTGTGAAAAAATTTGATCCAGAAAAAGGTTTTAGACTTGCAACCTATGCTATGTGGTGGATTAAAGCAGCCATTCAAGAATTTGTTTTAAGAAGTTGGTCACAAGTTAAATTAGGAACAACAGCCAGTCAAAAGAAACTTTTCTTTAATTTACGAAAAATAAAAAACAAAATTAATGCCATTGAAGATGGCGATATGAACTTAGAACAAGTCGAGCATATTGCAAAAAAATTAAATGTATCAAACGATGAAGTAATAGATATGAACAGAAGAATGACTAACCATGATCAATCATTAAATGCGCCTATTGGTAAGAATGATGGAGAATCAGGTGAATGGCAAGATTTATTGGCAGATGAGAGACAAGATCAAGAACAACAAATTTCATATATGCAAGAATTAAATAAGAAAAAAAAATTAATGGAAGAATCGCTGTATTTTTTAAAAGACAGAGAAAGAGACATTATTGTTAAAAGAAGATTATCTGAAAATCCTAAAACTCTTGAAGATTTATCTCAAGAATATCAAGTTAGTAGAGAGAGAATTAGACAAATAGAAACTAGAGCATTTGAAAAGCTTCAAGAAATTGTTAAAAACAAAGCTAAAGAACAAAAAATTATTTAATTAAAAACCTCATTTATAATTATATTTTCGTTTCTCTCTGGTCCAGTAGATATAATATCTATATTACAATTAACTAATGATTGTATTCTGTTTACAAAATTTTGGGCGTTTAATGGTAAATTTTTAAAATTTGTTATGCCTTTTGTTTTTTCTTTCCACCCTTTTAAAGTTTCATAAATAGGTATGATATGCTGTTGACTAGACATACTACTTGGGTAATCTTCAAAGATTTGATTATCAATTTTATAGCTTGTACATATTTTTATATCTGTAAATGTATCAAGAACGTCTAATTTTGTTAAAACTAAACCATTAATCCCTGATACAGTGATTGCTTTTTTTAGCATTACAATATCTAACCAACCGCATCTTCTTTTTCTTCCAGTAACAGTACCAAATTCATTGCCAATTTTACCTAATTTTTCTCCAACATCATTATTCTCCTCTGTTGGAAATGGTCCATTGCCAACTCTTGTAGTATATGCTTTTGTTATACCTAACATCTTTTTTAAATAGTTTGGGCTAGCCCCAGATCCTGTAAATGCATTTGCAGCTACTGTATTACTACTCGTTACATATGGATATGTACCGTGATCAATATCCAAATAAAAACCTTGAGCTCCTTCAAACAAGATTTTTTTATTTTTATCATTTAATTGTTTTAATAATAACCAAGTGTCGTCAATGTATTTAGACAAATTGTGGTAACATTTTAATATTTTTTCAAAATCATTTTCATAAGATATTTCTTTTCCTTCAAATTTTTTAATCCATATATTGTGATGATTGTAGATTGAAATAAATTTTTCTTCCAATTCTTCAATATTTTTAAAATCACTAAATCTTATTCCCCGTCTAGAGACTTTATCTTCATATGCAGGGCCAATACCTCTTCCAGTTGTTCCAATTTTATTACTCCCTTTTTTCTGGTTTTCTCTTAGGGAGTCAATATATCTATGTATTGGAAGAATTACAAAACAATCTGAAGATATAACAAAATTAGAGAAATTTATATCAATACCTTGATTTGTTATTTCTCGAATTTCTTTTTCTAAATGAATTGGATCCAAAACAACACCATTACCTATAATTGAAAGTTTTTGCCTAACAATTCCACTTGGTAATAATGATAATTTAAATGTTTTTTTATTTATTACTAATGTATGGCCAGCATTGTGTCCACCTTGAAATCTTACAACCGCATCTGCAGAAGATGCAAGAAGATCAACAATTTTACCTTTTCCTTCATCACCCCACTGCATACCAACTATAACTAAATTCGACATTTCTAATTCTAAACTTTTGTTAATTTATTATTTTTAAAGAAATATTTGCAATTCATAGATTTAGCATAACTAACAATATTATTGTTTAAATTTTTATAAAATATAACCTGAAAACCCTGCTTTATTAAATTTTCAGCATTTTTAAAATCATTTTGTTCTATTAAAACTTTTTCTTTTGTTACAAAAATATTTTTTATTTCACCTAACAAATCAATATATAACGAAATACCTGTCGCATCTTCTTCATTAATTGTTTTATATGTACCACCTTTTGCAATACTGCCATGCAACGATTTTGAAAAAATTGTAAATGTTAGACCGTAATGATAATCAAATGTACTTTTTTCTAGAGGATCAATAACTATTTCAAGGCCTTTAAAAATTTTTTGTAATGAACTTGATACTTCAAGTAAATGTAGAAGAAAAATATTTTTTTTATTATCCTGGTTCAATTTTTCAATAAATTCAATTTTATTCGTAAATTGACCCGATGCTTGAATTATATTTAAAATATTAATTTTATTAGGAAAACTTTTATTTTTTAAAAAATTTATATCTTTTTTTTCTATTGCTTTGACTATTGAATCGCTATCAGGCATTTTATAGAGATTTTTCAATAAACTTAATCTTAAATCTTGGTAATTGAGATCTAATGTTAAATCTTTTACATCTAATTCTTTTAATACTTTTAAACCAATTATTATAATTTCAGTCTCTAATTCAGAAGTGATATCACCTATTATTTCAGCTCCAACTTGCGCAATTTGTCGTTCAAGTTTTAGACCTGATGGATTAACTCTCAAAACTTCACCAGAATAGGACAATCTTAATGGCCTTGGATAATGAGCTAGTCGTTTGCTTGAAATTCTGGATATTTGTGTAGTCATATCAGACCTTACTGCCATCATTTTTTTAGAAATAGGATCCATAACTCTAAATGAATTATTTTTCAAAGCTAGTCCAGGTCCTTGATTTAACAAAGTGTCTTCAAACTCTATTAAAGGGGGAGATATCCTTAAGTAACCATAATTCAAAAAAAAATTAACAATATTCTCAATAATTAATGAGTTTTTTTGTGACCTTGGAAAGATTTTATCGGAAAAACCAGCTGGTAATAATGTGTCTCTATCCATAATGATTTTTAATATAAATAAATTTGTAAATAATGAAATATTTTTATATGGATTACTTAAAATTAATTACATTTGCTCTTACAACTTGAGGTAATGTTTTTATTTTATTTAATACATTTTCATCAATAATTTGGTCTATTTCAACTAATGCGATTGCTTCACCACTCTTTTCTCTTCTTCCTAAATGAAAAGAAGCAATATTGATTTTATTTTGTCCAAGTAATTGTCCTAAATCACCTATAAATCCTGGTTTATCATAATTTCTTAAATATAAAGCTGTATTAGGAAAACTAGACTCAATTGGAATGCCTTGAATACTAACTATTCTTGGCATGTACCCACCTATTAACGTTCCTGATATTGTTCTAATCCCTTTTTCATGTTTTATAGATGCAGTTACTAAAGTTTCATAATCACATCGCCTTTCATGTTTTAAGGTTGAAAAATCTAAACCTTTTGAATTAGCAATTTCTCTTGAATTAACGTTATTAATAGCATTTACATTTGGTTCTAAAATTCCTGTTAATAGATTAGCCATTATTGGCTCATCTTTCAAAGAAGCAGCTTTACCTTCCATTTCAAGTCTAATATTCTTAATGTTTTCAGATGTCACTTGACCTAAAAAAGTTCCCAATAAATATGAAAGTTCTATATATGGTTTTAACAAAGGGGCTTCTTCAGCTGTAAGGGTAGGAAAATTTAAGGCATTTGAAACAGCACCATCATTTAAATAATTTGAAATCTGTTCTGCAATTTGAAGAGCAACATTTTCTTGCGCTTCTTTTGTAGAAGCTCCAAGATGTGGCGTAGCGATAAAATTTGGGGCTTTAAATAAAACATTATTATGAGCTGGCTCTTCGACAAAAACGTCGAATGCAGCTCCAGCTAAATGATTGTTTTCTAAAGCAGCACGACATGCGTTCTCATCTACTAATCCTCCTCTGGCACAATTAATTAATCTTGATCCTTTTTTCATTTTATTTATTGCATCAGCTGAAATTATGTTTTTTGTTTCTTCAGTAAGAGGTGTGTGTAATGAAATAATATCTGATGATCTTAATAATTCATCCAAATCAACTTTCTTTACTCCTAATTCTTTTGCTTTTTCTTCTTTTAAAAATGGATCAAAAGCAAGAACTTTCATTTTTAATCCAATCGCTCTACTTGCCACAATGGATCCAATATTTCCACATCCAATTAAACCAAAGACTTTATTTGTAACTTCGACACCATTAAATGATGATTTTTCCCATTTGCCTAATTGTGTAGATTCATTTGCAGATGGTATCATTCTTACTAATGACATCATCAAAGCAATGGCGTGTTCTGCAGTAGTAACAGCATTTCCAAAAGGGGTGTTCATAACAATAATACCCTTTTTTGTAGCTGCTTTTTTATCAATATTATCAGTTCCAATCCCTGCTCTACCAATTACTTTGAGCTTTTGACCTTTTTCAATTACACTTTCAGTTACTTTTGTAGCAGATCGAATTGCCAATGCATCATAATCATGAATTATATCATTTAATTCATCTTCTGAAATCCCTGGTTTATAATCGACTTCAATTTTATTATTTTTAAAAATTTGAATAGCAGATTCACTTATCTTGTCACTAATTAAAACTTTGGCCATTTTTAGTTTCCTTTTTTTAATAATTTATAGGTATCTTCGAATGCCCACTGTAACCATGGAAATAGAAGTTTAATATCGTTTGGATTAATAGTTGGACCACCCCATATTCTTAAACCCGGAGGAGCTGATCTATAACTACCTATGTCATATGCTACATTTTCATTTTCAAGAATTTTAACAATATTTTTCTCTAGTATATCTTGATTTTCGACATCTAACTTAGATAATATTAAATCAGAAAATTTTAGACAAATTGAGGTGTTTGAAATTGTCATTTCATCTTGAGCTAAAAAATCAACCCAATCTGTTTTTTTTACCCAATCTTTAATTAGTCTTAAATTTTCATTAGATATTTCTATCAATCCTTTTAATCCACCTGTTTTTTTTGTCCATTCTAATGCATCAATAAAATCCTCAATACAAAGAAGTGAAGGTGTATTAATAGTAGATCCTTCAAATATAGACAAATTAATTTTACTATTTTTCTTTAAATTAAATAATTTTGGAACTGGCCAAGGTGGATTATAAGTATTTATTCTTTCTACAGCGTTAGGAGAGAGTATTAAAATCCCGTGTCCACCTTCTCCACCCAAACATTTTTGCCAAGAAAAAGTTGCAACATCTAGCTTACGCCAGTCCATTTCCATTGCAAAAGCAGCAGATGTTGCATCACAAATTGTTAACCCATTTCTGTTAATAGGTATCCAATCTAAATGAGGAACTTTAACTCCAGCAGTTGTTCCATTAAAATTAAAAATAATATCATCATTGAAATTAATATTGTAGAGATTAGGAATGGATCCATACTCAACATTTTGTATATTAAGATCACTAACTTGGAGTTGTTCTTTTAAGTCTTTAGCCCAGTCATTTCCAAAACTATCCCAAACTAACATTTGAACAGGTTGAGTTCCAATCAGATTCCATAAAGCTATCTCAATCGCACCAGTATCGGATCCCGGGACTATACCAATATAATAATCATTTGGTATTGAAAGAATTTCTTTAACATTTTTTATTAAATAATTTATTCTGTCTTTAGCTAGACTAGATCTGTGAGATCTACCAAGTACTGCATTTTCAAGTACACTTAGATTCCAACCTGGTCTTTTAGAACATGGCCCAGACGAGAAATTATTATTCTCAGGCTTGACATCAGGTTTAATCATAATAACCTCATATTTATGTTACTACTTGTTGGGAAGTAGCACCCACTATTTAAATAATGATTAAACGAATAAAGTCAATAAATTTTAAAAATGAAAAATAAAATATTTTTATACGACCTCAGTGGTAAAAACAATATTAGGTTTAGCCCGCCATGTTGGAATGTCAAGTTATGTTTAATTCATAATAATATTGATTTTGATACTATCCCAATTAGATTTACCGAAAAAAATAAAATAAGTTTTTCTAATCAAACATTGGTTCCTATCATTAAATATAATGAGGAAATCGTTTCTGATTCTTGGAATATTTTTGTTTGGTTAAATGATAAAATTAAAGAAATCAAATTAATACCAAATGAACAAACTAGAGTTTTTTCACATTTTTTATATTTTTGGACTTCAAAATCTTTATTGCCATTGATTTTTAAATTAATTGCAAATGATATTCCAAAAATATTAAATGAAGAAGATAAACAATATTTTATTAAAACTCGTGAAGATAGAATAAAGATGCCACTAAAAAGCTTACTAAGTGATAAAGAAAAATCAAGAAAACAACTATTTCAATCTTTAATAACCTTCGAAAAAATTTTAGCTAATAATCGATTTTTTAATGGAAAAAATCTTGGTCTTCCAGACTTTATATTTTTTGGTAACTTTATGTGGGCTGAAAAATGTAGTTCTGAAGATTTATTTAAAAATTTACCAAACATTCATAAATGGTATTTAAATATAAAAAAATTAAATAGACTGTAACTAGTCTGGGATTTTATGAAAATGATTTAAAGGGCCATGACCACTTCCTAAATTAGGAGCTTTTAAGATAGATTTGTGAACGTATTTATGTGCAATTGAAACCGATTCATATAACGGTAAACCTTTTGATAAATTTGCTGTTATCGCAGATGAAATTGTACAACCTGTACCATGGGTATTATTGGTGTTAATTTTTTTTGAATAAAATTCAAAAAAATCATTCTTATCATATAAAATGTCACATAGATCTATTTCTTTTAAATGTCCACCTTTCAACAAAATTCTTGAAGTTCCGTTATATTTTATTGTTTTTGCTGCTTTTATCATTTCATTTTTGTTTGAAATTTTTAATCCTGACAAAGTTTCAGCTTCAGGTATATTTGGAGTAAGAATACAATCTACTTGATTAATAAATTGTTTTAATGCTGATATTGCTTGATTTTCTAAGAGTGGGAAACCACCTTTTGCAAACATTACTGGATCTAAAATTATTGGAATATTTTTTTCAATAATTTGATATTTTTTTAAAGCTTCAAAAATTAAATCAAATATTTCCCCTTTGTTAACCATACCAATTTTAATAGCATCAACACCAATATCAGATATACAGTCTTCGATTTGTTTTTTAATGAGATCAAGTGAGACAGACATAACACTACTAACTCCATTTGTATTTTGAGCTGTAATTGCTGTTATAGCTGTCATTGAGAATACTTTAAAAACTGTTAGTGTTTTTATATCAGCTTGTATACCTGCACCACCAGATGAATCAGATCCAGCTATAACTAATACTCTTGGTGTTTTGTTTTTATTCATTAAGAAGAATTTTCTTTTGCAAGTAAACCTTGAACCTCTGAAATGTAATGATCTATTTTGTCATCATATTCACATTCTACTAGGATTCTGACCATAGGTTCTGTTCCAGATGGCCTTACTAACAATCTTCCGTTATATTTATTTTTAAGATCTAATTGTATTTTTTTTAATGAATTTTTTATAATGTCTGTTTCGAGAATATTGTTATTAATTTTTTTTAGATTTTTTATTTTATAAGGAGTTATACTAAATGGTCTAAGAAATTCTGAAGCTTTTTTCCCAGACTTTTTTAATAAAGATATTATTTTAATCGCTGTTAGTAATCCGTCTCCAGATTTAGTATGGTCGGACATAATTACGTGTCCAGAAGGCTCACCCCCTAAATTATAATTATTGTTGAGCATTTCATCTAGAATATATCTATCACCAACATTAACTCTTTTTAAAACTATATTATTATTATTTAAAAAATTTTCAAATCCAATGTTTGTCATAATTGTACCAACAACCGTATTGTTTTTTAATTGTTTTTGGTTATATAAATTTAGCGCTAAAACTCCTAATATTTGATCACAATCTAAAAGGTTTCCATTTTCATCTGAAAATACAACTCTATCAGCATCTCCATCAAGAGCTATTCCTAAATCGGCTTGTTCTTTTTTAGTTTTTAAAGCCATTTCATTAGGAAACATAGCTCCACAATTTTCATTGATGTTAGTTCCATCTGGATTTTTGTGTATTGAAACAACTTCACAACCAAGTTCAAATAAAGCTTCAGTTCCTACTTTATAACCTGCACCATTAGCACAATCTAAAACTATTTTCATGCCTAAAAGATTTTCATCTTTTTTAAGAATTAATTTAATTAGTTCAATATACCTTCCAATTGCATCTTCCATTCTTCTAGCTCTTCCTAAATTTTTAGCATTAGTTAAAGTGGGACCTTTATGTAGTAATTTTTCAATCTCATATTCTACATCATCACTTAATTTATAACCTTGAGAATTAAATAACTTGATTCCATTATCTTGATATGGATTATGTGAAGCAGAAATCATAACACCTAAATCACACCTTAAGACATTTGTTAAAAGCGCGACACCTGGGGTCGGGAGAGGTCCGGTTGTAATTGCCTCTATTCCAAGAGAAGTAAAACCTGCAACTAAAGCAGGTTCAAGCATATATCCCGACAATCTTGTATCTTTCCCAATTAAAACTCTGGGTCTTTTTGTACCTGCTTTACCATAAAAATATTCACCTGCTGCCATAGCTATATTAATAGCCATTAAAGCGTTAACTTTATCACCATTGACTGTTCCTCTAATTCCGTCAGTTCCAAATAATTTTTTATGGTTTAATTTCATTATTTTATCATACTTATATATAAACTTCTTCTAAACAAGCAAAAGACTGCTGAACTTCAAATATATCATGTGTTCTTATTATTTGAGCACCATGTAGATACGCAATATTTTGTAAAGATAATGAACCAGAAAGTCTTTGATCAGGTAAAATATCAGACTTATATTTATCTTTGTAAATATTATCAATTAGAGATTTTCTACTTAATCCAGCACATATTGGAAATCCAAGAGAGTGAAATAAAGGAAAATAGTTTAACAAATTTAAATTATGGTATTTGTTTTTTCCAAATCCAAAACCTGGGTCAATGATTATTTGAGATTTTTTAACACCATTATCTAATAAAAATTTAATTTTTACTTTTAAAAATTCATAAATATCAATTATAGGAAATTCATATGATGGATTTTCTTGCATCTTTTCCGGGTTATTTTGCATGTGCATAATTATTATAGATATATTTTTATTTATTAGTAAATCTAAAAACTTCTTATCTTTAAATCCTGAAATATCATTGATAATTATTACACCATAATCAATAAATGACGATACCGTTTTAAAATTTCTACTATCTAATGATAACTTGAAATTTAATTGACCAACATCTATATTATCAAAAAATAATTTCAAACGTCTAATTTCTTCTTCTGATGTAATTTTTTTTGCTCCTGGCCTAGAAGATTCCGCTCCAATGTCAACTATCTCAACTTCTTGCAACTTTAATTTTTCAATTTTTTTTTTTAAATTTTCTAAGTTTTCAACTCTACTAGAAGTAAAAAAACTATCTGGAGTAAAATTTAAAACTGACATCAAATTGCATTTAGAAAAATCTAAATTAATATTTGAAATTCTCTTACTTGTTAGATCATGGTAAATATCATCTAATATTTTTTTTGAATTTTTACAACTTTTTGATAACTCTATAAATTCATTAAAATTTAAGATTTTTTTATAAATTTTTTTTTTATTTTTTTGTAGAATTATAACATCTTCAAAAAATCTCCAGCCACCTGCAAGTTTTATTGGTGATTTTAAGTTTTTTTTATTACCAAGAACCGGTATTACATAAGTTTTTAAATTTTCTGAAAATATTGGTAATTTAATATCGTCTGTCGCAATAACTTTCATTCCAATACTTAATCATCACTTTTATCACTTGTAACTACTGAACTATTTGGTGCACTTATTGGTATACCAGCACGTTTCTTATTGGGACTTTTTGCCTTAGGGGTCGATTTACTATCTGCTGTTTTTTTATTTTTTTTGGAGACGTTAATTTCTTTTCCTTGGCAAAGCAATTTGATTTCTTCTCCAGTTAATGTTTCAAATTCCAATAAAGCTTCAGCCACTACTTTAAGCTGCTTATTGTACTTTTTTAATATTTTTTTAGCATCAGCATATACACCGTCAGCTATTGATCTTATCTCTTCATCAACTACAGACGCTGTTTTATCCGAAACATTTTTTTGTTGTGAAACAGATCTTCCTAAAAAAACTTCTTGTTCATTTGGATCATAAGCTAGAAATCCAAGTTTTTCTGACATACCCCATTCTGTAACCATTCTTCTAGCTATGTCTGATACCATTCTAATGTCAGAGCTAGCACCAGTAGTAATCTTATCTTCACCAAAAATCATTTCTTCAGCTATCCTTCCACCACAAGCAACTCTTAAATCTGCGTAAAGCTTGTTCATAGGCATTGAAACTCTGTCACCTTCAGGTAACCTCATTACCATACCCAATGCCCTTCCTCTTGGTATTATAGTAGCTTTGTGTATTGGGTCACTTGCAGGTGAGTTGATCGCCACGACGGCGTGACCAGCTTCGTGATATGCTGTTAACTTTCTTTCATCCTGTGTCATAACCATCGATCTTCTTTCTGAACCCATCATAACTTTATCTTTTGATTGTTCAAATTCTTCCATCGAAACTTCTAATTTACCCTTTCTGGCAGAAAGTAATGCAGCCTCATTAACTAAATTTGCTAAATCAGCGCCAGAAAATCCTGGAGTTCCTCTAGCAATTACTCTTGGCTCTACATCCTTAGATAATGGTACTTTTTTCATATGCACTTTAAGTATTTTTTCTCTACCAATCATGTCAGGATTTGGTACAACAACTTGTCTATCAAAACGTCCTGGTCTTAACAATGCTGGATCCAAAACATCTGGTCTGTTGGTAGCAGCGATCAAAATTACACCTTCATTTGTTCCAAAACCATCCATTTCAACAAGAAGTTGATTTAAGGTTTGTTCTCTCTCATCATTACCACCGCCTAGACCAGCGCCTCTATGTCTACCCATAGCGTCTATTTCATCAATGAAAATTATACATGGTGCACTTTTTTTACCTTGTTCAAACATATCTCTTACTCTTGATGCACCAACACCTACAAACATTTCAACAAAATCAGAACCTGAAATTGTAAAAAACGGAACTCCAGCTTCTCCAGCAATAGCTTTTGCAAGTAAAGTTTTTCCCGTTCCAGGAGGGCCAACTAGTAACACACCTTTTGGGATTTTTCCTCCTAACCTTTCATATTTATATGGATCTTTTAGGAACTCAACAATCTCTTCTAATTCAGATTTAGCTTCGTCAATACCTGCAACGTCTTTAAATGTTATTTTATCTTTATGCTCAGTTAAAAGTTTAGCTTTTGATTTTCCGAATCCCATAGCACCTTTAGCACCTCCTTGCATCTGCCTCATAAAAAATATCCAAACACCAATAAATAATAACATTGGAAACCAAGAAATTAGAACACTAAGAAATCCTGGCATAGATGACTCCGGTGGTTCAGAAATTACTTTAATTCCTTTAGAAGATAATTCATTAGCAAGTTCTGTATTTTTTGGTATATATGAATAAAATGGAATTCCATCGCTTGTACTACCACTAATTTTTTCTTCATCTATTTTAACTTCTTTTATCTCACCACTATTTATTCTCTTTACGAAGTCAGAGTAAGCAATTACATTACCTGCTTTGCGGCTAGAAGAAGTATCAAAAACATTGAATAAAGCAACCAAGATCAAAGATATAATAATCCATATAAAAATATTTTTGCTGAAATTTTTCATAATTTTAATTCTTGCCTTTAATAAAAATTAAATCAAAGTCGGATTTAGTTTTCAAATTATAATTGATATATTTACTGTCCATCATATATAAATAGGGTTTTATTAGCTTACCTTCAAGTGTTTTTAAATTTGGAATTGTAAAATTAATATATTTATGATATTTAAGCATTAATTCATTATTACTAAAATCATCCTTAAAATTAGAATTATCTTTATTAGAAACTAAAATACCATCATGATTACTTAAACTTACAAATCTGTTGTCAAAAAAAAGAATTTTATTTTTCAATATTTCCAGACCATATTCAATATTTCTATTTTCTCTAATTAAATTTATAAATTTTAATTTTTTAGAAATTATAACATTATTTATAGTAAATTTATTAAATTTTCCTTTAAAAAGATTCCTTAAATTTTTAATTAACTTTAACTTTCTTGGCGAAAATTCGTTTCCACCTACATTTTTAATTAACTTTCCTAATAATAGTGAACAAAACATTTCATTTTTTTTAAATAGTAAGAAAAGATTTTCATAATTAATCGAAATTGAACCATAAGGATAATAAATAATATTTTTATTTTTCCATATATTTTCATATTTGTTAATACATCTTATAAAACGCATTGAGATTATTGACAATTTAAGCAGTTTTTTTTCAATTTTAAAAAGTTTATTTTTTCTTAATGATTTTAGAATTTTTCTTGATTTGACTCTTTCAAATTTATAATCAAAATTTGATTTATCGGAAACATACGGAATTTTTTTACTATCAAGAAAATTCACTATTTCTATTTTTTTAATTTTTAACAAAGGTCTTAAAACTTTTATCTCTTTCCATTTGGTAATTTCCTTTATGCCAACTAAACCATCAAAACCAGAAGATCTAATCAGTCTCATATAAATTGTTTCGATTTGATCATCATATTGATGCCCTAAAACAATATCAGCTGAATGTTGTTGTGCGAAATGGTATAAAATGTCTCTCCTTTGTATTCTTGCCCAATTCTGAAGATTCCCAGAAAAATATCTATCTTTAATTTTAATAATTTTTGAATCAAAACCTATTCTAGCAGCTATTTTTTTTGCCTTTAAAGCTTCATTTTTAGATTCAATTCTCAGACCATGATCTACTATAATTGGATTTACTGATCCTAAAAAACCAAAATAATCCCTCAAATATTTAATATAATATAGTAGAAAAATAGAATCTGGACCACCTGACAACCCAACAACTAAGTTATTTTTTAATATAGTAGAATTTTTATTAAATAGACTTTTAAATTCATTTATCATTCTTTAGAGCAAGAATTTAATTCTTTAAGCTGATTTATTCTTTTTACGAATTTTGTTGATGGAGCATCTATTGAATCAAATGTTTGTATCAGTATTTTACATATTAAATCTTTAGGCGCATATTCAACAGTAGCTTCAGCAATTAACAATGAGATTTGTTCGTATCTTTTATCATCAGGGTATTTTGCATTAAATTCTGCAAATGCTAGAGCTGCTTGAGAGTATTTTTTTTGCATAAATAAAATTCTGCCAAGCCAGTATTCAGCGTCTACAACTTTGTCATCATCTTTATAAGTCGAAATAAAGTCTTTAAATGCCAATTCAGCTTTATTAAGATCATTTAATAAATAACCTTCAGCTAGCTTGAAATGGTCATTGGGATTACTCGGATATTGAACTATCTTTTTTTGTTCAACATTTTTTTTAGTTTCATTTTGATTTTTATCAATTTTATCTAATTTTTTTTCGTCAGTTTTTATGAAGCCTAGAACTCCAGGTGTCTTTGCATCTAATCCCTGAGTTTTAATTTTTGTTTTGGGTTTAATATTATCTTGTGGTGATATATCATTATTTATATTATTAACTTTCGATTTTAAGGCTGGGGATAACTTTAAATTAGTTTCAATTCTATTAATTCTAAATTCAAGTTCATAAGCATATTTAGATAAATTTTGATATTGGTTTTCAATTTTTGATAGATCATTTTCAATTTTATTCAGCTGTTGTGAAATTGATTTATTAATATCTTTATTTTCAAGTGTACCAATCAAAGATTTAAGATTATTTTCAATAAGTTGTATTTTATCTTGTTGTTTTTTTATAATCTCTTTAAGCCCAGCTTCTTGTGTAAAACTTATTTTAGAATAAAAAATATGTAACGATATTAATAAAAAATATAAGAAAAATTTAATCATTTTTTT
>CABZCK010000013.1 GCA_902524215.1 uncultured SAR116 cluster alpha proteobacterium
TCAGAATTTATAAATAATCAATTAAATAATAGAAAAACTATTATTTTCTGTTGTGAAGAAAAAGAAAAATTATTTAACTATAAAAAATATTTTGAAGGAACAATAAAAGATAAAAAAATAAAAATTATTTATTTGAATTATTATGATTTATTAAACTCCACAGAATTAAGTAATTTAATATTTTGTAATATTAATATTACAAATAGTTTTGAATTTAACAATTATATCTTTGTTAACGAAAGTGATTATTCTCATAAAAATTATAAACCAAAAAAATCAAAAATTCGAAAGGCAGAAAACTTTTTAAAAGATTTAAACTCACTCAAAGCTAATGACTTTGTAGCTCACGCGGATCATGGAGTTGGTATTTATAGATCCTTAGAAATTATTAATATTTCAAATAATGATCATGATTGCTTGAAAATTGAATATTCTGGTGGAGACAAACTTTTTGTACCGGTCGAAAATATTAATTTATTATCTAAAATTGCTGATGGTTTAGAAAATAGAATTTTAGATAAACTAGGATCATCGAATTGGCTAATTAAAAAAAATAAAATTAAAAATAAAATTGACGATCTAGCTAATAAATTGATAACCACAGCTGCAAATCGAAGAGTTCAAAATAAAGTACAAATTTATGAACCAAAAAATTATAACGAGTTTGTTAGTAATTTCTTTTTTGATCTTACTGATGATCAAGAAACAGCAATTGAAGATACTTTGAATGATATCTACTCAAACAAATTGATGGATAGGTTAATTTGTGGAGACGTTGGGTTTGGCAAAACAGAAGTCGCTATAAGAGCATCCTTTGTTGTGGCATCTTCTGGCAAACAAGTAGCTATTGTTGCACCAACAACAATATTAGTAGAACAACATTTGAAAACTTTTGAAGATAGATTTAAAGATTTTGATATAAGTGTCAAAAGCCTATCTAGGATGACTAAAAACAATGATAGGTTAAAAATTAAAAATGATCTTAATAATGGAAAGTTATCTATTGTGATTGGTACACATGCTCTTTTATCTAAGGATATATCATTTCTAAATTTAGGATTGATTGTTATTGATGAAGAACAGCATTTTGGTGTTGTTCAAAAAGAAAGACTTAAAGAACTGCAATTTGATATACATGTATTAACTTTATCTGCAACTCCAATTCCAAGAACACTTCAGTTATCTTTGACTGGCTTAAAAGATTTAAGTCTTATAACAACTCCCCCAACTAACAGATTAGCCGTAAGAACTTTTGTTAATGAATGGGATAAGGTTACTTTAACAGATGCTTTAAAAAGAGAAATAGAAAGAGATGGTCAAATTTTTGTTGTTTGCCCTAGAATTAAAGATATTGAAATAGTATTAAAATTAATTAAAACAATGTCTCCAGAAGCAAAAATTTCTATTGCTCATGGTAGATTAACTCCAAATGAACTTGAAGATAGTATAATAAGTTTTTATAAAAAAGAGTCCAATATTTTAATTTCTACAAATATTATAGAATCTGGAATTGATATCCCAAATGCTAATACATTAATTATTTACAATGCTGATTTATTTGGTTTGTCTCAACTTTATCAGCTCAGAGGTAGAGTTGGAAGAAGCGATAAAAGAGCTTATGCTTATCTTACAACAAAAAAAGGTAAAGTTTTAAATGATAATGCGATCGAAAGATTAAAAGTTTTAAAAACTTTAGATAATTTAGGGGCAGGATTTTCTTTAGCAAATTATGATTTAGATATTAGGGGCGCAGGTAACTTGTTAGGTGATGAACAATCTGGCCAAATTAGAGATATTGGATATGAGCTTTATCAAAAGATGTTAATGGAAACTATCAATAGCCTCAAAAAAAATAAAAATACTCAATATTTAAATTGGTCTCCAACAATTACAATTGGTAAACCAGTATTAATTCCTGATCATTATGTTGAAGATTTATCAACAAGAATGTCATTATATAGAAAAATTGGAGATTTAACCACTAATGAAGAAATTAAAAGCTTTTTAGAAGAATTAAATGAAAGATTTGGACCACCACCTAATGAAGTATCAAATTTGATTTATACAATATCTTTAAAAATTATTTGTTTAAAATTAAACATTAATTTTATAGATATTGGTCCGAAAGCATTAATCATTGGTTTTAGAAAACAGGGAGAAAAAGAAATTTCAAAAATTTTAGAGTGGGTTAATAAAAATAATGATTTTATTAAACTAAGAAATGATGAAAAAATTGTTATAACCTTAATAGGTAAGAGTGTTAATAGATTTAAACTGCTAAAGGATTATTTGAAAGAGATTAATAACTTATTAAAGTCTTAATTACATCTAAAAGTTCCCTTGGTTTTTTCAAAATTAACCGTACTCACTTTTACCAAAATAAATTTATTTGAATCACAGGATTTTATTAATTTTTCTTTTGCAGTTTGAGGTACCTCAGTTATGAATTTAGGATTTAACTTCCATTCAATTGTAACATACTTAGTCATTTCTTTTTTAACTATATTTGTATCAATTTGATTTTTTGCAATATGTGAAGAGCAACTAGCTATAAATAAAATCAAAAATAAATTAGAAAACAAATATAAATTTTTCATAAAATCTCCTTTACCAAGTTCCCGTATTATCCATTGATTTCCAGGGGTCTTTAATTTCTAGGGCCTCTCCTTGTTGAAGAAGTTCAATTGAAATATTATTTGGAGATTTAATGAAAGCCATTCTTCCATCCCTAGGTGGTCTATTGATAACCACACCTTTATCCATTAATTTCTGACAAGTCTTATATATATTTGGAACTGAAAATGCCAAATGCCCAAAATTCCTTCCTTTATCAAGGTTTTCATAGTCCCAATTATGAGTAAGTTCTATTTCTGGTGATCTAGTATTTATTGCGGAACTTTCATCTTCAGTAGCAGCCAAAAATATTAATGTAAACTTCCCTTCAGGAACATCTTTTCGTCTTGTTTCAATTAAGCCTAATTTATTACAAAAGAAATCTAATGATTCTTCTAAATTATTAATTCTAATCATTGTATGCAAAAATTTCATTAATAAACTCCAATTAATATTAAAAATTATATCTATTTGTTAGAAGATTCAATAAATTTATTTTATATTAATTTTATGTCCAAATTAGATTATGGTTATAACATACCTGCCTTAAAAGGAATGACGTTAGAAGAAATTCAAACACCATGTTTGCTCATTGATTATGAGACATTTAAATTAAATGTTGAAAAAATGAGATCTTTCACTGATAAAAACAATATAAAATTTAGACCTCACGCAAAAATGCATAAATCTGTAGAGGTAGCAAAGTATCAACTTGAATATGGAAATGCTTCGGGTATATGTTGTCAAAAACTCAGTGAAGCTGAAGTCTTTGTAAGATCAGGTATTAAAGATATTTTAATCACAAACCAAATAACAGATTTAAAAAAAATAGATAGATTATGTAAAATTAATAGGTCAGGTTCCAAAGTTACTTGCTGTGTAGATAATATAGATAATTTAAAGGATATAAACAATATTGCCTCTGATAATAACGTTAAAATTGAAATTTTTATAGAATTAGAGTGTGGTGCTCAAAGATGTGGAACAGATAACATAGATGATATTAAACAAATGATTCAATTTATTAAGAAATCATCAAATGTAAAACTCTTAGGGTTTCAAGCTTATAATGGCTCCAATCAACATATTCTTGATAAAAAAAAGAGAGAGTTATCAGTTAAAAATACTAATAAAAGAATTTATAATTTATTAAAAAATTTAAATATGTCTAATTTATTTGTAACTGGCGGGGGGACTGGTTGTTTTGAAGGAGAAACTAAAAGTAAAGTTTATAATGAAATTCAAGCAGGTTCATACGCTTTTATGGACGCACATTATTCAAGTTTGAAAAAAAATATATCAAATATTATTTTTGAAAATTCATTATTTATTTATACGAGTGTTATTTCAGTAGCCAAACAAAACTTTGCAGTTGTTGATGCTGGTTTAAAGTCTATGTCTGTAGATAGTGGGCTTCCTAAAATATTCAACAAAAATGATATAAAATATACAAAATGTTCTGATGAGCACGGAATTATTGAAGATTATAATAACTCTCTTAAATTAAATGATAAGTTAAAATTGATACCAGGTCATTGTGACCCAACATGTAATTTACATGATTGGTATGTTGTTGTTGATAAAAATGGAAAAGTAAAAGATTTGTGGGAAGTATCAGCTCGTGGATTTAGTTTTTAATGATTGAAAATAACAAAAATAGTTTACTTGTAATTCTAGGTAATCAACTTTTCCCATTGGAATACATTTCTCAGTTAAATATAAATAAAGTTTACATGAAAGAAGATATTGAACTTTGCACTTATTTTAAACATCACAAAATGAAATTAACTCTTTTTTTAACTGCTATGAGAGATTATCGTGACCAATTAAATAAAAATGATTTTGAAATTCATTATAAACCATTAAAAATAGATCAAAAGACAAATAGCAACTATGTAGCTGACCTTAGAATTTTTTTAAAAGAAAATAAAATAAATAAATTATATATATATGATATTATTGACAAATTTTTTGAAAAAAAATTCTTAACTCTTTCCAATGAAGTAGAGATAACTTTTATTCCATCTCCAATGTTTTTTTTAAGTCAAGAAGACCTTAAAGAGTATGGAGATAATAATAAAAATTTAAGAATGGTTTCTTTTTATCAAATGATGAGAAAGAAACTAAATCTTCTTATAGACGAAAATGAAAAGCCTACAGGAGGAAAATGGTCATTCGATGAATTTAATAGAAAACGACTTCCAAAAGATATTAAAATTCCACCTGATTCAATTTTTAATAAATCTGAAAACATTGATGACGTAAAATTAATTGTTGATGAATATTTCTCTAGTCATCCAGGAGATAATAAAAATCTTTGGGCACCAACTAATAGAAAGCAAGCTCTTAAGTTGTTAAAAGAATTTATTGATCTTAAATTTAAAAACTTTGGAGATTTTGAAGATGCAATTGATATAGATGAAAACTTTTTATTTCACTCTTGTTTAAGTTCGTCTTTAAATTTAGGTTTAATAACTCCAAAAGATGTAATCGAAGAAGTAAATAAATCAAAAGACATACCATTAAATTCTTTCGAAGGGTTTATAAGACAAATAATTGGATGGAGAGAATTTATAAGACTAGTTTATTTTTTAAAAGGTGATTTTCAAGAAAATTCAAATTATTGGAAACATAACAGAAAATTAAGAGATTGTTGGTATGATGGCTCAACTAATATAAAACCTTTAGATGATACAATAAAAAAGTGTTTAAAATATGGATATGTACATCATATACCACGTTTAATGATTTTAAGTAACATAATGAATTTATGTAAAATTTCTCCTAAAGAAATATACAGATGGTTTATGGAAATGTTCGTTGATAGTAGTGACTGGGTAATGGTTCCTAATGTTTATGGAATGGGAACTTATGCAGATGGTGGAATTTTTTCAACTAAGCCATATATCTGTGGATCTAATTATATTCTAAAAATGAGTAATTACAAAAAAGATAACTGGTGTGATGTTATGGATGGATTATATTGGTCTTTTATTAATAATAACAAATCTTTTTTTTCAAAAAATCCTCGATTAAATATGATGGTCAGAACTTTGGAAAAAATGAATGTTGAAAGAAAAAAAATAATTTTTAAAAAAGCTGATGAATTTATTGAAAAAGTTACTTATATATAACGCATGAAAAAAATATCTTATTTATTAATTAAAATTAAAATTATTTTCTTTCTATCAATTTTTCAGGCTAAATCAGATACTTTTTATTACTCGGGCGGGTGTTTTTGGTGTACTGAAGAAGATTTTGAAGAACTTAAAGGAGTTAATGAGGTCATTAGTGGGTTTACTGGAGGAACAACTCCAAATCCTAAATATTATCCTAATCAATGGGGAGATCACAGAGAAGCAGCTAAGGTGATTTATGACCCAAACAAAGTTTCATTTGCTGAATTAGTAAAACATGTTTTTAATACAGTTGATTACGAAGATTCAGATGGTCAGTTTTGTGATAGAGGTCATTCATATAGTCCAGCTATTTATTACAAAAATAATAAACAAAAAAAAATTATAAATGATATTGCTCCCAAAACTTCAAAAGTTGCTGTAGAAAAAGAAACAAAATTTTATCCTGTAAGGGATGAACATCAAAATTTTTATAAAAAAAATTCTTTAAAGTATTATCTCTACAAAACTGCGTGTGGTAGAGAAAAAAGATTAAAGCAATTGAAAAAAGTTAAATAACAAAAATGTCTATTTGGGGAACATTAATCGGTGGCATGCTGGGTTTTACTATTGGTGGGCCGATAGGAGCATTATTAGGATCTTTTCTAGGAAGTAAATTTTCAGGTAGAAATGTTAAAAGTATAAACTTCAATAATGAAAACTCTCAACAGATTTTTGCATTAGCTTTAATTATTTTATCTGCAAAAATTAGTAAAGCAGATGGAGTTGTTACAAAGGATGAATTACTTGCAATCAAAGAAAAGTTAAATATACCTGATAGTGAAATTGATAATGTTTCAAAAGTGTTTAATGTAGCAAAAAAAGATGACTTAGGTTTTGAACCATATGCACAACAAATAAGCCAAATTTATTCAAAAAATAAAACAGCTTTAGTAGAAGTTTTAAATATTCTTTTATATATTGCTGAAGCAGACGGAGAGGTTAGTGAACCTGAAATTAAGATGATAAGAGAAATTGGTTTTATCTTTAATCTTTCTGACATTGAAATAAATAGTCTGTTTGAAAGTAGAAAATCATCAGAAAAATTAAATCCATATATAGTTTTAGGAGTTAAACCATCTGATGATATTAAAGAAATTAGAAAAAAATATATTAATTTATCAAAAACTTATCATCCAGATTTGTTAATTAATAAAGGTGTTCCAGAAGAAGTTCTTGAAAAAAGTAAAGAAAAAATGAGAATAATTAATAATGCTTGGGATCAAATCCAAAAACTAAAAAAAACTAGTTAATTTAATTTTTTAAAACAGTAATCAATTTTTTAGAAATAGTGTTAGAAATTATTTTAACTCCCTTTTCATTGGGATGAATGCCATCACTTAAATTTAGTTCTGGATTTAAAGCAACGTCTTGAAGCAAAAACGGAATAAATAACAGATTAAATTTTTTTGCTAAATCAGGATAGATAACGTCAAAGCTGTCTTTATACTTTTTTCCATAGGAAGAAGGTGCAATCATTCCAGCTAAAATAACTTTAACATTTTTAGCATTAATTATTTTAATAATTTTTTCTAGGTTTTTATATGTTTCATTTGGTTTAATGCCTCTTAGCATATCATTTGCACCTAAACACAATACAACGTGTGTTATATTTTTTTCAGCAAGCGTCCAATTAAGTCTATTTAAACCTCCAAAACTAGTTTCACCAGGTATGCTAGCGTTAATTATTTTATAATTATATCCTAACAGTAAAAGTTTTTGTTCAAGTATATTATTTAAGGAATTTTTTCTATCCAACTTGTACCCAGACATTAAACTATCACCATATAGCAGTATTTTATCTAATGCATAAGAGTTAAACGAAACTAGACAACTTAAGATTAATGTAATAATAAAATGTTTGAGCATGAGTAAACTTCTCGAAATAAAAAATTTGAGTTTATCTTATAAGATAAATAATAAGTCATTACAAATTCTTAAAAATGTAAATATTAATCTAAATTATAAAGAATCAATTTCAGTCGTTGGAGAAAGTGGCTCAGGTAAAACCAGTTTGATTATGTTAATAGCTGGTTTAGAAAAATTTAATTCAGGAGAATTAATTTTTGACGGCAATAATTTTAAAGATTTAAATGAAAATGAACTTTCAGATATTAGAAGAAAAAATATTGGTATAATTTTTCAATCTTTTTTTCTTTTGCCAAATTTTACGGCATTAGAAAATGTAAATTTAACTTTAGAAATTAACAACATAAATAATGGTTTAAATAAATCTAAAGAAATTTTAGATAAGGTAGGTTTGAAACATCGATTTAATCATTACCCAAGTCAACTGTCTGGAGGTGAGCAACAAAGAGTTGCTATAGCTAGATCATTGGTTATGAATCCAAAGTTAATATTAGCTGATGAGCCTACAGGTAATCTTGATAAAATAAATTCATCATTAATTTCAGGTATCTTATTTGATATTGTAAAAGATTCAGGATCAAGTCTTATATTAGTAACTCATGACATCAAAATTGCCAATAAAGCTCATAAAAAAATTGAAATAAATGATGGAAAAATTATTTAATTACACAAATATAAAATTTATATTTTTATTTTCAATCAAAGACTTATTGAGAAGTAAGGCTAAATTATTGAGTATTTCAATAACTCTTTTTTTAAGTTTGTTTATATACAGTACAATTTTAACAATTAACTTAAGTCTTAATGAAGAGTTATCAAAAAATCAAAAAACTCTTTTAGGTGGTGATTTAGAAATCGATTACAATAGAGGAAAAGCTGATTATAATTCAATACATAAAATTAAAAAAATTGCAAAAGTAACTGAAATTATTGAATTTAATTCAATGATTAATAAAGATAAGAAATCAATCTTTGTAAGAATTAAATCTATTGATATTAATTATCCACTATATGGAAAAGTTGAAACACATCCCAAAAATGCATTTCAAATAATGAAAAATAATTCCAATACAATTTTATTAAATAAAAATACATTTAAAAATTTAAGTCTTAAAATTGGCGAAAAAGTGAATATACAAAATAAAAATTTAACTGTTATTGGTTATTTAAAAAATATTCCTGATATAGGTGGAGCTTTTGTATTTGGTGATTATGCGATGATAAATGATATCACCCTTAAGGAATTGAAAGTACAATCATTGGGGAATTTAATAAATAAAGAGTTTAAATTAAAATTTAATAAAAACATTGAAACTAAAAATGGCATTAAATTAGTAAAAAATATTCTAAATGAAGATAAAAATCATAAGATCAAAATGCCTGAAAATTCTGGCAGAGGTCTAAAATTAGCAATTAATAACTTTATTCAATTTTTGTCATTACTATCAATTAGTGCTTTGTTAATTGCTTCAGTTGGATTGGCTAATTCACTTTTATCATATTTAAATGATAAATATATTTCTATTGCTATTAAAAAAGCTATTGGAATGAAAAATTCTAAGATTAAATCGATATATTATTGCGAATTATTTTTTTTATTAATCATATCATCATTGTTTTCTTATATTTTAAGTTTGTTTATAGTACCAATCTTAAATTCATTCTTAATTAATTTTTATAATATTCAACTTTCATATCATTTTTCCTTATTTACTTACTTAAATGTTTTTTTTACTGGTTTTGTGGTGTTTGTAATTTTTTCTATCCCAACATTAAATGCAATTGATTGTATTAAAGGAAATGATTTATTAAAAAATGTTAAAAGAAACATCACATTTATTTTTAAAACTAAAACAAATTCTTTACTTTTTTCAACATCTTTAATTTTTGTTTTATTTATATCTTTAAGTTCGTTTAGACCAATTTATAGTTTAATTTATTTTATAAGCTTTTTTATTTGCATTTTAATTTTTTATTTAATTTTTATATTTTTTTTACGTCAACTTAAAAAAATTTATATAAAAAATTTCATATCATTTAAGTTTGCTTTGAAAGATATCGTTAAATTTAAAAATATATCGTTGGTTGTATTAATTACATTGGGTTTAGGAACAACACTTCTATTGTCTTTGGGATTAATTGGTTTCAATTTAAAGAAAGAAATTTCTAAATCAATTCCAAATCTTGCTCCAGATTATTTTTTTATTGGTCTTCAAAATAATCAAAAATTAGAATTCATAAACTTTATTAAAAATAAAGATTCTTTAGCTGTAATTAATGCTATGCCAATGGTTTCTGTAAAGTTAATAAAAATTAATAATATAGATCCAATAAATTATATTGACCGCTTTAATGAAAGCTTTTGGTTTATAAATAATGATCGAAGAATATCTTGGTCAGATAATCCACCTCTTAATAACCCAATCACAAAAGGAAAATGGTGGAAAAATAATCAAAATGAAGAAGAATTGTTGATTTCATTAGATAGTAAAATTGCAAAAGATTTAAATATTAAACTTGATGATAAATTTACATTATTAATTTCTGGTAGAGAAGTAATTGGTAAAGTTGTTAATTTTAGAAAAGTAAATTATCGAGATCTTAATATAAATTTTGCTATGTTAATTAATCCTTCATTTGCAAAAAAATTACCAAGTGAAATTCTTGCAACTGTTAAATTTGACAAAGAAGTAAAAAATATTAATTTATTAGATGAATTTCCAAATGTTTCTTTTATTGAAGTTAAAAGTTATTTACAAAAAATTTCAAATTTACTTAATAAAATCTATTTATCAATTTCATTGGTATCGTTGGTTATTATATTTATAGGCTTTTTTGTTATAGTGAGTGCTATTATTGTTCAAGGTAAAAGTAAAATATATCAAAATTTAGTTTTTAAAATAATTGGCCTAACTAAACTACAAATAATTAAATCTTCAATTATTGAATTCTTAATTCTTTATGGAGTTACAATTTTTTTCTCTACAATTTTTTCAATAATAATATCTAATTTAGCTATTCAAGGATTTTTTAATTTATCATGGGAATTTGATTTTAATACATTTTTTATAATTATAAGTTTTATTATAGTTTTAAGTTTACTATTAATATTTTTTACAAACTTTAAATATTTAACTCCTAAAATTTATCCTTTAATTAGAAATGAATAAAGTGTAGGTTATTTTACATAAAGAGGTGAGTATGTTAAGAATTTTTATTTCAGTTATTTTGTTTTTTACCTTTTCATCAATGTCTCATGGTAAAGTATTTGATAAAAAGAAATGTGAAGAAATTTTAAAAAAATATGACGTAAGTTATCAATCATGGAATAATATTCTTAATAGATATCTTAAAGAAAGAGAAAATTTAAAAGATAAAGATAAAAAAGAAATTAATAGAATGCAGAATATTTTTGGAAATGCAATGAGAGTTCATGAAGTAAGAATGAATACTTTTGCTAACTCTTATGAGGCATTTTGTAAATAAAAGCCTTTTTCTATAAGTTTAATTTAAAACTTTTATGTGTACTTAAAAAGCCAAGTTTTTTATAAAAATTGATTGCTTTAAGTCTTTCTTTATTACTCGTTAATTGTATCAAACCACATTTATTTAATTTTGCAATTTCAATACCTTTTTTAATCAATTCTGATCCATAACCCTTATTTCTGAAATCTTTTTTAACTCTAACTGATTCAATTTGGCATCTTGTCATACCTTCCATAGACAGGCCTGGAATGAAAGTTAATTGCATCGTACCGATTATTTGATCATTTAAAATCATTATAAAAATTTCATTGTTTGAATCATTTAGAATTTTCATAAATGATTTCTTATAATTATTATACGATGTTTCACTCATGTTCTCTTTATCTTTTCCAAGATCATCATCAAATAAAAGATATATTAAATCTTTAAGGTTTTTTAATTTTGCTTTTTCAATTATTAAAGTTGACATATTTATTAATCATTTCTAATTAAGTACAATAATTCGTAATTTCTATAACATTTAAAAAATGATCATTAAACTTCTTTTTTATGTACTTTTATTGACCTGGCCATCAGTATTATTATCTGATTCAAAAATAGATAAATATAATTATTCAATTCAATTCTCTAATTTATCAATTGCAAAAATTTCAGCCACAGTTAACAAAAATGAAAATAAAATTTTATATTCAATAGCATCTTCTTCTGATGGTTCTCTAAAAAGTTTTTATAAATTTTCTTCAACTATAAAAGGACAGTCTAAAAGAATTAGAGACAAATTATTTCCTTCGATTTATAAAACTTTTTCAAGTTATAAAGGCAAAACTAGAAAATCTTATGTTGAATGGAATAATTCCAATAATGTTTTAAAATTTCAAAATACACCAAAGTTAGATTTAAAAAAAGTAAATAAAATTCCTCAAAATACTATTTTTAATGTAATGGATCCATTTACAGCATTGATTAATACAATTGACAATCTCCAACTAAATAATTCATGTATCAATAAATTTAGAGTTTTTGACGGTAGAAGAAGGTATGATTTAGAAATGATAGAGTTAAGCAGGTCATTTTTGAAGAAAGATAGACCAAAAACATATGAAGGTAATGTAATAGTATGTGGTTTAAGATTTTATCCTATTGGAGGTCATTATCTAGATTCAAAATGGAAACCTGAAAATGATAAATTTTCTGATATAAAGTTGTATTTTGGTTTTTTAAATAAAAAGGTTTTTCCTGTTAGAATGGAAATTAACAGATGGTTTGGTTCAATAATTACGCGAATTATTTTTACGTAAATATTAATGAAATTTCTTTACAAAACATCTAAAGATTCAAATTTTTTATCTCTCACATCATTATTAATTGGTATTTTAATTTTATCTTACCAAGATGCACTAATAAAATTTATTGCTAATGATACAACATTTTGGCAGTTACAATTTATAAGATCATTTTTTAATATTATGTTTTTATACATAATTGTAATTTTATTTCAAAATAAGAGTTTGTTAATTCCTGAAAATTGGTTGCCAGTTACAATAAGAGGTACAATGATGGTTCTTTGCATGTTTTGTTTTTTTTCAGCATCACCAATATTATCCCTATCTCAAATGGCAGCAGGTTTATATACCTTTCCAATATTTGTAACAATTTTATCTATAGTTATTACAAAAGAAATGGTTGGGAAATACAGGCTTGTGGCACTTATAATGGGTTTTATAGGAAGTGTATTTATATTACAACTTTGGAAAGAAAATTTTAATCTATATCAATTATTACCAATACTTGCGGGCTTTTTTTATGCTTGTAATATTATAATGATTAGAAAATACTGTAGAAATGAAAGTCCAGTTGCCCTTACTTTTGTTGTAGGAATATTATTTTTTATATCAGGAATTATAGGCATCATTTTCTTTGAATTTATATTTGAATACGATCAAAATTTTAGCATAGATTTTATAACTGATGGTTGGGTTGATTTAACTATGATAATCTTTTTATTTATTGTTGCATGCTCTTTGTTAAACATAATAGGAAATTTAGCACTTGCTAAAGCGTATCAGAATGCAGAGAGTAGTTGGCTTGCGCCTTTAGATTATTTTTACTTAGTTTTTGCTTGTTTATGGAGCAAGTTAGTTTTTAATGTTTGGCCAGAAAATATAGAATTTGCTGGTATATTTTTAATAGTTACATCAGGGTTAATTATTGCACATAGAGAGAAAGTAAATAATAAAAATCTTCAATAGTTAAATGACAAATATATCAAACAATAAATTAAAAACAAACAACACATTATTTGATAATGACGATATATTATTCAAAAAATATTTGATGAAATCAAATGTTTTTGCGGAATATGGTTGTGGACAATCAACTTATTGGGTGTTAAAAAATACTACCGTTCAAATCTTATCTGTTGATACATCAATTGACTGGATAAAAACAATTAAACAATCAAAAGTCTATGATGAACAAAAAATAAAATTAAAATATATTGATGTAGGTAAAGTTGAGAACTGGGGGTTTCCAATAGATTATTCAAAAAGAGATTCTTTTATTGACTATACAAATTGGGTTTGGAAACAAAATTTAATTCCTGATACTGTTTTGATTGATGGAAGGTTCAGGGTTTGTTGTTTTTTTACATGTTTAAAATTTGCAAAAGAAGGAACGATAATTATATTCGACGATTATTTTGATAGACCATATTATCATATTGTTGAAAAGTATTTAAAAATTCATCAAAAATGTGGAAGGCAAGCAATTTTTAAAATTTTTAATAAAGAGAAACTTGATTCAAAAAAACTTGATATAGAAATAAATAATTTTCGTCATGTTTTAAATTGAATTTTATTGTGTTTCAAAACTATTCGATTAAGTAAATTTTATGAATTTTTTTATTTATTTTTGTTTATTTTTATTTTGTTTTTTTCATAATTCTTGGTCAGATGATTTTATAATTAATAATATAGTTATAAATAAACCATGGATTAAATCTATACACTCTGGTCAAAAAGTTACTTCTGGATATTTAGAAATTATAAATAATAGTAAATCAGATGATGTTCTATTATCTATTGAATCAAATTTTGCTAAAAATAATCAAATACACTCTATGAATATACAAAATGATTTTATGAAAATGAAACATTTGAAATCTGGATTGCTTATTAAAAAAAAATCTAAGATTTTATTAAAGCCTGGTGGTTTCCATTTAATGTTTTCTGATATTAATGAGGAGTTAAAAAATAAAAAATATTTATATATAAAATTAAACTTTAAAAAAAATGGATCTATAGAAATACCATTCCAAATTAAAAAAAATAATACCAAAGGTCATGTTAATCATAAACATTGAATATTTTAAAATAAAATTTTTAAATAGAAAATTGTTAATAATCCAACTGATATACAGGCTATGAAACCTACAATGAGTGGTTTATAACCAAGAGTGAAGATTTGATTGAGATTTGTTTGGAGTCCCAATGAAAGCATTCCATATAAAATTAAAATTTTAGAAATGAATTTTATGATACTTATACTTTCAATCCACATTATCTCGTATTGCGTATTTAAAAAGTTTAAGTCTCCTAAAGTTCTGAAAATACTAAACACGATAAATCCAACCACAAACATAGGTAGGAATTTTATGAAATTAGTTTTGAAATCTATTTTTGTTTCTTTTATAAATTTTAATGTAAGTAACGGTATCAATAATATTAAAAAAGAATTTCTTAATAATTTTGTAGCCATTGCAGAATTTAAAGCATTTTCTGAATCAAATGTTTCATCATAAATCATTCCAGCAGCACTGACTTGAGCTGTGTCATGAATAGAAGCACCCAAAAAAATGCCAGCTAAGATGTCATCATTTTTAAACAGTAATTCAGAAATATAAGGGTAAGTAAGTACCGTAATAAGTCCAAATATAGTAACAATTGATACGGCGTAACTTATTTCATTTTTTTTTGGGTTGATAATACTAGATGTAGCAATTATAGCTGTTACACCACATATTGCTGTACCCATACCAATTAAATAAGAGAGATTTTTAGATAAATTAAAATAATTTCCAAATATATATATAATTAAAAATATTAAAATTATATTTAAAATAATTAAAAAAAATGACATGTATCCAAACATCATAAGTTGATTTAGACTTAAAGACATTCCTAAAAGTGCTATACCTAATCTAAGAAGTTTCTTTAAAGAAAATTCAGTAAACTTTTTTAATGTTGCATGTCTCAAGTAAAACTTGTTAAAAGTTATTCCAAAAATTAAACTAATAAAAGCTAATGAAAGTAGAATATTTTGTGACTTTAGATAACTATCAATGAAATAACAAATAAATAGAATAAATGTACTAAATAGGAGGCCAGGAGAGTAATCTTTAATGATTTGCATATTTCTTAATTTCTAATATCAAATTTGAAAAAATCAGAGGACTTTCTTGTGGTACATTATGACCAACATTTTTTAATAATTTATGTTTGATAAGATTGGTAAACTTTCTTATGTTTTTTTCATGTTTTGGTTCTCGAACTCCATTCATTAAGCCATCAAGTGTAATTGTCGGAACTTTAATTTTTGGTGTTAATGACAATTTATTTTCTATTGCAGAATAACTTTTATCACCATCAACAAGACCATATCTGTGTTTGTAGCTATGAATAACAACATCTACAAAATCAGGGTTTTGAAAACTTTCTTGAGATAACTCAAAATCTTTTTTAGAAAATTTCCAAGTTGGCGACCAAGTTTTCCAAAGAAATTTTATTATATCTTTACGATTTTTTGTTAGTGAGTTAAAACCTCTTTTTGTATGAAAGAAATATTGGTACCAGTAGTTTTTTTCATTTTCTGGTTTATCTGGGGTGATGCTATCAATTTTAATATTTTGAATATTATAACCATTACATGAGATAAGCCCTATACATCTTTGGGGATATAAAGCAGCTACAATACATGCTGCTCTTCCACCCCAATCATAACCAGCAAGTATTGCTTTTTTGATATTTAAGCCATCCATAAGGTCAATAAGATCTTTTCCTAGTGCCGCTTGCTCTCCAGATCTAAGTAAGCTTTTATTCAAAAACTTAGTAGGTCCGAAACCTCTTAAATATGGCACTATAATTCTTAAATCATGTTTTTTTAAAATTTTAACTACATCTTTATAAGCATATATGTCATATGGAAAACCATGCATAAGAAAAACTGGAATACTGTTTTTATGTCCAATCTCAAAATATGAAATATTTAATTTGTCAGTTTTTAGAGATTTTAAATTATTTTTCATTTTTATAATTTCCAATTAATCTTATCAATTTTTTTACTTTCCAAGAAGAAATTTGTTTTGGAAAAGGGTTGTGATCCAAAAAATCCATTATTAGCTGAATATGGAGATGGATGAGGACTTTTTAAAATTTTATGTTTACTTTCATCAATTAGTGAAATTTTTTCTTGTGCTTTTTTCCCCCACAAAATAAATACTAAATTCTCTTTTAGGAAGCTAAGTGAATGAAGTATTTTATCTGTGAATATTTCCCAGCCCTTATTAGAGTGTGAAGAAGGTTTAGAAGATTCAACTGTTAATATTGTATTAAGTAACAAAACTCCTTGTTTTGCCCAATTCGAAAGATCACCATGTTGAGATGGTAAAATATTTAGATCTGAATTAAGTTCTTTAAAAATATTTTGTAATGATGGTGGAATTTTATTTCCAATTTCTACTGAAAAACTAAGTCCATTTGCTTGATTTTGGCCATGATATGGGTCTTGACCTAAAATTATAACTTTTACTGAAGTGAAAGGAGTTAAATTTAAGGCATTAAAAATTTTTGACCCAGGTGGATAAATTATTTTATTTTTTTTTTTTTCATTATTTAAAAAAACAGATAAATTCTTCATATATGGTTTTTCAAATTCATCTTTTAAAACCTTTAACCAACTACTTTCTAAATTTATCTTACCCATATGATTTAAATAACTTATATATTGATAAAATTTCAATAATTTTTATATTTAATTAATGAATAAATCTTTTTTTCGAAAAGTTGGTTTTGGTCTAGGGGTAGACGAAACTATTCCGTCTAATCCACTTGAGTGGTCTATTTCACAAATTGAAAAATTACCAAAACTTAATTGGTCAGGGCCTATTTATTCATTAAAAAAAATGATGGAGTTTCACGGTAAGTATAATTATCAAGATAGAAGAGTATTAAGGAAAAAATTTAAAAATTCTAGAAAAGATTATAAGAAAGCAAGAAAGTTACTTCAGTATCAAACTGGTCATTATTATTTTGAACCTCTGTGGTTGTATATAAGACATAATGAGGCAGTAAATGGCAGTTCACCTGTGTTTCAAAGATTTTTACATTTTTGGGGAAATCATTTTGCAATTCAAAAGAAAAATGCAATGTATTCTTATGATGTAGGTCCATATCATAGAGAAGTTATCGCACCTGCAATGTTAAAAAATATAGAAGATTTAGTCTATGAAGTAACAATTTCCTGGGCAATGATACATAATTTAGATAACACAAAATCTATTGGGCCTAATTCACCAAAAGCATTTAAGTATGCAAAAAGAGGCAAATCTGCAAACTTAAATGAAAACCATGGCAGAGAGTTACTTGAGCTACATACTGTCTCTCCAAATGCAGGTTATACACAAAATGATGTTATAGATATGTCAAAAGTAATGTCCGGTTGGATGCATAGAATTCCCAAAATGAGTTCAAAGATACACAAAAGAGAGGAAAATGTCCCTGTACATTTTATAGAAGCATATCATGATAGCGGTCCATTTAATGTATTAGGGAAAAAATATGTTGAAAGTTTTGGTACTAAGGCAGCCAGAGAGATGTTAAGAAAAGTGATTAAAGATTTGGTAAAAAATCCAGCATGTATAGAGTTTATTTCAAAAAAATTATGTAATCATTTTATTACTCAAGATCCGTCGGATGAAATTGTTAATTCAGTAATAAATGCATGGAAAAAATCAAAAGGTGATCTTAAAATAATACATTCTGAAGTTTTAAAACAAGCTTACAAATTTTCTTATTTAAAAAAATTTCAACAACCCGAAACTTGGTTATTACAATTCATAAAAATGTCTGGTTTAGATTATTTTCCAAAAGATATGACTTATGATTTTGAGACTATGATTCCACGGGATAAAGACCGTGTAAGAAGAATTTGTAGAAACTTGGGTCAATTACCATTTAGACCACTTCAGCCTAATGGTTGGTCAGATTTTGAAGAAGACTGGCTTTCTCCAGAATTTTTATTTAGAAGAATTGGCATTTTGAATGCATTGAAACAAAAAGGTAAACTTATACATTTAGATAAAAGCTATTTAGATAGAATAATTGAGTTAAATTTTGACAATGTTTCGGAGATAAAAACTTTTCTTGAAAAGGTTAATAATAATGAAGAAAGTGTTGCGCTTTTTAGTAGTAAATGGATGTTAAAGACATGAAAATTAATAGAAGACAATTTACATTAGGGTCAACAACACTCTTATTATCAGGGATGTTACCTCTTAAAGTTAATTCATCTATGTTAGATAATAAAAAGAACCTGGTTGTAATTATGTTAAGAGGTGCGATGGATGGTTTGACATCAGTTCCTTACATTCATGATAATACATTAGAAAAAGTAAGACCTGACATAGTTGTAAAAAAATTATTAGATTTAAATAGTGATTTTAGCCTCCATCCTAAACTTTCAGGTTTCCACAAATTGTGGAAATCAAATGAAGCTTCAATTGTTCATGCAACAAATATTCCATACACTGGCAGGTCACATTTTGACGGTCAAAATTTAATGGAAAGTGGTGGTACAATACCTTATAAGTTGAAAACAGGATGGCTTGGAAGGGGAATTGATGTTGCTGGATTAGAGGGCTTGTCCTTGTCTTTACCTATGCCTTTATTATTAAGGGGTAAAGCAAATCAAGATAATTTTTTTCCTTCGAAGTTGAGTATGCCAACTAGAAATTTAGTTGATATATTAAAACATCATTATGATGACGAACCTCTATTAAAAAAATCTTTTGATAAACTAATTAGTAGGCCAATCTCTATGACCAAATCTCCAAATAATAAAAATTTAAAAACACTTGCAAGGATTGCAGGTTCAGAGCTTAAAAAAAATGATGGTCCTCGAGTTGCTGTGTTTGAAGTGTTTGGTTTTGATACTCATGCTGCACAAGGGGGTGCAGATGGTGAGCATGGACAAAAACTTAAACAAGTAGATTATACATTTGATGTTTTGAAAAAAACATTAGGTAACTCTTTTAAAAATACTTTAGTAATTACACTTACTGAATTTGGAAGAACATTAGTTCAAAATAATGGATATGGAACAGAACATGGTTATGGTACTTCGATTCTTTTAGGTGGTGGTTTAGTTAAAAAATCTCAAGTCTATGCAGATTGGCCTGGTATTAAAAATAAAAATTTATTTGAAGGAAGAGATTTAAACTCTACCTTAGATGCTCGTTCTGTCTATTGTTCAGCAATGTCAGTGTGTTTTGATACAGACTTTCAATTGTTAAATAGAGAAGTTTTTCCTGATGAAAAATTAAATGATCTCACAGAAATTTTATTTAAAGTATAATTATGATATTTTATTGTTTTATCAATATTGATTAACTTTCTCTTAATGAAATGAGTCCGACACCAGATGCTTCGAAACCACCATCAACTGATAAATTTTGTCCAGTTATATAACTTGCTTTTTCAGAGGATAAGAAAAAAATTGCTTCAGCAATTTCATTTTCCATGCCATATCTGTTAAGTGGTATTGAATCATGGTAAGCTTTCACAATGTCAGGAGTGTGCACTGCTTGAGCTAATTTAGTCTTTACAGGCCCTGGTGAGACACAATTTACTCTTATCCCAAATTCGCCTAATTCTATAGCTTGTTGTTGAGTTAATTGTATAATTGCTGCTTTTGAAGTTCCATATGCAATCCTTAAAGTTGATGCTCTTAATCCAGATATTGATGCGATATTAATAATATTTCCTTTAGTTTTTTTTAAATATTTTATTACATTTTGTGTAGTTAAAAAGGTACCATCTAAATTTGTATCCATGATTTTACGCCAATTTTTAAATTTTACAGTTTCAATTTTTCCAAAATCAGCTACACCGGCATTATTTACTAAAATATCTATTCGTTTCCCCCATTTATAAATATCCTCAATCATACTTTTATTTTTTTTGGGATCTGATATATCACAAATATATTTTAATAATTTGTCATTTTTTAATTTAAGTTTATTAACTTCATTTTTGTCTCTATCAACTATTACAACTTTATAATTTTGTTGTAAGAATATTTTAGCTGTAGCGAGACCAATGCCTCTTGCAGCACCTGTTATTATTGCTACTTTATCCATAAAGTTTTACCATGTTTCACCGAATGGTCTTAACTCTACTCGAAAAGACCACGTTGATTTATCCTGAAGCACTGTTTTATACATTTCTTCTGCTATTGCAGTTGGTTTTGAGAAATAATCATCTGGTTTGTCCGGTTGCATGTAAGGACGTGTTCTTGGTGTATCGATAGCTGCGTCAATAATGAAATAAGCAACGTGTATACCTTTTGGACCAAATTCTCTTGCAATTGATTCAGCCAAAATTCTTTGAGCTGCTTTTGTAGACGCAAAAAACCCCCAATGTGATTTACCTCTAGTTGCTGCAGTATTACCAGTTATTAAAATACTTCCTTTTTTTTGGGACAACATACTTGGCAAAGTTTCTCTTACAAGATGTAATAGGGCTGTTGTATTTACTCTAAAATTAAGTTCTAAATCATTAGGATTTAATTTTAATATACTTCCTCTTGATGCACTTGGAGCATTATGTATTACAACATCTGCGGGACCTAAATTATTTTTTATTTTCTTTAAGGTTTTTTTAAATTTTTCCAAATCACCTACATCACAAGGATAGGAAAAAATGTTTTTATATTTTTTTTCTAAATCATTTAAATTTTTTTTATTCCTTGCAATCATTGCAACTTTATATTTTTTTTTACCAAAAAGTTTTGCTATTTCAGCGCCAGTACCTTTGTCAGGACCAACTCCAGTAACGATACAAACTTTTTCTTTTTCAGACATCGAAACAATCTTGTTTGTATAGAGTATCTCGCCATCTTATTGTATTTGGCAATGTTTTTGGTATTTCAAATTTTAATAATTCACATGATTTAAAAATTGAATATCCCGTTATATCAGCAATAGTAAATTGTTCACCACAAATGAATTTGTTTTCTTCAAGATGTTGATCAATTCTTTGAAAAAGCAATTCGATCATTTGTATGCCTCTTTCAACAATTTCTGGTATTTGTTTAATATCATTTCTTGTGCCTGCTAATACTCTATTAACAAAAAATGATGATTTGTTTCTTATTGCATTCCCTAAAGGAGAATAGCCGTCTAATTCTAACCTTCTGTTCCACATATCAATATATGCTCTCATCTTAGGTGTAGATCCAAATAAAGTAGGTTCTGGAAAATGTTCCTCTTCTAAATATCTACAAATACTAATACTTTCAGAGATTATTGTATTATCATCGAGTTGAAGAAAGGGAACGCAATTAAATGGGTTCATAGATTTGAAAGGCTCTTTGAATTGTTCGCCTTCTCTAACATTAATTTCTTGTTCTGGTATTTCTTTATTTTTAAACTTTAAAAAAATTTTCACTCTTCTTCCATTTGGAGCAAGTGTAAAATTATATAATTTCATTTTTATTCCTATGTTTTAATTTTGTAACCTGTTTTAAAAATTCTCCATATAATTATTATACATAGTAAAATAAACAAAGAAATTGAAAATATACTTATTATAATATTAACTTCACCTGTACCAAAAAAAGAATATCTAAAACCAGACACAAGATAAAATATAGGGTTAAATAATGTAATTGTTTGCCAAAAATCTGGAAGCACATCAATGGTATAAAAACTACCTCCTAAAAAAACTAATGGTGTGATAATTATCATTGGCACAAAATTTATTTGTTCAAAATTATCTGAAACAATTCCAATAATAAAACCTAATAAACTAAATGATACACAGGATAATAGTAGCATACACAACATCAAAATTGGAAATTTGATATCGAGATCAACAAAAAAAGTTGAGGTCATTAAAATCAATAATCCAAGACAAAATGATTTAGTCGCAGAAGCACCTACATAACCAATAACAATCTCAACATATGAAATTGGAGCAGATAAAATTTCATAAGTAGTACCAAGAAATTTGGGGAAAAATATACCAAATGATGCATTGTTTACACTTTGCATTGAAATAGTTAAAATAACTAAACCAGGTACTATAAATGCACCGTAAGGAATCTCATTTGTAAAGTTTATGTTATTTCCAATTGCTGTTCCAAAGACAATGAAATATAAAACTGTTGATAATATTGGAGAAACAAGACTTTGGATAAGAGTTCTAAATGTGCGTGACATTTCAAAAATATAAATAGCTTTAATCGATCTAAAATTAATCATTCTTTAAAATCTCAACAAATATTTGTTCAAGATTAGATTGTTTGGTCTGAACATCTATTAACTCAATTCCAGTTTTCTTTATCTCATTAAGTAAAGTAGTTATCCCTGTTTTTTTCTTATTGGGGCTATAATCATATTCTAAATTTTTTTTATCTTTACTAATACGTAGTTTAAATTTTCCTAAAGCTTTATCTATTTTGTTAATTTTACTATTTGTATGAATTATTAAAGTTTTTTTACTCATTCTATCTATTAAATTATCCTTCTTATCAATTAATAAAATTTTCCCATTATTAATAACAGCAATTCTGTTTGCCATTAATTCTGCTTCTTCAATATAATGAGTAGTCAAAATAATTGTAACGCCGCTGTTTTGTAGGTTTTTAATAGTATTCCACATATCTTTTCTAAGCTCGACATCTACGCCAGCTGTTGGTTCATCCAAAAAAAGGACATCTGGTTCATGACTTAATGCCTTGGCAATTAAAACTCTTCTTTTCATTCCGCCGGATAGAGATCTAATGATTTGATCTTTTTTATCCCATAAACTTAATTTTTTTAATAAATTTTCAATATATTTTTCGTCAGGTTTTTTGCCAAATAATTGTCTTGAAAAATTTACTGTATTAATAACTTTTTCAAAAGGTTCAAAAGACAATTCTTGAGGTACTATACCAATGCATTTTCTGGCCTCTCTATAGTTATCTACTACATCAAAACCATTAACTTTTATATCACCAGATGTGATGGAAGATATTCCGCATATATTAGATATTAATGTAGTTTTACCGGCACCATTTGGTCCTAATAATGCAATGATCTCGCCTTTAAAAATATTAAGATTCACATCATCTAAAGCAACTTTATTATCTTTATATATCTTTCTAAGGTTTTTGATTTCTATTATAGTTTGCATATAAAATTAGAATTAATATTATTTAATCATAACATATACACAAAATATTTATTTAGAAGTAAAAAATTGCAAGAATTATATATAACTGGTGCTGGTGTTAGTTCAGCAAGTGGGATACCAACATTTAGAGGTAGTGATGGATTTTGGACAGTAGGTAGCGTTAATTATACACCACAAGAAATGGCAACTAGATATATGTTTGAAAACTACCCAGACCAATTTTTACTATGGTATTTTAAAAGATTTATCGCATATAAGGATGCAAAACCAAATTTTGTACATAAATGGCTGTCTAATAAAAATCTTATAACTCAAAATATTGATGGTTTGGATGCTAAGGCTGGAAATAAAAATTATATAAGTATTCACGGAAGATTAGATAAAGTCATTACTTATCAAGATGAAATGGAGTATCAAATACCTATTGATGCAAATTGGAACGAGATTGATCCTTCACTTGAAGATAATAGATTAATTTCATCGTTATTTGATAAATTTAAAATTTTAGAAACAAACAATTTTAAACCTAAAATTAAATTTTCTTTAAAACCTTTTGTATTATTATTTGATGAAATGTACACAGAAATTTATAGATTTTCTGAAGCTGAAGAATGGATGAATGCAGCAAAAAAAATGATATTTATTGGCACGTCCTTTAGTGTGAATATTACATCAATTGCATTAAGAATAGGTATGTCAAATAATATACCAATTGAAATTGTTGACCCTAAACCGATGAAATTAAATTATCCAAATATAAAATATTTTGAAATGTCGGGAGAAGAATACTGCAAGTTAAAAGAAGACTTATAAAATTTTCCACGTTGATGTAGCGTATGCAGCTAATTTTCCATCTTCTCTAAATAATTGAGAATCTAGTGTACTTATAGTTCGTCCTTTTTTTAAAAAAGATCCAATACATTTAATTTTTTCATGTTTAATAGCTGACATAAAATTCACTTTTAATTCTAAAGTAGTTCCTGCGCTTTGTTCATTTTTTATTAAATGTCCCATTGATATATCCATAATGGTTGTAATTATTCCTCCATGAAGAGTACCTTGAGGGTTAAACATTGGTGGAACAGATTCTAATGAAACTATGCATTTGTTTGGCTCAAAATTTATTTCAGCACCTAAAAATCTTAATAAATAAAATGATCCAAATTCTTGTTTATCTGAACTTAAACCACGTTCATGCATCTTGTTACTGATTGATCTTATCTCATTTTTCATGGATAGTTAATCGATCTTAAGTTTTGAGAGTTTTTCAAAATCAAACACAACCCCATGACCAGGTTTGTCTGGGGCAGGAGAGTATCCATTATTTATTGAAAGTTTTTCTTCTATATAATCATCAATTTTCCAAGCGTGAAATTCCATATATGATGCATTTGGACAAGCTGCTAGTAAATGAACATGAAGTTCATGGACACCATGTGAAACCACAGGTAAGTTATTTATTTCAGCAAGTTTTGCAACTTTCATATAAGTTGTTATACCACCACAAGTAGTTAAGTCTGGTTCAACATAATCAACACCATTATTTTTTATTAATAAATTCATTTCGGCTAGTGTGTGTAAATTTTCTCCTGCTGCAATTGGAACTTTTCCCATAGACCTTAGATATTTATAACCTTCAAAATCGTCAGGTTGGATTGGTTCCTCTAACCAAACTAAATTAAACTTTTCAATCTCGTTGAATGCTTTCATGGCTTGATTAACAGACCATGCCTCATTGGCGTCAGCCATCAATGAAATATCACTAGGTAAGTGACTTCTCATTGCATCTAGTCTTTCCAAATCTTCTTTTAATGTTTCTCTACCAAGTCTCATTTTGATTGCTCTAAACCCTTGATCAAGAGATTTCGTAGCTTCAGCTAATAACTTGTCTTTTGAAAAATTTAAATCTATGTTGCCTGCGTAACATAATACATTTTTTTGATATCCACCTAATAAACTCCATAATGGTTCATTTAGATATTTCCCTTTTAGATCCCATAATGCCACATCCACAGCCGCAACAGCAAAGCTCACAGGACCTCCTCTTCCAGCGTAATGAACCTTTTTCCACATAAGGCTCCATAAATACTCAATATATCTTGGATCCTTATTTTTAAGCAAATCTACAAAACTATCCTTTATTATTTGAGCAATGGCTTTTCCTTGATTTTCGTGAACTGTAATATAACCAACTCCTTCAATGCCATTATCATTTGTTACTCTACATATGACTAAATCAAAAGATTTCATTATACCAGCTGCATACGCTTCCACTGGTTCAGGTAAAGGGATATTATAAGTTTCAATTTTAATTTCTGAAATAAACATAGAAAAAATATACAATATACTATTGAAATTTCAAATTAATTAACCATATCATCACTAGACATTGCATTTAATGGATGTCTATTAAATCAGAAAATCGCCATAATGGGATTTTCGCTAACTTGCTTTTAAAGGAGTATATTATGACAATATTACCAACACTAGCTCTACGCTCTTTTGTTGGATTTGATAATCTCTTCAACGAACTAGAGAATTTTAATAACCAAAAACATAGTTCATTCCCTGCTTATGATATTATTAGACATTCTGATGATGAGTATGAAATAACTTTAGCAGTATCTGGTTTCAATAAAAAAGATATTAATATTGATGTACATGATGGTGTTCTCACAGTTAAAGGACAAATCATGAGTGACGTTCAAGATAAAAATGTTCAATATCTTTATAATGGAATTGCCAAAAGATCATTTGAACAAAAGTTTAGATTAGAACAGTATGTGGATGTTAAAGAGGCAAACTTATCTAATGGACTTTTAAGTATTGTTCTTAAAAGAGAAATTCCTGAGGAAAGAAAACCTAAAAAGATACCATTAAAAGTAATCTAATATAATATTGTCTTACAAAGTGACTTGAAATGTCGCTTTGTAAGATTACATGTTTAACATGGAATTCCTATTATTATGGTTTTTTAATCAAGACGTATTTGTAAGTGGCTTAAGATATAAATCAGCTGCTGAATGTTTTACAAATGCTCAAAATGCAGGGTTGGAATTAAGGGATGTTGGTTTAAACCCACCAACTTTTACATGTATTCCAGTATCAAAAGATAAAGAATTAAAAATTTACAGACAAGGATCTGTATCTAAATTTCCTTTTTAATTTCATTTTAATTTAATTTTACTATAGTTATTGTACAAAAAGTAACTTGGGGAGGATTTATGAAGTTATTTTATATTTTTACAATACTTTTAGGTTATTTATTATCTAGTACTTTAACTTTTGCAGATTCTAAAATAACATACAAATCAGCTAAATCGACATCATCATATTATCAAATGGGTGTTCAAATAGCTGAAGCGATGAAAAAAAACTCAAATGGTTCAATTATTGTAACCGTAGAAGAGAGTCAAGGTTCTGTACAAAATGTTAAAGAAGTTAAGGCTAGAAAAGGTAATTATGTATTTACTACACCACCAGTTTTAATAAAACTAGCTATCGCTGAAAAAGCTATGTTTAAAGGAAAGGGTGACCCTAGATACTCAGATATAAGAGCCTTATTTCCAATTCCATCGTTAACTATGCATTTTGTTATGTCAAAAAAATCAGGAGTTAACAAATTTTCAGAAATGTCTGGAAAATCAATATTAATTGGTAAAGGTTCTTTTGGTGCTAGAGAGGGTACAAAATACCTTAAGATGTTTGGTTTGGAAGGCAAAGTTAATTTGGCAAATGTAGAATTGTCAAATGCTGTTCCCGCACTAAAGAATGGTCAAATTGATGGTTTTGTTACAGCTGGATCTTATCCAGCTCCAAATGTTATTGAAGCTGCTTCTTCACTCGGAGTAAATGTAATTTCACTATCAGATGATCAAATTAAAAAAACAAAAAGAACTAAGTTAATTATACCTAGTGGAACTTATAAAGGCCAGAGTTCTGATATTCAAACAACTTCATTACCAGTAGTTACTTATACTACAACAGATATGAGTTTTGATGTTGCTTATAACTTAACTAAAACTTTTTGGGAAAGTAAAAATTCATTAGGTCAAGCTGCTAAGTGGTGGAATGGTGTTGAATTTAACATGATTAATAATATTTCAACTAAAATTCACCTAGGTGCATTAAAATATTATAAAGAAAAAGGCGTAAAAATATCTTCTCATCATAATTAATGAGAATTGATAAAAATATATGGATAATGATTGGCCTAGGGTCAATCATTTTTCATATGTACTTAATTTTTTCTGGATTGATACCAAATTTAGTTTCAAGACCCATTCATATGGCTTTTGCTATACCATGGATTTTTTTATATTCAGAAAATGATAAAAAAGTTTCTTTTATAAATATAGTTTTAGCTGTTCTCGGTGTTTTATTTTGTTTATGGATTGCTTTAAATCATAATTTGTTATCTGATCAATATGGTTTTATCGAAAATGAATTTCAACTCATACTAAGTTTATTTTTATTATTTTTAGTTTTAGAAATGGCTAGAAGATCAGTCGGTTGGCCTTTACCATTAGTTACGCTCATTGCTTTGTTATATGGCATGTTTGGGTATTTGATACCTGGAGAATTTGGTCATCCTGGAATACCTGTTAATAGTTTTTTAGGTAACTTAACCATTGCTGAAACTGGACTTTGGGGGTCTTTAACTAATGTTTCGGTTACGATTGTGTCAATTTTTGTAATATTCGGATGTTTTTTAAATGCTGGAGAGGCAGGAGAAGGTTTCATGAACATTGCAAAGTTTTTTGCTGGAAAGTTAAAAGGGGGTGCAGCAAAAGTTTCAATAATTTCATCAGCATTATTTGGGTCTATATCTGGTTCAGCTTCTGCTAATGTTGCATCTACTGGTTCAATCACATTGCCAACAATGAAAAAACTTGGGTACCCAAAAAAGTTAGCAGCATCTGTAGAAGCAGTTGCTTCATCTGGAGGGCAAATTATGCCTCCACTTATGGGTGCTGGTGCTTTTGTTATGGTGGAGTTAACAGGCATACCTTATGATGAAATAATTGTTGCTGCTTTTCTTCCTGCATTATTATTTTTTTTTACAGTTTGGATTGGTATTAATTTTTATTCAGGTATTTATAATTTAAAGCCTTTGCCAGAAAAGGATACACCTAATAAAAATTTAGTTTTTTTTACATTTATATTTTTTCTTATCCCATTTTTTATCTTGTTATTTTTTATGTTTAGTGGCTTTACTCCGCAATTTTCTGCTTCAATAGCAATTTTATTATCATTTGTACTATTATTTTTTAATCTAAATACAAAATTTGATATTAAGATAGGGTTTGATAGATTTAAAAAAGCTTGTAATTTATGTGGCAAACAAATTTCTTTAATTGCTTCGATAATTTTATGTGCTTCCTTGATTATTGGTGTTTTGGCAATGACAGGACTGGGCATAAAGTTAACATCTTTAATAATGTCATTTTCAAACAATAATGTATGGCTGGCACTATTATTTACTGCTTTAGCATGTTTGATTCTAGGAATGGAAGTTCCAACTACTGCAGCTTATATAATTTGTGTAACTGTAGCTGGGCCAGCCTTGATTGATATGGGATTAGACATACTTCTTGTACATTTATTTGTATTTTGGTTTGCTCTTTTGTCTACTATAACTCCTCCAGTATGTGGAACAGTTTTTATCGCAGCTGGAATGGTAAATGAAAACTGGGTAAAAGTATCTATAACTTCTATGATTTTAGGTTTAGGGTTATATTTTATTCCTTTAGGCATGGTTTCAAATCCAAGTTTAATAAAGTTAGGATCAACTCCTATAGAAGCATTAATTGCAATGTTTAAAATTTCAATTTGTTTGTTAATGTTTTCATTTTCTATAATTAAAGCTAAATATTTTTTATTAAAAATTTTAGGTTTATTTATTGGTTGTTTAATTTTGTTTTATTAATTTTATTTAGAAAAGTAACCATTAATCAACTAAGGGATTTAATTTTGAAGTATTTTTAAAAAAATCACTATGATCAAAATACGTTTTTATATGCTTTTCCAAACCCTTTCACGTATATAGAATTCTGAATTTTAAATTCATAAAAGTTAAAATCTAAAAATTTACCCCACATTTTTGAACTCTTTTCAATAAGGGCATATTTTTTTAATAATTTTACAAATAATTCGTCATTTTTATTTAACTTTAATTTTTCAATTAATCCTAACAAAGTAAGTCTAGGATTATTTAATCTCTCTTTATGAGTTTCTTCTAGAGCAAAATATATGCTTACTTTTTTATTCTTTTTTAAATTTTGTGTATGGTCACTTAAATCACTAAGTAAAAGGAATATTTTTTCTTTATAATAAAGAGGTATCACTTTTGATAAGTATGGGTATTCATTTTGATCTACAGTACCTAAAACACATTGTTGATATTTACCTTGTAATATGTCATTAACTTCTTTTTTTATGACATTAGTTACCA
>CABZCK010000014.1 GCA_902524215.1 uncultured SAR116 cluster alpha proteobacterium
ATAAATTGTTCTAAAACATAATTTTTATATTTAAAATAAGAGAGATATATAATTAAAAAAGTTAAAGATATTGATATAAATAAAATTAAAATTTTTAAATTGAAAAAAAAAACAAATTTTTTAATTTTACTAAACCTTCTCAAATTTTGCTGTTGTTATTAATTTATCGACTAATTTAGTTAGAGTTATTCCACAGTGCTCAGCTTGTTCAGGTGATAATGATGTTTTAGTCATTCCTGGTTGAGTATTTATCTCAAGCATATATAATAAATTTTTACTATCATCAAATCTAAAATCACTTCTTGAGATACCTGAACAGCCTAAGAGTTTATGAGCAATTTCAGCCCATTTTATAGCTTTATTATAAATAGCTTTCGGTATTTTCGCAGGTAATATATGTATAGAACCATTTGAGGAATATTTTGAATTATAGTCATAAAAAAAATTTTTTTTTGAAATAATTTCAGTGACGATTAATGGTTTGTTTTCTAAAACAGATACAGTCAATTCTCTATTACCAACCAAAGGTTCTACTATGAATTGATTACTAAATAATTTATCTTTAAAATGACTTAAATCATTTTCATTATTTAATATATTTATTTCAACGGAACTACCGCCACTTATTGGTTTTAAAACTAGTGGCAAAAATTTTTTATATTCATTAAGTGATTTAAAATTATATGTTTTTGGGAAAATAATTTTTTCTGCTGTATTTTCAGAAAATAGACTTAAATAGTTTTTTGTTAATAACTTATTCATTGCTATTGCAGATGCATTTGCTCCAGAATGCGTATATGGCATTTTAATTTTATTTAAAAAAGATTGAATTGTCCCATCTTCACCAAATGAACCATGTAGTGCATTGAAACAAATATCAGGTTTAATAGTTAAAATTTGATCATAAAAGTTTTTATCAACAATAATTTTTGTAGCATAATATTTTTCTTTATCAATTGCATCATAGCACGCATTTCCTGAATTTAATGAAACTTCTCTTTCAGAACTTAAACCTCCCATTAAAAAAGCAACATGTATTTTTTTACTTTTCAATTTTCACCAACAATTTTAATTTCCCATTTAAGTTTTTTTCCTGTTTTTTCAAAAACTTTTTTTCTAACAATTTCTCCAAGTGTTTCAATATCAGTTGCTGAAGCATTATTTTCATTAATTATAAAATTACAGTGCTTATTAGAAATAATAGCACCACCATTTTTTAATCCTCTACAACCCGAATTATCTATAAGTTCCCACGCTTTAAAATTCTTTCCATTCATAAATGTACTTCCACCAGTTTTTTGTCCAGTTGGCTGACTCATTTTTCTAGATTGAATTATTTCTTTCATCTTTTCTTGAATTTGTTCTTTAGAGCCGTCATTTGATTTAAATCTTGCTTTTAAAAACATCCATTCATGACTTAATTTATTTGTTCTATAATCTAGTTGAAGGTCTTTAACTGTGAATTTTCTTAAAATCCCATTTTTATTTATTGCAGTAACGTCAATTAAAATATTTTTAATCTCAGATCCGTATGCGCCTGAATTCATTTTTATGCCACCACCAATAGTTCCAGGTATGCCGATTAAGAATTCTAGTCCAGTTTTTGAATGATTTCTTGCAAACCTAGCAACATCAGCATCCATAGCACCACAATAGGCAGTTATAATTCCTTGTTTATCAATAAAAATTTCTTTCAATTTATTAAAGTGAATAATTATTCCATCAAAACCTCCGTCTCTTATGATTATATTGGATCCTGCCCCTAAAGGATATATTGGTAGATCTAATTGATTATCTTTCAAGAAAGAAATTAAATTCTCTTCAGATAAAGGTTGAAAATAATATTTAGAGCATCCACCAACGCCGAACCATGTTAAGTTGCTCATTTTTTTATTCTTAATTAATGAGGTTGTGCTAATCATATTACTCATTATTTACTTAAAATTTCTAATTTGTTTTTTAGATTATTTGCTATTTTAGTTATACTACCCGCTCCTAAAAAAATAATAATTTGATAATTATTAATTTTTTTTAAAATAATTTTATAAATATCTTCATCATTTATTATGGAGGTAACATTTTTATGACCATAATTTCTTATTCCATTTTCAAGATCAATATTATTACAATTTGCAATTTTTTTTTCACCTGCAGCATATACATTTAATAAAACAACTTCGTCAGCATCGTTAAAACAAGAGCAAAACTCGTTAAAGTGATTTTTTAATCTAGAATATCTATGTGGTTGAAATATAGCCAAAACTTTGCTTTTTTCAGCTATTAATTTAGTAGCGCTTAAGGCTGCTTTAATTTCCTCTGGATGATGGCCATAGTCGTCTATTATTTTTGTATGCTTAAATGTATCTATCAACTGAAAACGTCTTTGAACACCATTGAAATTTTTTAAAGCTAATTTTATTATATCTGGTTTTATGTTTAATTCTAAAGCAATTGATATTGAAGCAAGAGCGTTTTGTATATTATGAAGTCCAAGCATTGAAAAGGAAATATTCTTGATTGTATAATTTTCTTCATTAGTTTTATTTTTATAGGTGACATCAAAGTACATTTTTTGGTTTTTTACTATAATATTTTCAGCTTTAACATCTGCATTTGGCGATAATCCATAAGTTATAATTTTTCTATTTTTTAAATTTGAGAATATTTTTTGCACCCTTGGATGGTCAATGCAAACCGAACAAAATCCATAAAATGGAATTGAAGATATAAAATTTATAAATGCATTCTCTAAATTTTTTTCATTTTTATGAAAATCGAGGTGTTCTAAGTCGATATTTGTAATAACTGCAACGGTAGGCACTAACTTTGAAAAACTACCATCACTTTCATCTGCTTCTACAACCATCCATTCACCTTGACCTAATTTTGCATTACTTGCCAAAGAGGAAATAATCCCACCGTTAATTATCGTTGGATCCATTTTATTAGTATCTAGAATTTTTGAAATTAGGGATGTAGTTGTTGTTTTTCCATGTGTACCTGCAATAGCTATTGACTTTTTAAGTTTCATTAACTCGCTAAGCATTTCAGATCTATGAATAATAGGGATGAATAGTTTTTTTGCCTCTACAATTTCAGGGTTATTTTGTTTAATTGCAGATGAATAAACTACTATACTTGCGTTTTTAATATTATTTTTGTCATGTCCTATAAATATTTTAACACCTAAAGAAATCAAACGATCAATTATCTTTGATGAAGATACATCACTTCCTTGTACTTCATAACCAGATTTTATTAAAATTTCAGCTATCCCACTCATTCCAATGCCGCCGATACCAACAAAGTGAAAAAAACCAAAATTTTTAGGTATATTAATTATCATTATAATTTCATTTTATTATATATTTCGAGAGAATTTCATTAGGAGATTTATATTTCTTTTTTCTATCATTTTTATTATTATATTTTTCTAAATTTAGCTTTATTTTTTCTAAATGTAAATTTTTGGTAACTATGTCCTCAATTATTTTTATCAAGGTTTTATTTTCAAAATTGTCTTCATTTATTACCCAACCAAGTTTATTATCATTAATAAATTGACTATTAATTGCTTGATGATTATCCATCGAATTTTTTAATGGTATTATTATGCAAGGTATTTTCAAAAACAATATTTCAGCTATCGTAGATCCTCCTGCTCTGCAAATAATAAGATCTGTTTTTTTATAATATTTTTCTATATTTGGGAAAAAAGATTTAACTTCAGACATTACATTGTTAATTCTATATAATTGTTTTACCTTTTTTATTTTTGAATTTATCACCTGATGGAATACATTTAACTGCTTCTTAACTTTTGGGTTTAGATTTATTAATGAGTTTACTAATGAGATTGAAAAGAATTCAGAACCCAAACTTCCTCCAAAAATAAGAATATTTAGTTTATTATTATAATTTTTTTTTATTTTTATAGACTTGATTTCTTTCCTTATAGGTGTGCCTGAGTAAATTCTCTTATTAATGTGTTTTAAAGGTATAATTTTATCAAATGGTATAAATGTTTTTGATGCAAAAGGTTCTAAAATCTTGTTTGCTCTTCCCATTATTGCATTTTGTTCATGAATAAAATATTCAACTTTAAATAACATTTTTCCTATTAAACAAGGTAGTATAGTGGTGTAACCACCAAAACCAATTTGAGTTTTTGGTTTATGTTTAAAATAAAAATGCGTCAATTTAATAAAAGAACTTATAAAAAAATATAAAAATTTAAATTTATTTATTAAACCTTTTTTAAAAGGACTTATTACATCTATAATTATAACTTCAAAATTTTTCTGATTAATTAGATTTTTTTCATTTAATATGTAATTGTATCCTCTTTCGTCAGTTATAAAAATTACTTTATTTGTTTTTTTTATTTCATATAGAATAGCTAAAGCAGGATAAATATGGCCACCTGTTCCTCCAGCTATTAATGTAATTATATTGTGTTGTTTTGATTTAATACTCATTTATAATCTTCTATGTCTAAATTTACTTCGCTAAAATCAATTTGTTTTCTTGTTAAACTTAGTAAAAAACCAATAATTATTGCTGCAGAAATTGTTGATGATCCTCCATAAGATAAAAATGGTAATGTCATGCCTTTTGTTGGAATTAGAGATAAATTACTTGATATGTGTATCAATGATTGGACACCAATCAAAGCTGATAAACTAGATAAACTTAATATTTGGAAAATATCTTTACAATTAAAGGCAATTATGAGAGGTCTTAAAATAATAATCGTATAAATTAAAATTATTATTAGACATACAATTATACCAAATTCTTCAGCTATTACTGAAAAAATAAAATCTGTATGTGCATCAGGCAAATTATTTTTTAAGGACCCTTCGCCAATACCTTTACCAAAGTAACCGGCATCATTAAATAATTTCAATGCTTGGTTAGCTTGAAAATTTGTGCCAAAAATAAAATCATTAATTCTTACATATACATGAGAATAAAAATTATAAGCTAATAAAATTACTATTGGAATTACAAATATTAAAGAAATAAAAAAAATTATTGGAATTCCTGTTATCAATAATTGAAAAATCCATATTGTTGTTATTAATAGTGTCATGCCTAAGTCAGGTTGCAATAATAGCATTATATCAATTGATAAGATGGATAAGATTGAAAAGAATAAAAATTTATTTTTTTGGGTTGATTTCCAGATAGTTAAAAGCCAAGCATTAATAATTATAAAAAATGGTTTTATAAATTCACTAGGTTGTAATGATTGCCCAAAGACATCAATCCATCTTTTAGCTCCTTTAATGTCGGAACCATATTGAAGACAATATAATAACGCAGCAAGAAGTAATCCAAAACCTACAAGCGATAGGAATTTAATTTTGTGAAAGTTTAATTTACTCAAAATTACTGCTATCAAAAAACTCAATATTACAAAGATTGTATGTTTTATTGAAAAATAATAACTCTCTTTGTTTAGTTTTAGTTCTAATGTACTTGAAGATGTAAGAATAAATATCATTCCAAGTAATAATAAAGTAAAAAAACTGAATAAAATCCATTTGTCAATTGTCCAAAGCCAAATTGAAAAACTTGATCTATCAGAACGTGAAAGCATCATTTATTAATTCTCTTTAATTGTTTAAATACTTCTTTTTTAAAAATCTCGCCTCTTTCCTCAAAATTTTTATATTCATCAAAACTTGCGGCAGCTGGTGAAAATAGTATTGTGAGCTTGTCATTTTTAATTTTTGATATTTTTTCAAATATGTATTTTATTAATTCATTTAAATTATTAAAAAGAAAAATTTTTCTTTTAAAACTTGTTTCTTTTATTTGGTTATAAAATCTCTTTTGAGAGCTTCCAAATAAATAGATTGCTTCAACTTGTTGTAAGTGTTTAATTGCTTTTCCTAAACCATCTTTTTTTTCTAGTCCACCTGCAATCCAATGAATATTTTGATATGATTTCAATGCAGCTGAAGCAGATTCACCATTTGTAGCTTTACTATCATTAATAATTTCAAGATAACTTGATTTGTAAACAACTTCCATTCTATGAGGTAATGGGACAAAATTAAAAATTGATGATTTGATTGATGATGTTTTGACACCAATCTTTTTCGATATTAAAAACGAAATCTCAAAAAGAATTTTGTTATGTTCTCCCAAAAGATTATTACATTTTATTTCTTTTCCAGATGTATTTATTACATTAACATCATTAAAATTACCTAATTTTTGTGTAATTTTATTTTTTAAAAAAATATCTTTATGATTTACTACTAAATACCCATTATCTTTAATAGCTTCAATTAATCTTAATTTTGCATTTAGATATGCGTCAAAATTACCATGGTAATCTATATGATCATTTGAAATATTAGTTATAATACCTAAGTCTATCTTTAAACTAGGTATTGAGAGTAATTGATAACTAGATAATTCAACAATAACTATATTTTTTTCAGTGGGATTAACTAAGCACGCAGGATTCCCAAAGTTTCCACAAACAATATTTTTAATTTCATTTTCTGATAAAATATGCGAAACTAATGAAGCTAAAGTCGATTTACCATTTGTACCTGTTATCCCGATAATTATCGATTTAGGCTTTTGTTCAAAATATAGCTCAATTTCATTTTGTAATTTAACTTTATGGTTTTCAGCAAGTTTAACAATTGGATGTTTGTTTTTACCACTAATTTTTATTCCTGGAGAAATAATTATTCTGCTTAAATTATTCCAATCCCAATTAAGATAATTTTTCCAATACTTTTTAAGTTTTAAATTTGGTTTAATTTTATCGTCAAAAACTACAATATTTTTATTTTGTTTTTTTAATAATTCAAATGCAGCTAAACCAGACATTCCTAAACCAAGTATTCCCGTCAAATTTCTCATTTTAATTTATTCAATCAAGTTTTATCTTAATTTTAATGATGATAGGCCAATTAAAGCTAATATAACTGCGATAATCCAAAATCTGATTACTATTGTCGATTCTTCCCAACCTTTCTGTTCAAAATGATGATGTAAAGGTGCCATTTTAAAAATTCTTCTACCCGTGAGTTTAAATGATATAACTTGAATAATAACGGAAACAGTTTCTAATACAAAAAGGCCACCTATAATTATAAGAACAATTTCATGTCTTACAGCTAAAGCCGTTGATCCTAAAAATGCACCTAAAGATAATGAACCAGTATCTCCCATAAAAACCATTGCTGGAGGTGCATTAAACCATAAAAATCCTAATCCTGCTCCAATTAAAGCTCCGGCTAAAACAGCTAGTTCTCCTACACCTGGCACATAGGTTATTTGAAGATAATTAGAAAAGTTTATGTTACCCACTAAATATGAAATTAAAGCAAAAGATAGACAGGCAATCATAACAGGTACAATTGCTAGCCCATCAAGCCCATCAGTTAAATTAACTGCATTGGAGCTTCCTACAATAACCAAAATACCAAAAGGTAAATAAAAAATTCCTAAATCAATGACTAACTCTTTAAAAAAGGGTAAAGAAACACTATTTGTATAATCTATTGGGAATTGTTGGTTTATTAAATATACAGCTATAAAAGCTGTTAAAATTTGTAATAATAACTTATATTTTCCTCTTAGTCCTTTAGTTGATTTTCTTTTTACTTTTAACCAATCGTCGCAAAGTCCAATAAGACCAAAAATTGTAGATGTTATTAAAATTATCCATACTAGAATATTATCTAATTTAGACCACAAAATTGTTGAACATAAAAAAGCAAATAAAATTAATAAACCACCCATTGTTGGAGTTCCTTTTTTTTTAATCAAATGACTAGTTGGACCATCATCTCTAATAGGTTGGCCAATAGATTGAAATTTTTTTAAATTTTGAATTAAAAAAGGGCCTAGTAAAAAACTAATTATTAAAGCTGTTAAAATTGCTCCACCAGTTCTAAATGTTATATATCTAAATACATTAAGTGGTTGAAAATAATCTACATAGTTTAAAAAAAATTCAGGAAACAATTTTATTCTCCAAGTTCATATTTTTTTTCCAAGTTTTTACAAAATTTATATAATCCTGTACCATTTGAACCCTTAATAAAAACTGTGTCATTATTGTGAACAAGTTTATCAAAATTTTCTTCTAAAAATTTAATATTTTTAAAATGTCTACAAACAACATTATTTTTTAAATTATCTGATAAAATTTTAGATATATTTCCAATTGTAAATAAGGTTTTTGGGTTAAGTTTTTTTAAAAAAGGAACAATTTTTTTATGATAGGTATAAGAATTGGGTCCTAATTCAAGCATGTCACCTATGATTAAAACGTATTTATTAGAATTATTTTTATATAAATTTGTTAAAGAAGTCTCTAAAGAATGTGGGCTTGAATTGTAAGCATCGTTAATTACAGTTATTGTTTTATTAGCGTTTATTCTTAATTTAAACTGGTTTCCTCTGCCATCAGAAGGTGAAAGGTGTTTAATTTTTTCTTTAATTTTATTTAAATCAAGTTTCAAACATTTTACTACAGTCAAAATACTTATTAGGTTCAAAGCTAAATGATGCGGTAGGTGGTTAAGGTTAGTTTTAAAATTTTCTGATTTAATTAAAAAACTGTCTTTTTCTTGAAAAACAGAAAAAATAGACTTTTTAACTCCAAATGGTATAATTCGATCTGTATAATTCAAGGCAATTTTTTTAAGAAAACTATGCCATTTATTGTCATAGTTAAGAATTATTTGTCCATTTTTTATTAATCCATGAAATATCTCACTTTTAGCAATGGCTATTTCTTCTTCTGATGCAAAGTTTTCAAGATGATTATTTGAAACATTACTAATTATAATTAAGTCGGGCTTTGCAATTAAAGATAGTTTTTTTAATTCATTTTTTTTGCTCATGCCTAGTTCTAAAATACAAAAATTAAAATTAGATGGTAATTTCATTAATGAGAGAGATAACCCAATAATATTATTATTATTACCAGGAGTGGCAAAAGTTTTGCCAAATTCACTAAAGATAACTTTTGCCATATCTTTTGTAGTCGTTTTTCCGTTTGAACCAGTAATACCAATTGTTTTCCCTTTAAATCTATTTCTGCTAAATTCTGCAAAATTTATTAATGCCGTATGTGTATTTTGTACAAATAATCCATTATATTTAAGTGCACTATATTTACATGATACAATAACTCCTGAAGCTCCTTTATCTACAGCTTTTTCTAAAAAATCGTGCCCATCGTAATTTTTACCTTTAATTGCTATAAATAAATCATTTGGTTCAATAGAACGTGTATCTATACTTATCCCGTTAATTTTTTTATTATTTAAAAAATTTGTAGTTACATCCTTACCATTTGAAGCACTAATTAATTCCTCTTTTGTCCACAATATTTCCTTTTTAGAATTAGTATTCACAGATTAAGACTATCTAATGTATTTTTAACAACTGAAAAATCATCGAAGGGTAAAGTCTCAATTCCTATTGTTTGAGTTTGTTCATGTCCTTTTCCTGCTATGATTAAAACATCATCATCTTTTAAAAAACTAATAGCTTTTTTTATTGCAACATCTCTTCCAGGAATTTCAATAGCTATTGGGTTATTGTTTATAATGGATTTTCTAATTTTCGATGGGTCTTCATTTCTAGGATTATCATCAGTAATTATAGTGAAATCAGAATTTTTAAAAGCTATTTCACCCATTTTGGATCGTTTTTCAAAATCTCTTTCGCCTCCACATCCAAATAAAGTGTAAACTTTCCCAGTGACATTCATTTTTTTAACTGATAATATTGCTTTTTCTAGCGCATCTGGGGTATGAGCATAATCAATAATTATAGTTGCTTTACATAAATGATGATTAATTAATTGCATTCTTCCAGGAACAGTTTGTAGATATGATAAAGATTTGAAAATTAAATCTTCTTTCATTCCGAGACCTAGGCAAATAGATGCTGAAGCTAATGCATTATAAATTTGAAAATATCCTACTAAACCAATCTCAGTCTTGTATATCTTTTTGTTATATGAGATTTTTAACTGCCAAATCTTTTCAATTTTTTTTACATCGATTAATTTAAGCTCACATTTTTTATTAAATCCATAATTAACAAATTTGAAATTTTTGGTTTTGATTTCATTATAAAGTTTCATCCCGTACTTGTCATCTAAGTTAATTGATACACAAGTTCCATCTTTTAAATTTTCACAAAATAATTTTTTTTTTGCATTAAAATAGTTGTTCATACTTTTATGATAATCTAAATGATCATGAGAAAGATTTGTAAATATAGCTCCATTAAAGTTAATTCCATCTAATCTATTTTGAATTATCCCATGAGACGATGCCTCTAAAGCTACATATGATATTTGTTTATCGTATAATTTAGATAACTGTTTGTTCAATTCACTTGAGTCTAAAGTAGTGAGGTTGCTTTTACTCTTATGATAAAATTTTTGTGAGGAATCTTTTATTCCTATAGTACCAATAGACGCTGATTTTAAGCCATAAAAGCTCCATAGTTGACGACAAAAATCTGTTACAGAAGTTTTTCCATTTGTTCCGGTAACAGCAACTATATTTTTTGGTTTTTTATTGTAAAATGATGAGCACAAATGGGAGTAAATTAGAGAGTAATCTTTATTTGGCAAGTTAATAATATCTTTGTCTTTTTTCTCCTGAGATATTACAATTTTTACACCATTTTTTCTAGCTTCTTCAATATATAAATTTCCATTAGTTTTATTTCCAGAAAAAGCAAAAAAGATAAAATTTTTTTTTACATTCTTACTATTATTTGAAATACCATTAACTTCAATCTCTTTAAAATGACCTTCTACTTTTTCAAATTTCTCCTTTAAGAAATCACTTTTATCTATTAATTCTTTAAATTTCATTTAAAGAGACGCTCCTCTTATTTTATATCTTTTTAAACCTAATTCAGATGACAAAAAATTTGATGGCTTAATTTTTAATATAGGAGAAATTCTATTAATTAATTTACCAACCATTGGAGCTATAACCCATCCAGCAGTATTTCTCATAGCTGAAAATTTTTGGGGTTTAGGTTGATCTATTACAATAGTAAAAACATATTCAGGTTTATGAATTGGAAAAGCACCAGTGAAAGCAACAATGTTTTCAGTATTTGAGTATTTACCATCAATTAATTTCTTTACTGTTCCAGTTTTCCCTCCAATAGGATAATAAAAACTTTTAGCTGATTTACCTGTTCCGTTTTTATCATTTACAACTAAATAAAGAATACTCCTTAATTTTTTAGATGTTTTTTTAGAGAGAACTTGAATATTTTTTTCTGGCTTTTTCTTTTTTTTAAGTAATGTTGGTGTAACTAACTTCCCACCATTTAGAGTTATAGCGGTAGCTTTTGATAAATGTAATGGAGAAATTTGAATTCCATATCCATAAGATTTAGACATCAAAGAAGATGGATGATTATCATATCTAATTGAAGGCAATGAAGTTTCGACGATTTCAATATCCACTTTTTGGTTAAACCCTAGTAAATTAAAATATTTTTTTTGAATATGATGTCCCAGTGAGGTTGCTATCTTTGCAGTCCCAATATTACTTGAATGTACAATAATTTCGGGCAAATTTATTGGGAAATTAATTTTTTTTATATCACTTATCTTTTGTGATTTGCTTAGTAAAATAGGAGAAGAAACATCTATTAACTGATCATCTTTTACTTTTCCACTTTCTATAGCCATTGCCGCAGTAAAAATTTTTAAAGTTGATCCTAATTCATAAAGTCCTTTAGTTGCATTATTAAAAACTTGTTTTTTTTGAAGATTATTGTTTATGTTATTATCATAATCTGGAAGAGAGATTATGCTTTTAATTTTTCCGTTATTGGCATTCATAATTATACCAGCACCTGCATCAGCTTGAAATTTGCTTATTTGTTCTAATAATAATTTTTTGAATATATTTTGAATACCACTATCAATAGTTAAGTGAATATCTTTTGATGATGAAAGTTTATTATTAAGTTTTTTTTCAACTCCAGATATACCATTACCATCTATGTCAACTTTTCCAATTATATGTGCAGCTAGGGATTTTCCTGGATATTTTCTAATATAGCTTTCTTCTAATTTAATACCTGGTTCTCCTATTTTAAGAATTTTATTATAATCCTTAATTGAAATATTCTTCTTCACTTTCAAATATTTTAAGTCTGAGTGTAATTTATCTTTAAAATTAAAGCTTGCTTGTTTTCCAAATATTTTTTTAAATTCTATTTCAAATTTTTTAGGGTCTCGTAAAACACTTGGATTAATAATAAGATCGTGTTTTCTTATTGTTGTTGCAATTAAATAACCATTATTATCATAAATATTTCCTCTTATTTTTAATTTATTTTCAGTTAATTTAAAATTTGATTCTTTGTTTATTTTTTCTTTAGGTTTTATCATTAACATTGAAGATGCAACGCCAAAATAAACCATAAAAAAAGATATAGAGCATATTAAAAGTTTAAACTTAGTTTTTTTTATGTTTTCCATTTCTTCAATTTGCTTGCCTTCTTAAAAAAGCTGGTATCTCTAACACATCATCAATATTTTCAGTTTTTTCATTTTCGTCTATGTCAAGTAAGCTGATTTGATCACTTTTACTCTCTGATTTTATAGGTTTTTCATTAAGGTCAATAAGAGGCTTTTTTTGATCATTTATTTCATGTTCAACCACGTCTTTTAATGGATAAACTTCATTTTGATTTTCTAACTTTTCTAATGTATTTTTTTGCTTATTATTTGAAAATAAATTTGAAATTTTTTTCAAAAATTGATTTTCTTCTGTTGCATTTGTTAAATTATTGTCTTTTTCATTAAAAATGTCAGATAGTTCTTTTTCTTTTTTTTCTAAGAATGTTAAAGAATCGTTTTCTTGTTCAGCGATAATTTTATTTGAATCTGGAATGTTATTCAGATCAGCTATTTTTGCCTCTAAATCTATCTGTTCATCATTTTGATTATTCTGATCTTCAATTTTACTTTTTTCAGTTTGATTTGCATTTGCAAAAACCTCTTCTAAGGTTTTGACGGATTGGTTGATACCTGTGGCCACTACAGAAATACTAACAACCCCATCAAGGGTTTCATCAATTGATGATCCAAAGATGATATTTGCGTTTTCATTTACCTTTGATCTGACCAATGATGCAGCTTCATCAACTTCAAATAATGCTAAATCTAAACCACCTTTAATATTTAACAAAATTGAAGATGCGCCGTCTATTGAGGAATTATCAAGTAACGGATTATTTAGGGCCATTTCTGCAGCTAATTTTGCTCTATTTTCTCCAGAATATTCTCCGGTTCCCATCATTGCTTGTCCTTTATTTTTCATAACTGTTTTTATATCCGAAAAATCTAGATTTATCATTCCTGGCGAAGTAATTAAATCTGTTATTCCAATAATTCCCTGATAAAGTACATCATCAGCTAACTGGAAAGCTTCTGAAAATGTTGTTTTGTCATTAGCTATTCTAAAAAGATTTTGGTTTGGAATTACAATCAATGTATCAACTGAATTCTCTAATTTTTCTAATCCTATTAATGCTGTTTCCATTCTTTTTTTACCTTCAAATTCAAAAGGTTTCGTAGCCACTGCAATAGTTAGAATACCTTTTTCTTTTGCCTTTTGGGCAATAATTGGTGCAGCGCCAGTTCCTGTTCCACCCCCCATTCCGGTTGCAATAAAAAGCATATTAACATCATCAAGTTCCATCATAATCTCGTCTATTGTTTCAAGTGCTGCTTGTTCTCCAATAGTATAATCAGAACCTGCGCCTAATCCTTTCGTAAGATCTTTCCCTAATTGAATTTGTGTTTTTGCTGTACTTCTTGATAATGATTGTCCGTCAGTGTTTGCTACTAAAAAATTTATATTACTAACTTTAGAGTTAATCATCGTGTTAACTGCGTTGCATCCTGCTCCTCCAACTCCAATAACTGAAATTTTTGGTTGAACATTTTCAATATTTTTAGGTATTTTAAGGTTTAAATTCATATTGATGCTCCTTTTCTAATTTTTTTCGAAATATAATTTTGAAATATCGTTTATATTCCAGATATCAGTCGGCAAAATTTCTTTCATGTTAAATTTTTCTTCTGCAATTAATTGAAGTCTTTCTGGTCTTGATAAATAAGCAAGTTCAGCTTTAATAAGTTTAATATTTTGTTTTTTTTCTGAAATTAAATTTTTCAATTTTGAAATTTCTTTTTCTTTAAGATGATAATTATTTTTAGTCTCGTAATTAAAGACAATTACGCCTAACACAGATATTAAAATTAAAATGTGAGTAATTCTAATCATGCTGCAGCCTCACAATTAAAAACACAACTAAATTTTGTTCTTTTTGCAATTCTTAATTTTGCAGATCTTGCCTTATAATTGAGTTTGATTTCTCTAGAGGTGGGAAGTATTGGTTTTTTAGTAATTACATCAAAACTTTTTTTTGAATTTTCGACAGGTGGTAAAAATTTCGAAATAAATAAATTATTTTTACCCTGGCATACATTTAAAAAATTTTTAACAATTTTGTCTTCTTTTGAATGAAATGATACAACACATAGAATACCTTCATATGTTAGAAATTTTTCTGATGCTATTAGTCCCTTATTAAGCTCAGATATTTCATCATTAATAAACATTCTAATTGCTTGAAAAGATTTTGTCGCTTTATCTATTTTTTTTTGTTTCCCAGGAATAGCTTTTCTAATTATATCTGCAAGTTCTAGAGTAGTTGAAATTGGAGTTATTTCTCGTAATTTCACAATGTGACGAGCAACTCTTCTTGAAAAAAATTCATCTCCAAAGTTATAAAAAATGTCTGATAACTTCTCAGCACTGTAATTATTAATAACATCTAAGGCTTTCATGCCTTCTTTTGACATTCTCATATCTAAAGGACCATTAAGTTTAAATGAAAAGCCACGATTTTTTTTTGTTAATTGTAAATTTGAAACACCTAAATCAAAAATCATTCCTTTTACTTTTTTTTTGGAATAATTTTGTTTTGAAAGTATATCATCAATATCTGAAAATTTTTTTTGAAAAAATTTAAATCTATTTTTGTATTTCTTTTTTAATTTATTTGCATATTTTAAAACATCTGGATCTCTATCAAATCCATAGACATCACAATTAGTTTTTTCTAAAATTGCATTGCTATATCCACCTAAACCAAAAGTTGCGTCAATAATAATACCATTGGTGATTTTAAATTTTTTTAAATTTTCTAAAATTTCATCAAGTAAAACAGGTATATGTTCTAGAAAATTATTCATTAGATATACCAATTTTATTATTAAGTATTAGTTTAGGTGGCCCACTAGATTGTAAAATTTTTTGGGCATTTTGATATTCTCTTTCATATTCTATGTCTGACCAAATCATAAAAGATTTACCAATTCCTGTAAAAACAGCACTATTATTGATATTGCTATAAGACAAAAGAGATTCTGGAATATTAATTCTTCCCTCATTATCATACTTAATCTCAAAAGAGTCAGCCATCATCATTCTAAGAATTGATGCATCTTTTGACATAGAATCTATTTCATCGATAGCTTCTACGTATTGGCGAATTCTTTTAAGCGTAGTGCCTTCAATACATTTGAATTGTAAACTTTTGAATAAAATTAAAGATCCTCCTTCTAAATCAAGATATGTTCTAAAGTTCCTAGGCACAGATACTCTGCCTTTTTTATCGATTTTATTATGAGAAGTAGATAAAAACATAATAACTTCATAATTTAATAATATTATTACTTTGGGATAACATGGGATTTCTTGGGAGTCAATGGGAATTTATATTTTTTTAAAGAGAGCTTATAAGCCGGATTCTGTTTTAATGTGATAATTCATCTTAAAAAGCTTTTACAAGCTTTCTTTAGCGGCCTACCCAGAAACGTTCAGGAAAACGTAGTTTCTTCTACTTGGCCTTGCTCCAAATGGGGTTTACAATGCCAATTGTATTACTACAATTGCGGTGAGCTCTTACCATCACCTTTTCAACCTTACCTAAATGGCGGTATATTTTCTGTTGCACTATCCCTAGGGTTTCCCCTGCTGGGCGTTACCCAGCATTTTTTTCCTGTGGAGTCCGGACTTTCCTCTGCAATGCAGCTACCACAAAGCTCTCTTGAAATAATTATTATATATAATTTTACAAAATGCAATTTTGAAAATAATTATTTATAGTGATTTTTTTTTACAAATTCCCATGATTTATTTATCATTTTTACATAATGATTATTTTTTTCTACAAATTCGAATGGCTGTCCTTTAGATATTAAAACATCTGGGTGATGTTTTTTTAAGAGAAATATCCTTCTTTGATTAATTAAATCTATTGGATCATCTATATTTGACTGTAAAATAGTGTAAGGATCATTTTGATCGTTTGTATATATTTCTATAAATAAATTAAACTTTTTGTCATCAAAACCAAATATATCAGAAACTTTTTTAAGAAAATTTGTTTCCTTAATTGTAATCTGACCGTCAGATTTTGCAATTGAGAATAATAAATGTACTAGATTTTCAAGAATGAATGAACTCGGCTTAAATAACTTTGCAAGTTGTTTTGCATAGCTCTCAAAACCGTGTACTGATTGTTTTGCAAAATTCCATACTTTTTCAACATTTCTTAATTCATTTTGATTTATAATTAATCCTTTTTTGAAAGCATCTAATTCTTTACTTGAAACAATTCCATCTGCTTTTGCCATTTTTGCAGATAGTGCAATGACCCCAATTGTAAAATTAACCTGTTTTATGGCAATATTCTCGGGTAATTTTTTACTATTAAATTTATCAATAGCATGACCAGCAAAAATTCCTAATAGCCCACCTAATGGTCCCCCAACAACAAAACCACTGGTTCCTCCAAAAATTTTACCCCAAATACTCATTGTAATAATAATTATAGCATTTAACTTGATAACATTATAACAAGTTTAATATCATTAAATTAAATTTCATTTTGGAGTGTTTTTTGAAAAAGTCAGATTTTATCGGATTAAAATGTCCACTTCCAGTTTTAAAAGCAAAAAGAGTAATTAAAAAAATGAAAAAAGGAGAATCTCATCTGTTTCTATCTGATGATCCAAGTAGTCCCATTGATTTTTCACATTTATGTGAAGTTGAGAATTTAGAATTGAATTTTACAAAAACTAATGGGATATATTTATTTAATGTTAGGAAATTATAGCAAGTGGTAATTAATTTAGTAAGATCAATTTTATTTAATTTTCATTTTTACATACTTACTTTTTTATTGGTAATGATAATGTCTCCAATATTAATACTGCCTTTTTGGTTCATCAAAATCATTGCAAAAATATGGGGTGGAATTTTAGTTTTAGGCATGAAAATATGGTTAGGTTTAAATTTAAAAATAATTGGAAATTATAATAAAAATAAACCTTGTATCATTGCAGTGAAACATCAATCTGCTTGGGAAACAGTATTGTGTACAAGTTTATTTGATATGCCTTCAATAGTATTAAAAAAAGAATTAATTTATCTTCCAATAATAGGATTATATTTTTTAAAGGGAAGGGCAATCCCAATAATTAGAGAAAATACAATTGAATCTTTGAAAAAAATAGTCAAAGTGGCAAAAGTAAATTTAAAAAGAGGTTCTTCTATTTTAATTTTTCCTCAAGGCACTAGAGTTCCTTTGCATGCTTCAACAAACGATTACCCATATCAGTCAGGTATTTATTTTTTATATTCTCAATGTAATATACCAGTGATACCTGTTGCTCACAATGCTGGTTTATTTTGGCCAAAGAATAGTTTTTTAAAATATCCAAATAGACATAAAACAAAAACTGTTACTATAGAAATAATGGATGAAATTCCAACAGGATTAGATAAAAAAACATTTATGAATAAACTAGAAAAAAGTATTGAAGATAAAACTCGAAAATTAATTATGGAAGAAAGTTATGGATGATTCATTTAATAGGCGTATTAATCATCAACTTAATGTTTTAAATAAACCTTTGCTTAGTTGTAATTGTAACAAAACTTTGAATGATAAGATAAAATTGACAGGAATTTATAGAGACGGTTTTTGCAAAACAGAAAAAAATGATTTTGGATTACATACAGTTTGCTCAATTATGACAGATGAGTTTCTAGAATTTAGTAAATCTGTTGGTAATAATTTATCAGATCCTGTTCTGGAATATAAATTTTTAGGAGTTTCATCTGGTGATAAATGGTGTTTGTGCGCGGCAAGGTGGAAACAGGCATATTATTCAAATAAAGCGCCTAAAGTAATTTTAGAATCAACAAACATTTTAACTCTTTCAGTGATAGAGTTTAATATATTAAAGAAATTTTCTTATTAGAAATAACGAAAGGTAAAATTATGTATTTAGATCAAGTTGTTAATGTACATTGTACCGATACAGACAAGGTAAATAAAGGTAGAGTTGTTAGAATGCATCCTAAGGGAATTGATGTTGAATTAAATGATATAATTTTAAAATTTAACAAATTGAAACCAAATTTATATGTTTGTAATTATTCAGGATTAGAGTTTGTTATAAAAACTTAAATTATTTTAGGTTAGAATTAGCTATGTCAATAACTTTATCGTCATTTTGTTTTTCTCTTCTTTTCATTCCAGCAACATCAATAATTCCGCCCTCAAATACAGCTAATTGATTATATGTTATATCTCCAGATATTTTTCCATTTTCCATAATAATTATATTATCAGCGTCAACTTTTCCATTAACAAAACCAGAAATTATCAATTCTTCAGTTTTTAATTCGCCTTCAAAAATGCCATCAGTGTCTACAATGGTTTGGTCTGCTTTCAAGCTACCAATAAATTTGTTTTTTAAAACTATAGTTCCAGATGTTGAATATTTCCCTTCAAAAACTCCATCTCCATCTAATTGAGAACAAGTGTCAATGTTTTTAATTTTATCCTTTAATGGTGATGATATTCTACTAATTTTAATCATATACTATATAAACAATTTAATTTTAAATCTGCAAGTTAAATCATAATTTTTTTTATTGTTGATAGAGATTTATTCATAATATAAAAGAGAAACTTCTATGGAAAAGATTTACTACAATAACCCACTTTTAAAAAGATCATCTGAATTAAGAAAAGATGAAGATTTTTTAAAAAGTGTTTTAGATAGTGAAGACGTAAATTTTATTCCAATGAGAGACGATGAAAATTATTTCATATCAGGAAAAGACGAAATTAAACCACTCATTCTTAAAAGACAAGAATTAGAAATTTTTACAAAAGACATAAATTTAGATAAAGTGATTTTTTTAGGAAAAATAAATGAAAAATTTTATTTTTCTATCAATATAAAATCAAAAATTGAAAAGAATTTTTTAGAAATTGATGAGTGTGATATTATCACTGATCAATTAAGAAATGTAATTGGAAGTTTAACAGAATTGGATAGCTCATATTTAGCATTGGCTAAAGGTATGACATTTTGGCATGAAAAAAATAAATTTTGTGGAGTATGTGGATCAAAAACAAAAATTGAAGAGGCTGGGTTTGTTTTAAAATGTGTAAATAAAAATTGTAATCAAAGTCACTTTCCTAGAACAGATCCAGCTATAATAACACTTGTTTCAAATAAAGATAAAGTTTTGTTAGCACGTTCGTCTAGGTTTCCTCAAAAAATGTATAGTACTCTTGCCGGATTTGTTGAACCAGGAGAAAGTCTTGAATTAGCCTTAAAGAGAGAGGTTTTTGAAGAGGTTGGTGTAAATGTTAACAAAATTGAATATTTTCAGTCTCAACCTTGGCCATTTCCAGCATCTTTAATGCTTGGTTTTTTTGCAGAAACAGAGGACACTGACTTAAATATAGATAAGGACGAAATAGAAGATGCAAATTGGTTTAATATTAGTCAATTAAAAGATCTAACTCATCCTAATATTAAGGATGGATTTAAACTTCCTAGATTTGACTCTATTGCAAGAAGACTTGTTAATGATTGGATAAGAAGACATGAATAAAAATAAGATTTTTGAAAAAATTAAAATTAAAGATTCTGAATTTTCTAATAGAATTGTTGTATCTCCTATGTGCCAATATTCTGCAAAACAAGGTTTGATGAATGCTTGGCATTTTCAACATTTATCGCAATTTGGTTTTAGTGGTGCAGGCTTAGTGATGATTGAATCAACAGCCGTAGAAGATATTGGAAGAATTACCCACAATTGTACAGGCATTTATAATGATGATTGTCTTTTATCAATAAGAACTGTTTTGGAAAAAGTCAAAGAACTATCATTAAATAATGTTAAATTTGGAATTCAGCTTGGTCATGCTGGTAGAAAAGCATCTACTCAGAGACCTTGGGAAGGAAGATCTTATCTAAGACATAATCAAAATCCTTGGAAAACAATTGCGCCATCAGCAATTCCATTTGACAAAGATTGGCCAATTCCTCAAGAGATGAATCATGATGATTTGCAAAGGGTAAAAATAGCTTTTATTAATGCAACAAAAAGAAGTGTTAAAGCTGGTTTTGATCTAATAGAAATTCACGCAGCTCATGGATATTTATTACATCAATTTATTTCACCAATATCAAATCAAAGAAAAGATAAATATGGAGGGAGTCTTGATAATAGAATGAAATTTCCTTTAGAAGTTTTTGAGGAGGTAGTTAAATTTTCAAATAATTTGCCTATTGGAATGAGAATTACTGGAACAGAATGGGAAGAACATGGAATTGAAATAGAAGATGCATTAATTTTTTCTAAACAACTTAAAAACTTAGGTTGTGATTATGTTTGCGTTTCAAGTGGTGGCAATACACCAAGTCCTAAAATACCAGTCAAAGAGCATTATCAAGTACATTTATCGAAGCATATAAAACAAAATTCAGATATCTTAACTAGAACAGTTGGAATGATAACAGATCCAATTAAAGCAAATAAAATTCTTGAAAATGACGAAAGTGATATGATTGCAATGGCAAGAGCATTTCTGTCTAATCCTAGATGGGTTTGGGATGCTGCTGATATTTTAGGTGCTGAAATTGAAATTCCTAATCAATATGCAAGACGTTTTAAAAAATCTATTTAATATTTTTCTTTATGGTGTGGTTGCTGTTAAGCCTCCATCAACTACAATCTCAGTCCCTGTAATATATTTTGCTTCATCGGATGCTAAAAATAAAACTGCGTGCGCCACATCAAATGAACTTCCCATTTTTTTCATAGGAACTTGATTATTTCTTGTTTTAACGAATTCCTCATATTTCCCATCAGCATATTTGTTTGCAAGTCTTTCAACAAGAGGAGTGTGCATTAATCCAGGGACAACACAATTTAATCTTATTTTATTTTCTGCATGAATAATTGCTGTTGTTTTAGTCATTTGCATTAAGGCTGCTTTAGATGCACTATAACCGACTTGAGGCTTGCCTACGTATCTCATTCCAGCTACAGATGAAATATTCACAATAGATCCACCACCAATTTTTTTCATTGTTGGTATAATTTGTTTGATAGCAAAAAAAGCAGTATCTAAATTTGTACTAAATTGCTCTCTCCAAACATCGTAATCCATAACTTCTGGGTCACCTGGTTCAGATCTGCCTACATTGTTAACTAAAATATTAATTTTTTCATGTTGCTTTGTTACATTTTTGAAAAAAGAGTCTACATCTTTTTTATTAGACATATTTACTTCATGAATTTCACATTTATTGTTTTCTTTAAGAATAAAATCCTGCGTATTTTTTGCTGCTTTATAATTTAAATCTGTTCCTATAACTTTTGCTCCTTGCCTTGCTAACAAAGTAGCAATAGCTCTTCCGTTTCCCCAGCCTTCACCTTCAGATCCACACCCTGTAACAATGGCAGTCTTTCCATCTAAATTTAACATAATTTTTTTCTTCCTAATCTTATATTTTAACTCTAACATGATTATAATTAAATCTTAAATTTTTATGATTGATATCAAAGATCTCATTAAAAGTAGATATGCACAAGATAGTGATTTGAAAAAATCTTTTGATATACCTAATTCTATATCTAGAAGAATATTAAGAAAATCTTGTCGCAAATTTAAAAAATCAAAAATTTCAAAAGAAATTTTGATATCTTTAATAGCTTCAGCCCAATCCGCCCCTTCCAAGTCTAATCTTCAGCAATATTCTATTTTATTAATTAAAAATAAAGAAATGAAAAATCAATTAAGTAAACTTTTGGGTAAAACAGCATGGGCTTTAGAGGCGCCTTTATTTTTTCTTTTTTTAGCAGATATAAGAAGAGATCAAATTATTACAGAATATAAAGGTTATGAGTATGAAAATAATAGCATTGATTATTTTATGAATGCTGTAATTGATGCTTCACTTGCTATGCAAAATTTAATTAATAGTGCAGAAGAGTTTGGATTAGGAATTTGTCCAATTAGTATGGTTAGAAACCACTTAGAAGAAGTTAAGAAAATGTGTCACTTACCCGAGGGTGTATTTCCAATAGCAGGTCTTTGTATTGGTTGGCCTAATGAAAATAATGAAGTTTCAATTAGGTTACCCATGAAAGTAGTTTTTCATGAAAATTTTTATAACGATAAAGATATGTTAAAGCAAATTGATAATTATGATAAAACTATTGAATGTGTACAACCAATTCCAAAATCAAAGCAAAGGCATGTAAATGTTTATGGGTTTAACAAAAAAAACACTTGGTCTGAAAATATCTCAAGACAAATGTCATTACCGGAGAGAAAAGAGTTTAAAAAATGGTTAAAATCTCATGGGTTTAATCTTGATTAATTAATTATTTCTTTTATAAGATTGTTAAATCTATCTGGTTTTTCATACATAATCCAATGACCAGCATCAATCTCAACATGAATTCGTACATCCTTACATGCTTCTCTAAAAAGAGAAATTCTTTCTTCTAAAAAAGGGCCAACTGTCGCATCTTTTTCTCCAAAAATTAGATAAGGGACTATATTTTGTTTTGCTAATATTTTTATTAGAGTATTAGTAGCTGATATAGGTCTACTTTTAAGCCTGTGATTATTTGTGTTTTGTAATTGTATATATAAGGATAACAGATCAATGTTTTTTGGGTCGTTAATCATTAATATTTTCAGATTTTCAAAATGTGCTCTCAAGATTTTTTCAAAAGACATATTAGGTGTTCGACGAACCATTTCTCTCATTGGACCTCTTCTTGCACCTGTTCCACCAGGTCCAACCAAAATTAAATTTTTTAGTTCAATTCCTTTTTTTAAAAACTGATAAGAAAGATGTCCTGAAATTAAACCTCCAAAAGAAAACCCAACTAAATTTATATTGTCTAAATCAGTAATATTTAATTTCCTAAAAGTTTGATAAAGATTTAATGATATATTTTCCGGTGTGTGATCAGATTTTAAATCTGAAGAATCTCCAAATCCAGGCATGTCAGGGACTAAAATTTGATAATCTTTTGATAAGTATGTAACTTGTTTAATCCAATGTCTCCAAGACCCATAACCACCATGTAAAAAAATAATAGGTTGTCCTTTACCCCAAATTCTCCAACAGACTGTTGTATCATCGGTACTTACAAATAATTTTTTTGAACCTTTCTCAAATTCTTCAATTTCTTTTTGCAATTTTGTTTCGTTAAATTTTTCTATTTGCATAATAGCACCATGTGATAAGGTATTATTATTGATATAAATCAATTTTTACAATTAATTAATTATAATCTAAAGGATTTCGTATGCCTCATATTTCTGCATCAGAAGCATTATCACACATAACTGTACTCGATCTTACTCGTGTTAGATCAGGTCCAACAGCTGTAAGACAATTAGCTGACTGGGGAGCTAATGTGATCAAAATTGAACCTCCTGAGAGCATTGAACCAGATGGGTCTTTAGGTGCTTCTAGAGATACTGCTGATTTCCAAAATTTGCATAGAAATAAAAGAAGTTTAACCCTTAATTTAAAAGATAAAAAAGCAATTGAAATATTTTATAAACTTGTTCAAAAAAGCGATGTTGTGGTAGAAAATTTTAGGCCTGACGTCAAAGATAGATTAGGGATTAATTATAGTAAATTAGAGAAAAAAAATCCTAAGATTATTTTGGCCAGTATATCAGGTTTTGGTCAAGATGGGCCTTATGGGAAAAGACCTGGATTTGATCAAATTGCACAAGGTATGGGTGGCCTAATGAGTATAACAGGAGCCCCTGGTGAAGGTCCTATGAGAGTAGGTGTTCCAATAGCTGATTTGACAGCTGGGTTATTTTGTGCAATGGGGATACAAACAGCATTAATTGAAAGAGAAAAATCTGGCAAAGGACAATGGGTGACAACTTCATTATTACAGGCACAAATTTTTATGTTAGATTTTCAAGCTGCAAGATGGTTATGCGAAAAAACGGTTCCAAAACAAGCAGGTAATAATCATCCAACAAGTGTACCTACAGGAGTTTTTAAAACATCTAATGGAGCTATTAATCTTGGCGTTGCTGGTGAAACGATTTGGAAGAGATTTGCAGAAGCCGTAAATAAAAAAGAATGGTTAGAAATGCCAGAATTTTCTAGTGCAAAGGCTAGATTAGAAAATAGAGATTATCTTAATGGTTTAATTGAAGAAGTAACTTCTAAAAAAACAAGTGAAGAATGGGTTGATGAATTAGAAAAAGTAGGTTGTCCATGTGGTCCAATATATTCAATTGATGAAGTATTTAATGACCCACAAGTTAAGCACTTAAATATGGCTAAAGAAATTAGTACTGATCCATTTGGTAAAACATGTCTTGTAAATCAACCATTCAATTTGAATAGAACTCCAAATGAATTTAAACAAAAGCCTCCTAAAAAAGGAGAGCATACTAAAGAAATATTAAATGAACTAGGTATTAAAGATGATGAATTAAGTTCTTTAGAACAAAATAATACTATTTAAGTAGAGGTATAAAATGACAACAAACAAAATGATTTTGAATATTAAGAGTAATGTTGCTTACATAACTTTTAATAATCCTGAAAAGCATAACGCTGTATCTTTGGATATGTGGGATAGTTTAGAAGAAATGTTAAATCAATGCGAAAAAGATCATAATGTTAGAGTTGTTGTTTTAAATGGGGCAGGTGGAAAATCTTTTGTATCAGGGGCAGATATTTCAAAATTTGAAAAAGAACGGTCTACAAAAGAAGCTGTCTTACATTACAATTCTAGAACTCAAAAGGTTTATGAAAGGTTAGAAACATTCCCAAAGCCAACAATTGCAATGATTGATGGCTATTGTATTGGTGGCGGACTAAATGTTGCTGTTTGTTGTGATATTAGGATATGTTCCAAAAAGTCTCAATTTGCAATGCCTGCAGCTAAACTATCATTAGGTTATCCTTTTTCATCTATAAAAAGATTGTTCGATATAATGGGTCCAGGAATGTCAAAGCATTTTATGTTTACTGCTGAAAGAATATTAGCTGATGAAGCTTTGTCCTGTGGATTGGTTCAGAAACTCGTAGAAGATGGAAATCTAGAAGAATTTGTCAATAATTATGCTGAAAAAATTGCTGGAAATGCTCCTTTGACTATTAAAGCTATGAAAAATATTGGAATTGAAATTTTAAAAAATCCAAATGATAGAAATTTAGATGAATGTAAAAAATTAGCAGAAGCTTGTTTTGACAGTAATGACTATGTTGAAGGAAGAAGAGCTTTTATGGAGAAAAGAAAGCCAAATTTCAAAGGAAATTAAATTATTTATCTTTTAAAATTATACTTGAAGCTTTCTCTCCTATCATCATTGCACCTGCATTTAAATTAGCAGATAACATTGTCGGCATTATGGACGCGTCTACTACTCTAAGATTTTCTATGCCGTATACTTTAAGTTCATTATTAACAACTGCTGTTTTATCTGCACTTGGACCCATTCTACATGTACCCATTTGGTGATAACAGGTCAAACCTCTCTCACGTGCTATATCAAGTAATTCATCAAAACTATCTCCAACCCCTTTTCCAGGATAAAGCTCATGGTCTAAATATTTTGATAGGGCATTGCTGTGCATTAATTTTCTAGATAATCTTATACCTTCAACTGCGACTCTCTGATCTTCTGGTGCTGAAAGATAATTTGGTTGAATGATTGGTTTTTCAAAAGGATCTGAACTTTTAACATTAACCCATCCAAGACTTTCTGGTCTTTGTTGCCATGCTGCTATAGAAAATCCAGGTTCTGTATCCAATCCTGCCTGGTTGCCTTCTGGGTAACTTGCTGGAGTAAATGTCATTTGTAAGTCATGATTTTTTATAGTTTCATCAGAATGCCAAAAACAATAAACAAGAGTTGGTCCTAAACTTAAAATTGAATTACCATTCCAAAAGTATTTTATAATTTCTTTAATGAGAGGCAACCCTCTTGACTGTTCATTAATTGTAGAAATATTTTTAACTCTGCCAGTCAGCCTGACATTGTAATGATCTCTTAAGTTTTTGCCAACTCCATAAAGGTCATGCATAATTTTGATTCCATTTTTTTTGAGAATATCCGCAGGGCCTATTCCTGAAATTTGAAGTATCTGTGGAGAGTTTATCGCTCCAGCAGATAATATAACTTCTCTATTAGCTTTAATTTTAATCTTTTGTGTTTTGTTATTTGATAATACGTATTCAACACCATTCGCTGTATTATTTTCTATAATTATTTTTGTGACATGTGCATTTGTTAAAATTTCTAAATTTTTTCTGTTTTTTATAGGGTACAAAAATGATCTAGCTGAACTCTTTCTTAGACGTTTGTGAGTAGTTCTTTGGACATAAGATACTCCCTCTTGTTTTTCACCATTATAATCTTTATTGAGAGGGATGCCATATTCTATAGCTCCCTTTATAAATGCGTCACATAAAGGGTGTCGCCATTCTAAATTAGAAATAATTTGCTCTCCATTGTTACCTCTAAATTCTGAATCTCCATCCCCAACTTTTTTCTCCATATTTTTGAAATGAGGTAACAAATCATCATAAGACCAACCTTTATTTCCTTTTTGAGCCCAAACATCAAAATCCATGGTTTGACCTCTATTAAAAACAACTCCATTAATAGAACTTGAACCACCAAGTGTTTTACCTCTAGGGATTTCAATGGATCGATTTTTAGTTCCCCAACTGGGTTCAGATTGATACATCCAGTTAAGGTTTTTATTTTTTAAGTTATACATAAAACCTGCGGGTATATGTATTAGTGGATTCCAATCTTTTGGGCCAGATTCAATCAAACATACTTTGTTTTTAGGGTTTTTAGTTAGCCTATTAGCCAGCACACAACCAGCGGAACCAGCTCCAATTATAATAAAATCAAATTCATTCATTTTAATTACATTAAATGAAACAATGAATAAATAAAGTAATTTAAAATTAATTTATAACCATTATTCTATTTATTATGTGTGGAAGATTTACTTTATATGACTTGTCTAAGTTTAATATCAATATAAATAATGAATTTAAACCAAACTTTAATATTTCACCCGGTTCAAGTATTTTAATTCTAAATGAAAATAAATCACCTTTAATTATTAATTGGGGGATAACGGCAAATTGGTCTGAGAAAGTAAAAATTTTTAATTCACGTTCTGAAACGTTAATGGTTAAGAAATCATTTAATAATACGAAAAGATGTATTTTTTTAGCTAATGGTTATTACGAGTGGAAAAGGATTGGTCAAAATAAAATTCCATTTTATCATTTTTTATCAGATGAAATTATGTTTTTTGCTGGTATTTATAACGATGATGGGGCATGTATTGTTACTAGAGAAAGTTATTCGAAAATTAATCAAATTCATTCAAGACAACCTGTTTTACTGGAGTATGATAATTTTAATACATGGTTTGATAAAACTCATGATTTCGAGTGTCAATTTTCAATAGAAATGAATATTTATGAAGTCTCAAAATCTGTCAATTCTGTTAAAAATAACTCGTTTAAAAATATTCAAAGAGTGAAAAATTGATTTTATATGAGCAGTGAAAACATAAAAATATCTGTGATAATTCCAACTTATAATAGGTCTAAATTATTAAACAGATCTCTAAGATCTGTTTTAAATCAAACTTTTCAACCTAATGAAATCATAGTTGTAGATAACGGGTCTACTGATGATACACGTGAAATGGTATCTAAAAATTTTAGAAATATTTGTTATATTTATCATGATAAAAAAGGTGTAAGCTCAGCAAGAAATGCAGGCATCAGAATATCCAAAAGTAATTGGATATCCTTTTTAGACTCTGATGATGAATGGATGAAAGATAAATTATTTTTACAAAAGGAATACATTTTAAAAAATCCAGATGTTGATTTTCTCCATACAAATGAAATTTGGTTTAAAAATGGAAAACATTTAAATCAGAAAAACATCCATAAAAAATATGGTGGTTATATTTTTAAGAATTGTTTAAAACTTTGTTGTATTTCACCAAGTAGTACTATCATTAAAAAAAAATTATTTAATAAAATAGGATAT
>CABZCK010000015.1 GCA_902524215.1 uncultured SAR116 cluster alpha proteobacterium
CACGGGGGAAAATTAGTATTTGCTGGTACTGAAAAAGATAATGATAATAAATTGACTGTTATAATGGATTTTGAATCTCAAGAAGCTTTACAAAATTTTGCTGGTGATGAAGAATTAACTAAAATTAGAGCTGCTTCAGGAGCAAAATTGGAAACTGCAATTGCAAAAGTGATGAGTTCAGATTCATTCACAAAAACTTAATATTTATTAAAATTTATAAATAATAGGAAAATATAATATGTCACTCTCCAAAAAGGCTTTGATTATAGGCGTAGGCAGTGGTTTAAGTTTATCACTTGCAAAATTATTTCATAAAAATGGAATGTCTATTTCCTTAGTAGCAAGAAATATTAATAAACTTGATAATGTTAAGAAAGAATTAGAGGCAAATGTTTTTAAATGCGATGTTTCATCTTCAATTGATGTTGAAAATTTATTTAGCAAATTAGATGATATAAATGAAGAACCAGATTTGGTTATTTATAATCCATCTTCAAGAGTAAGAGGACCTATTGAAGAATTAGATATAGAAAATACAAGACATGCGTTAAACATAACATCATTTGGTGCTTTTTTAGTTGCACAACAATCAGTTAAAAGAATGAAAAAAAAAGGTTCTGGAAGTATCTTTTTTACTGGTGCATCTGCCAGCACAAAGGGCTTTCCGAATTCATCAGTATTCGCAATGGGTAAGTTTGCTTTAAGAGGTTTGGCACAATCATTAGCCCGTGAATTACACCCACAAAATATTCACATAGGTCACTTTATAATAGATGGAAGCATAGTATCTGAGAATAGACCATATGAAAAAGATGATGATAAATTATGTCCTGATGAGATTGCAAAAAGATATTTAGAATTTTATAATCAAAAAAGAAGTGTATGGTCTTGGGAATTAGAAATAAGACCTTGGCTAGAAAAATTTTAAACTTTCAGTATATATTTAAAAAAAGTATTAACTATATTAATGAACATTATGCTCCATTAAACCAGTTAACACACTCATACCTCAATCTGTCACACCCACCAAACATCCTATATACATCTACCCCATCAAAAACCGTATACATTTAAAATTTAAAAAAATGTAAATATAAAATTCTTTTATTATGTGTAAAAAAAAACACCTACTCTCTCAAGTAGGCGTTTTTAAATTCAATTAATAAAAATTATTAATTTAGATATGCATTTTTAGCCCAAATACTGTAATCTTCTCTAAAGGCGTTATAGCTTTTTGTGATTTTAGCAAATAATGGATCAGAAGCTGACTTTTCTTTTACAACTTCATCCCAAGCTTTTCTCAACTTTGCAAGATCTTCATCTTTCCATCTAACAAAAGTTACACCTTTTTTCTCAAGCTCACGCATAGCAGGAACTTGCTTTGCATCTGATCTAACAAGAGCCCAAAACATTGTATCTCTGCAAGCTGTGTTAATCATTGATTGTTGATACTTTGTTAGTCCTTGCCAAGCTTTTAAGCCCATTAAGAGTTCACTTACTGATGTTTGCTGATGCCAACCTGGGAAATAGTTAAACTTAGCTAACTGGTAAAAACCATAACTTAAGTCGTGTGTAGGCATTGAAAACTCAGTTGCATCAATAACACCTTTTTCAAGTGCTGGATAAATGTCTCCACCAGCTAATAACTGTGTTGATACACCGATTTTGTTCATAACCATAGCTCCAAGGCCAAAGAATCTCATCTTCATACCTTTTAATTCATCAACAGAATTAATTCTTTTTCTGAACCATCCTGCTGTTTCTGGAGCATGCGCTAAACAATTTACAGAATAAAGACCATACTCACCATAAATCTCATCCTTTAATTGTTTACCTCCACCATACTCAAACCACCCTAGATATTCAGTGGCACCTGGTCCAAACGGAACAGCTGTAAAGTAAGAAACAGCTGGTATCTTTCCAGCATGATATCCTGGTGTTGTGTAACCTGCGTCTACTGAACCGTTTTTAACAGCATCCCATACTTCTAATGAAGGTACAAGCGCGTTTGGCTCGTGGAATCTTAACTGAACTTTTCCATCTGATATCTCTTTAACTTTATTTGAAAAGTAAACAGCTGATTCACCGTTAATAGCTACCTGACTACCCCAAGTACTTTGCATCTTCCAACGAAGATTTTTTGCATGACTTGTTACAGCAAGTAAACTAGTAGCTGCTAAAGCAGCAGCACCTATTAATAGGCTAGTTTTAAAATTCATTCATTCCTCCCTGTAAATTATAACGAAGGGGTATTTCTACCCCTTCTAACTAATATTAGGTAAAATTTCTGATTAAAATAATTAAAAATAATACCAATGTAGATTTGAACGAATTATCAATATTTATTCAATACAAGCTGAATTTACAGTTTCTTATCAAAAAGTGTAAAGTTGTTTGACAATAAATATTCATAATCAAGTAAAGAAATACTTACAGCATGGTCGGCAGCTATTTTTTTTCTCCATTTGACATAGTCGTGAAATCCGTCAAGCATATCTTGAGTAGCAGTGCAATAGAGCTTATTTTTTTCTTTTTTAACAAAAATCCAACCCTCTTTACTGCATTCGTCAACCATTGTTGAAACAGATTGCCTATTGGTTCTCAATTCCCTAACAATCTCACTTATAGTATAAAAAGAATTTACATACTTACTATATACCATCATTCTGGCAAAAGCATTTCTCAATGGTGTTGAATTAAAATATCGTTGAGATTTACTTTTCATACCATCGATCCTAGCTTGATATAATTTAATTTCTAATTGACACATTGTTAATATATATCTTTTTTCCAGATATTCCTTTACTTCATCAATGGTTTCTTTTTTTGGTTTTAAAAAATTCATGATTTTTATTACACGATATTTATCATTTAATTAACAATTAAATAATAAAGATTTTATTTCAACGATTGTTTTATGCAATTTTTTTAATCAACAATGGTTAATGGTCAGGGGATGGTCTGCCCATTGACCGTGGTCCATTGATCACTGACCAGGGTTCATTGATGGGTTGGTGCAATTAGTATTTGGTAAATTTGTTTGAAATTAAAGGTAAACGTTTCTAAATAAAATGGTTAATATTTAAGCTAATTATACATGCAAATACAATAAACCTTGATTGTAACTTCCATTTATTATTGTGATTATTTAGTTATTATCCATTTTAGTCAAAGTATACATCTCATGTTCTAGTCCAAGTTTAGGCGCTATTTCTGGTATTCTTTCTGACATTATCTTTTCCATTTTTTCTGGGTCAGTTATCGTTGCCTTTATCATTGCAGTATTTTCGTCAACTTTTCCAACTATGTCATCTTTCATAAATTGTTTTCTTAGTTCTAAATCTCCATCATATACAGATTTCCATTCGTTATAACTACAAGTAAATTTTGCTACAAAAAAAACTTCCATTATCTTACTCCTTTAATATTTATTTAATATGTTTATTATTTAAATTTTTTTAATACAGTAAATGTCTCACCTTATTGAGTGATAAATCATACCACCAGGACTAATAACTTTTCCATAATCGTGAAGTATATTACCAAAGTCTTCAAAATAATCATTCTTCATAGCATTTTCTATATGACGTTGAACACTTTCTAATGAAGTAAATCTCTCATTTATTGTGAAAACTATATTTCCAGTTTCGCCCTTTGAAGGATCAGTTGGATCAACAAATTCAGGTGCTTTAGTGAAATAAGAATTTAAAAGGTGCTCCTGACCATCGTTATTTTCTGAATAAAACTCTTCCATCCAGGATGCGTGTTTTTTAAAAATACTTTCAACTTCTTCTGCACTTTCTTTCGGAACCACATATCCTAAATTAATACATCTAATTTCTTCTGACATTTAAACTACTCCTTTTTTATTATAAATTAACGTTATTCTTATATATTTAAAATAATAGTTTTTTGTTAAAATTTCATTACAATGATGGATTTTTGTGCATATTAAATTATTATGACTGTAGTCCATGAAGCATGGATTAGTGTATAATGATAAGTTGATGAAGTTGAAGTGTTATAGTTTTATTTAAATTTTATACTTTTGTTTAAATAACTTTTTCTGTTTTGAGTTAAAAATAAAAATTTTCAAAAAACAAAGATTTTTATTTGAATGGTATATGTATTATTTGTCATAAGGAGGAGTTAATCTGTCAATGCATATACCATTCAATATACAAGGTTATAATTTGTCTATATTAAATTTTTATTTCAAAAATATTAATTTTTTATAAATATTTAAATTCAGTCAATATAAGGCTAGAGTATAATTAGAAATTTTAAGTCTTTTGATTGGCAAGTCATCTTTAATGGATATTATTAAATAAAATTAATCCATGAATTACGACCCATAAAATTAATGTTAACATTACAGCAGCTGATCCATAATCTTTAGCTCTTTTAGATAAACCATGATAATCATATGATATTCTGTCAATTGCAGCTTCTATACTAGAATTTAATAATTCTATGATCAAGACAAGGGAAGTTGTGAAAATCATTAGCACGATTTCAATAGTACTAACTTCGGCAATCAATATTATAGATAATGAAATTATTGATAAAAACATTTCTTGTCTAAAAGCACTTTCTTCTCTCAAAGCAAAATTTAAACCTGACAACGAGTTTTTAGCCGCATGATATGCTCTTGTAATCCCAGTATTACCCTTATGAGGATTGTCTTCAATATTATACGTAGTGTCTTTTTTTCTTATGCTTACCAGATAAGACTCAAAGGTTTTACTTGTTGATACCCATGAAAATGTTTTAGCGTATTCTCTTGGGACTTTTCTTGGTATTAGCAAAGCCTTCTTACATGCTTCTTTTAGGTTAGAATCAAGAATACCTGCATTTGAGTTACCAATAACATCTAAAGGACCACTTATAGGGAAAGCCGCAACAGGCAAACCACATGCCATAGCCTCTAATAATACCAAGCCAAATGTGTCAGTTTTGCTTGGAAAAACAAATATATCCGCCTTGTTATAGTAGTATTCCAACTCTTCTTTACTCTTAGCGCCATGGAAAATAACCTTAGGGTATTTTTTTTTTAATTCTCTTAATGCAGGGCCGTCTCCTACAACCCATTTTTCATATGGCAGATCTATTTTTAAAAACTCTTCTAAATTTTTTTCTACAGATACTCTTCCTACATTTAACATAATAGGTTTTTGATTTTTTTTTCTGCCTCTTTTGGGCTTAAAAATCTCTAAATCTACACCTCTTGACCATATTTTAGGGTTGCTAATTTTGTGTTTTATTAAATCTTTTTTGACTTCTTCTGTAGGAACCATTACAAGATCAGAGCTATTATGAAACCATCTTAAGAATGAATAAGTAATTTTAAGTGGAAGTTTTGTCCTTGCATGAACATACTCTGGAAATCTCGTATGATAGGCTGATGTAAAAGCTAAACCATTTCTATTAGCATATCCACGCGCGGAAAGACCTAAAGGACCTTCAGTAGCAATATGTAAACGATCTGGATTAAATTCTCTGATCATAGATGAAACTCTAGCACCAGGGAAAAGAGATAATTTTATTTCAGGATAAGTTGGACATGGTATTGTTAAAAAACCCTCTGGTGTAATTAACTTTACCTCATGACCAAATTTCTTTAATTGCTTAGATGTCTCATCTAAAGTTCTTACTACCCCATTGACTTGAGGATACCAAGCGTCTGTTACAATTAAAATTTTCATGCTATTTTTTTAACTTTAGTTAGATCGTTTTGATATAAATGATCATGACTCAATTCAGCCCAATTAATAATTTCCAGTTCTCCATTTTGGTGTTCAACTAAAGCTGAAATAGATTCAACCCAATCACCATCATTTGCGTAAATTTTATTATTGATTGTTTTCAATTCAGGTTTATGTATATGACCACATACCACACCATCACATCCTCTTCTAGACGCCTCTTTTATCATAAGAGTTTCAAATGCATTTATAAAAGAAACTGCTTTTTTAACTTTTAATTTTAAATACTTGGATAGTGACCAATACGGTAATTTAAAAAAACGTCTTATTTTGTTAAACCACCTATTTAGCCATAATAGAAAAGTATATGCTGAGTCTCCTAAATATGCTAGCCATCTGGCATGTTGCATTACTTCGTCAAAAAGATCACCATGAACTATCCATAATTTTTCTTTCTTTGCAGTTATATGAAAAGCCTCATTTTTTATCTTAATATCACCAAATGCAATACCTAAAAAAGTTCTTGCCCCTTCATCGTGATTGCCTGGAATAAATGTAATTTTTGTGCCTTTTCTAGCTTTTCTTAAAATTTTTTGGATAACATCATTATGTGATTGAGGCCAATACCACTTTTTCATTAAACGCCACCCATCTATAATATCACCAACTAAATATAGATATTTACTTTCATTATATTTTAAAAATTCAAGAAGATGTTCAGCTTGTGCACCAGTTGAACCTAAATGAATGTCAGAAATCCAAATAGCTCTATAATTTTTATTTTGATACTTATCCATATCTAAATAGAATTTTTTAGAATTAATTTAAAATCCTTATACATAGGTTTTATTACAGATTTATTTCTAAAAAATTAAATAAATAAAATTAAGCTTATAATAATTTTCATACATATAAATATACTTTTATTGATTACAAAAATATTAAATTTTTATAAACACTTAAATTCAGTCAATATAAGGCTAGAGTGTAATTAGAAATTTTAAGTCTTTTTAAAATATTTTTCTTTAAATTTTAAAGCAACTGAAACTAGTAATATTAGTATTGGTACTTCGACAAGTGGACCAACGACAGTTGCGAAAGCCTCTTTTGATGCAAGTCCAAAAGTAGCTATTGAAACTGCAATAGCTAATTCAAAATTATTTGAAGCAGCTGTGAATGATAAAGAAGTAGCTTTTGGATAATCTATACTCGTAAATTTACTCATACCAAAACTAATAAAAAACATAATTAGAAAATATATAATAAGAGGAATTGCTATTAAGATAACATCATAAGGAAGCTTAAAAATTTCATTTCCTTTTAGAGTAAACATAATAATTATTGTAAACAAAAGCGCAAATAGTGTAATGGGACTTATTCTAGGTATAAATTTTTTTTCATACCATTCCTCTCCAAATTTCTTGACTAATAATGATCTTGTAACAAAACCAGCTAAAAATGGAATACCTAGATAAATTATAACTATTTTGGCTACGTATAATATTGAAATATCAAAAATCTGTCCACTAAACCCAAAAAATTCAGGCAAAAATTTTAAAAAAAACCATGCATAAGGTGCGAAGAAAATAATTTGAAAGATTGAATTAAAGGCAACTAACCCTGCTACATATTCTGAACTCCCCCTAGCCAAATCATTCCAAACAAGAACCATCGCTATGCATCTTGCTAAACCAATTAATATAACACCAGTCATGTATTCAGGCTTATCAGAGAGAAAAGTAACAGCTAAAAAAAACATTAATACAGGACCAATTATCCAATTTTGGAATAAAGACAAAGCTAAGACTTTCTTATCTTTAAATACTTCAATTATTTTTTCATATTTCACTTTTGCCAAAGGTGGGTACATCATTAAGATAAGACCTATTGCAATAGGAATATTCGTATTACTATAGGTTATTGAATCAAGAAATTTAGGCATATTACTAAAAATATTACCTAAAGCTAAGCCTATAATCATTGCAAGAAATATCCAAAAAGTAAGATATCTATCTAAAAATGAAAGATTTAATTTTTTGTGTTTAAGATTCATGTTTTTTAAGCAACTTCCTGACCATTTACCCATACTTTTCTAATGATTGGCAAATCATCTTTAATGCTTAATCTTACCAAATCTGCTTTTAAACCTTCTTTGATTAGACCTCTGTCATTCAAGCCAGTTGCTTTACAAGGGTTTGTAGTTACAGCAGAGATACTTTTAGGTAAATTATTTGACCTTATACCCCACATTATAGCTGCCATTAATAATGATGACGGAACATAATCAGAACTTAAAATATCAAGAAGGTCTTCATCAATAAGTGATTGAGCTGAAACATTACCCGAATGAGACCCTCCTCTTACTAAATTTGGAGCTCCCATTATTATTTTCATATTACTACTATGACACTTTGTTGCTGCTTCAAGAGTTGTTGGAAATTCAGCTAAATTTATACCTTGTGAACAACTCTCTTCTACATCGGAAATTGTAGTATCATCATGACTAGCTAATACTGCATTAATTTTTTTACTAAATTTTATTGTTTCACTTTTATGTTTTTTACCAAACATTTTTTGTAAATCTTTTAAATGCAAAAAGTGTTGTTCAATCTGTGGTTCTGAAAGACCAAATTTTCCTGATAAATAAAGTTTGAACTGTGAAATATCACGAAACTGTCTTTGGCCAGGTGTGTGATCCATTAGGCTTACTATTTTTACCTTATCTTGAGTATTAAACTCTTCTAATTCTTGAATTAAATTTTCTGAACATATTTCAGCTCTTAGATGGATAAAATGGTCAATCTTAAACGATTTTTCTTTTGATAATTTATTAATAGAAGTAGCTGTTTCTCTTGCATATTTGTCATATCTATGTACACCATCTTTGTTTATAGATCCTACTCTTAAAGCATCGAACACTGTTGTAATTCCCACAGATGCTAATTCACCATCATGAGCTATAAGAGCATTATTTATAGGCCAATTAACTCCAGGTCTAGGTTTCATATGTCTTTCTAAGTTGTCTGTGTGTAATTCTACTAAACCTGGGATTAAATAATCTTCATTGCAATCAATAGATCTGGGTATAGAGCTTTTTCCTTTGTTGATACTTTTAATTAGCCCATCTTTTAATTGGACATTTCCCAAAAAGACTTCGTCATGAGTTACAATATTAATATTATTTAAGATTACGTCAGACAAAATAAACACCTCTAATCTACAAATACAAATCTAATATTACAGTTTTTTTAAATGTAAAAAAAATTTAATTAAATTGAAATAAAACTACTATAAATAAAGCTTATGGAAAAAAATTATAAAAGATATGCAATATATTACGCACCTATAGAAAATCCGGAGCTTGATCTGTTCGGAAAATGTTGGCTTGGTTGGGATCCTTACAAAGGTGAAGAAACAACAAAGTCAGATCTTTCAAAATTACCTAGTTTCAAAAAATTTTCTGGCTTAGTTCTTACACCAAAACAATATGGATTTCATGGCACTATAAAAGCTCCATTTAGATTAAAAAATAAATATACGTATAATGATCTTGAAAATAAAGTTTGTGAAATATCAAAACAAATACAAAGTTTTCATTTAGATAAATTAGTTATTAAAAAATTAGGTAATTTCATAGCATTAACTCCATCTAAAAACCTCAAAGTAAATAACGTATCTAATAAATTTGTAGAAGGATTAGATTTTTTAAGAGATGATCTTTCTGAAGATGAAATTAAAAAAAGACATCCTCATAAATTGTCTTTTAACCAAAAAAAAATGCTCTTCAAATGGGGTTATCCTTATGTATTTAATGAATTCAAATTTCATTTAACTCTTACAGGTAAACTTAGAATTGAAGAAATAGACAATGTTTATAAATATCTTCAAACAATTTTAAAGAGTGTAAATTTAAGAAAAATACACTTTAAAAGTATTTGTATTTTTGGACAAAAGACTGATGAAAAATTTTATTTTATTAAAAAAATTAATTTTACCCATTCAAAGCATTAATTAAATTATCAACTCCCGATTCTAAATCAGAGTCATTTTCGACATAAATTGTATCAGAAGGCAAATTTTCTATTTTTCTATTAAGTCTTTTATTGATTTCATCTTTGTTTTCTCTGTTTCTTATAAGAAGTCGATTTTCAATATTTTTTTTTGATGCAACAATACAAATAATTTTTGCGTTAGGATATTTTTTTTTTATTTCCTTCAAAGCATGTCTTGAACCATTAAAAATTACATTTGTACCTTTTTTTAAGAATTCATCTATTTTTTTTGGGATACCGTAAGATAAGGAATGAGCATCCCAAGTTATCGTAAAAAAGCTATCTTTAACCTTTTTTTGGAAATCTTTATCGGATATTGATACGTGGTCTTCATTATTGTCATCGGGAGTTCTTGTAATATACCTTTTGACAAAATAAAAATTTTTAAATTTATCTCTTATTTCGTTTAATAAAGTATCTTTACCAACACCAGAAGCACCTACAATCACAAATAAATTACCATTAAGTTTGTTCATCTGATTACAAAATCTCTATAAATTTTCTAAATTAACTTCCCTGGTAGCAACTTTGTTTCTAGCTATTTCATCATGGAATATTCCAATTATTGCTGAGCCATTTAGTTTAGCTTTTTCTATCAAATGCAATACAATATTTTTATTATTGTGGTCCAAACTTGCAGTTGGTTCATCTAAAAGTAGGTATGGGTAATTATGAATAAAACCTCTTGCAATATTTACTCTTTGTTGTTCACCTCCAGAGAAAGTTAAAGGAGATAAGTTCCATAAATTTTTAGGAATTTTTAGGATTTCTAAAATTTCTTGTCCTTTTTTTAATGCTATTTTCTTTTCACATCCAATATCAAGTAAAGGTTCTATTACAACTTCTATTGTTGGCACTCTAGGAACAACTCTTAAGAATTGACTAACATAGCCTAGCTTATTTTTTCTTAATTTCAAAATATCTCTTGGACTTGATTTTCTGACGTTTACATCTGCGATAAGAACATCACCTTTGCTTATAACATAACTTCCATATATCAATTTTAGTAAAGTAGATTTACCTGTTCCAGAGTTTCCTGTAAGAGCAACAACTTCCCCTTTATCCACTTTGAAGTTTATATTTTTAAAAACATTAATGTTTGTATTATTTTGATTATAAAGTTCGAAAGATTTATTTAAATTTTTTATTTGTATCATGCTACACCTGAAGTACTGAACTTACTAATAATTGTGAATATTTATGTTGTGGATCATCTAAAACCTGATCGCACAAACCAGCTTCTATTACATTTCCATTTTGCATTACAATGATACGATCAGCTAATAGTCTTACAACTGCAAGATCATGTGTAACTATTATTGCTGCAATGCCAAGTTCTCTTACAAGGTTTCTCAATAAATCTAAAATTTTTGCTTGAACAGATACGTCCAAACCCCCAGTAGGTTCGTCCATAAAAATAAGTCTTGGTTTAGTTACTAGGTTTCTTGCAATTTGAAGCCTTTGTTGCATTCCTCCAGAAAAAGTACTTGGCTTATCGTCAATTCTACTAACATCAATTTCAACTTTTTCTAACCAACTTGAAGCAATCTCGCGAATTTCTCCATAATTTCTATGACCTATTGCCATTAATCTTTCCCCAATATTTCCTCCTGCACTTATATTCATTCTGAGACCATCACGAGGATTTTGATGCACAAATGCTAGATCAGATCTTTGAATTAAACGAAGTTTTGGTTCATCGATTTTAGTGAAATTGAGGATTGTTTTTGATTTATCGTTTAAAAGAATATCTCCTTCATCAACTTTTAAATTTCCATATATACAATTTAATAATGTAGATTTTCCAGAGCCAGATTCGCCAACAATTCCAAGGACCTCACCAGAATTAATATCTAAAGATACATTTTTACACCCTACATTTTGGCCATAGTATTTGGAAATATTTGAAGCTTTAAATAAGAAATCTTGCATCATTATTGATCTTCTTCTTTTGAATTTAATTGTGTTTGTTCTTTGCAATAATCCGTGTCTGAACATATGTATGATCTTTTACCATCATCAGAGACTATAATTTCATCTAAATAACTATCACTGGATCCACATATTGAGCATTTGAAATTGGCTTTCATAGCTTCAAAAGGATAGTCTTCAAAATCAAGACTTTTAACATTTGTGTAAGGTGGGATAGCATAAATCCTTTGTTCTCTTCCTGCACCAAAAAGTTGAATAGCTGGATTATTATTCATTTTGGGATTATCAAATTTTGGAATAGGAGAAGGATCTGTAACATAATTACCGTTTGTTTTTACTGGATATGCATATGCTGTCTCAATATGACCGTGTTTTGCAATATCTTCATAAAGTTTCACAAACATTAATCCGTATTCAGAAAGAGCATGCATTTTTCTTGTTTCTGTCTCTCTAGGTTCTAAAAATCTGAGAGGTTCTGGAATTGGAACCTGATATACTAATATTTGTTGCTCTTTTAATTTTGTCTCTGGAATTCTATGTCTAGTCTGTATAAGAGATGCATCGGAGGTTTTTTCAGTTACAGCTACATTTGCAGTTTTTTGAAAAAATTTTCGAATTGATACAGCATTTGTAGTGTCATCTGCACCTTGATCTATCACTTTTAAGACATCTTTAGGTATTAAACATGCAGATGTTACCTGAATCCCACCAGTCCCCCAACCATATGGCATTGGCATTTCTCTTGAGGAAAAAGGAACTTGATATCCAGGAATGCATAAAGCTTTTAATAGCGCTCTCCTAATCATTCTTTTTGTATTTTCATCTAAATAAGCAAAATTATAAATTTGAATATCTATATTTTTATCTTTACTCATATCATTCATTTTATAACCTTTTTACATTTCGTTTAGCATCAGCCCTAATTTTTCTAATAAGTTCAAGTTCAGATTGAAAGTCAACATAATGTGGCAATTTTATATGCTCTAGAAACCCAGTTGCTTGAATATTGTCACAATGTGAAATTACAAACTCCTCATCTTGTGCTGGTGCACCAGAATAGTCTTCACCTAGTTCCTTCCATCTTAATGCTCTATCAATTAAGGCCATAGCTAGAGCTTTTCTTTCCGTTTGTCCAAATACAAGACCATAGCCTCTTGTAAATTGTGGAGGTTCAATTTTTGATCCTTGAAATTGATTGACCGTTTCACATTCAGTTAAGATAATTTCTGCAACATTAATATCAAAACCTAATTCAGGTATATTAAGTTCAATTTCAACTATACCTATTCTAAGCTCTCCTACAAATGCATGATTTCTTGCATATCCTCTCTGAGTAGAATATGCAAGACCTAGCAAAAAACCTTCATCACCTCTTGATAATGCTTGTAATCTAGCTGCACGTGATGTTGGAAAGCTAATAGGCTCTCGAGTAATATCAATAGGATCAAGATTATTGTCTTTTTCTTTTTGCATTAAATCTTCTTGATTTAAAAAGCTCAAAACATGAGGTACTTTTTTATTTTCAAATTGTTGTGTTGGGCTTAAGGGAGTTTCATTTTCAGCTAGTAATTTAAAATCTAAAAGTCTATGGGTATAATCAAAAGTAGGACCTAGTTTTTGACCACCTGGTATGTCTTTAAATGTTGCTGAGATGCGTCTAAGACATAGCATATTAGCTGTATCAATAGGTTTGCTATAACTAAATCTTTTAAGAGTAGTTCTGTAGGCTCTCAACAAAAAAATCGCTTCAATCAAATCACCTCTGGATTGTTTTATAGCTAATGCTGCCAAATCTTTATCATAAAGAGATCCTTCAGACATTACTCTATCTACTCCAAGTGTAAGCTGTTCTGTAATTTGGTTTAGAGAAACATTTGGAACAGAAGGATCGCCTCTTCTTATCTCTGACATCCAAGAGTGTGCATTATCAATTGCTTTCTCTCCACCTTTAACTGCTACATACATTTAATACTCCGAATTTGTGACGCTAATTTTTGTTGAACGAGGAATAGATAAAATGTCTAAATCATTTGTAAAATAGAAATCTAAACCTAGAGGATAAAGATGACTATTATTAATAAATAGTTCTGGATTAGGTAATTCAATTTGCAGTTTATCTTTTATACCCGGCCCATTAATATTACATTTTATTTTCTTATAATTTGACTCTTCTATTATTAAAGTTGCAGATCGTTCTGGATACTCAGGCACTCCAGTTTTGAATTCATCCAAAGGTAGTAAAGATTCCCAATCTCCAACTGCAAAATCAGCATTTTGTTTGTCAGAAACAATAGCTCCAGTATTAAAAATTAACCAATCTTTAACTTCGTCTGTACTAAAATCTTTAGAGAGGTAAACATTACTTTCATTATCACATAATGTAATCAATATTGTAGCGGCAGCATTTGACAAAATATTTGGTTTTTTAAGTTTAGTGATTTGAAAGTGTCTACCTGGATAAGAGGTAGCATTAACTAAAGATCTAAAAGAAATAGAACTATTTATAGATTCTTCTGAAAAATGATAATTATTTTCCATCAATCACTCTCGCTTCTTACAAGAGTAAAAAAATCAACCTTAGTAGCTTCAGCTTTTGAAAGAATTTTATCTCTTTTATCTTTTTTAATTTTCTCTAAAGGAATTATAATATTTTCATTAACTTCCTTGGACATTTTAGTCTGTAAAAGGGCATCACATACAGCGCTTATTTCAGCTTTTCTTTTACTTCTTCCTTGAACATAACTATGACCAATTGTACCACAATCTAATTTTACGGAGCATCTAGTTATTGTGACCTCGCCAATATTAAATTTATCACCAGTAACACCCATTTTCCCTTGGGCCATTATGCTACCAATCTCAGGTTGTCTTAGCCATTCATAAGAAATTTTTATTTTTTTTTGATCCCAAAGATTTAGCAAATCATTCTGATCAGATATTGCTAACAAACTCATCCAAGATTTTCTTTTTTCAATCATTATAAATATGTCTTTACTATACAACTATACAACTTTTAATTAAATATAGTTATGTTATATTAATTGCACAACATTATTTTTGTTAAAGTTTTGTTACATAAATTTTATGTCTATTTATTATCAAATATATGAATCTTTAAAAAAAGATCTCAGTAATAACTTATATAAACCAGGTGAGAAGTTACCTTCTGAAAAGGTTCTCTCAAAAAGATTTGGGGTAAATCGACATACAATAAGAAGATCTTTGCAACTTTTAAAAAATGAAGGAATTTTATTTTCTAAAAGAGGGTCTGGTATAATTGTCCATGATAATAGATTTAAATATAAGATTGGAAAAAGAGTAAGATTTTCTCAAAATATTTTAAACGAAAACTATGTTCCCGAAACAACTATACTTAGGTCAGAAATTAGAAAAGCTTCAAAAATAGAGGCAAAAAATTTAGAAATAAATTCAAAACATGAAATTCTTTTAATCGAAACAATAGGAAAGATTAACAACGTTCCATCAATTAAAACTAAGAGAGTAATATCTAATAAAAGATTTCCTGATTTTTTTGATATATTTCAAAAACAATTATCAATAACAAAAACACTTAAAATATTAGGCGTAAATGATTTTTTTAGAAAAAATACTCTTGTGACTGCAGAACAGGCTGACAGTATTCAAGCTAATTTACTTCATTGTAAGATAAATAGCCCTCTCCTTAAAACAACATACATTAACCAAGATCTAAATCTCATTCCAATAGAGTATAGTCAAACATGGTTTGTAGGGGAGCGAATTCAATTAGCATTAGAAAATTAAATATTTTAATATTTGTAATAAAAATTTCATAAAAACAAGCTAATTAAAACTAATGAACAATTTTAAATCAGTTAATACCTCAGGGTACATTTTACACGGAGCAAAAATTTTACATAACTGTCAAATGCAGTCAGGGACTTTGGCAATTGAAGATGACTTTATCTCATCAATTGAAGCTAACAAAAAATTAGAAAATTTGAAAAAAAGTTATCCAGTTGTAGATTTGACAGGTTTTTGGGTATTACCTGGAATAATAGATTTGCATGGAGATGGCTTTGAAAGACAATTGTTTCCTAGACCAGGTGTAAGTTTTGATATAAGTGAATCGCTAAAAATTGTTGATAAAGAGCTATCTATAAATGGAATTACAATGGCTTACTTAGCATGCAGTTTTAGTTGGGAAGGAAAAGTGAGAAGCCCAGAGTATGCTAAAACATTTCTAGAAAATTTAAATAAATACAAACAATCTATGATTACGAATATTGATATTCAGATAAGATATGAGACACACCTAGTAGAAAAAGTTCAAGAGCTTATTAATTTAATAAAAAAATATAATCTTAACTATGTTGTGTTCAATAATCATATTCCAGATGCTTTAGATAAAATTAAAAATAAACCATTCGCATTTTCTGTATGGGCTAATAAAATGTCTCTTAAGAATAGTGAACTTGAAAATATAGTTCGTTATCGAGTATCAAAAGAAAAGCAAGTAAGTCATAGTTTGAAAATATTAAGCGATTTTCTAATTTCAAAAAATATTAATTTTGGTTCACATGATGATGAAAACATTAAAGATAGGAAATGGTTTAGAAGTTTTGGTGCAAAAATTTGTGAATTTCCAACAACGATTTTAGCTGCTAAAGAAGCATTCTCAAACAACGAATGTGTAATAATGGGTGCACCTAACCTAGTTAGAGGTGGATCGCATAATGGGAATGTATCTACCCTAGAACTATTAAGATTAGGATACTGTAATATCCTTGTATCAGATTATTATTACCCCTCACTATTACAGTCAATTTGGTATTTATTGGATCATAAAATTTGTTCTATTGAAAATGCATGGGCATTAATATCAGAAAATCCTGCTAAGGCATTAAATATCGATAAAAGAGGAACTATCAAAGTTAATAACTATGCAGATTTGGTTGTAATTAACCCGAAAACAAGAGAGATAGAAGCGACTATTTGCAACGGAGAGATTGCCAACGTTTCTAAAAACGCTGCTGACAGGTTTATTAAATCATCTAATTCAGTATCTTAATCTATTTATATTTTTCTATAAAATCTTCAATACTTAGATTTCTAAAATCATCTAAGGCAGATCCTAATTCTTTATGAGACCAGTTCCACCATTGAATGCCAGATAACTGTATTGCAACTTTTTCTGAAAACCTTCGTCTTATTGTCTTAGCAGGATTTCCTGCTACGATAGTATAATCTTCTACATTTTTTGTTACTACTGAACCTGCACCTACAATAGCACCATCTCCTATTACGATTTCTGGTTTGATTATGGCACCGTGACCTATCCAAGTGTCATGACCAATAATAGTTTTTCTTGAAAATCTTTTTTTAAAGAATTGTTCATCTATTTTTTTTTCATCCCAATAATCATTAGATCTATATAAAAAATGATGAAGGCTTGCTTTTTCCATTGGGTGATCTGTAGGGCCTATTCTGACAAAGCTTGCAATGTTTGAAAATTTTTTTATTTCAGTATTAGCAATATCGCAGTACCTAGTGCAATATGAATAATCACCAAAATTTGAATTTAAAATAATTGAACCACAACCAACTTCAGTATATTTACCAAATTTTGAACCATTTATCTCACAATCTGCATGGATAATTGCTTTTTTTTCTAATAATTTAACCATCACTAATCTAAGTCTAATTCATTGAACCAATATGGATTTGTCCACGCATATTTGCCAAATTGGTTAGAAATTGTAATTCTGAAAAAAGGTGAATCAAAATTTTCAAGATCAAGTTCTGCGTTCGTTAAATTATAACCATGCGAAGATATATTAGTGTGACCAGCACCTGAAACCATAATATTATTAGAAGAAGAAAATTTAAGTTTTAACAAACGTTTTTCAAGCTTTACTTCATAAATAACTACTCCAGTTGATGAATAGTAATCACCTTTGATTAAAGATTTTAAAATTTTTTTTTCATTTAACTCTTTAGTTTTAACAAAAACCCAACCTCCATAAGCATCTTCTTCTAAAGAGTGTGAGTCGTCAGTTGAGGTAAGCAAAGTTTTAACGTTTTCATTCAATAAAAAATCAGCAATATAGATTCCACTGCCTCTATTACATTTTACTGTTGATGCATGATTATATATCTCCACACTATGACAATCTTTTAACATAATCGCTTCATCAAAAGTTAAACTGTACCATTCAGGGTGAGCTATTGAAATAAAGGCACCATCTCCTTTAGCTCTTTTAATTAAATCTTGAATATTTTCTTCATCGTTGGAAGGTTTAAAATCTTTGCTCAAACCATTTGCAACAAGATGCCACAAATTTTCTTTGTCATATTTTTTTCCTCTTGTGTGAAGCTCTGCACTATTAATTGCTATAAAATTATGAGTGTTGTATTTAGATGCATCTGTAACAGTTTCAGCACAAAATCGATTGTCAATCCATAGATGATCTGAAATACAAGTAAAGTCGTAACCTCTTTTTTTATAGGCGTCTATAACTTCACTAACACTAAATTTACCATCTGAATTCGAGCTGTGCCCATGCAAGTTCCCTTTATAAAAAGAACCACTTTTGCTAAATGGACGTAACATCATATTTAAAAAAACTCACTATCTCAAGATCATAGAAATTTTACCAAAATTTCCACCAAGGTTTTTTTTCATTATCAATTGAACCATCTTTAGTAAGTGCTTTAGTCGTATCAGACATCTTCACGCCTTTTATTGCCCCTGTTCCTTGCTGGCCGAATTTAATAGATGCTGCATCTTGAGCTTTTTTATAAGCTGAAGTTAACAATTTTTTTGCTTCATCTATTTTTTTTTCTGAACATAATTCAAGACCATTCATCATCATTTTCTCAACTTCAGAGGCAGTATTTTTATCAATTCTTGGGAGTTCAAGCCTTATTCTTGCCCTTAATACTAAAACATCTGTTTCATCACATTTTTCAGTTAATTTTTTAAATATTTCCTCGGTATTAACAAGTTTTCCAGCTTCTTGCTTTTCTGCTTCATTGCTTAATTCTTTAAGTTCTTTATTTTCTGCATAAGCAAGATTTGATATTAAGAAAAACGAAATAGTTAATAATATTTTATACATAATTACTCCTTTATTTTTTTTCTTCTATTCCAATTAAAAACCTTCTTAACCGTGATGATAGAGTATCAATTAACATTACTGCTATAAGAACAAGTAATGCCATATACCCAACATTTTCAAAGTCATTACCCGTCATAAGAGCACCAAGGAAATGTAATCCTATACCCCCAGCGCCCATGGCGCCAATAATTACAGCTGCTCGAGTATTTGATTCCAAATAATAAAGACTTTGTGAGATAAAAATTGGTAAGATCTGCGGTATAATACCAAATCTATGTTGTAAAGTTTTGTTAGCACCTGTTGATTGAATGCCTTCTTTTTCCTTTTTGTCAGTATTCTCTATAGCCTCAGACATTAACTTTCCTAAGGTTCCAGTGTCAGTAAATGCGATTGCAAATATTCCCGTAAACAATCCAGGACCAAAAGCTCTTAGAAAAATTAGACTCCAAATCAACATATCTATTCCTCTAAGAAGATCGAATATTCTTCTTAAAAAAAACCTTAATGATGCAAATGGAGTTACGTTGTATGCTGCCATGAATGCCAAAGGTAGTCCAAATATTGAAGCTATGAATGTCCCTAAAATAGCCATTAATAATGTTTCAACCATAGCGAATAAGACTGTATTATGATGCCATATTTCATTTTCTAAAAATTCATTAATGACAAGATTAAAATTAGATTTTAGTGGATCAACTCTTTGATCGCTAAACATCAGTGAAATACCATCCAGAAAACCTTTGCCAGAAAGCGGACTATCAAAGTCAAACCAAAAATATTTCCAGCCTAATTCATATCTGTGAACTTCAACTTTAGATCCATAAACTTGTAATCTTTCATAAAGAGAGGGTCTAACTTCAACCTTGTTTTCTGTCGCTCTCATCCAATTTGGCAAAAGGTCTTCTTTACCTTGATAGCCTTCAACATAAGGTTTACCATTGGAGTTAATTTTAAAAATAAAATTTTCTTTAACATCAGGCCAGTCTTTCATTTCAACACGATTTGAAAAAAATATAAACTTTCCACCATTATCAAAATTAACAACAGTAGATTTAGACGTAGTATTTCTTGATAACCACTCAGGATCTTTTTTATACACATGCCTATAACCGCCTTCAAAACGAACATCAATTTTTTCTGGATTTTTCCATTTCATTGTTATGTGGTCTTTATGAGCATAGGTGTCTAAAATAAACATAGCTGCTCTATCGGAATTCCATTTTTTTGCAATATTAGCTAAGTCGAAATGAAGAAAAGTTGCTACAATATATAATGAAAAAACGACACCTGCAATAATGAGACTTTTAACGTGCTTTTTATGATTAGCATTTACTTTCAAATAAATTTCAGATGATATTACATCACTAGTCATTTGTTATCTCCAATTAATTTTGTTCTTAAATATGAAGAGATATAGTCTAGAGAAATAATTGTAATAACTAGAAGAGCCATAATAGCTAATATTTCATCACCATATCTCCATTGGATAACTGTTGACAAAGCTTCTCCAATTCCACCAGCACCAACGAAACCTAAAATTGTAGATGCTCTCACATTAATTTCTAATCTCAACAGTGAATAAGATATAAATAGTGGCAATACTTGGGGTAACACAGCAAATCTTATACGTAGAAACCAGGAAGAACCACAAGATTCAAGACCTTCTATTGGTTTGAAATCTACATTTTCAATAGCTTCAGAAAATAATTTCCCTAATGCTCCTGAGGTATGAATAACGATGGCTATAACTGCTGGGATTTCAGATTTACCCATCAAATAAAGAAATATCATTGCTATTACAATTTCAGGAAATGACCTTAATATGTCCATTGTTCTTCTACAAAATGACACAATATATTTATTTTTTATGAGATTTTTACTTGCGAATATACTCAAAAAAACCGCAAATATACTACCAAATAACGTTGAGAAAAACGCCATATTAATAGTAGAAATTAAATCAGGTAAATATTTTAATAAATAACTATACCATGTCCAACCTGATTCAAATGCCTCTTTAAAAAGGTCAACTGGATAATCAAAAAATTTTGAAATACCTCTCTCAAAACTTCCTGCATTGTTATTTTCTGCAATCGTTAAACCACCAGAAAATAAAAATATAATGAAACCAATACTTAATAAAGAGTAAATTAGTCGTTTAAAAGCTAAGGCTTTCAAATTTTTTTCTACATTTTGAAAATTATTAAAAACTTGATCTGACAATTTTAATTCCTGTAATTAAAGAGTTAAAGACGGCACGATCCGTCTTTAACTCATTGTATTATTTAGTTAAAATTAACCTTTTTTCTTCTTTGCTTCTAATTTAGCTTTTCTAGCTTTTACAATTACTTCGTAAAAGCTATGATCAACAGGCACCCAAGCTTTTACAATCCCATTCGCAATATCTTCGCTACATTTAGGATCATTTTTATGTATCCACTTTTTCATACCAACCATTACATCCCTTGCTTCTTTTGGTAATTTTTTTGGCATTACGATTGGACCGTTAGGAATTAATTTTGAAGACCATACTTGTACCAAGTCATCCATATTCAAAATACCTTTATCAACCATTTTTCTTAAATTTCCAGATGAATAACCTTCTTCCCATTTTCCAACACCTGATACCCAAGTTACACCAGCATCAACATCTCCATTAAGTACTGCTAACACATTATTTTCATGTCCTCCTGAAAACTGAGTTTTAGAAAAATATGTGTTAATATCAACATTATAGAGTTCAGGTAATTCTATAGATGGAATTAAATAGCCGGATGTAGAGTTTGGATCAGCGAAACCCAACTTCTTACCTTTTAAATCATCTAATGATTTTATTCCAGAGTCTTTTCTAGCTACCATTACTGAATAGTATCCAGTATCACCTGTTGGTTGCATTCTTGTTAAAACTGGAACAACAGCATCTGGATCTTGCAAGTAAATACCAGCATAACCAGATGAGCCAAACCATGCATAATCAAGATTTTCACCTAGCATAGCTTCCATTGTTCCTGCATAATCTTTAAATGTGAACATTTTTGCAGGTACGTTGTAGGCTTTTTCAATATAGTCTTTTAAACAACCATTTCTAGCAATAATATCCTGTGAAGCCTCGTCACCAAGAAAACCAATTCTAAATTCTGGCTGAAATTTACTTAGTTGCATTTGAGGACCGTCATATTTTTTATGGCCATCTGCAACTGCACTAGATACAACTAGTGCCATTGATAATGTCGTTATCATTTTTAATAGATTTTTTATCATTATTTTCTCCTTTTTTTCCCTAAATTTTCTTCTGTTTATGCAGTTTTCAATTCTGCATGCCCTAAAGAAACTGATGTCATAGTGCCTTCAAAAGCTTCCTCAGCCTCTGCACCGTAAATTTCTCTTGCTTTTTTATTAGTAAGTTTTGATGGTAAATCATCAAAAACCACCCTTCCATTTTGCATTCCAATAATGCGATCGCAATACTGCTTTGCTGTATCCAAGGTATGAAGATTACAAATAACAGTAATTTTTTTCTCATCGTGAATTTTTCTAAGTGCCTCCATTACAAGCCTTGCATTTAAAGGGTCTAATGAGGCTATTGGTTCATCGGCAAGAATTAATTTAGGTTCTTGCATCATAGCTCTGCATATTGCAACCCTCTGTTGCTGGCCACCAGAGAGTGTTTCAGCTCTTTGTAGAGCTGTTTGTATCATGCCAAACTTATCTAATAAATTTAGTGCTGTATGTCTTTCTTTAGATGTAAAAAGTTTTAAACTAGCACGAATAGTGGACATTTCATTTAATTTGCCCAACATCACGTTCGTAAGCACATCTAATCTTGGAACGAGGTTAAATTGTTGAAATATCATGGCACAATTTTTTTGCCATACGAGTTTATCTTTTTTGTTCAAATTTAATATATTTTGATTTTGGAAAAGAATTTCACCTGAGCTAGCATCCGTCAGTCTATTTATAGTTCTAAGCAAAGTAGATTTGCCAGCACCAGACCTCCCTATAATAGCTATCATTTCAGGTTTATCTACATTTATTGACACTTCATTAACTGCTTTAACTTGGTCAAAAAATTTACACACATTATTAATTTGCAGCATACGATTCTCCATAATTTCTTGGATTCGTATACTGTTAATATTTCAAATTTGTTAAAATATTATTACTGAATTATTAAATTGAATTTTTATTAAAAAAATCAATAATTTAGTAATTAAAAAAAAATCTATTAAGTTTTTTTTATATATTATTAATCCTCACAACAAATAATTTATTTAATTACAGAGAATCACTTTGTTAAATTTTCCAATTTAAAACAAAGTTTTTTTGTTCATTAGTATCAATGGACCCAGGTCGATATTTTCTTATATATTGAATAGCAACTTTTGCAGTTATTCCTAATTTTACTAATAAAAGTGATGCCACTGTACCTGTTCTACCTAGACCTGCTTTACAGTGTATGACTATATTTTTTTCTTTTTTTAAAAATTTTTCTAGGTTTGAAAGAAGTAAATTTAATTCAAAAAGTGAACTTTTAGCGGGTATATCAAAGTCAGTGATAGGAAAATGAAACCAAAGAAAATTATTCAATTTAATTTTCTTTATTAAATCATCACACCCAAGTGTTTTTAATTCTGACGTCTCTACAAGAGATACAACAATATCAATCTTATGAAATTTAAAAATATTTAATGTTTTTTGAATTCCAATAATCTGATTATTAGCATCTAATATAGTTCCTGGACAACCACACAACCCTAATTTTCCAAAATTTTGAGTATAATTAAACTCATTAAACATAGAATCTTTTAATGGAAGCCATGTAATTATATTATTTTTAACTGATTTACTTGTTGAATTAATTTTCATACATATAGATATACTTTTATTGATTGCAAAAATATTAAATTTCAAATTTTTGGTGTTTTTTGAATCCATATGATTTGATTGTTAACGTTGGAATTTTTTTTTACCAATTTTATCTGAAACAAGCATGCATTTGACTATTGCTGAGTCCCAGTTTTTTTTGTTATTTCGGAACAATCTAATATTATATTATCAGCTTTAAGTGGAGATGAAATTAAAATTACAAAACTTAGTATATAAATTAATTTAAACATTATAATGTAAAGATAGTTTAATTAGATGAAGTGTAAATTGCAAATATTCTGTCACATCTCTGTCACAACAAGTTTGACTTTTTCAACTAATCCTGAGATTCTTAAAGAAATTAATTGGAGGAGTGACTAAGATTCAAAGTAAGTTATAGCAAGAAATAAAGTGGTGCCCAGGGGCGGATTCGAACCACCGACACGAGGATTTTCAGTCCTCTGCTCTACCTACTGAGCTACCTGGGCACAATATTAATCTATACATATATCAAGTTAAATTGTCTACTATAGAAAGGAATTAATTTTCAAAATCTATGTCTTTAGATATTACATATCTATTATCCAGCCATTTAAACAAATCTATTTTACTACATTTGTCTGAACAAAAAGGAAAATATTTATTCTCTTTATCGATTTCTTTTTGACAATTAATACACTTACTTTTCATTAAAATACCCAATTGATTGTAATGATCCATAAACCTGATTTAAAGGTAATCCAACAATATTAGTATATGAACCAGAAATGAACTGAATAAATTTTTCTGCAGATCCTTGTATCCCATACGCTCCAGCCATTCCTTTCCATTCATTTGTTTCAATGTATGATTTAATTTCATTTTCAGTCAATCTTTTCATTTTTACGATTGAAGTTACAACTCTCAATGAATCTATTTTATCTTTAAAATATAAATTAAAAGCTGTTGAAACTCTATGGCGTCTTCCAGATAAAATTTCTAAAAATTTAATTGCTTTTGATTTTTCGTCAGTTTTATCAATAATTCTTCTACCAACGTAAACAATTGTGTCTGCTGTTAAAATTAAATCATTAGGAAATGTTTTTTGTACAATATTCATTTTCTCTTTAGCCATTCTTTTAACATAAATAATTGGAAGTTCTTTTTTGTGGGGATTTTCATTTATCTCAGGTTTAAAAATTTTGTATGGATAACAATTTATCTGTTTTAGTAATTCTAATCTTCTCGGAGAAGACGAACCTAAAATAAGTTTTAAATTTTTAGTGCTAGACAACATTATTATGTTGATTTACTTGTACCTAAAAGTAATTCTGCCCTTAGTTAAATCATAAGGTGTCATCTCAACAGTAACTTTATCCCCCAACAAAACTCTAATTCTATTTTTTCTCATTTTTCCACTTGTATGAGCTAATATTTCATGATCATTATCTAATTTTACTCTGAACATTGCGTTTGGAAGTAATTCTTCAACAATTCCTGAAAATTCAATTACACCTTCTTTAGCCATAACACTGTTATATAATCTAAATAATAAATTGTAAAATTAAATAATGTATTAATTAAATTTTAATCTTACTTTCTTCTATTATATATAGACATTCTATGAGCATCTAATCCCTCTGCGTCAGCTAAAATTTCTGCATGCTTGCCAAGTTCATTAAAATTGTGTTTATTACATTGAACAAAAGTTGTTCTTCTTAAAAAGTCATTAGTACTTAAACCACTAGAAAATCTAGCTGTTCCGCCTGTTGGCAAAACATGATTTGGACCAGCAATATAATCTCCAATAGCTTCAGGGGTATAACTACCTAAAAAAATTGATCCAGCATTTTTAATAACATCTAAGTAAAGTTTAGGATTTTCTATACAAAGTTCTAAATGCTCAGGAGCTATTTGATTGATTATGTCTACACATTCGTTAATTTGCTCAACTATTAATACTAATCCATTATTATACCAAGAAGATGAAGCAATTTGTTTTCTTGGCAAAGTTTCTAATAATCTAATAACCTGTTCTTCTACATGCTTAGCAAATTTCTCATCATTAGTTATTAAAATAGACTGAGCATTTTCATCATGTTCAGCTTGAGATAATAAATCTATCGCAATCCACTCTGGATTATTATTTTTATCTGCCACTATTAAAACTTCTGAAGGACCTGCAACTGAATCAATCCCTACTTTACCATATAACTGTCTTTTTGCTTCTGCAACATAAGCATTTCCAGGACCCACAATTTTATCTACTTTTTTTAATTTTTCTGTTCCAAAGGCTAATGCAGCTATAGCTTGAGCACCTCCCATTCTGTAAAATTCTGTTACTTCAGCTAAATATGCAGCTGCTAACAATATCTCTGAATTTTTTTCAATATTAATTGGTGATACTAAAACTCTTTCTTCAACTCCAGCGACTAAAGCTGGTACGGCATTCATTAAAACTGAAGAGGGATAAAGTGCTTTCCCCCCTGGAGCATAAAATCCAACTCTTTTAATTGGAGAATATTTCAAACCTAAATTAACACCAATTTCATCTTCATAATCAAATCCACTTAGCTTTTGCTTTTCATGAAATGATTTGATCCTTTTAGAGGCTAATTTCATAGCATTTTTTAAATCAATTGGAAGATCGTTAAAGGCTTTTTTTAATAACTTGTTTTCAATTCTAATATTGTCCAAATTGGAACAAGTAATTTTATCAAATTTATTTATCATGGTAATTAGTGCACTATCACCATGTATTTTTACTTGATTGATAATTTCTAAGACTTTTTTTTCAATATCAACATTTGAAGTATCTTTAATTCTTAAAAATTGAATTAATTTTTTGTCAAAATTATCTTCTTTAGAGTAAAGATACTTAACTTTATGACTCATCATTTAAAACTCTTCAAACTTTTTTATAATTTCATTTATCTTTTTAAAATTAGTTTTATATGCATTTCTATTTATTGCTAGTCTTGTAGAAACTTTCATTATTTCTTCAATTTCAATTAATCCATTAGCTTTTAAAGTTTGTCCACTTTCAGAAAGGTCTACAATTCTTCTACATAATCCCATAGATGGAGCAAGTTCCATAGCACCATTTAATTTTATACAATCAGCATGCACACCCCTTTTTTTAAAATGTTCACTAGTCAAATTTGGATATTTTGTTGCCACTCTTACATAGCTCCAAGTGAAAGGATCTTCGTCACTTAGAATTTCTTTAGTAGTCGCTACTACTAATCTACATAAACCAATTTTAAGATCAATAGGTGAATAAATTTCAGAATGATTGAATTCTTCTAAAACATCACTTCCTATTATAGCCATGTGAGCTGCTCCATAAATTAGGAATGTTGCCACATCAAAAGACCTAACAATAATTAATTTTATATTAGAGACATTAGTTTCAAATTTTAATTTCCTATCTTTCTCATTAAAAAAAGAGTTTTCCGGAATGATACCAATCTTATTAAGAATTGGTAACACTTGTTTTAATATTCTTCCTTTTGGAAGAGCTATAATAATATCTTTATCATTCATATCAATTAATTATTTGTGAACTGGTTTTTTACCAGTTGGCCAAGGCA
>CABZCK010000016.1 GCA_902524215.1 uncultured SAR116 cluster alpha proteobacterium
AATAAAGCGCTTCTTCCTGGATGAAAATAATTGGGTGCTTCACTATATATTTTTAACCGTGACACCGGAAACTCTAGAACATTTAAAACAGCCAATATATCAGATTTTATATCATAAAAATCAAATTTTAATTCACTATTTTTCCAATTTTTATTAATTTTATTACCACATCTTATCCCAGTAACAACGTTGTACTGATCTTCATAATTATCACCTTTATATATCGGCCCTACTTCAAACAAAGATAAATTAGTGATACCTCTTTTGATGTTTTCATTACACACATTTATCAGATTTGGAATAATGGAAGGTCTTAAATCTGACAAATCTGATGAAATAGGGTTAACTAAATTTAAATTTTCTTCTCCACCTCCAAATCGTATAGCATTTAATTTATCTAAAAATGAAAAAGTAATTACTTCGTTAAAACCTCTTGTTGAAAGACATTTTCTTGAATAAAGACTTAATCTTTGTTTAAGACCTAAACTTGGTTTTGTAATATAGCTTTTTACTGGTAAAACATTCGTTGGTATTTTTTCATAGCCAAAAATTCTAATAATTTCTTCAACTAAATCTTCACTTCTTTCAACATCATTTCTCCATGAAGGCACAACTACATTCCAATTTTTATTATTTTTTTTTACTTCAAATCCAAGCTTTGTAAGAATAACTTCAACTTTACTTTCATCAATCTCAACACCAGTAAGCTTTTTAATGATTTTAAAATCAAATATTATGTCTTTATTAGATTTCTTTTGAGCAATATAAACTATATTACTACAGGATCCTCCACATATGTCATTGATAAGTTTAGATGCATAAATTATTCCAACTTCAGGAGAATTGAAATCTAATCCTCTTTCAAATCTATACCTAGCATCAGAATTAATATTTAAATATCGTCCGGTTTTAGCAATCGAAATTGGACAAAATATTGCTGCTTCTAAAAAAAATTCAGTTGTATTTTCATCAACACCTGTCCTCAAACCTCCCATAATCCCTGCAAGATCATCAACGCCTTTTTCATCATTTATAACTAACATTGAATCATCTAATTCATAAGTTTTTCCATTAAGTGCGTTAAACTGCTCTCCTTTTTCTGAAATTCTAACAGTAAGAGTTTTACCATTAATTTTATTTATATCATAAGCGTGCAAAGGACGACCTATATCCATCATTACATAGTTTGTTACATCTACTATAGAGGAAATTGGCCTTAAACCTACAGCAAGTAATCTATTAACCATCCATTGAGGGGATTTTATATTTTTTACGTTTCTAAAAGATCTTCCAAAAATAGACGGACATAAAGATTTTTTATCATCAGGAAGTTTAATTTCCCAATTTATTGAAGAATTAAATTCATCATTTAAATTATTTAATTTCAAGGGTTTCAATTCCCCAATACCAAAAGCTGACAAGTCTCTTGCAATTCCTCTTATGCCTAAACAATCTCCTCTATTTGGAGTTATTTCAATTTCAATTATCGGATCATCAATACCTAAATAATTAGAAACATTCTCATTTAAATTTATACTTTCAGGTAGTTCAATAATACCATTATGATCATCTGAAATCTCTAATTCTTTTTCTGAACAAAGCATTCCATTAGATTCAACATCCCTAATAATTGCTTTTTTTAAGGTCAAATCAATACCACCAATGTAAGTGCCACATGGTGCAAAAACATATTTTTTATTTAACTTTACATTTGGCGCTCCACAAACAACTTGTGTTTGTTGTTCATCAAATTGAATAATACACACATTTAATTTATCTGCATTTGGATGTTTTTTAATATCAATTATCTTTGCGACTTTTAAACTTTTAACATCAGTCTTGTAGGTTTTAAGATTACTAACTTCTAGTCCAATTTTATTTAAACAATCGACTATTTCATTTACATTTGCTGATGTGTTCAAATGATCCTTTAACCAAGAAAAAGTAAATTTCATGAAAAAACACCATTTAATCCAGAATGTAAATTTATCTCGTTAATTCCAAGGAACCCGTAATGTTTTAACCATCTTAAATCACTATCATAAAAAGGCCTTAAGTCTGGTATATTATATTTTAGCATAGTCAGCCTTTCCAAACCCATTCCAAAAGCAAATCCTTGGTATTTACTCGGATCAATACCTACTCCTTCTAAAACTTTTGGATGTACCATTCCTGATCCTAATACTTCAAGCCAACTATCTCCTTGACCAATATCCAGTGTTCCATCTGAGAGTTTTTTATAGCCTATATCAACCTCAGCAGATGGTTCAGTAAAAGGAAAGAAACTGGGCCTAAATCTTACAGAAAGGTTATTACTATTAAAATAGACTTTTAAAAATTCGATCAAAGTTCCTTTCAAATGACTCATATTTATATTTTCTCCTATTACTAATCCTTCACATTGGTGAAACATTGGAGAATGAGTTGCATCATGATCAGATCTATATGTTCTTCCTGGAACAATGACACGAATTTCTTTTTCTTGATCAATGTCAATTTTTTCTAAAGTTCTAATTTGTACAGGACTTGTATGAGTTCTTAATACTTTTCTAGTACCTTTTGAATTTGGTTGAAGATAAAATGTGTCATGTTCTTGTCTGGCAGGGTGCTCTAGGGGAATATTTAAAGCTGTAAAATTATAGTAATCCGTTTCAATGTCAGGACCCTCTTCTATATAAAAACCCATGTTTGCAAAAATAGCAGATATTTCATCAATTGTTTTAGATAATGGATGTAATGTACCATATTGTTCATGATCATTTTCTAAAGTTATGTCTATTTTTTCTTCTAAAAGTTTTTGTTGAATTAATGCATCATTCAAATGAAGTTTTCTTTCTTCAATATTATTGATTAATTTATTTTTCAGTAAATTTAATTTTTTTCCAATGTTAATTTTTTCAGGTTGTTCTAGATCTTTCATGGTTTTTAAAAAAGATGTTACTAAACCTTTTTTACCTAAATAAAAAATTCTAAAATCTTCTAATTCATTTAAATTTTTTGATTTGCTGATTTTCGTAATAGATTCTTCAGCAATTAAGTCAATTTTATCTTTTATATCATCGCTCATCGAAAATATGATTAAATAAAGAAGTTAGTTTTTAACTTTATCTACCAATAATTTGAATGTATCTGGTTCATTTATAGCTAATTCAGAAAGGACTTTTCTATCAAGTTCAATACCTTTTTTCTTTAAACCATTTATAAATGTAGAATACTTCATATCAAATTGTCTTACACCCGCATTTATTCTTTGTATCCATAAAGATCTAAAATTTCTTTTATTAACTCTTCTATCTCTATATGCATAAGCACTAGCTTTTTCTACAGCTTGAAGAGCAACACCAAAAAGTTTTTTTCTGGCACCATAATAGCCCTTGGCAGATTTTAAAACTTTTTTGTGTCTAGCGTGCTTTGTTACACCTCTTTTCACTCTTGACATTGAATAACTCCATTAAGAATATGGTAAGAACTGTTTAACTATTTTTGTGTCTGCATCACTAAGTATCATTGTACCCCTAGCTTGTCTCTTCATTTTTTGAGATCTTCTTCTTAGGTTATGACTTAAAAATGCTGCACCTGATTTTATTTTACCAGAGGATGTTATCTTAAACCTTTTCTTTGCACCACTTTTAGTTTTCAATTTAGACATAATTAATTCTCCAATTTGCTTATATACAATGGTTGCAAACTAATCAACAATAAATATACAAATTTTTATTTAGGAGCTAATACCATAACCATTTGTCTGCCTTCTAACTTTGGCAATGCCTCAATTTTACTAAATGAGTCCGTTTCATCTTTTACTCTATCAAGGACGTTACTGCCTAGCTGCTGATGAACCATTTCTCGACCTCTAAATCTAAGAGTTATTTTAACTTTATCACCGTTTTCAAGGAATTTTTTTACTGATTTAATTTTAACATTAAAATCATGAGAATCTATATTAGGACGCAACTTTATTTCTTTTACATCTATAGTTTTTTGCTTTTTCCTAGCTTCATTTTTTCTTTTTTGTGATTCATATTTATATTTTCCATAATCTAATATTTTACAAACAGGGGGTGATACATTGGGTTGAATTTCAACCAAATCAAGGCCGATAGAACTTGCTGCTTGTAATGCATCATTAATAGATAATATACCTAGTTGTTTACCGTGAGAATCTATACATCGGACCTGTTGAGCTGAAATTAAATTATTTATTCTTGGTCCATTTTTAGCTGAATAGCTAGGTTTTGAGTTGTTTATACTAATTTCTCCTATTGTTTGGTTATAAAATATACATTTTAAAAAAATTTTCAAACTAAATCTGGTGGCTTTGTATCAATCTTAATTTTATGAAGAAAATCACTAAATAGTAAAAATTCTTGCTTGTTGGATCCTAACCTTCTAACTGCAACAGTTTTACCTTTCTTTTCTTTTTCACCTACAATAAGGATAATTGGACAACCATTTTCTGAATGTTCTCGAATTTTATATCCAATTTTTTCATTTCTAAGGTCTACATTACATCTTATATTATTATTTTCTAACTCATTTATTAATCCTAAAGCGTATTCGTTTGCTTTTTCAGTAATAGTACATACAAAAACCTGAACAGGTGTTAACCATAGTGGAAACCTTCCAGAGTACTGTTCTATTAATATACCTAACCACCTTTCCATAGAGCCTAAAATAGCTCTATGTAACATAACTGGATTTTTCTTCTCTCCTTTTTGATCAATATAAGTGGCACCTAGTCTTTCAGGTAAAACAAAATCCATTTGTAATGTTCCACATTGCCACTCTCTTCCAATTGCATCAATTAGAACGAACTCTAATTTTGGACCATAAAATGCCCCTTCACCAGGATTTAAATCATAATCTAATTGTGCTTTATTAACAGCTTCTATAAGAGCCTTTTCGGCTTTGTCCCAAACTTTATCACTACCAGCTCTTACTTCAGGCCTATCAGAAAACTTTACTTTTAATTGATCAAAACCAAAATCTTTATAAATATCTCTCAATAAATCACAAAAAATTAGTGATTCAACTGTTATTTGTTCATTAGTACAAAAAATGTGAGCATCATCTTGAGTAAACTGTCTTACTCTCATAATTCCATGAAGTGCTCCAGAGGGTTCGTTTCTATGACATGAACCAAATTCTGACATTCTAATTGGTAAGTCTTTATAAGATTTAACACCTTGTTTGAAAATTTGAACATGTCCAGGACAATTCATAGGTTTCAAAGCTAGAACTTTATTACCCTCACCTTCAACCATAAACATATTTTCTTTAAATTTATCCCAATGACCAGATTTTTCCCATAATGTTCTATCAATAACTTGTGGTGTTTTGACTTCGTTATAATTATGAGCAGCAAGTTTTCTTCTCATATATGCTTCAATTTCAAGATATATTGACCACCCTTTTGGATGCCAAAACACTGATCCAGCAGCCTCTTCCTGCATATGAAATAATTGAAGTTTTTTTCCTAATTTACGATGATCTCTTTTCTCAGCCTCTTCTAACATTAGCAAATAGTTATCTAAATCGTTTTGGGTAAAAAAAGCAGTTCCATAAATCCTTTGAAGTGTCTCTTTATTACTGTCACCTCTCCAATATGCCCCAGCTAATTTAGTTAATTTAAATGCGTGCCCAAGCATTTTCGTGGATTTAAAATGTGGCCCTCTGCATAAATCAATAAAATTTCCTTGCTTATAAAATGATATCTCTTGATCATCTGGTATATCGTTAATTAATTCTAATTTAAATTTTTCGTCATTTTTTTTAAAAAAATTTATAGCCTCCTCTCGTTTCCAAACTTCTCGAATAATTTCTTCATTTCGATCGACAATTTCATGCATTCTTTTTTCAATTAATTCTAAATCTTTTGGAACGAAATTATCTTCTTTGTAAAAATCGTAATAAAAACCATCATCAATAGCTGGGCCAATAGTTATTTGAGTATCTGGATACAATTCTAAAACTGCTTCAGCCATTACATGAGCAGCATCATGTCTTAAAACTTCAAGTAAATCTTTATTGCCTTTTGTAATTATTTCCAAATCACAATCAAAATCAATTGATCTATCTAAATCCCATAATTCGTTATTAACTTTAGAAATAATAGCATTTTTTTTTAAAGATATTGATATCTCTGCAGCAATATCAGAAGGGGTAATTTTATTACGGTATGATTTAATATCCCCACTTGGTAATTTAATTTTAATATTATTTGTCATAATTAATTATATTTATCTATGCAATTTTTATACAAATTTAAAGTATCAGTACACATTTTATCTAAACTAAATTTTTCTTTTAAAATTTTAATTGCATTATTATTTATAATTTTACGTTGAGTCTTATTGAATTGTAATGCAGTTTCAATTTTTTTTCCTAAATCAATTACGTCTAGGGGTTTTGCTAAAAGGCCTGTTTCATTATCAATAATACTCTCAGATATACCTCCATGATCAAAGCCTATTGCAATTTTTTTTAAAGCTTGAGCCTCAATTATTATTCTACCAAATGGTTCTGGATCAATGGATGGCATTACCACAATATCACTTAATACAAAAGCTGATTGAATATCATTTGTGGATTTTGTTAATTTTACTTTATTTCCAAGATTAAGCTCGGATATTTTTTTATAAATATCTCTTTTGAATTTTTCATCCCCATCTAGTGCACCTATTAGAAAACATTGATAATCTATTTTAACTTTTGACAAAGCTTTGATAAATATTAAATGCCCTTTCCAAGCTTTAGGTCTTGAGGCCATTAAAATTACAGGATTACCATCTCGAATTCCTAATAATTTGGCTTGGTTCACTATTCTAGTATTTGAAATATTATTGATATTAAAATTTTCTAAATCTACCCCTCTATAAACAATAGACACTTTATCTTTAACATTAGGAAAAACATTTATAATATTATCCTTGATGTGTTTTGAGATTGCAATTATCACATCACCTTTGATTAAAATACTATTGTAATAATTTTTTAAAAAATTCTGATTTCTTAATCTGCCATGTACAGATGTAACAAACGGGATTTTTAAATTTTCTGCTATAGGATATGTAATCCATGCTGGCACTCTTGAGCAAACGTGAATCAAATCAACGTTTTCTTTTTTAATTATTTCTTCTACTTTAATTCTTAATTTTTTCCATTTTAAAGGATTCTTTAAATGAACATCTAATTTGTATAAAATTCCTCCATGTCTTGAGATTAAATGCTCGTAAACTCCGCCAGAGGAAATTACAATAGATTTATTGTTGTTTTTAACAAGAAATTTTGATGTTTCAATAACTCCTCTTTCAACTCCACCGTTGTTGAGGGCAGGAACTATTTGTAATATTACTTTGTTATTTAACATATTCTATGCAATCTATATACATGACAAATTTTTTAAAAACAAATTATAATCAAACAATTGCATACAACAAAATTGATGGAGAGAAGTTAGGAATAGTATTCCTATCAGGTTTAAAATCAGATATGACCGGTCAAAAAGCTGTTGCACTTGAAAAATGGGCTGTTGAAAATAATCATTCCTTTCTAAGATTTGATTATTCAGGTCATGGAATTTCGTCTGGAAAATTTAACGATTTTTTAATAAGTGACTGGATACTAGATTCTAAAACTATAATTACTAAATTAACTAAAGGTCCACAAATACTAGTTGGTTCATCTATGGGGGGATGGATCATGTTAGCATTAGCAAAAAATAAATTAGTAAATATTCACTCTTTAATAGGTGTTGCCGTAGCTCCAGATTTTACAAAAGAGCTTATTTGGAACACTTTGTCTGATCAAAAAAAAGAAGAAGTAATTATCAATAATAAGTTTTCATTAAGTGAAGATTTAGATATTAGTTACCAATTCATAAAAGATGGAGAAAATAACCTTGTATTGAAATCACCAATCGAATTTGAAGGCAGCGTTTATTTATATCATGGAATGATGGATACCGAAGTACCATATAAATTAAGTGAAAAAGTTTTAAAAAAAATAACTAAATCAAATGATGCTAAATTAATACTTGAAAAACATGGGGAACATAGATTGTCCAAATATGATGAAATAGAAACAATCAAGCTTCTCATAAATAAAATATCGAAAACTTAATTATCTAATTTAAGATAATCCGAATGTGGGTTAACACCTATAATTCTATCAGCTAATATTTTTTTAAAACTTGGTCTTGATTTTACGATTGAGTACAAATTTTTCAACTTTTCAAATTCAAAAAAATTTAATTCATCTATATAATCTAAAACAGTCAAACTAGCTCCATAAAATAAATCTACATAACTCAAATTATCATCAACAAAAAAATCATGCTCTTTTATTAGATAATTAAAATATTGCATATGATATTTTAGATTTGATCTAGCAGTTCTAATAACATGGCTACTTGGGACAGAATTTTTTTCAAATCTTTTAAAAACTTTTTCTTTTAATAATGGAATTATAATTTCATTTTTAAAATTTGTTTCAAACCAAAAAAGTAATCTTCTAATTTCATTTTCATTTTTCTTAATCATTAATGTAGGTGGGAGCATCAAATTTTGAAGGTACTCTACAATAACTAGTGATCCAACTATATTTTCATTAAAAGATGTATTTAAAACTGGAAAGAAACCGGCTGGATTCTTGAATAAGTAATCTTCGGTTGGATCAGAAAAATTCTCTATAAATAAATCAAAATCTATTTTTTTTTCAATTAATATAATTCTTATAAATCTTGATGAAGGACATAAAAAATAATGAAATAATTTATTCATTTATAAAGAAAATTTATTTCTCTTTAAGAAAATTATCTATCCGTTCTGCACATTTACGTCCTTCACTAATAGCCCAAACTACTAGTGACTGTCCTCTTCTACAATCACCTGCAACAAAAACTTTATCAGATGATGTTTTAAAACTTATTTCATCAGCTTCAACATTACCTCTCTGGTCTAATTTTAAACTCAAATTATTAACTAAACCATCATGTATTGGATGAACAAATCCCATTGCAAGAAGAACAAGATCAGCTTCAATTGTAAATTCAGAGTCTTCTACTTCAAACATTTTCATAGATCCGTCTTCATTTTTTTTCCATTCGACTTCTACGCAGATAAGTTTGTTGACTTCTCCATTTTGATTACCTTCAAATGATTTTGTTAAAATCGACCATTGTCTTTCACAACCTTCTTGATGAGAAGAAGAGGTTCTTAATTTCATAGGCCAGTTAGGCCAAGTCAGTTGTTTATTTTCATTAACTGGGGGTTGAGGTAATAATTCTAACTGATGAACAGATGTTGCACCTTGTCTATTAGAAGTACCAACACAATCAGAACCTGTATCGCCTCCACCAATAACAAGTACTTTTTTTCCTTTAGCTGAAATAAGTATATCTTTTGAAATTGTTTTTCCAGAGACAATATCATTTTGTTGTGATAAAAAATCCATTGCAAAATGAATACCCTTCAAATTTCGGCCTTTAACTTCTAAATCTCTTGGCACTTCACTACCAATACATACTGAAACAGCATCAAAATTGTCAATTATTTGATTAGTAGAAACATTTTTACCTATTTCACTGTTAGTTTTGAATTGAACTCCTTCTGATTGCATTTGCGCCATTCTTCTATCAATTAATGTTTTTTCCATTTTAAAATCAGGGATCCCAATTCTCAGAAGACCACCGATTCTTTCATTTTTTTCATATACTACAACACCATGTCCTAATCTTGCTAATTGCTGTGCACATGCTAATCCAGCCGGCCCAGAACCTATAATTGCTACTTTTTTATCCGTGTGTTTTTTTGGAAGTTGGGGTTTTATCCAACCTTTTTCCCACCCATAATCTACAATTGAACATTCGATAGTTTTTATAGACACAGGATTATCTGTTAAATTAAGGGTACAAGCAGCTTCACATGGGGCAGGGCAAATTCTGCCTGTGAATTCTGGAAAATTATTGGTTGAGTGTAATGTATCTAATGCTTTTTTCCATTCATGCTTATAGACTAAATCATTCCAATCAGGTATGAGGTTGTTAACTGGACATCCTTGATGACAATAAGGTATGCCACAGTCCATGCATCTTGAACCCTGTTTAGAAACTTCTTCATTAGTTAATGGAACAATAAACTCTTTAAAATGTTTAAGTCGATCCTTAGGATCTTCATAATTTCTTTCTTTTTTATCAATCTCTAAAAAAGCTGTTGGATTACCCATTTTATTCTCCTGCAACTTTACTCATATTATCTTTTTTATAACTTGTAAGAACACGCTTAAATTCAGTTGGCATAACTTTTTTAAAATTAGAAACCTCTTTATCCCAATTTCTTAAAATGTCTTCGCCTTTTATGCTACTAGTCATATTAACATGATTTTGTATTATTTTTTTTAATCTAATCTCATCAAAATCTAACAAGTTTTTATCAACTAATTCTTCATTTAAATCATCATTTAAATTTGCTCTTTTTAATATATCTACTTCTACCATAGCCATATTGCATTTTTTTGTAAATTCATCTTCTTTGTCATATATATATGCAATTCCTCCAGACATACCTGCAGCAAAATTTCTTCCTGTTTTACCTAGGATAACAACTACACCACCTGTCATGTATTCTGCACCATGGTCACCACAACCTTCGACAATGGCCGTTGCTCCAGAATTTCTTACAGCAAATCTTTCACCAACTACGCCATTAATATAACATTCACCTGATATAGCACCATAAAGCAGGGTGTTTCCAGCAATAATATTTTTATCAGAAATCAATTTACTATTTATATTTTTTTTGATTGATATAATCCCACCTGATAATCCCTTGCCAACATAGTCATTAGCATCACCAGATAAGTTTACTGTTATTCCTTTTGCTAACCAAGCGCCAAAACTTTGACCAGCATTACCAGAAAAATCTATATTTATGGTATTTCTTGGCAATCCTTCATGACCATATTTTAAGGCAACTTGACCTGATAGCATTCCCCCAACAGTTCTATCTATATTGAAAATATTGTATTTTAAATTAACTCTTTTTTTATTTTCTAAAGCATCTTTGGAATCTTTTATGAGAGTATGATCTAAAACTTTCTCGAGACTGTGATCTTGACTCTCATTATTGTATATACTTACATTCTCTTTATTTTCTATCTCAAAAATTACATCAGATAAGTCAAGATTATGAGCTTTCCAATGATTTTTTGCTGCTTCAAAATCTAAGAATTTTCTTTGTCCAATAAGGTCATCAAATTTTTTTATACCGAGCTCTGCCATAATTTCTCTTACTTCATTAGCTATAAATACAAAAAAATTAACAACATGATCAGGTTGACCTGTAAAATTTTTTCTTAATTCAGGATCTTGAGTTGCAACCCCTACTGGGCATGTGTTTAGATGACATTTTCTCATCATTATACATCCCTCAGATATTAATGCTGCAGTAGCAAAACCAAATTCATCGGCACCCAGCATTGCTCCAATCACAACATCTCTTCCTGTTCTGAGTCCACCATCAACTTGTACAGCTATTCTTCCTCTTAAACCATTTGTAACTAAAGTTTGATGTGTTTCTGATAGGCCTATCTCCCAGGGTCCTCCAGCATTAAGTACTGAGGTTAATGGACTTGCTCCAGTTCCACCATCATGCCCTGAAATTGTTACATGATCAGCATGTGCTTTACTTACTCCAGCAGCTACAGTTCCAACTCCAACCTCAGAGACAAGCTTTACAGAAATTCTGGCTTCAGGATTTACATTTTTTAAGTCAAATATAAGTTGAGCTAAATCTTCAATTGAATAAATATCATGATGAGGCGGTGGTGAAATCAAACCGACACCAGGAGTTGAATGTCTAACTTTAGCTATAAATTTATCAACTTTGTGTCCTGGCAATTGACCTCCTTCACCAGGTTTTGCTCCTTGGGCCATTTTAATCTGAATATCAGTAGCATTTACCAAATACTCTGTAGTAACACCGAATCTGCCAGACGCAACCTGCTTAATTCTTGATTTCATAGAGTCACCATTTGGTAGCTTTTTGAATCTTGATGGTTCTTCACCGCCTTCCCCAGTATTTGATCTTCCGCCTAATCTGTTCATTGCAATTGCAAGAGTAGAATGCGCTTCAGTGGAAATAGAACCCAAAGACATAGCACCAGTTGCAAATCTCTTTACAATTTCAGATGTTGGTTCAACATCATCTATGTGTACTGGTTTATTAATATTTTTGAACTTGAACAAACCTCTAAGACTTTTAAAATTTTCTGTTTGATTGTTAATCTTATTAGAATATTTTTTAAAAATAGAATAATTAGCACTTCTAACTGCATGTTGCAGCATTCCAATAGTTTCTGGTGTCCACACATGATTTTCACCGTTTAATCTAAAACTAAGATCACCACCTATATTTAAAACATTTTCATATTCAAAATTATTTTTAAATGCATTATGGTGTCTATCTTCGGTTTCATTTTGAATTTCTTTAAGATCTACTCCTTCAATTCTAGTTGCAGTGCCATTGAAAAAGTTCTCAACTACATTAGAGCTTAAACCAACTGCATCAAAGATTTGAGCACCACAATAAGATTGAAATGTTGATATTCCCATTTTTGACATAACTTTAAGCATGCCTTTATTAAGGGCTTTAATATATTTTTTTGATGCTTCATCTTCTAATACATTAATTTTACTTTTTGAAATTATGTTCGATAAAGTATAAAAAGCAAGATAAGGATTTATAGCTTCAGCTCCATATCCAGCAAGAAGACAAATATCATGAACCCTTCGAGCCTCACCAGTTTCAACAACAATGCCTACGTCGGTTCTTAACCCTTTTTTTATAAGATGATGATGAACAGCTCCTGTTGCTAACAATGCAGGTAAAGCAATATGGTCCTCATCAACATTTCTATCTGATAAAATTAAAATATTATAGTCATGTTCGCTAACTGCTTTTTCAGCCTTGTCACATAAGGAAGAAATTATATTATCAATATCACCTTTATTATTGTCTTTTTTATAACAAATACTTAAGGTTAATGTTTTAAATGACCCGGTTAAATGATTTTCAATTCTTCTAATTCTCTCTAAATCTGTATTAGTTAGTATGGGTTGATCAACTTCTAATCTTTTTTGTTTACCACCAGATGTAAGATCAAGTAAGTTAGGCCTAGGACCAATAAAACTTACCAAAGACATAACCAACTCTTCTCTTATTGGATCAATGGGTGGATTAGTTACTTGAGCAAAATTTTGGAAAAAATAGTCATATAATAGCCTACTTTTGTTGGATAATGCAGCTAATGGGATGTCTCTACCCATTGATCCAATTGGGTCTTCACCAGATTTAATCATAGGCTCAAGAAAAAATTTTAAGTCTTCTTGTGTATAACCAAAAACTTTTTGTAAATTTAAAAGTGATTTTTCATCTGGTGTCATTGGACCAATTTCTTTAGGAACATCAGACAGTAATATTTGGTTTGACTTTAGCCATTCTCCATATGGATGCTTTCTTTTCAGATCGTCTTTCAAGTCTTCGTCAGATATTATTTTATTTTTTTCTAAATCAACCAAAAGCATTTTACCTGGTTGTAATCTCCATTTTTTTACAATCTTTTCTTCTTGGATTTCAGGAAGGACACCTACTTCAGAAGCCATGATGATCAAATTATCATCAGTTACAATATATCTTGCAGGTCTTAATCCGTTTCTGTCTAAGGTTGCGGCGATTTGTTTTCCATCTGTGAATGCCATTGCAGCTGGACCGTCCCATGGTTCAATAAGTGCTGAATAATACTCATAAAAAGCTTTTCTCTCAGCATCCATGGAATCATTATCTTTCCAAGCTTCGGGAATCATTAACATCATAGCGTGAGGTAAAGAATATCCTCCCATAACTAATAATTCTAGAGCATTATCAAATGTTGATGAGTCAGAAGGTGAATTTTCTATTATTGGCCAAAGCTTTTCTAAATCTGCACCAAGTGTATTGGATTTCATACTGTGTTTTCTAGAATTCATCCAATTGATGTTACCCTTAACTGTATTAATCTCACCATTATGGCATAAATATCTAAATGGTTGCGCCAAACGCCAAGATGGAAATGTATTTGTTGAAAATCTTTGATGAAATAAAGCTATTGCGGTTTCAAAAGTAATGTCCTGAAAATCGACATAGAATTTTGATAGATTGGGAGCTAATACCATCCCTTTGAATACAATAGTTCTTGTTGAGAGCGATACAATATAGAAATCTTCCCATTCCAACAAATTACTCTGATGTATTTTTTTATGAACGGTTTTTCTAATCACATAAAGTTTTCTTTGAAAATGGTTCTCATCTATACAATTACAACTTCTTTGAATGAAAAACTGTTTAATTATAGGCTTATTACTTTTAACAGAATGACCAAGTACAGAATCATCTGTTGGTACATCTCTCCAGCCAATAAATATTTGTCCTTCATCTGAAATGGATTGTTCTATAGCTTTTTGGGCTATACTTAATCTTGTTTTATCATTAGGAAGAAAAACCATTCCAACAGCATAGTCACCTAAATCTGGCAAAGAAATTTTATGATTTTTAAAATAATTTCTAAAAAATTTATCAGGTAATTGTATGAGAATTCCTGCTCCGTCTCCAGCCAATGGATCAGCACCAATTGCTCCGCGATGATCTAATTTGTGAACAATATCTAAAGCTTGATGAACAATTTCATGTTTTGGCTCGTTATTTATATCTGCAATAAAACCAAATCCACAGGCGTCTTTTTCAAGAGAAGGATCATAAAGTCCTTTTTTTTCAGGGAAACCCATTCTTTTAAAAATCTGTTTTTTCATATTACAATATCTAGTTAATAATTTATACTTTAATATCAAGGATTATTGTATTAATAATTCCATTAGAAAGAATTATTTTAATATCACATTTTAATAGAAAAATAAAGTTTATGTCCCTAACTTTTTTAATCATTTTATCGATAATTCAAGGAATTACTGAATTCCTTCCAATTTCGTCTAGCGCACATTTAATATTATTTCCATTCTTAAATGAAAATCCTTATCAAGGAAGGTCTTTTGATGTCTGCTTACATTTCGGATGTCTTTTAGCTGTTTTATATTATTTAAAAGAAGATTTAATTTTTTTTATGAAAAATTTTTTTTACAAAAAAAATAAAGCGTTAAGCATGACATTTATAAAATTGATGATTCTAGGTACAATTCCAGTTATAGTGTTTGGTGCATTTATAACTTTAATAAAATTAGATTTTGGTAATTCAATTATTTTGATAGGATGGACAACTCTTATTTTTGGAATCTTGTTGGGTGTTTCCGATTTAAAAATAATAAAAAAAAAAGAAATTAATTTAAAAGACGCCTTTTTAATAGGCATATTTCAATCATTAGCTGTTATACCTGGTGTTAGTCGTTCAGGAGCCGTCATAACCGCAGGAAGATTTCTTGGATATAGTCGATTTAGTTCTTCTAAATTTTCATTATTTTTATCAATCCCTGTGATTATTTCAGCAACTATTTTTGAACTTTTCCAATTATACAATAAAGATAAATTTATTTTTACTGAGGAATATTTAATTGCAATAATATTAACTTTTTTCATAGCTCTGATTACAATTATATTATTTATGAATTACATAGAGAAAATATCTCTTAAAATATTTGTTTTATATAGAGTGCTTCTAGGCTTACTTATTCTTAGTATTATGTATTTCAATTAACTGTAAAAATCTATTAATTCTTTGAGTTTAGTCTCAAGTAAAACTGGTTTAATTTTCAAATCCTCTAATTCTGGATAAAGTCCGTCTGATACATTATCTTTTAGAAGAAGTTTCATTTGATCATATGTAAATGGTGGATTTGGAAAAGTCTGTAAAAACAATCCTGGCAACATCATTAATTTTGGATTGAGTTTTATCAATATTCTTTTTCTTTCAAGAAGCGAGAGTAAAATCTGAATAAGTTTGTAAAAGGTATATTGTTTTGGACCACATATATTAAAAGTCTTACATTTATTTTCATTGATTTTGAGTGCTTCAATAACTGCTAAAGCGACGTCATTTACATATACTGGTTGAAACATAGTGTTTGGTCCAATTATCGGGATAACAGGTGCAAATTTAGATATTTTTGAAAATAAACCAAAAAAATTATCCCCATTCCCATAAATAATAGATGGTCTTAATATTATTGAAGTTTTAAAATTTTTTTTTATACTTTCTTCTCCTAGCGCTTTTGTTAAAGAGTACTTACTAGATGAATCTTTTGAAACTCCAAGTGCTGAGATGTGAATTAATTTTTTTACATTGTGTCTTTTACATAATTTACTAATCATATCAGGTAAAAAATTATGAATTGTATTAAATTCATTTTTATTTTTTTCATAGAGTACTCCACACAAATTGATTACTGCATATTTATCTTTAGTTAATAACTCTAATAAACCGTCTTCAAATATATTTCCCGAAATTATTTCTAATTGTCCGGGGTACCCAGAAACTTTTAATGGCTTAATTTTGTTTGAGTTTCTAGTAAGAACAACTACCCTAGCCTCGTTAGCTAGAAGGTTTTCTGTAATTGATTTACCAACAAACCCAGATCCACCAAGAATTAAGAATTTTTTATTTTTTAGAAAGTTTTGCATTCAAATTTACTCTAATCTATACTAATAATATTATAATGAAATTTAAATTATACAAAAATGATTTTCCATCAACATTAAAATTTAAAAAAATTGTAGCTATTGATACAGAAACTATGGGATTAGATTTAAATAGAGACAGACTTTGTTTAGTACAAGTTTGTTTTGGCGATGATATTGCTCATTTGATACAACTATCAAAACAATCTAAAAGAAAACCTAAAAATTTGATAAAATTATTACAAGATAAAAATATTACCAAAATTTTTCACTATGGGAGATTTGATTTGGCTATGCTTAAAAGAAATGTTTCTCTTGTCAATGGTCCAATATATTGCACAAAAATAGCTTCTAAATTATCGAGAACATTTGGTGCAAAACATGGCTTAAAAGACTTATGCAAAGATTTGCTTAATATTGAACTAGATAAATTTCATCAAACCAGTGACTGGGGAGCAAAAGTATTATCAAAAGATCAATTAACATATGCCGCACAAGACGTATTATTTCTTCATAGATTAAAAATAAAATTAGACGAAATTTTAATTAGAGAAGGCAAAATGAATTTGGCGCTTGAATGCTTTAATAGTTTGAATACACGGGTTAAATTAGATTTACAAGGATTTCAAGAATTAGATATATTTGCCCATTAATATGAAATTCAAATTAAGTACAAAATCTATTTTTATTATTTTAATTGTATTAATCTTAATTATTCTTGTAATTAATTATATAAACAGAAACAAATCAATAAACTCAGAAAAAATACAAAATATTAATCCTTCTAAAGAAGGTATTACTGTAGGAGTTAATATTGAACAAAATCAACCAAATGGTAATAAAATTAAAATTAAAGCTGATCTAATGGAGGAAAACAAAGAAAAACAGGTAATAAAATTGATAAATCCCACTACTCAAATTATAAAAAAAAATTACGTAACAAAAATTACTTCAAATTACGGATACATTATAAACAATTATAAAAAGTTTAAACTTAACAAGGATGTAAATATTTATAACTTCAAAAAAAATTTTATTTTACAAACTGAAGAATTGACAGGAACGTTTGATTCTGGAGATATGTACACAAATAAACCTGTGAAAATTCAAATCAAAAATTCTAAAATACTAGGATCTAGCTTAAACCTTAAAAATTATGGTGAATACATAAAAGTATCAGGTAAGGCGAAACTAATAATTGATTGATATGAGAATTATTATAAATAAATACATTATTTTTTATTTTTTGTTTCTAATTTATTTCAATCCAGTAATAGCTGATCAAGATCTAAATCAATTTCAAGTTGAAGCTGAAAAATCAATTGAATATTTTGAAAAACAAAAAATTTATGTCGCCACTGGAAATGCAAAAGCATCTAAAGGTAACTTTTCTATAAAAGCTGAGAACATTACAGCATTCGTAGGCAAATCAAAAAGTTCTAAAATTAAAGATATAGAAGCAACTGGTAGTGTAATTATTACAAATAAGAGTACAATATCTAAATCAGATTTTGCCAGATACAATTTTAAAAATAAATACATCATTCTAAAAGGTAATAGTCAATCCATCGAAGCAAAAAAGTTTAAATTACTGTCTAAAACATTTATTAGTTTTGATGATATCAATAAAACTGCAATTAGTGAGGGAAATGTGAAACTCTTTTTGAATGGACCTATATCTATTTTTGCAAAAAAAATTAGTGCTAAATTTGATAAAATCAAGAACACATTAATTTCAGCAAATGCCCAGGGAAACGTCAAAATAAAAACAAAATCAGAGACAATTACATCTAATTCGGCTAAATATGATAGTAAAAAAAATTTAATCTCTTTAAATGGTGATGTAGTGATTAAAAGAGATAAAAATATATTGAGTGGCGAAAAAGGTTATTTAAATTTAAATACCCGCAAAAGCAGAATTGAAAGCAACAAATCGAAAAGAGTAAAAGGTGTTTTCAAGCCTGTGAGTAAATAGATTAGGAGATTAAACTGACAACTTTAAAAGAACAACTTGAATTTTTAAGACAAATTGAGACAATTCAACCCATAAAAAAAACTAAATCTCAATTTTCTGAAAAAAGGTTAATTGCTAAAAATTTGACTAAAACTTATAAAAATATCAAGGTTCTAGATAATGTAAGTATAGACTTAGATATTGGTGAAGTAGTCGGTTTATTGGGTCCAAATGGAGCTGGAAAAACAACATGCTTTTATATTATTGCTGGATTAATAAAACCTGATAATGGAAGAGTGAATATTGGGAAAACTGATATTACTGGCTATCCAGTTTATGAACGAGCAAGAATTGGTTTAGGCTATCTTCCTCAAGAAATGTCTATATTTAAAGGCTTATCTGTACAAGATAACTTATTATCAATAATAGAAACTAAAGAATTTGATAATCATAAAAGATATCAAATTCTTGAGGACTTATTGGTTGAATTCAACATTACAAAAATAAGATCTTCATTAGGGATTACTTTATCCGGAGGAGAAAGAAGGAGAGTTGAAATAGCTAGATGTATAGCTTCTAATCCGACACATATTCTATTAGATGAACCTTTTTCCGGTATTGATCCCATAGCCATTCAAGATTTAAAAAATTTGATTGGATATTTAAAACAAAGAAAAATAGGTGTTTTAATAACAGATCATAATGTGAAAGATACATTAGATATAGTTGATAGAGCCTATGTTTTATATGATGGAAAAATTTTACTAAAAGGTAACCCATTTGAAATAAAGAATGATCAAAAAGTTAAAAGTGTATATTTGGGAAAATCATTCTCTGTTTAGTGAATTATAACTTGACAAAATATCTGGCATAGTTAGGTATACTGTACGAGTATTTTATGTTAAATTTAAAAGAATTGTTGAATCAAAGTTCATTTTTGTTAATTCAAAACCCAACTAGTAAAAAAATGGTATTTGAAAAGGTCTGTAATAAAGCTTTTGAAAAGCACAATATAGACAAAAATCTTTTACTTAATAATTTGATTAAAAGAGAAAAAATAGGTGCTACTTCCATTGGCAATGGTATAGCTATTCCCCACGTTCAAAACAATCAAATAATAAAACCTTCATGTATTGTCGCAATACTATCAGACGGTTTAGATTTTGAAGCACTTGACAATACTCCTGTAGACCTAATTGTATTTTTGATGCTTCCTGAAATAAGTAAATCTGAAAACCTGCAAATTCTTGCCCAAGTGTCTAGACTTTTAAGAAACTCAGACATTACTAATAAATTAAGAGGTTGCAAATCAGAAGAAAGCGCCTTTGCAATAATTTCACAACACCTTGAATATAAAGCTGCTTAAACTATTCTATTTATAATATCTTTATTTTGAAAATAATTTAAAATTGATGAAATTGCTTCTTTAGCTATAGAGTCAAAGCACTCATCGGTCCAACATAAAGAGTGAGGTGTCAATATTGTATTTTTTAAATTAATTAAATCATTATTTTCTTCTATTGGTTCATTTGTCATAACATCTAAACCAGCGCCAGCAATTTTATTTTGTTTTAGTGCAGTAACTAAATCTTTTTCATTAACTACAGCCCCTCTTGACAAATTAACTAAATATGAACTACTTTTCATTTTATTTAAAAAAAAACTGTCTATCATTCCTTTTGTTTTTTCATTAAGGTCGCATAATATAACTACAAAATCACTCGAAATAGCTATTTCATTAAAATTTACCTTTTCTACTTGTAAATTATGCATTTCCTTTCTATCAACATAAGGATCAAAACATATTATTTTTTTAAATAAGTTTTTTGAAATTTTAACAAACTCCTTACCAATTCCACCAAAACCAATCAATCCAAGGGTTTTATTCATTAAGCCAACCCCCATATAATTTGTTCGTTCATTCCAACGACCTTCTCTAAGCAATTGATCTTTGACGATAAGTTTTCCAGCCAACGATAATATCATAGTTAAAGAAGCAATGGCTACTGGTCTTCTGACAGCATTAGGTGTATTAGTAAGCATAATATTATTTTTTTTTAAAACATTTAAATCTACAGAATCATAACCAACACCAAATCTAGAAACTATTTTAAGTTTATTGTTATTTGGATTTATACTATCAATAGTTAATTTTGGAGAATTTAATAATATTGCGTCATATTTAGAGGTTTCTTTTTCTGATAAAATTTGCATTTGAGGTTCCATCCATTCAACAAATATATCTTCTTCTCTAAAAAGAGCTTTTAATGGTTCTTCTCCAAAACACGGCCTACCTTCGTTTGTCAATAAGTCTGATGAAATTCCTAAATTAAATCGCATTAACTTAACCTTTATTATTTAATTAAATTTGAAATTTTATCCGTTAAAAGATTCATTTCTGTACCAACAGCTATTACATTAAACCCAATACCACAATAAAAATCCATCTCCTCTTTTGATGATACCATTATTCCTAAAGATTTTTTATATTTTTCTCCAGCTTTTAAGATTCTATCTACAGCATTTAAATATAATTTTGAATCAAATTGCCCAGGAACTCCTAAAAAATTGCTAAGATCAAAATGTCCTATCCATAGACAATCTATATAATCAACTTTCGCAATTTCCTCTACATTTTCTAAACCACTTTTATTTTCTATCTGAATTATATTAATAAGGTTTTTATTAGAAAATTCCATCACATCAACTGGATTCTCTTTTTTGTATTCGTTATGTGCAAAACCAAATCCAGCACCACGCCTGCCTTTTGGTGGATATTTTGAATATTTTACAATTTCTAAAGCTTCATTTTGATTATTCACCATTGGTATCATGATTCCATTTGCGCCTAAATCCAATGATCGAGCTATATAATTATAATTGATCTCAGGAATTCTAATCATATGATTCAAACCTATTCCTTTAGATATCAATGATAATTCTTTAAATTTATCGAGTGTAAGTCCTCCATGTTCCATATCAAAGATTACAAATTCACAACCTGAATTCTTAATCACATATGGTATTCCAGGTGAAAAAAAATCAAATATCATTGCACCTTTTATTAAGCTTCTATCTAAAAACTTTTTTTTAAGATCTCCAATCATTAAATAAGTCCTCTAAACTTTAATAACCTAATTTCAAATCAATTTTATTTTCTGGTATTTTACCAGAATGAATTAATTTTATAGCCTCTGCAACTTGTTTAGCTGATGTTTCAATATTTGTTTCAGCAGATACATGTGGCCAAATAACAATATTTTTATTATTCCAAAATGGATGATTTTTTGGTAATGGCTCAACCCCAAAAACATCTAAAATTGCTAATTTAATTTTGTTGCCACAAAAAGAAATTAAATCTTTTTCTACTATATGTTCACCTCTTCCAGCATTTATAAAACATACTCCTCTTTTCATTTTTGAAAAAATATCGCTGTTAAATATTTTCTTTGTATCTCTAGTTAATGGTAATAAGCACACGTGAATATCGCACTTTTTTATCATAAAATTAAAACCATCTTTATTATTATAGCTTTTTAAAAAATCAAACTTCTTCTTTGCCCTACTCCAACCTAAAACATCAAATCCTAGAGTGTTTAGATCTTTTGCAACAACCTTTCCGATTTCACCAATTCCATAAACACCTATCTTAATTTTTTTAAAATCTAAATGACCTCTAGATTTATAAATTTTGTTAATTTGTTGTTTTCTATAACCTTCATAGTCTCTGATATAATTTAATACTGATAAAATAACCCAGTGACTCATTGATTTTGCCATGTAAGGATCAACTATTCTATAAACAGAAATATTTTCATTAAAATTGATGTCATTTATAATATGGTCAACCCCCTGTCCCAATGATATGATTACTTCTAAATTATTAAATTTAGAGATTTTTTCCATTGGTGCTTTCCATAACAAAGCTATAGGAGCTTCAGATGCCCGTGGGTCGTCTAAGTCAACTAAGTTAAAATCTTTGTACCATTTTTTTAACTTAATATTCCATAATTTTATTTGGTGTTTGGGAGTATCTTTTTGATAAAATAAAACTTTTTTCATAAAATATATTTTAAACAGTTAAAAAGAAATTTAACAACTATTTATGATTAATCTTATATTATGTTTAGAAATGATTTTTATATTACTATTTTAATTATTTTGAGTAAAATGCAGATGTTTGAAAGAATAATAAATACCATATTTAAAAACCAGGTAGTATTTCATTAGTTAAATTTCCTATAATTACAATGAAATTTTAGTAAAAAAAAGAATTGTATGGATTAAAATTATATTTAGAGAATTTAAACAAAGATAATGATTTAGTTAAATTCTAAGCTCAAATTCTCAATACTTGTAAAAACCTTCCGATGCATTGGTTTTCTTTGAATAACAAATTAAAGATAAATTTTAACAGTTTGATATTTCCTGAAAGAATTTTGCATACAATTAGAGGAAAAATCATAACATCCCAAGTTACTAAGCCTTTTAGAATCTAAAACAAAAGTTTAAAACAAAAATATTGAGCAAGAAGGTAATTTGGTGGAGCTAAGGGGGATCGAACCCCTGACCTCTACACTGCCAGTGTAGCGCTCTCCCAGCTGAGCTATAGCCCCATTTATTTATTTTTCATCTTCACTATTATCTTCATCATCAACTTCTATTGAAAAATTATCTTTCTCATCTAAACCATCATCGATACTTTCAATACTATCATTATGGATTTTTTTATCTATGTTATCATCAATATCTTGAATTTCCGTTTCGTCGTCAATCTCTAAAATATCTTCGTCATTTTCTATTGAGTTGACGTCTTCCTCAAGAGTTTCTTTTTCTTTTTGAATATCGCTTGATGCATTATTATCTTCAACTTTAGTTGCTATACTCCTACCTTTTCTACTTTTTAACAATAAATCTGGGTCAAACTCAAATTCGCATTTGGGACAAAAAATTGGATTTTTATTAAAATCGTAATATTTAATGTTACAAGATGGACAAACTCTTTTTATACCCCATTCCGGCTTAGACATTTTTTTAATCTCCATATCATTTAAAAATGTTAGTACTTTATAAATAATTAAATAAGTCAAAATAGCTTTTGATTTTTATTCTTTAACGCTTTAGAAATAAAAATCAAATGGTTTCTATAATTTCTGAAAAATCAAAAAAACTTAGTGGAGAAATATTTGTTCCTGGAGATAAATCTATTTCACACCGAGCTTTAATACTTGGGGCATGTGCAATTGGAAAAACGACCATTGAAAATTTGTTAGAAAGCGAAGACGTTTTAGCAACTTTAAAAGCTCTGAAAGAACTTGGCATAAGTATTAAAAAAAATCATAAGTTTTGGGAAGTACGTGGAAATGGATTAGGAAGTCTTACTAATCCAAAGAAAACTTTAAATTTAGGTAATTCTGGAACAGGAGTAAGACTATTAATGGGATTAGTTTCAGGATGCGACATAACTGTAACTTTCACTGGAGATGAGTCATTAAATACCAGACCAATGAAAAGAGTCATTATCCCTTTAGAGCAAAGTGGAGCAGAAATTTTATCTAATAATTTTAAATTGCCTGTAACAATTAAAGGGAATAAGATACCCATTCCTATAAAATATACCTCTTCACTTTCTTCAGCTCAGGTTAAGTCTTGTGTACTTTTAAATGGATTAACCTCAACCGGAGATACATCATATTCAGAAGCAATCAAGTCTAGAGATCATACAGAAAAAATGTTGAATTTCATGGGAGCTAAAATTTTTTCAAAATGTATTAATAATAAAACAAATAAAATTAAACTTAGTGGTTTACCATATTTGAAAGGAAAACATTTTTCAATTCCGAATGACCCCTCTAGCGCAGCATTTCCCTCTGCCGCTACTTTAATAATTCCTGACAGTGAAATAAAGATAAAAAATGTTTGCTTGAATGAATTAAGAATTGGTTTTTACATTTCAATTAAAGAGATGGGGGGTTATGTAAAATTTATTAATCAGAAGAATATATCTGGTGAAGTAGTAGGTGATATTCACGTTAAATATAGTAAACTTAATGGTATTATTATACCTGAAAATAGGGTGCCTAGCATGATTGACGAGTTTCCTATATTTTGTATATTAGCTTGTTTTGCAAAAGGTAAAACAGTTATTAGAGGTATTCAAGATTTAAGAAATAAAGAGTCTGACAGAATTAAAGAAATAGTTGAAAATTTAAAAAAATTTGGATTTTCTGTAAAATCTACACCAAACTCTATATCAATTATTGGAGGTAAAAAAGTAAATCCAAGAAAACAAATTATAATTGACTCAAAGTTTGATCATAGAATTGCTATGTCATTTTTATGTCTTGGTTTATCAATGGAAAATGGAGTTGAAGTAAAAAATGCTGAAACTATTAGTACTTCATTTCCAAATTTTTATGACATTATGAAGTCAATAGGCGCTAATTTAAAAAAATAAAGAGTTTAAAAATGAAAATTGCTATAGATGGCACAGCCGCAGCAGGTAAAGGTACATTAAGTTATAAATTGTCTCAAGCATTAAAATTACCACGTCTAGATACTGGCCTTTTGTACAGAAAAGTAGCTTTTTTATATATCAGATCTAAAAAATTAACGGCTACAAAAAACACCATTGATGAAACTATTTTAAAGAGTATTTTAGAAAATTTTGACTTTCTTGATTTAGACCAAAAAACTTTGAAAGATGATTTATATGGTAATTTAGCATCAAAGATTGGAAAATTAGACTTTGTTAGAAAAAAACTTAAAAAAATCCAAATTGATTTTGTAGAAATTATGATAAAAGAGAAAGGTGG
>CABZCK010000017.1 GCA_902524215.1 uncultured SAR116 cluster alpha proteobacterium
TTATTAACTGAATCGGTTATTTTTGAATATAGATTAGAGACAGAAGGTTTAGCTTCAATATTAAAATCACTTTCTTTTAAAATATTAAACCTCTCTTTAATAGCGTATTCGCTGAGATAAATAGACCCTGAACTAGATTTGGCTCTTGACTCAATAAGGTAATGTAAAATGCCATTCATTTCCTTTTTATCAACAATTGTATAAGTTAAATCATTATTTTCTTTATTATAAATAGATAATCCAACGTCGATTTCATTTTTTTGAGCCATATTTCTCTCATCTAATCTAGTAATATTATCGCAAAATAAAATAATGTATTTGAAAATATTTCACGTATCGTGATATTATATAATTAATTGGAAATTTACCTATGTCATTTCAAAAACCTTACAAACCTGAAGAATATAAAAGTTTAATAGAAAATAATTTTTCTGAAATTTGGTTTCAATTTCTTTATTTTGAGGTTATGCGCAGTAGAGATTGTGTAAGGTTTATGAGAAATAATCCTAATGGATATTTAATTTTACAGGTAATTAGTTGGCATCATGGTTTAGTTTTATTGTCAGAGAATAGAAATCAAGATAGAAAAAACTTTGTAAAAAGTTGGGAGGCAAGCGCTAGATCTAAGAGAAAGCCTAACAAAAAACTGACATATTCTTTAGTTTCTGAACTTACAGGTTTAAGCATCGAGACTATTAGAAGACATGTAAAAAAATTAATTAATGAAAAATGGGTATCTTATACAAAAAAAGGGGGAATTATTTACAACCCTAATATTGAAAAAGCTAAAGAAATGACAGAATCCTTAAACCCTAAAGAGATTGATAGGTTTGTAAATCTTCTATCAAATATTGATAAAATTAGGTTTAGGAGATGAATAATTCAGTTGTAATTATTACTGGTGGTTCAGGAGGTATAGGTAAAGCATTAATTAAAAAGTACCTTCAAGATGGTTTTTTTGTCATATCTGCTGATTTGGAAAATACAAAAGATTTTAATAACAAAAATTTTAGTTTTTTTCAATGTAATGTTGAATCTGAGAAAAGTATCAGTGATTTATTTGAATTTATTTTAAAAAAATATAGTCGAATTGATTATTTTTATTCTAATGCAGGTATCTTATCTCTAGGAGATGAAAATTCTAGTAATTATGATTGGGAAAAAAATTGGAAACTTCACTTGATGAGTCATGTTTACATTTCTAGAAAATTACTCCCAATCTTTAGAAAACAAAAATTTGGTTATTTTTTAATAACCGCCTCTGCAGCAGGACTGTTGACCCATATTGACTCAATAACTTATTCTGTAACAAAACATGGTGCAATTGCATTTGCAGAGTGGATAGCAATTAATAATAGAGAATATAATTTTGATGTATCAGTAATTTGTCCTCAAGCTGTAAGAACAAATATGACAAAAGGAAGAGAAAAAAATGTTGCTGCTTTAGATGGAATGCTAGAACCTGACTTTTTAGTTGAAAAAATCCAAGAAGGTATTGATAAAAAACAATTTTTAATATTACCACATCCAGAAGTTCAAAATTATATTGAAAAAAAATCATCTAATTATGATAAATGGATAAGTGGTATGGCAAGACTTAAACAAAAACTTATGGATAATAAGTGAAATTAGAAAAAATTGATCATGTTGTGATTTCGGTGAAAGACTTAAGTAAAACAATAGATTTTTATACGAATATATTAGGAATGAAGTTAGAAAAATTTTATTCGTCTTTAAACAACAATCAAATTAGATATGCCGTTAGTTTTGGTTCTCAAAAAATTAATATTCATGAAGAACAAAAACCTTTCAAACCCAATGCATTAAATCCATGTTTAGGATCAATGGATATCTGTTTTATTTCCAAAAATAAGATTAAAGACTGAGTTGATTACCTTGGACATAATAAAATAAATATTGAAATTGGGCCTGAGAAAAAAACTGGTGCTTTAGGTCCCATTCTATCTATATATATTAGAGATCCAGATTTTAATTTAATTGAAATATCTAACCAATTATAATTTAAATTAATTTCATAATAGCGTCACCACATTCACTAGTACTAGCATTTCCACCTAAATCTTTAGTTCTGTTTTCCTGTTTAGATATTGTAGATTCAATTGTCTTGATAATATGATCATGTGCATCTTTGTATCCAAAATGGTCTAACATCATGGCGCCAGCCCAAATTTGTCCAATAGGATTTGCAATATTTTGTCCAGCAATATCAGGTGCAGATCCATGAACTGGCTCGAATAAAGATGGAAAATTTTTTTCTGGATTAATATTTCCTGAAGGGGCAATTCCTATTGTACCAGTACATGCTGGTCCCAAATCAGATAAAATATCACCAAAAAGGTTTGATCCTACAACAACATTAAACTTTTCTGGATTTAAAACGAAATGAGCACATAAAATATCAATATGATATTTATCAAATTTAACTTCAGGGAAATTTTTTGATACTTCTTCAACTCTTTCATCCCAGTAAGGCATTGTAATTGAAATACCATTAGATTTTGTAGCTGAAGTTAAATGTTTTCTTTTTGTTTGTTTTGCAAGATTGAAAGCAAAATTTAAAATTCTATCTACTCCAATTTTGGTCATTATAGTTTCTTGGACAACAAACTCTCTTTCAGTATTAGGAAACATTTTTCCTCCAATAGAAGAGTATTCTCCTTCAGTATTTTCTCTAACGATATAGAAATCTATGTCTCCTGGAGTTTTGTTAGCTAATGGAGAAGGTACTCCGGGCATTAATTTAATAGGTCTTAAATTAACATATTGATCAAACTCTCTTCTGAACTTTAAGAGTGATCCCCATAAAGAAACATGATCTGGGATTTTAGCCGGCCAACCTACAGCTCCAAAAAAAATTGCATCATGATTTGAAATTATATCCTTCCAATTGTCAGGCATCATCTGTCCATGATTTTCGTAATAATCATAAGAGCTAAAGTCAAACTCCTCAAAATTTAAATTAATGTCAAATTTTTCAGATACTTTTTTAAGAACTTTAATACCTTCAGGCATTACTTCTTTTCCAATTCCGTCTCCTGCTATAACAGCAATATTGAATATATTTTTTTTCATAGCGTGCATATATATTATATTTCAACCCATGGAGCTTGTATCATTATTTTATTTTCCTGATTTAAAACCAAAGGTCTAAATTTAGAAGCAAATTTAATAAAATCTTGATCTGAAAAAATTTGTTTCCATAATTCTCTTCTCTCATTATCATCTTCAAATTTCCAAATGTGGATAATTTGATTTAGAGCACCAATATCCCCAAGATAATAATTTACTAAATTGTTTTTAAACTTTTTTATCCATGGGGTTCCAAATTCTTTATATATTTCTGACGCTTCATGCAGTTTTCCAACAAAAAGAGTATATGTTCTTAGCTCATAGATTGCCATATTATCCTATATAATTTAGTTAATTTGAACTTGTAATGAGTTTTATATAAGATAATTTATAAATAACAAATTAGCAATGAGAAACATATGGATATTTTAGAAATTAAGGATCTAGAAAGATTAGCTAAAAAAAGAGTACCTAAAATGTTTTTTGATTATGTTAATTCAGGCTCATGGACAGAAACTACATATAATGAAAATGTTAGTGACTTTTCTAAAATAAAACTAAGGCAAAGAGTTGCTGTTGATATGACCAATAGAAAATTAAATACAAAATTAGTTGATCAAGATTTTTCAATGCCAGTTGCAATTGCTCCAACAGGCCTTACAGGTATGCAGAGAGCTGACGGAGAAATTTTAGCGGCTCAAGCATGTGAAGAATTTGGTATACCCTACACTTTATCAACTATGAGTGTATGTTCTATTGAAGAAGTTGCTAAGCATACAAAAAAACCTTTTTGGTTTCAGCTTTATGTAATGAGAGATAAAAAATTTATGGAAAGATTGATAGATAGAGCTGATAAAGCTGGATGTAGTGCATTAGTTTTAACTCTAGATCTACAAATTTTAGGACAGAGGCATAAAGACATACGAAATGGATTGTCTACACCACCTAAATTTACTCCAAAGCATATCTATCAAATGGTAACTAGACCAAAATGGTGTTTTGAAATGTTGCAAACAAAAAATAGATCATTTGGCAATATAGTTGGACATGTTGATGGAGTTTCAGATTTGAGATCTTTAGGCTCTTGGACTTCCGAGCAGTTTGATCCTAAATTAGATTGGAATGAAATTGAATGGATAAGAAAAAAATGGAAGAAAAAACTTATAATTAAAGGTATTTTAGATAGTGAAGATGCTATAATTTCATCTAAGACAGGAGCTGATGCAATTATTGTTTCTAACCATGGTGGAAGACAATTAGATGGTGCACCCTCATCTATTAGAGTATTACCTGAAATAGTTGATGCTGTTGGAAGAAAAATAGAAATTCATATTGATGGTGGTATTAGGTCTGGACAAGATGTTGTTAAAGCATTGTGTTTAGGAGCAAAGGGCGTCTATATAGGAAGAGCATTTCTTTATGGTTTGGGAGCTATGGGAAAAAAAGGTGTAACTAAATCATTAGACATAATTAAAAATGAACTTGATAAAACTATGGCTTTTTGTGGAAGAAAAAACGTAGAAGATTTAGATAAGTCAAATCTATATATCGAAAAGCCTTATAACAATTATTAATATTTTCTTATTATTTGTTTAATTGCGTCACAAGCTTCATTTATACATATAATTGATGTCGGTAAAGTTACTATATTGCTTACAAAAGCATGGATTTGTCCTTCATAAACTTTATAATACACTTCATTTTTAAATGATTTTAGTCTTTTCATTAAAGCATATCCTTCATCAACAAGGGGATCTAATCCAGCACCATAAATAAAAGTAGTAGGCATTCCACGAAAATCTGAGTAAAGCAAAGGTGATATTTTCCAATTAGTAACGTCATCATTATCATTTAAATAATGATTTGCAAAATAATCTAAAGTTGATTTTTTAACAATTAGTCCATCCAATTTTATGCTCATGGATGGTCGTGACATTGTAAAATCAATCCAAGGATAAAAAAGTATTTGTCCTCTAACCTTAGGAAGTTTTTGTTCTTTTGATAGAATTGATATGATTAATGCTAAATTTCCTCCAGCACTATCTCCACAAACTACAACTTTATTTTTGTCAAATTTAATTTGTTTATTATTTTCAAAAATATATTTAACAGCGTTTATTGAATCCTCCAAAGAACAGGGAAATTTATGTTCTGGTGCTAAAGAATAATCTACAGAAATTAATTTACATTCTGATTTTTTTGTAAGATGTCTGCATAGCAAATCATGACTGTCAAGATCCCCCATTACAAAACCACCACCGTGAAAAAAAATAATTAAAGGTTGATCATCATTATCATTATTTGAATAAATCCTGAGCTTTAGTTCCCTATTTTTACTTTTTATCTTAATTTCATTTATATGATTTATTTGAAGTTGATGCTCAGTAGGAACTGCAGCCATAGAAGCTCTCATCTCTCTCAATTCTATTGGCGTAAGATCCTCTACTTCAGGAGTGTTATTTTCAAGTCTTAATTTAATAAACTGTTTTGTATCTTCATCTATTTTCATTATATCAATGATAGTGTAAATATTTAAAAATTTATATATAAAAAAAATTAGCTAAGGCTAAAAATATTAGTTTATTGACTTTTAGTAAGCTTTGGCCAATATATAAAATATGTCGATCTCAAATCCAAGGTATAACGAACTAACTCAGCCACTGTTAATAAAATATCAGTTAATTGCTACATACGTGCTACTATTATTTTGCGTATTTATTTATTTAAATTTAGATTATGAGGTCCTAAATATTATTCAAAGCTCCGTAGCTGATGCCTACATAGCAGTTTCAAGTTTTGTGGCAGGCACTTTACTAATATTCTATTCATTAGAAAAGTTTCTTAATTTTGATATTGGAGTTTTTTTAAAAAAACACCCAAAATTAGAAATTGTAGGTTGTTCTTTTCTTGGCGCTTTACCAGGTTGTGGTGGAGCTATAATAGTAATGACACAATATACAAGAGGCAAAATATCTTTTGGATCTGTTGTAGCCACACTAACAGCAACAATGGGTGATGCTGCATTTCTTCTCATTGCAAAAAAACCATTAGTTGGATTATTTGTTATTACAACTGGGTTCGTTGTTGGTATTGTTTCAGGCATTTTGGTAAATCTATTACACGGTAAATTTTTTCTAAAATTAACAGGATGCCAAGTTATTAAAAGATTTGCATCAACTTCAAAAAAATTTAACCAATCTAAAAATTTAGAAAATCTTTGGTTATTTTTTATGATACCAGGCATTTTAATTGGCATTTTAAGCGCTTTTCAAATTGATCTTAATTCTATTTTTACAAACCGTTTTGTAAAAGATCCAGTTTCACTTTTTGGCTTTGTTGCAGGTTCTCTTTGTTTTTTTATGTGGTTATTACCTCTATTGCATGGATATAAAATCCACATCTCAGATAATAATGATACTTTAAAATATAGAACTATTAGTGATACCAACTTTGTAACTGGCTGGGTTATACTAGCATTTTTGGCATTTGAATTAAGTGTTCATTTTTCAAATATTGATATATCAATTATTTTTAATACTTATTTATATTTTGTACCTTTAATCTCAATTTTGATTGGACTTCTTCCAGGTTGTGGGCCTCAGATTTTGGTTACAACAATGTATTTAAGTGGTGTTATTCCATTATCAGCTCAACTAGGTAATGCTATTTCTAATGATGGTGACGCTTTATTTCCAGCAATTGCTATACATCCAAAAGCTGCATTAATTGCTACACTTTATTCTTCAATACCAGCTTTTATAGTCAGTTACTTATATTTGTTTATATTTGAGGCTAATATTTTTTAGTTTTAAAAATATTAAATAAATAATTTTTTGTTTATTTAAAAAGTTGTTAATATTTCTATATGAGTAATGAAAAATATATCTCAGATTATATGCCAGCGCCAATTGCCAGTAATGAAAATCAAAGATTGGAAGCTGTAAAAAGAACAGGCGCCATGTATTTGGATCAGGATGATCTTTATGATGTATATTGTTATTTAGCAAAAGAGATTACAGGATGTCCAGTAAGTTGGACTGGCCTAATTGATAGCGAAAATCAATATTGTTTAGCAAGTGATGGATTTCCCGAAGACACATCGAAAAAAATACCCAGAAAACAAACTTTTTGCCAATATGCTCTTGATAAAACAGAGCCTTTAATAATAAAAAATATGAAAAATGATTTAACCTTTAAAAATCATCCATTAGTTAAAGAAGGAATTGTTAAATTTTATGCAGCCTTTCCAATAGTAACATCTGATGGTTATACTCTAGGAACGCTATGTGTAAGTGGTGATAAAGAGGTCGAACTAACTAAAAACCAAATCGAATTACTTAAAAGTTTATCTAGAAAAATGGCCTACCAATTAGAAATACAAGAAAATTTTAGAAATAAAAGTGCCGAAAACTTAATTCAAATTATAGATAAAATTTCACAGTATGTAGAAGATTTAAATATCACTAATTTAAAAACAATTTTAAAATTTTTTTCAGATCAAACTATTGACAATACTGAAAAAAACTATTTGTCAAAAATTAAAGTAGTTAAAGTATCCGCTAAGGAATTTGAAATTACAGATTTTGGCAAAAAATTAAAAAGTGAACTATCTCTAGATAAGGGCATATTAAAGAGAGTAAAAAATTTATCAAATAATGAAAATGATTTAGATAATTTATTTAACGAAATTAGGAATAATTAATGTTTGGGAAAATTTTAAATTTTAGATTTCCATCAGTTAGTGAGGCGAAGCTAGCAGCTTCATTCTGTTCTGAAAAGTTTGGTTCAAAAATATCTGATTATAATATCATTGGACTTAACATATTTATTAGTCAGTTAGGAGATCTTAACGTTTCAATTAAATTTGAAAACTCAAATGCGCTTAATAAATTTGAAACTAACTATGAAGAAATAATATCAGATTTAAAAAAGAGTTTAGCTTTTAAAGAAAATAATTTTGTTGGTGTTTGTGCATATACGTATGAAAAAGAAGCAACTCTTACAGAGAATTAGTAATGATTGAAGCTAAAGAAAATTTTAATAATACATGGCCATTTAATCCAAATTTTTATTCCGGCAATGGTTTTAAACAACATTATGTGGACGAAGGTAAAGAAAATAATAAAGTAATTTTATGCCTCCATGGTGAACCAACATGGGGATATATATATAGACATTTTATTAAAGAATTATCAAAAAATTTTAGAGTAGTAGTTCCAGATTTAATGGGCTTTGGAAAATCTGAAACACCAAAGAATAAAGAATATTCTCTAAAGACACATGTTGAAAATTTAGAAAATTTAGTAAACTACTTAGAATTAAAAAATATATATTTTGTTGGGCAAGATTGGGGTGGTCCAATTTTAGGAGCATATACATTACGTAATCTAACAAACACTAAAGGTATGTTTTTAATAAATACAATTTTTGGATATAGTAGAACTGAAAAACCTAAAGAATTAACCCCATGGTTTAAATGGATAAAGAAAAATGAAGATAATGGTACTTTACATGGAATATTAGGAGAATTGAATACAACAGTTTTATCAATAATGAAATTATTGAATTTTACAAATAGCTCTATAATTGATGATAATTGGATAAAAGCATATGCTTCACCATTTCCAAATAGGGATAGTTGTTTAGGAGCAATCAATTTTCCACTTGATGTTTTGCATGGAAGAATGGTTCCATTTATAATTGATTGCTTGAAAAATGGAGATATGAAATCTTTTTTAGATATTCCTTCTGAATTAGTCTATGGTATGAAAGATAGAGCAATTGACCCAAATTACGCTATAAAAGATTTTCAAGCTTTATATCCTAATTCTAAAGTAACCAAATTAGAAAATGCTGGGCATTTTTCTCAAGAAGATGAACCATATAAAATTATTGAATTAATAAAGGAGTTTGTGAGTAATAATTAATGAATACAGATTTTGTTTTTAAAATACTACAGCACGAAGAATGGTTTAATAATGAAGAAGAATATAAAGGGTCTTTAATTGATTTAAAAGATGGTTTTATACATCTTTCTTCAGTGAACCAGATATATGAAACATGCAAGAAACATTTTTTTGGAAGAGAAAATTTAATTGTAATTTATTTTAAAATTAAAGATTTGGGAAATAACTTAAAGTGGGAAAAATCAAGAAATAATGATTTATTTCCACATTATTATGGAAATTTAAAAAAAGAATTAATGATAGGATTTTTTGAGCTAAGAAGAATTACTGATGGCAGCCATGAATTTCCTAAAGACTTTATCACTGGCAAATTTTTTAATAAATGATTGTCTTGCATTTTTACCTAATTGATTTCTTTTAGTTTGATTATTAATTGCTTCAAAAATTACATTTTCTAATTCTTTTTCGTTAAGTGTGTTCACATTCCAACCTGTTTCATTGTTTATGACCGCATCTAAAACACCGCCATCTATTCCAGATATTGAAGGCACTGAAAATTTCGCAGCTTCGATATAAGATATTCCAAAACCTTCAATAGAATTTTTAACTTTATAAGATGGCATAATAAACAAATCTGAATTCATTAAAATTTTTTCTTTTGATTTTTCATTAACAAAATTCTTGATTTTTATATATTTATTCAATTTGTAATATTTAATTTGTTCTTGTAATTTTTTTTTCAAATAACCATCACCATAAATTGACCATATAAAGTTTTGAATCAATTTTTTTTTTATTAAGTATTTAAAAGCCTTTATTACAGGTAAAAAGCCTTTCCTCTCTTCTAATCTTGAAATAGTTGTAAGTATAAGGCCTTTTTTATTAGATGATTTTTTTTGAATTTTAATTTTATCATTTTCTATTTCATATGTTGGAGGTATTACATGAACTTTAGTTTCAGGAAAATTACAAATATTTAAAAAAATATTTTTTGTATAATTTGAAGAAGAAATAACAATACTTACCTTTTTTAATAATTTATTGATTTTCTTTTTTTTTGACTTGGACAAATATTCTTGACCGTGAGCAAGCATTACAACTTTGTTATTTGTATTTGGTATAGCGTTTAGAGATTTCCAACTATCACAAATAATGATATCATCTTTTTTTAAGATTTTTTTTAATTTAATTTTTTTTATTAATGGCCTAAGAAATTTTGGAAATTTAGAAAAATTAAACTTAATTTTATAACTTCTTATTGGATGAGATACTGGTATGTTATGATCTGGTAAAACAAAGGTTACAATTGTTTTTGAAAAATTCTTTGCTAATGCTGACATAACACTTTGCATTCCTCCAAAACGAGGAGGAAAAGTTTGTGTAACAATTATAACTCTCATTTTTTTGATTATATTCAAATATTTTGTGTAGTATATTATTATTAAATTTAAGAAGGTTAGAATATGTATAAATTAACTTATAGTCCAGCATCTCCTTATGTAAGGAAAGTTAGATTAGCAGGCTATCTTTCTGGTCTAAATGATCAAATAGAATTATTAAATCCAGATCATGAAACTCATATTAAAATGAAATTAAACAATCCATTGGGAAAGATACCAGTTTTAATGACCCCAAACAATCAGTATGTTTTTGATAGTCGTGTAATTGTTGAATTATTAAATGATACTTCAGGTAAGTTATATCCTAATGATGATAATAAAAAAATAATTTTAACTAATGCTGCTCTCACTGAAGGTCTTGTTGATGCATCACTTCTTTACGTTTATTCAATTAGATATGCAGGAGATCAGAAACCATCAGAAGTTTGGCAAAAGCTTCAATTAAATAAGATTGAAAACACTATAGATTATTTGGATAAAAATGTTTCTAATGATTTTAATCCGTCTAAAGTTTATATATCGCATATTGGTTTAATTGTTGCGCTCGATTACTTAAATTTTAGAAAAATTTATGATTGGGAAATGAAAACAAAAAACTTAGAAGCATGGCATAAACAAGTTAGTGCTTCTATGCCTGGTTATAAAGAAACCTATCCAAAAGATCCTTCTTAATCTGGCAGAACAAGCACGGCCCTAAAATCATTAACATTGGTCAATGTTGGTCCGGTATAAATTAGATCTTTAGTTTTTTCAAAAAAACTAAATGCGTCATTATTATTTATATATGTTTTAATGTTTAAATTAAGTTTTTTAGATTTTAAAAATGTTTCATAAGAAAAAAAAGCACCTGCATTATCTTCACTTCCATCTATTCCATCCGTATCTATTGAAAGTCCAAGTATATTTTTATTTCCTTTTAAAGTATTAACCATAGACAGGGCAAACTCAGAATTTCTTCCACCTTTCCCTAGACCATTTACCTTTACTGTAGTTTCACCACCAGAAAGGAGTAATATAGGTTTTTCTAAGGAAATATTTTTATAGCGTTTTTCTTTTTTTATTTTAAGCGCAAGATTTGCCATTCGTTCACCTTCCTTTGAAGCATTACCCTCTAGTTTATCAGAGAGGATAATAGGTAAAATACCTATTTTTTTTGCTAAATTTGATGCTGCTTTAAGTGCTTTCATTGGAGATGCTATTAAATGAAAATTTTCGTTTATACCCTTGGGCAGGAGATTAGTTTTTATGATAGATAAAATTTCTTTTGAAATTTCTATTTGATAATTATCCAAAATTTCAAATAACTTGTTAGGGTTATTATTAGAATATATTGTTGGCCCAGATCCAATAAAACTTGGATCGTCTCCAGGAATATCAGAAATTCCATAAGTAATACAATTAGATGGTTTTATTAATTCTAATAATCTTCCTCCTTTAACTGCAGAAATAGATTGTCTAACAATATTCATTTCATCAATAGATGCTCCAGATTTTAAAAGTTCATTATTAATTTTTTGTTTCTCAACAAAATTTATACCATCAAGAGGAGAGCATAATAAAGCAGATGCTCCACCTGAGATAAGGAAAATGACTAAATCATCTTTAGATGTGTTTTTTGCTATTTGTATTATTTTTTTGGTAGCATTATAGCCATTTAAATCAGGGATTGGGTGTGATGCTTCCACTACTTTAATTTTTTTTGTTTTAACAAAATGGTCATATCTAGTTACAACAAAACCCTCTAATTCAAATGGACATACATCTTCAAAAGCTTTTGCCATACTTCCTGCTGCTTTACCAGCGCCTAAGACATAAATATTTCCTTTTGGCTTTTCTAATAATTTTGGAAATTTATTATCAGGTTTAGATGAGTTGATTGCCTCTTTCATAATAAGAAATAATTGTTGTTTATTATTTTTAATCATAAAAAAATTGTATTAACCTTGAACTAATTTATTATTTTAATTTTATCGTAGTAAGGGGAATTTATATGTCAATTATTGAAGGACAAAAGATTAATAATACTTTTTTTATTTCTATAAATAATCCTAAATCAAAAAACTCGATGGTTCTTGGCTTTCACCCCCAGTTACAAAGCAAAATTGATGAAGCTGAAAATTCAAAAGATATAAATTCTATAATAATTTTTGGTGAAGGTGGGTTCTTTTGTGCTGGAGGAGATCTTAATAGTCTAAAAACCAGAAGAGATATGACAGTACCTGAGAGATTAGAAACTCTTGAACAATTAAACGGAACAATAAAAAAAATTAAAGAGTGTTCCAAACCTACAATTGCAGCAGTTGAAGGTGGGGCAGCAGGTGCAGGTGTTTCTCTTGCAATGGCATGTGACTTTTTGATTATGTCAGATAAGAGTTTTTTATCTCTTGCTTATGTAAAAATTGGGCTCACTCCAGATGGTGGGGTTACAAAACTTTTAGCTGAAGTTTTGCCAAAACAAATTTTGTCAGAAATGGCACTAATTGGAGATCGAATTTTTGCAAAAAAATTATTTGATCTAGGTTTTTTAAATTTAATTTCAGATGCAGGTGAAGTTAAATCAGATGCTTTAAAGTTTTCTGAAAAATTTAAAAACTTACCTCAAAATGCAATGTTTAGAATAAAAACATTAATTCATCATTCTTATGATAATAATTTTGACGAACAAATGAAATTAGAAGCGAATTTAATGGCAGACTCTCAAGGAGATAAAGAAAGCATGGAGGGTATAGATGCTTTTCTAGAAAAAAGAGATCCTAATTTTTCAAAATTCAGATCGTAAATTTGGCATTTTATTTGCTCTAGTTATGAATGGTATTAATAAAAAATCTATTTTTCATTCTAATATTACTATTTTCTAAATCTGCCTTCTCAAAACTAAATTATTCTGACACTTGTCAAAAAGAGATAAATATTATTGAAAAGCAAATTGATATTCCAAAAGGTTTATTAACCGCAATTGGAAAAACTGAATCTGGAAGATTTAAAAATGATAAGACTGTTGTGATTTGGCCTTGGACAATAAATACAGGTAAAAAAAGTTTATTTTTTGATAATAAAATACAAATGAAAAACTTTGTTATAAATGAAATAAAAAAAGAAAACTATAATTTAGATGTTGGCTGTATGCAGATAAATTTAAAATGGCATGGATCTAAATTTAAAAATATATTGGATGTATTGGACCCAATGGTAAATGTTTCTTACGCAACTTCATTTTTATATGAATTGCATTCTAATTTTGGCAATTGGGATGAGGCTATAAAAAGATATCATTCATCTAAATCCAAAAAAAATATAAAATATCATCAAAAAGTTTTAGCAAACTGGAATTCAAACATTATGAAATACAAAGAAGTTAAGGTTGCTAAGCTAGACAATTTAGAAAGCCATATTAAAAACTTTCAACCTAGATTGTATGATAACATAAAAAAAATTATATACTTTCGAAATATTTTTATGCAACAATCTGAGAATTAAACTTATAATTAATTCAAAATCAGAAATGGTGTTAATATGGATGTATATAATTCTTTAATCTCAAGAAGATCAGTAAGGCGTTTTCTTTCAAAAGAAGTGGATCAAAGTAAAATAAAAAAGGTTTTAGAAGGTGCTGCCTTTGCACCAAGTGGCCATAATATTCAACCTTGGCATGTATATGTTGTAACTGGTGATAAAAAGAAAAAGATAACGGATGAAATTATAAACTCAATTGAAAATGGCGAAGCAAAAAATTTTAAGCAAGAATTTGATTATTATCCAACTGAGTGGTACGAACCATACATTTCAAGGAGAAGAGCTGTAGGTTTCGAACTCTATAAATTACTTGGCATAGCGAAAGATGATTATGATGCTAGAAATAAACAAATGCAGGAGAATTTCCATTTTTTTGGTGCGCCTGTAGGGATGTTTATAACCATGGATAGAAGGCTTGCAGAGGGCACTTTTATTGATTTAGGAATGTTTATACAAAGTATTTTGGTAGGTGCTAGAGGAGAAGGATTACATACTTGTGGTCAAGTAGCTTTTACAAAGTTTCATACTATACTAAGCAAAGAATTAGAATTTGATGAAAATGAAATGCTGGTGTGTGGTGTATCAATGGGCTATGAAGATGAGGATGCACCAGAAAATAAATTGAGAGTTGAAAAGTTAAAACATGACCAGTTCTCAACATTTATCGATTAGTTTTTATGAAATTATTTAATATTGAGGCATCAAGAAATTTAACGTTGCCAGATATGTACATTAATATTGGTCATTTCCTTGATCATTTTATGATGTTGATATTTGCTAAAGCTGCATTTGATGCGGGTCGTCATTTTGGTCTTAGTTATGATGAAATAATTATTTATGGAACTTTAGGTTTGTTTCTATTTGGAGCTGCTGCCCCATTAGCTGGGTGGTTGGCAGACAAATATTCAAGATCGTTGATAATAATTATTTATCCTTTTGGCGTATCATTAGGTGCATTTTTATGTTTTTTATCTTCTTCTCCAATTATGTTAGGTTTTTCAATCGGTGTAATTGGTTTTTTTGCCGCTATTTTTCATCCAGTTGGTATTGCGATGTTGATAAGAGATTCAAATAAGGTTGGTATTAGGTTAGGAGTTAATGGTGTTTGGGGTAATATGGGAGTTGCTGCTGCTCCAGTTTTAACTGGCTTTATAATTTTAAATTCAAATTGGCAATTAAGCTTTTTGGTTCCTTCACTAATTTGTTTAATATTTGGGATTGCTCAATTAAGAGGTTTTAAAGAAATTGATATTCAAGAAGAAAAAACTAAACAAAAAATATCAAATGGTCTTGTTGAAGGATGGAAAATTGTTCTACTTTCTCTTACCATGACTACATTAGCTGGTGGGTTCATTTTTGGTTCATTAACTTTTTTGATACCACGAATATTTGAAGTAAATTTGTCAGGAATTTCTGTTGATATTGCAATAACAGGTTTATTGGCAGGCATTGTTTATGCTATTGCTTCATTATCTCAAGTTGGTGTAGGGTATTTAATTGATAGATATTCGCCTAAAATAATTTTAGGTTTTGTTGGAATAGGGCAGTTTTTGTTAATTTATTTATCAAGTTTATATATCGATTATGCTTTATTTTTTGTAATGTTAATGGCAATGTTTTTTGTTTTTGGTCAAGTTCCAATTACTGACGCTATTCTTGTAAGATATGTTGATGATCAGTGGAGAGCAAGAATACTATCAGTAAAATTTTTAATAAATCTTTGCGCTGGCGCTTCTGTTTTACCTTTAGTTTCAGTGTTTCTAGGTTATGGATATACTTTTAGTGATTTATTAACAATATTGTCTTGTTTAGCTATCTTTGTTGTTATTTCAGCTTATATGTTACCTAAAATAAAAGATAATAAGCCTGAATTAAAAATAGCTTAGTTAAAGAGAATTAATTATTTAAACTAAACCATTCAACTTTATTAGAATCAGAAATTTTTTTTGCATATCCTGTTTTTACTAGATTTATGAGGTGTGATCTAGCTTCACCAATGGCGAAATGCATTTGTTCGTTTCCTATTTTTCTATCAAAAATTAAACTTAAGGAGTCATAAACAGTAATATTTCTTTTTAATAATTCATTTTTTAAAATATCTAATCTTTGATTATGATGATTTATAAGTTCTACGGCTCTGCTGTCTCCGTCTTTAAAAGGCCAATCATGACAAGGGAATACTTCAACTTCAGAGTTAATGGTTTTAATGTCATTTAAATAGTTTAAATATCCCCCCAATCTATCATCAAAAGGATCAAAAAAATTGTCTGAAACATTTGGCGATATTCTAGGAAGTAAGAAATCTCCAGCCAGATATAAACTTCTCTTTTTGTCTGTCAACGAAATGTGTTCAGGTGAATGACCTACATCTGTCCTAACTTTCCACATGCCCTCATTTGATTCAATTTCAAAACCTTCAGATATTATTTTAAAATCTGGTAAGTTAAAAACTTTGTTTTTATATAATCTTGTGGCTCCTAACATTTCTCGTTTTTGTTCCCTTGGAATTCCTGATCTTTGAAAGATGTTATCAAACATAACGGAATAGTCTTCATCAGGCATGACTAACAACTTTTTTGCCACTTCTAATTCTTTAGATGATGTAAATGCTGGAACATTTAATTTTTTTTGAAGCCAACCTGCCATGCCAATATGATCTGGATGATAGTGAGTAATAAGTAACGAATGAATTTTTTCTGATTTTAATGGTCCATTGAGTATCTTTTCCCACATTTCAATTGAGTGATCAGATCTCAGTCCACTATCAATCAATATCCATCCATTTTTTGTGTTTAAAAAAAATAGATTTACATGATTTAAACGAAATGGAAGTTCGAATTGCGTCCAATATAGGTCTTTCCTAAGTTCATTAAATTCGCCATGCTTAGGTATTTCATAATTTAGTTTTGTCAATTTAAGCCTCTTAGTTCGTTAAACCTTGTCTTTTTAATAATTCTGGGATTTTATTTTTAAAAGGGAAAAAACCTTTTTTAGCAAATGGAAAAGCTAACCTATCCCATTCCCTTAAATAAAAAAGTACATTAACATTATCATTTGTAAATTTATTTAACAGACTTTTTCTATTCAACAAACATTTGCCTTCAGTCTCATAAGGAATTATCAAATTTTTTATTTTAAATTTAGTTATCCAATTAATCAATGCCTCATCACTTACTGCATATGAAATGTGAGTGTTATTATTTATAATTTCTTCACATAAGTTATTTTCAAAGTTTTTAATTAGTTCGCTTTGATCAATTAATGAATTATCACAGTTAAAAAGGCATGTTTTAAAATTAATATCTTTTTTTAATAAAGAATCTAGAGAAAAATCATTTTTGTTAATGATTAATCCAATATCCTCTAAATTACTAAAGGAAATTTTTTCAAATTCTTTATTAATAATTTGTTGATTTAAGCTTGATTGACTTTCAAGGGGAGAAGCTGTTTCATTTAGTTCATTAACAGGGTTAAATTTATAGTTTGTAAACTTACAAATATTATCTGCACGTGCGATGTAATTTTTTCCAATAGTTTGTAATCCTGCCACCCATCTCCAACTCAATGTATTTACAGCAGGGCACCAATCGAGTAAATTTTTTTGAAAAAAAATCGCGCCATCAATCCAATCTTTTTTTAGTGTAAAGATCCATATGCTTGCATACCACATACGTGCATGATTGTGTAAATAGCCAGTTTCAATTAATTCTTGTGTCCAATAATCAAAACATTTTATGCCTGTCTTTTTAGGAGATTCTATATCTTGTATTTTTTTTTCATATTCATTCCAGATGATTGGATGAAGTTCAAGCCATCCTCTCCAATAGGTTCTCCAAAAAATTTCTTGAACAAATTTTTCTATTTTATTTGGTTTAAACTTTTGAAACGCAATATCCAAAATATCTGTTTCTGACATTAACCTTCTACCTATATATGGTGAAAGAGTGGATACATTTGTATGCGGTGAACCCAAATCAAAATTTCGTTTAGAACTATAATCAATTAAATTTTTATTAATAAATTTATCAAATTTTTCTTTTATTTCTGAAGTTTTTGTAGGAAATTGTGAGCTCATGAATTATACACATACTTAATTATTAAAAAAAAGTATAGAAAATTAAAATTTGATTAAAAGGGTATTTTTATGAATAGTCCATTAAAAGGTTTGAGAGTATTAGATTTAACAAGAGTTTTAGCTGGCCCTTATTGTACACAAATGCTAGGAGATCTAGGAGCTGAAATTATAAAAGTCGAAAGACCATGCGCCGGTGATGATACCAGAGGTTTTGCACCACCTTATTTAAAAGATGATAATGGAAATGATACTGACCTAAGTGCTTATTATTGTGGTGCTAATAGAAATAAAAGATCTATTACAATAAATTTAAGTGAAAAAGAAGGCCAAAATATTATTCGTAAACTTCTTAAAAATTCTGATATTCTAGTTGAAAATTTTAAAACAGGAACTTTAGCTAAATATGGTTTGTCTTATGATGATCTTAAAAATGAATTTCCAAGACTAATATTTTGTTCAATAACTGGTTTTGGTCAAACTGGACCATATGCTTCAAGACCTGGTTATGATGGTCTTATTCAGGCAATGGGCGGAGTTATGGCTCTAACAGGTGAACCTAATGGCGAACCAATGAAAGTAGGGGTTCCAATTGGTGATTTAATGGCTGGTATGTTTGCTTCTGTAGGTGTGTTAGCTGCTGTTAGGCATCAAACTGAAACAGGAAAAGGACAATTCATTGATATTGGTATGTTAGATACACATGTAGCTTGGTTAGCTAACCAAGGTATGAATTATCTTTCAACAGATGAAAATCCTGAAAGATTAGGAAATCAACACCCTAACATTGTTCCTTATCAAGTCATGCCAACTTCTGATGGCTACATTGTATTATCAATTGGAAATGATCCAACATTTGAACGTTTTTGCGAATTAGCTGGCGAAACCAAATTACTTGAAGATGATCGTTTTAAAACAAATGCATCAAGGGTATCAAATAGAGAACATGTTACTAAAGTACTGAACGAAGTTACAAAACGAAAAACTTCTAATCAATGGTTAAGTGAACTAGAAAAAGCAAAAATTGGTTGTGGTCCTATAAACAATCTTTCAGATGTTTTTAATGATCCACACGTGATATCTAGAAAAATGGTTATGGAAATGGAGCACGCTAAAACTGGAGAAAAACCATTAAAATTAATTTCAAACCCTATAAAAATGAATGAAACACCTGTTTCGTATAGATATCCACCTCCGCTACTTGGAGAACATACTAACGAAATTTTAAAAACCGAATTAAACCTTAACGAAGATCAAATTAAGTCACTTAAGGACAAAAACATTATTTAATATTAATAAATTCAATGATTAATTCAGTTAAAGCCAATTTAATAATTTCTGATTCTAGAGGCGCATGGTTTAGGGCAACAATATTATTTATTCTTGCTCTAATAGGTACAGTAGGAATGTGGTCAGTTGTAGTTTTTATTCCTGATATTGAAAAAGAATTTGGTCTAGATAGGGGAACTTCAAGTTTGTTATACGCCTTTACTATGATTGGTTTTGGTTTTGGTACTGTCGTAATTGGCAAATTTTACGATAAGTTTGGTATTAAAAAGCCAATTTTGTTAGCCACATTTGTCCTAATTACATCTTATTATTTTTATTCTATTTTTCCATTTTATTGGCAGTTTCTGATTCTTCAATTTTTTATGGGTTTTGCGGCATCGGCTTTTTTTGGTCCTGCTATGGCAGATATATCAAATTTTTTTAATAAACAAAGAGGTTTTGCTCTATCCATCGTTGCTAGTGCTAATTATGTAGCAGGAGCAACATGGCCGTTATTAATTGGTTATTTTTTAACATTCATTGACTGGAGAGCTGCACATTTTTGGATATCAATATGCTTATTTATTATGATACCACTTATACTTTTATTAAAAAATGCTTCAGTAGATGAAAGTAAATCTCATGATATGAAGCAAAGGTATAAAGATATAAGGCTAGATCTTTCAAACAATCAAATACAAGTATTGTTAATGCTTGCAGGTATATGTTGTTGTGTTGCTATGGCTATGCCACAAGTTCATATGGTCGCTTTGTGTGTGGATAATGGTTTTGGCCTTCAAGTTGGCACGGAAATTTTAGCTGTCATGCTCTATAGTGGAATGATAAGTAGAATTGTCTTTGGAATGATTTCTGACAGAATTGGACCTGTTTTAACATTATTATTAGGCTCATTTTTACAAATGGTTTCGTTAACATTTTTCTTGCCGTTTTCGTCCGAAATTTCTTTATATGTTGTTTCTTTAATGTTTGGATTATCTCAAGGTGGAATTGTTCCTGCTTATGCAATAATCATTAGAAAATATTTGCCAATCAAGGAAGCAGGATTAAGGGTTGGACTTGTTATTGGTGCTACAATTGTAGGAATGTCATTAGGAGGATGGATGTCTGGAGAAATTTTTGACATTACAGCATCATATTATTTTGCATTTATGAATGGTATAATTTG
>CABZCK010000018.1 GCA_902524215.1 uncultured SAR116 cluster alpha proteobacterium
TTAATAAAATACTAGTTTTTTTCTATCATAATTTTTTAAAATTTGCTTTGTGTAAATTTGAAGTTGATTTTGTAATGTCACCAAATTTTTATTTATGTTCAATTAAAACACCTCTTCTCTAATAAAATTATAATTACTAATACCAAAAATTTTTACTTATGCAGGATAGTTCATCAGGCAAATTTATTAACGCGTCATTTTTTTTACTTAGAATATATGGTTTTAGATTTTTAGTCACTTCATCAAGATGCCAAGCAAAATCTAAATTTTTATTAATACTATTATCTTCAAATAAAATGAAAGAAGATGTTTTTCTACCAACAACATTGCCAACTTCTATAAAATTTCCATCAATCCTTTTGAAAGCTTTTGCAAAAATATTATCGTTATTTCTTTTAAATAAAAATTCTGTTTTTTGTTTTTTCTTTAATGCGTAACAAACAATTCCAGATGTTGGTTCAAGTCCAAAAACTTTAATAGGTAATATAAAATAAATACTACAAGATATTAAAATTAAAATTTTATAAAACATATTTAAATTATAAATTTAATAAAATTAAATAGCAACATTAGCGCATTAACTCTTATTCAATCAGTGAATACCTCTTCAAGCTCATAATCTAGCATTAACTTGAACATATCTAAATAATTGACTAGCCGTCTTATGACCACTAATTGATGCAACCTCTGGAACATTTAATCCTTTCTCGAACATTCTTGATATGGCTTCATGTCTTAAGTCATGGAAAGTGAAGTCAATTAAATTAGCTCGGTTACGAAGTCTTTCCCATGATTGCCTTAATGCAACATCTGTAACAGGGAACACATGGTCAGTGGACTGTGGTACCTTATGCAATATCTTTATTGCTTTGTCAGATAAAGGTACCCATCTTGATGACCCATTTTTCGTCATGGGCAGTAACACTCTTTTTTTATCAAGACCAAGATGTTCCCATTTCATATTTAAGATTTCACTTCGTCTCATTCCGGTTTCAATAGCAAAATCAATTATGGGCCATAAGTACCAAACCTTAGTTTCAAAAGATGCTTTTTTTAATCTTTCATATTCACCAGGTTTTAATCTTCTTTCTCTTGGAGGATTATTTTTAGGAAGTCTTATTTTTTGAGTTGGATTATCTCCAATGTTCCAACCCCATTCTATTAATGCAATGTTCCATGCATGTCTGATCAAAACTAGATCATACTGACAAGTTCGAACTCCGTCCTTTAGTCTCCTGTCTCTGAAGGATGCAAGAATAGGGGGGAGGAGTCTTTTTAAAGGGACTTTCATAATCTCTTTTTCTCTCAGTAACCTTCTTAGCCTACGGCCTTCAACTTCATAATCTCTTTTCTTAGGGGTTATTTCATTTTTATATTTCGTCATAAGATCATGGAGAGTTAATGATGATTCATTTATCCTCGACCATTGACCAGACTGCATTAAAACTTCTTGTTCTTTTGCCCATCTCTGAGCGTCTGATTTTATATAGAATGATTTAGATATTGATCCAACATGTTTGTTTCTGACTTGGGCTTGCCACATGTTATTTCTTTTACGAAAACTAGCCATTTTTTAACCTCCGTTGTGACGGAGGTGTGACTATTGAAATCTACGAAGTTATAAGTTATTGTAATGCCAGTGTAATTGCGTAGTAGAGCAGAGGACTGAAAATCCTCGTGTCGGTGGTTCGAATCCGCCCCTGGGCACCACTCATTACATAATTAGGAATAACTTTAAAGGTGAAATTTTAATGCAAATTGATCAAGTTGAATGGTTAAGAAGAGAAAATTATTTTTTAAGAGAGCAAAATAAAAATTTGAAAAATGAATTAAGTGAAACAAAAAAATACCTAGAAGAAATTTTAATAAAATTTAAAGATGTTAATAAAAGTAATTAATTCTTTATAGCTAAATTATCGAGTTTATTTAATTCTCTTCTCATGATTTTTCCAGAGCTTGTCTTTGGAACATCATCAACAAACATTACTTTTCTAGGACATTTATAGGCTGCTAAATGTTCACGACAAAAATTTATTAATTCATCTTCACTAGGTTTAAAACTTTCTTTTAAAACCACATAAGCTTTAGCAATTTCTCCTTTTAGTTTATCCTCTTCTTTTCCTACAGCGGCAATAGATACACTTGGATGTTTAGCTAACACTCTTTCTATTTCTGCAGGATAAACATTGTAACCAGCAGTTAGAATCATATCTTTTTTTCTATCTACTATATAATAATAACCGTCTTCATCCATTTTTGCCAAATCACCAGAATGAAGCCAACCATCATTTTCTAATGTCTCTTTGGTCCTCTTTTCATCTCCAAAATAACCCATCATGGTTATTGGACCTTTAACCATTAATTCTCCTACTTCGCCTACAGGCATATTCTTTTTTACGTTGTCTACATCGACAATTTTAAGTTCACAAAATGGTAAAGCACAACCAATTGATCCATGTTTATTTTTACCATAAAGTGGATGAGTTGAACCAAGGCCAGCAATTTCTGTCATTCCCCACAATTCAATTAATGGAACTTTAAATTTTTTTTCTACATTTTCCATTATTGCTACTGGCATGGTTTGTCCGCCAACGTAACATCTTGTCAAACTTTCAATATTTGCTTTTTCAAAATCAGGATGATCAATCATGTACATAAACATTGTTGGAACTCCATCAAAAATTGTTGCCTTATGTTTTTCAATATCTTTGAAAATTGAAGAAGCATCAAAAACTTTATGAAGCACTAATTTTGTTCCAAACATCATCATGCCAGTCATAACAACATTGCCGTAGACATGAGGGCAGGGTAAGGCACTAACTACTATATCCTTCTCATTTCGCATATGCATTTGACTTGTCATAGATCCATTTAAAATTACGGCCCTATGTGATTGCATTGCTCCTTTTGGATGCCCTGTTGTACCAGATGTATAACCAATTGTAGATAAATCATTTGATGACACATTAGGCATATCAATCTCAGAAGTTTTTTTATTAACTAAATCATTGAAAGATATTGATCCTTCAATAATGTCACCAAAAGAAATTATGAAATTAATTTGACCTTCTTCTTTTAAATCATTTATCTGAGACACTTTTTCTGAGGAAGTTATAATAGCTTTTGCTTTGCAATCATTCACTACATATTTTATTTCAGTTGCTGTTAACATTGTATTTACAGGGTTTATTATTGCACCAACTCTTGCAATTCCAAAATAACTAATAATCCATTCCCAACAATTAGAAGCATATAATGTAATTACATCTTTTTCTTTGATCCCAAGATTTTTTAAATTCGATGCTAAATTTTCAACTAAAGAATTTATTTCTATAAAAGTGAATGAACGATTTTCAAAATTCAAAGCTTCTTTATTCCCAAACTTTTCTGCAGCAAGGCTTGGCAACTGTCCTAGATGATCAATCATATCAACCTCATTCAATAATGATAATATTAGAAAAATTCTAATAAAATGACAATTAAAGTTTATATATATAAAATTTACTAAAATTTGATATTATTTTTTTTTGAGAATTTCTTTTATTTCTTTAAGTTCATTTTCTATAGATAAAACTTTTTTTTCTAAATTTATTTGAGAGTTCTGATTATTTTTATTTTCATCTTCAATTGTTTGATTTTGCATTGCATCAACAATTATACCTATAAATAAATTTAAAACAGCAAAAGTTGTTACCAATATGAATGGAACAAAAAAAGCCCAAGCATAAGGATATTCCTCCATCACAGGCCTAACGATTCCCATTGACCAACTTTCTAAGGTCATAATTTGAAAAAGTGAATACATAGATTCACCAATTGAGCCAAACCAATCTTCAAATTTGTTACCAAAAAAATTTGTTACAAGAACGGACGATATATAAAAAATTAAAAGTATTATAGTACCAACTGAAGCAATGCCAGGTATTGCATAAAACATAGCCTGAATTACTTTTTTCATTGACGGGACCACGGATAAAAGTCTAAGAGCGCGAAAAATTCTAAATGCTCTTAATATTGACAGTGGACCAGAAGTAGGAATTAGAGCAATTGTTACAATTATAAAATCAAAAACATTCCAACCATTTTTAAAAAAACTTAATCTATATACAAATAATTTTATCAACAATTCAATTACAAAGATTGTTAAAGCTATATTATCTATATAAATAAGAATTTTTCCAATTTTAGTGACTAATTCTTCACTTGTTTCAAGTCCAAGAGTTATGGCATTAATTAAGATTACTAATGTTATAAAAACATTAATAGGTTTTGACTCTATAAAGTTTTTGAGTAAGTTATTTAATTGCATAATATTAATATTTATTTATAAAATCTTAGGATAATTAGTCAAAACAAAATAGTATTTTTTTATTTAATTTGTAGAATTTAAAATCAAATCAGAACCTTTTTCAGCTATCATATTTGTAGCTGCGTATGTATTTCCAGAGACCATATCAGGCATTATGGATGCATCTATTACTCTAAGGTTTTTAATCCCTCTTACTTTTAAATCAAGATCTACTACTGAATTGGGGTCATTTCCCATTCTACAAGTGCCTATTGGATGGTATACAGTTGAACCAAATTTCCTTGCATAATCTATAATTTGATCATCTGTGGAAATCTGTTTTCCTGGTATAGTTTCTTTTATACAAAAATTAGCAAGTGGCTTTGAAGAATAAATTTTCCGAACTAATTTAACTCCATTTATTAATGTTTCTTTATCAAAATCGTTGTCTAAGTATTTGGGATTAATTATTGGTGGTTCATATATATTATTTGATTTAATTTCTACATATCCTTTGCTACTTGGTCTAAGTTGAGTTATCCCACAAGTAATTCCATCTAATGTTTCAAGACCTGAAGTTCCAGCATTCTCATTTTCAAAACTTGCTGGCGCAAAAAGCATTTGTATATCTGGAGAGCTTAATTCTTTTTTTGTTTTTGCAAAAACACCAGCAGTGGAAACAGGATTTGTCAAAAGACCTTTTTTAAAAAAATAAAAGTTAAAAATTTCTTTTAAGAGACTTAAACCTTTTGACTCAGTATTAAATGTACTTACATTTTTAGTCCTCATAGCAATTCGTATCGCATAATGATCTTTTAAATTTTGTCCTACTTCAGGTATATTGTTTATACACTCAATGCCCAGTTCTTTTAATTTTAATTGATCGCCAATTCCATTATTTTGTAATATTTGAGGTGTGTTTATTGCACCAGCACAGAGTATCAACTCTTTGTTAATTTTAATTTTTTTAAAATTTAAGCCTTGTTTAATTATTACACTTTCAATTTTTTTATTGTTAAAAATTATTTTATGTAGGTATGTTTTAATTAATAATTTAAAATTATTTTTGGAAAGTATAGGTTTTAAATATGCATCTGATGCACTCCATCTCATGCTATTTTTAATCATCGTTTGATACAAAAAAGATCCTTCTTGATCACCTGAGTTGTAATCCGTATTTTTTTTTATACCTATAGAATGTGCTGTTTGAATAAATAATTCAGCAAGTGGGTGAGGGCTTTTTAGATCTGAAATATGAAGTGGACCATCGTTGCCTCTAAAATTTTTATTACCTTTAGGTCTGGTTTCTGCTTTCATGAAATAGGGCAAGACATCTGACCAACTCCAACCTACGCATCCTTTTTGTGCCCATCCATCATAATCATCTGCTTGACCTCTTACATATAGATGGCCATTGATTGAACTAGATCCTCCTACAACTTTACCTCTTGGAAATCTAATTTTTCTATTAGCAGTGTTGTCTGTTTCTTTTGTATAATACGGCCAGTTTATATTATCATTATAAACAGTTTTAGAAAAACCAGCGGGTATCTTGATGTAAAAGTTGTTATCTTTTCCACCTGCTTCAATACATATAACACTATTATTTGGGGTATGTGATAGTCTGTTTGAGACTACACATCCTGCAGCGCCTGCCCCTACAATTAAATAATCACAATTTAATTCTTTCACAGATTTTTTTCCAATCTAGAGGTAAGTGCCCGTAGACAGTGTATCTGAAACTGTGGCTCTAACTAAATATCTTGGTTCAGTTATATCATAAGGTTGCCCTCTATGAACCATTGAACGATTATCCCAAACAATCAAATCATTATCATCCCATTTATGTGAATAAATATATTCTTCATTATTAATAAAATCGTTTAAATATTTAAGTAAGTTTGAACTTTCAACATCATCCAGATTTTTAATTGATTTCGTGTGCGATCCAAAATAAACAGCTTTCTTATTATTGACAGGATTGATTTTTACCATTGGATGAACCACTGGTGGAAATTTATCTAATTCAATCTGGCTTACCATAGTTGGATCAATTTTTGATCTAGAATGAGCAAAGTGATGAATTGCATCAAGATTATCAAGTTGTTTTTTGATAGATTGATCAAGTTTATTATATATGTTTCTCATACATATAAATTGAGTACTACCTCCAATTTTAGGTGTTGTTCTTCCATTTAAAATTGAGGCATGTGCAGGGTGAATTTTAAAAGAACTATCACTATGCCATTGTTGATTAGCCCTATCATTTTTTGCTTGTTTATGGGAATGATCAACAACTTTACCATTCTCATCCATGTTGGTTAAAATAACTAGATTTGAATTTGTACCGATTGTACCTGGTTTAGTTACTTCTAATTCACCAAAATTTTTAGCAAAATCAAGCTGCTCTTCATTTGTTATTTTTTGATCTTTTAAAACAATGAGTGAATATTCTTCAAATAGATTTAAAATTTCATCTATTTCTTTTTTATTTCCTTTGTTAATTTTTATGTCTTTAATTTCAATCCCAAAATCTGGATGAACTTTTTTGAAATTCATTACTCTTTCCTTTTAAAACTTTTATTAACAATATAATATTAAATAAATTCGTTAAAGGATGTCAATTTATGAGCTCAAATAAATATAAAGTTTTAGTTGTACAAGGTTTGCATGAAAAAGGCCTAGAAATGTTAAAACAAAGATCTGATATCGAGTTCAATGTTTTATTAAGTGATGATGAAAACGAAATATTGGAGGCAGCAAAAGATGTTAATGGCATTACTGTAAGGACAGCAAAAATTTCTAGTAGAATCATAGAAGCGGCAAATAAATTACAAGTAGTGTCTAGACATGGTGTAGGTTATGATTCAATTGATTTAGTATCACTAAATAATAAAAAAATTCCACTTACTATTGCTGCACATTCAAATATGATTTCAGTTGCAGAACAAGCAATGTTTTTTTTATTAGCCTTAAGCAAAAATGTATTTTATTACGATGATTTTACAAGAAAGGGTGATTGGACAAATAGATGGGATGTTAAAGCTTGGGATTTAGCACAAAAAAATATTTTAGTTATAGGTTTTGGCAGAATTGGATCAAACTTTGTAAAAAGAGCATTGGCTTTTGACATGAATGTCTATGTTTATGATCCATACGTTGAAAAAGAGAAGGTCAAGTTCTCAGGTGCTATTCCAGTTGACAATATTAGTGAGAATTTACAAAAGATGGATGCAGTTACTCTTCATTGTCCAAAGAATGATGAAACTACAAATTTATTCACAAAAAAAGAATTTAATCTTATGAAAAAAAGTTCATTTATTATTAATTGTGCAAGAGGTGGCATTTTAAATGAAGAAGATTTATATGAAGCTCTTAAAAATGAGAACATATCTGGAGCCGGTTTAGATGTTTTTGATGTTGAGCCAACACCCTCATCTAATCCTTTATTTAAATTAAATAATGTAATTTTATCACCTCATATCGCTGGTGTGACAGTAGAATCAACTGTCAGAATGGCAACAGAAACTGTTCAAAATGTTCTAGATGTTTTAGATGATAAAGTAAATCAATCAGTTGTTATTAACAATAAAGAAATAGGTATGAAATGAAAAAATTAAGTTTAAAAAAACGATGGGATCAAAATAAAAGCGTAGTAAATGGATGGTGCTCAATACCGTCTACTGTAACCACTGAAATTATGTCTTTAAATAATTTTCATTCATTGACTGTAGATTTACAACATGGACTTGTAGATTATCAACAGGCACTAAATATGATTCAATCTATGGGTTCTGGAGAAATAACTCCTTTAGCTAGAGTGCCTTGGAATGAACCAGGTATAATTATGAAACTTCTAGATGCAGGATTTCTTGGAATTATTTGTCCAATGATTAATAATGAAAATGACTGTAAGCAATTTGTCCAAACAACAAAATATGTTCCTCAAGGTTTTAGAAGTTCAGGTCCTACGAGAGCTGCTTTAATTCATGGATCTAATTATCATGATGAAGCAAACGAACATATTATTACCCTTGCTATGATAGAAACGGAGGAAGGACTAGATAATGTTGAAAAAATTTCATCAGTAGAAGATTTGTCTGGAATTTATATTGGCCCTTCTGATTTAAGTGTTTCATTGGGATTAAAACCTGGTTTAGATAGAACAGAAGAAGTAATGATCAATGCTATCGAAAAAATAAAAATAGCATGTAAGAAAAATAATAAAAAAATTGGGATTCATTGTCTTTCTCCAAATTATTTAAATCAAAAATTTCAAGAAGGTTTTGATCTGGCTACTATCGGAACAGATTTAAGGTTTTTCGTTGAAATTGTGGGAAAGAAGCTTTCAGAAATTAATTATGAGTAAATTTTGGCTTTAGATAATTTTTCCTATTACTTAATAATTATAGCTTCTTTTATTTTGGCTGGAGTATTAAAAGGTGCAACTGGTGCAGGCGCACCAATTATAACAATTCCTGTTATATCTGCATTTTACGATGTTAGATTGGCTGTTGTATTAATGGTCGTTCCAAATTTTTTATCTAACATTCAGCAGCTTTATCATTTTAGAAAATCTATATTGCCCTTATTCGCTACATTTTCTTTTGCTTTGGGTGGAGGTGGAGGTGCATTTTTAGGAACAATATTTCTTGCTAATTTATCTCTTGATATCCTTTCATTTGGAGTTGGTATCATAGTAATAATTTTTATCTCATTTAAGTTTTTTGTTCCAACATGGAAATTAGAATATAAAAAATCAAAAAACCTTTTTTTCCCTTTTGGTTTTTTTGGAGGAATTTTTCAAGGTGCGGCTGGAATTTCGGCACCTATATCGATAACATTTTTAAACTCTTTTAAACTCGATAGAAAAACATTTATCCCAACTATATCAGTATATTTTATGATGATGTCAGCATTTCAAGCTCCAGCATTAATTCATTATAAATTTATGAATTTTGAAATATTTGTGATAAGTCTTATTTGTACTGGTATATTGATTATTAGTATGCCTATAGGAAATAAAATTGCTAAAAGTGTTTCTGTAGAGTTGTTTGATAAACTCATTTTAATATTATTAGGATTTATATCTTTAAAAATATTTTTTGATTTTGGAATTAAATTCTATTTATAACCACAAACCAATTTTTTTCCATTTTGTATGCACTTGAATGAATAATTTTTATTTGCATTAATAATTTTTTTGTTTGTTAAACAATTAATTATTAAGGGATCTTTTAAAATATTACTCACTTTAGTTTCTTTAAGTTTTGCATCATATTTGTATTCGGTATTGTTTTTTAACTTAAAAGTTTGCTTAGAATAAAATGGTTTGTAACTTAAACCAAAAAAACTTCTAACTATAAATTTATTTTTATTAAACTGATTTATGTAAACCTTATCTTTGACATCAAAAATAAACTTCTTGTATAAACTAATTTCAACTTTTAAGCTTTTATTTTTTATTTTATTTACTAATATATTCCCTGTAATATGTTCTAGAGTAACATTTTTACTTTTAATTTCTTTAAATTTTACTGAACTATTTTTAGCTAAACAAATTTTAACATTATTAAATACAAAATATGAATTTTGATGTTTACTTTTAAAATAGTCACCATTTTTGATTATATAATTTTTATTCAAAATAAATTTATTTCCGTAAATATCTACGTTTTCAATTTTATTTTTAATTTCTGAAATTATTAATTCTTTTGCAATTAGAGTGTTATTAAAAAATAAAGTAAGTATAAAAAAAAATAAATGTTTCAATTTGAAAAAAGGCAAGCGATGGAATAAACATCGCTTGCTTAATTTTATATTTATTTTGGAACTTTACCTGTGACGCCTTCAAGGTAATAATTCATACCCCATAGGGCCCCATCATCTAAAGTTTTTCCAGCACCTATAATTTCTTTACCATCATTGGTTGTTAATGGGCCAGCAAAAATCTTTAATTTTCCACTTTTAATTCCATCATGAGCTGCTTGTGCTTTTTTGGCAACATCAGTCGGCATATTAGAAAAATTTGATAATGTTAACATGTTTGTGGACAATCCACCCCATGTGTTACCTGCCCAGTGATCAGGGCCATCTCCAGTATTCCACTTACCATCTTTTAATTGCTTTATTTTCTTAATATAATAAGGTCCCCAATTATTTACTGAAGCAAATAATTGAGCTTTTGGAGCAAAAGCACCCATATCAGTAGATTGTCCAAAACCTAAAGCACCATTTTTTTCAGCAATTTGAAGCATAGCTGGTGAATCTGTATGTTGTGCTAAAATGTCAGCACCCTCTGCTATATGAACTTTAGCTGCATCAGCTTCTTTTACGGGATCATACCAAGTATTAGCCCATATTACTGAAATTGTAGCTTTTTTATTTACCGATCTTAATCCTTGAGCGAATGCATTTATTCCCATAATTACTTCTGATATTGGATAAGCGCCGATATAACCAATTTTGTTTGTTTTTGTCATTAATCCAGCAACAACACCTTGGACGTATCTACCTTCATAAAATCGGATATTTCCAGTAGCCACATTTTTTGTTCTTTTGTAGCCTGTCATATGTTCAAATTTTACATTTGGAAATTCTTTAGCAACTTTTAAAGTTGGCTCCATATAACCAAAAGAAGTTGTGAAGATTATTTGATTACCTTGTTTTGCTAATTCTCTAATAACTCTTGTTGCATCAGGTCCTTCAGGAACATTCTCTACAATGCTAATTTCAACATCATTTCCAAATTCCTTTTTAACCATTTGTTTACCTAATTCATGTGCATAAGTCCAACCATGATCGCCTGGAGTTGTTAAATAAACAAACCCTACTTTAGTTTTTGCATACGCTGAAGTGTATAAAAAAGGTGAAACAAGAATACTTAAAAAAGTTATAATTTTTAAAAAATTCTTATACATTTTCATCTCCATAAAATTTTAATCTTAAGGTTTAAATTTAATTAAACAATGATTTTTTAATTTAGGATAAATTTTTATTATTTATTGCCTAAAAAATGTTTTCCTAGGCAAGCTGGGGCATAATTATTATGTCTTAATTTGAAAGATATTAAAGCTAAGGCTAAAATAGTTGCAAGATAAGGTAACATGTTTAAAAATTGTGATGGAACATCCCAACCTCTTGCTTGAGCAACGAATTGTAAAATTGTTATACCACCAAATATTAATGCGCCAATCAATAACCTTATAGGCATCCAAGAAGCAAATACGACCAAAGCTAGTGCTATCCAACCTTTTCCTGCAGTCATTCCTTCAGACCAATGTGGTGTTAATGCCAATGGTATGTAAGCACCACCCATTCCAGCACACATACCACCAAATGAAGTACTTATCCATCTCACTAACTTCACAGAGTAACCAATAGAATGTGCGCTATCATGATTGTCTCCAACAGCTCTTATAATGATACCTATTTTTGTATTTTGAAACCCAAAATGGATAAAAAATATTAAAAATATTGCAAAATATACAAGTATATCATTAGAAAATAAAATTTTACCTAAATAAGGTATGTCAGATAGAAAAATAATTTCTAATTTAGGCAGTGAGGCTGCTGTTTTCCCTACAAAAGGTTCACCAATTAAACCTGTTAGAGCTGTAGCAAATATAGTAAGACCTAGTCCCGTAGCAACTTGGTTTGTCATAAGAGTTATTGTAAAAAAAGAAAAAACGGTACTTATTAATATTCCGGCAATAGCTCCAAATAAAATGCCTATGTATGGATTACCAAAAATCAAAACAGAACCAAGTGCAGCAACTGCTCCACATAACATCATTCCTTCAACGCCAAGATTTAAAACACCGCTTTTTTCAGTTACAAGTTCTCCTAATCCTGCTAGTAAAATTGGTATTGATGTTAGAAGTATTGTAATTAGTAAGTTTTCCATTAGTTATCTTTCCTAATAGATATTTTATATTTTTGAATTGTCTCACCAGCGAGAAGAAAAAATAATAACATACCTTCAAAAATACCAGTAACTACTTTTGGAATTCCTAAAACCATTTGAGCATTATCCGCTCCAAGTTTTGCTGTCGCAATTATAATACCTGCAATAACAACTCCATATGGATTTAAACGGCCTAAAAAGGCAACAATTATTGCTGTAAAGCCATATCCAAAAGATACTTCTGGTTGAAGTCTTCCCATATTAGCAGAAACCTCTATTACTCCTGCAACACCGGATAACCCACCAGATACAAGTAAAACATAAAAAGTTATTTTATTTTTATTAAACCCTGCAAATTCTGAAGCTCTTGTAGATGAACCAAAGATTTTTATTTGAAATCCTGGTAAAGTTTTATTGATGAAGAACCAAATTAATGGACATAAAATTAAAATAATAAAAATACCATAATGAAACTGACCTAAGAAACCAATAAACGGAAAGTCTACTTTACTAATTATTGCCCCATCAGGATAAACTTTAGATAAAGGAAAGCCAAAACTCATTGGATCACGTAAAGGGCCTCTAACAACAAAATCAATAAATAACATTGCGACGTAAACAAGCATTAAACTTACTAAAATTTCATTTACATTTAATTTCACCTTTAAAATTGCAGGTATTGATGCCCAAATTGCACCACTTATAAAACCAATTATAAACATTGAAAATAACAACGTGTAAGTTTTTGTCTCAGGAAATAGTAATGCAAATGATCCTGCACATAAAGTACCGAGAATAAATTGACCCTCTGCTCCAATGTTCCAAATATTTGCTTTAAAGCAAAATATCAAACCAAGACCAATAATAATAAGTGGACAAGCTTTAACAAATATATCTGCAATTCTGTCAGGTCTAGAAAATGGAGAAACAAAAACTTGATATAAAGATTCCATAACTGGATAACTCAAAATTTTAAAAATTAATGACCCAATAAAAATTGTTATGGCTATTGAAATTATGGGACTCAAGATAGCCCAAAAACTTGATTGGATTTTTCTTGGTGTAAATTCTATCATCTGAGCATTATTTAATTTATTCCCATCAAAATACCAATATCCTTAGCAGAAATTTTTGATGTGATTTTTGGTTTTGAGAGGGATCCATTATTTATTACACAAATATTATTTGAGATTTCATAAATTTCATCTAAATCTTGACTTATAAGTATAATAGCTTTTCCCGCTTTAGCTAATAGTAAAAGTTTACTTCTAATTTCACTAGCTGCACCAATATCAACACCCCATGTTGGTTGCGAAATAATCAATACTTTTGGGTTGGCTTTTAATGATCTACCAACAATAAATTTTTGTAAGTTTCCTCCTGATAATTGATCAGCTAATGGATTTGAATATGGGCATCTTACATCGTTGTCATTTATAATTGATATAGTGTCATTTGATGACATATTGGAACTTAATAATATATCATCAAGAAAATTATTATTTTTTGAATAAGTATTATAAAAGGTTAAAAAAGTATTTTCGGTAAGAGTTATCTCAGGAACTGTTGCGTGACCGTTTCTTTCTTCGGGAACAAACTCAAGTCCCAAACTTCTTCTGAATTTAATATTAGTATTTCCAATTTTTTTATCTTCAAAAATAATTTCATCTGGATCTCCTAATGTTTCTCCACTTAATGCATTCATTAGTTCAACTTGCCCATTACCAGCAACTCCAGCAATGCCAAGAATTTCACCATATTTAACATTGAAACTTATTTTTTTTAATTCTGTGCCAAATTGAGATAATTTTTTTCGATTCAAATTATTGATTGAAATAGCAGGTGGTGAATTTAAAAAACTATTTTTAGAAATTTTAGTTATTTTTTTTACTTTCTTACCAATCATTTTTTCAGCCATACTTGTAGTTGATATTTTAGAAGTACTGGTTGAAGAGATAACCTTCCCACTTCTTAGAATTGTTACCTTGGAAGCAATTTGTTTAATTTCATTTAATTTGTGGCTTATGTATAAAATACTACACCCTGAATTAGCTAATTTTCTTAATACTTTAAATAATTGATTTATCTCTTGTGGTGATAATACCGATGTTGGTTCGTCCATTATAAGGAGTTTTGGGTTTTGCAATAAACATCTAATAATTTCAACTCTCTGTTGCTCACCGACTGATAAGTCTAAAACTTTTTTTGTAGGTTCAATCGGAAGGCCCCATTGTTTAGCAGTTATTGATATTTTGTCTTCTAAATGTTTTTTTGTTATTTTTTCATCAAGTGATATTAATATATTTTCAGAAACAGTTAGAGCTGGAAATAATGAAAAATGTTGAAAAACCATCCCAATGCCATAACTTCGTGCTTCTCTAGGACTATTAATTGTTACATGTTTACCATTAATCAAAATTTGGCCATCAGTAGGTTTTACAACTCCGTATAAACATTTAACTAAGGTAGATTTTCCAGCACCATTTTCCCCTAATAATGCATGAATCTCTCCTTTTTTTATATCTATAGATATAGAATCATTAGCTAAAAATTGATCAAAAGTTTTTGACAAATTTTTAACTTCAATAAATGTCGTCGCATCAAAATTATTTGTCATTGATTTTAATTTTATTTTTTGATTTCAATATAAAAAATAACAAAAGGGCGCTTACTATAAAAACTATTATTATAAATAAATTAAAATAACTCACATGTAAATGTTTCAACCCCAATGAAAAAATAATTAAGCTTGAAATAAATAGTGCTAGCCAGAATGTTTTAGGTCCTTTGAAAATATTCTTCATTTCATATGTCCTAATTTAATTTTGCCTTGAATAAAATAAACAAATATTAAAATTACAAGTCCAACTCCATTTAACAAAAAACCAGAGACACCATAAAAAATTGAAAGAGGAGGCAATAAAAGTAAAATTGAACTTACAAAAGCAATTATTCTAGTATAAACATTTAGAGGTTTATTTAAATAGCCTTCTAAGCCTAAAGTCATACTCCAGTATGCTAATAAAACACTTAATAAGCTATATAGACTTATCAAATAAGAACCTTCCATAAGAAGAGAAGGGTTATAAATAAATGCGAATGGAACAATATATTTTGCAATTCCAACTTTACTTGATTCAACTGCTGTAGCCATAGGAGGTGATTTTGCTATTGCAGCACCAGCAAATGAGGCTAAAGCAACAGGAGGTGTAATAGTTGAAACAACTCCAAAATAAAAAGCAAACATGTGTGCAGCAATTGGTGTCACACCAGCTTGTATTAGAGAAGGAACAATTAAAGCAGCAACTGTTATGTAAACTGCTGTAGTAGTCATTCCCATACCTAAGATTATAGCTGAAATCGCTGTTAGACATAATAATGGAAATAGCATTCCACCAGATAAGTCTATGACTGATTGAGTGAATTTCAATCCTAAACCTGATACAAAAACTGATCCGATAATTATACCAGCGCATGCACATGCAATTGTTACAGGAACAGTTGATTTTATTCCACTTTCAAACGCACCTAAAAGATCAATTACAGACATTCGAGTGTTACTTTTAAAAAAACTTAAAAAAATAACAGAAATAATAGCCCAAAATCCTGCTTTCATCGCAGTATATCCATATATAAGAAGAGCTATCAATACTACCAAAGAAAGTAACATGTGCCATCCACTTTTTAACACATCAATTACATTTGGAAGCATAGATTTATCAATTTTTTCTATCCCATGTTTTTCTGCTTCGACATGAACCATGAAATAAATTGTTACAAAATATAAAAAAGCTGGGATTATAGCTGCTAAAATAACATAAGAATATGGAGCTTCCAAAAATTCTGCCATTATAAAAGCAGCTGCACCCATTATAGGAGGTGTTATTTGACCTCCAGAAGAAGCACAAGCTTCTACCGCAGCAGCAAATCTTGGCCTATAACCATAATTTTTCATTAATGGAATTGTGAAAGATCCAGTTGTTACAACATTTGCCACAGCAGATCCGTATACAGTGCCTGTCATTCCAGATGCTACAACAGCAGCTTTAGCTGGGCCACCAGTCCTATGACCCGTAAGTGAAATAGCAAGGTCAACAAAAAATCTTCCGACACCAGAGCGAATTAAAATAGCACCAAAAATAATAAATAAAACTATGTATGTGGATGCTACATATAAAGGTATTCCATATATTCCATCAGATGTCATAAATAAAGTATCTATATATTTTGCAAGTCTTGTTGGTGGTCCATAAAAAAAACCAAAAAATTTATGAGCATATAATGCATGCAACATAAAGAAACCAGCTACAAATACCATTGCCCAACCAACTGCTCTTCTTGTGCCATCTAAAACTAAAAAAATTAGAATTGAACCTACTATTATATCTCCTATATACTTATCTCCATATCGCATCATGAATGTTTCAACATCCCAAGTCGTCCATAATTGGACAAAAATTATTGAAATAATTATTAGCAAGTCATAAATACTTCCCAATAATCTTAAAAAATTTCCTTTTTCATCATTGGGTAAAATTATTTTATCATTAATACTTTTACGAAATACAGGATATATAAATACAGCTAGTATCATCATGACAGACAAATGTACTGATCGAAAGGATCTTCCTTCTGGCGTGCCATAAACTGCAACAAATAAATGATAAAACGCTAAACCGATAGATAACCATGAGCAAATTATAATGATCCAGTAATAGAGTGATTTATTTTTACTCCATTGTATAAGTTCATCAAGAAAGCTTATTTCTTTTACTTCATTGTATACAAGTTTTTTTGAAGAAGACTGCATAAAAAATTTTTAGATAAGAAGGTGCTAGTTAAAGCACCTTCTAAATGTAGTTACATTATGCCTTTTTCTTTATAAAATTTTGCAGCTCCTGGATGAACTGGGACTGCAGCTCCGTTAACAGCATCTTTCATCAAAACTTTTTTCCAGACGCTCTTTACTTTAACGAATTCACTATGATTATCCCAAAAAACTTTAGCCATTTTGTAAACTAAATCTGTTGGTAAATCTTTATGAACAATCATAGAAGTTACTATACCTAGAGTAGGAATATCTTTATTAAGAGATTTGTATGCACTAGCTGGTATTTTACCGTAAATATAACCTGGGTTATTTTTAACAATCCTATCAATTCTCTCTTTTGGTAAACCAATGAATCTTATTCCAGGACTATTTTCTAATTCAATAAAACTTGCTTGTGGAACTGAAGTAGCTGCCATAAAAACATCAGCTTGACCATCTTTCATTAAAGCAACTGATTCCTTGTAGCTTACCATATGGACAACACCGCCATTTTTTTTGATGGTTTCAAAATTAAAACCATAATCTTTAATTATTGATTCACAAAAGGCTGTACCAGTCCACTTTGGTTTGCCAGGACTTATATTTGCATTTTTCATATCCTCAAAACCTTTAATTTTAGAATCAGCTCTTACTGCTACCTGAAAAGCAGCCGGATACAAAGTTGCAAAATATCTTACATTTTTATGATTTTTTTTAAATTTACCCTTTGCATTCCAACCATTAGCAACAGTATGAGCATAAGACCACCCAATTTCAGCATCACCACCATTTACAGACATAACATTTGATATACCGCCACCAGATGTATTAGAAGTTGAAATTCCTTTAATATTACTTTCAAGTGTTTGCATTACCTTTGCACCTAGGGGATACCATGAACCTCCGGAAGGACCTGATACCATCCTAACAAATTGGTCAGCATTTGCTATAGTGGCTACAATACTCATTGAAGACACAAGAGCAAAAGTTTTTAAAAACTTTTTCATAATTATTTCCTCCAAAATTTTTTATTTATATAGTTCACTAATAATTTCTGACCGAGTCAACATTTAAGAATAATATTAGTGAAAATTTTTAAAATTTTATTAATATATGAATTATCGGAGGGTTGATATGGATTTAGGTGTAAAGGATGTAGTTTTAACTGAAGTTGGAACGCGAGATGGTTTCCAATCTGAAAAAAAAATAGTAAGTACAAATGATAAAATTATGCTTATCAATGATCTTGTTAAAGCAGGATTTAAAAGAATTGAATTTTCTTCCTTTGTGTCTCCAAAGGCTATTCCTCAATTAGCAGATGCAGGTGAAGTCATTAAAGGAGTTAATCGAAATAATGATGTTACATTTACAGCCTTGGTTCCAAATCTAAGAGGAGCTATAAGAGCTTTAGAATGTCAAATTGATGAAATAGTTGTTTTTTTATCAGCTTCAGAAAGTCATAACCAAAAAAATCTTAACAGGTCAATACATGAATCTTTAACTGGTTTTGAGGAAGTTGTTAAGTTAGCAAATGATAACAAAATTCCTGTACATGGCGATATTTCAACAGCCTTTGGCTGTCCTTTTGAAGGAAATGTCCAATATAAAAAACTTGTAGAAATTTCAAAGCAATATAAAGCTCTTGGTTTTAAAGGAGTAACGTTAGGAGATACCACAGGAATGGCAACACCTCCAATTGTAAAAGCTGCAATTAGAGAAATTCAAGATAATATACCAGATTTTGATATTACTTTACATTTTCACAACACTAGAGGTGTTGGACTAGCAAATGTTTTGATTGGATTAAACGAAGGTATATATTTATATGAAAGTTGTTTTGGAGGAATAGGTGGTTGTCCATTTGCACCAGATGCAACAGGTAATATTTGCTCTGAAGATCTTGTGTATATGATGAATGAAATGAATATTAAGACTGGAATAGATATTAACCAATTAATTAAAATCGCTAAAAAAGCTGAAAAAATTTTAGATTATAAATTACCTGGGCAAGTTATGCATGCAGGGGAAAGATTAAAAAAATATTCACTCGAAGATGTTAAAACTGCAAAAGGTAATTAATTAATGATTAAAGAAGGCGCCTTATCAGGAATAAAAGTCATTGATTTGACAAGAGTAATTTCAGGACCATTTTGTACTTTATTATTGGCAGACATGGGAGCCGAAGTAATAAAAATTGAACCACCTAAGGGAGATAATGTAAGAAATCAAGGTGAATTTGTAGATGGTTATAGCGCATATTTTGCTCAATTTAATAGAAATAAAAAATCTGTAGTTTTAGATTTATATCAAAGTGAAGATAAAGAAAAATTAAAAAAATTATTGAAAAATGCAGATATTATTGTCGATAATTTTAGACCTGGCGTTCTTGCTAAAATGGGATTTGATAGAAATACTTTAAGCTCTATAAACCCTAGACTCGTACAAGCATCAGTTAATGGTTTTGGAAGTGAAGGAGAATATAGTCAACGACCTGCTTTTGATTTTATTGCCCAGGCGATTTCAGGATTTATGTCATTAAATGGATCTGAAAAAACTGGACCTGTTAGAACTGCTGCTCCCATTTCTGATTTGATTGCTGGTCTATATTGTGCTTTTGGAATAGTTTCTGCAATAAATGCGAGGCATAACACCAAAAAGGGACAAGTAGTCGAAACAAGTTTAACTTCAGGTTTGATATCACTTATGGCGTACCTATCTGCCGAGTATTTT
>CABZCK010000019.1 GCA_902524215.1 uncultured SAR116 cluster alpha proteobacterium
GATTTAAAAACCTTTCTGGAAAAGAACTATTTAATAGATTCTTTAAACAAGGTTGTATTAAACATTTCAAATGCAGCAATTAAAATTTCAAATTCAATACGAAATAATAATAATATTGAAAGTAAAAAAGAAATTACTGAGAATGCAGATGGTGACAAACAAAAACCATTAGATATTTTTGCTGATGAATGTGTTTTTGAGTCTATAAATAATAGCTCTGTTGCTGCCTATTGTTCTGAAGAACAAGATGGAATGACGACTATAGATAATAATGGAAAATATCTGATATTTTGTGATCCATTAGACGGATCATCAAATATTGGCAATAACATATCAATAGGAACAATTTTTTCAATTCTTCCTTTTTATAATGGTTCAGTTGAGAATTCTTTAAAGCAAAATGGAAAATCTCAATTATGTGCTGGTTTTTTTGTTTATGGGCCTCAAACAACTCTTATTTTGACACTTGGTAAAGGAGTACATTCTTTTTATTATGATCATACAAAGAATCAATTTAATATATTAAATCCAAATATATTGATCCCTGAATCAACATCTGAATTTTCTATTAATTCTTCTTACAGGAGATATTGGAATAACAAGGTAAAAAATTACATAAAAAATTGTGAAGATGGAACTAATGGAATAAGAGAAAAAAATTTTAATATGAGGTGGGTGGGATCATTAGTAGCAGACGCAAGTAGAATCTTTGAAAGAGGTGGAATTTTTCTTTATCCAGAAGATAAAAGAGAAAAAAATAAAAGTGGAAGACTAAGGCTAACTTATGAGGCTAATCCCATATCTTTTTTAATAAGTCAGGCTGGAGGAAAAGCTACAAATGGTTCAATCGATATTTTGAACGTAGGAGTGAATGAAATACATCAGCGTGTACCTTTTATTTTTGGTTCTAAAGAAGAGGTTGAAATTTTTTTGAATACTAACTAAGTCTAAATCAAAATCGTTGAGAGAAATCATGTCTAAAACATCTGAATTAAATATAGAAAAATTAAATGGAATGTCTAATGCAATTAGAGTACTAGCAGCTGAAGGGGTTCAAAAAGCAAACTCAGGTCATCCTGGCATGCCCATGGGTATTGCAGATGTAGCAACAATTTTGTTCTCAAAATATTTGAATATCGATGTAAATAAACCTGACTGGCCTGATAGAGATAGATTTGTTTTGTCTGCTGGTCATGGGTCAATGCTGATATATGCTCTGAATTACCTTGTAGGTTATGCTGACATGAATGTTGAAAGTTTAAAAAACTTTCGCCAGTTAAATTCCAACACACCTGGTCACCCTGAATATGGTGATACTCTAGGAGTTGAAACCACAACAGGACCTCTTGGTCAAGGGTTAGGGACTGCTGTTGGCATGGCTTTAGCGGAAAGGATGTCTAATGCTAAGTTTGGAAAAAATCTTGTTGATCATTTTACTTATGTCATTGTTGGTGATGGATGCCTTCAAGAGGGTATCAGTCATGAATCAATTGAATTTGCCGGACATCTAAAGTTAACAAAGTTAATTGTTCTTTGGGATAATAATTCAATATCTATTGATGGTAATACCAATTTGTCAAATTCAAGTAATCAAATTGCCAGATTTAAAGCATCAGGTTGGCATACTCAATCAGTTGATGGACACAACTTTGATCAAATATCAAAAGCGATTGAAAATGCAAAGAAAACAAATAAACCATCATTTATTGCTTGCAAAACTATAATTGGTTTTGGTTCGCCAAATCTTGCAGGCACTGAAAAAACACATGGCGCTCCACTTGGGGATGATGAAGTTGAAAAAGTTAAAGAAGAATTAAATTGGAAAAGTAACCCATTTGAAGTTCCAAAAGACATACTTAATGATTGGAGAGCTTCAGTTGAAAGAGGATCGAAAATTAGAAAGGAATGGGAAGATAGATTTAATAAAAGTCCTAAAAAAAATAAATTTATTAAAAATAATTCAAACTATTTACCCCAAGTCTTTGATAAAAATTTAAAATCTCATATTCAAAAATTGAAATTAGAAAAACCTAAATTAGCTACAAGACAGGCAAGTTTAGAATTTCTAAAAATTTTGTCATCTAATGTCGATAATATTGCGGGTGGATCAGCGGATTTAACAGGATCAAATTTGACAAAAACCCCAGATATGAATTCTGTAAAACCAAAAAAATTTAAAGCTAATTATATTCATTATGGAATTAGAGAACATATGATGGGAGCTGTGATGAATGGAATAGCACTTCATAAAGGTTTTGTAACATATGGAGGAACTTTTTTAGTTTTTAGTGATTATATGAGAAGTTCAATTAGGTTGTCCGCTCTCATGAAAACTAGAGTAATTTATGTGCTAACTCATGACTCAATTGGTCTTGGAGAAGATGGTCCAACTCATCAACCTGTAGAACATTTAGCAATGCTGCGAGCAACTCCAAACCTAAATGTATTTCGTCCTGCTGATGCAGTTGAAACAGCAGAAGCATGGGAACTTGCACTTAAATATAATGGACCATCTATATTGGCTTTATCTAGACAGGGTTTAAAAACATTTAGGGACGAAAAAAGCAATGATAATCTTACAAGTAACGGGGGATATCTCGTTAAAGATTTTGGAAATGATAGAGATTTAACAATAATTGCTACAGGTTCTGAGGTTGAGATTGCATTAGAAACTTCTGATCTATTATTAAGTGATAATATCAAGGCATCAGTAGTATCTTTACCATGTTGGGAGATATTCGAAAAACAATCAGAAGAGTATAAATTAAGTGTTCTTGGAGAAAAATTAAAAGTTGGCGTAGAAGCGGGTTCAGAATTAGGCTGGCATAAATATATAGGATCAAATGGAATGTTTATCGGAATGAAAACCTTTGGAGCATCAGCACCTGCAAATTATTTGTTTGAACATTTTGGATTAAGTTCAAATAAGATTAGAGAAAAAATTTTAAGTAAAATTAATACATAAGTTTATGCCTTCTTCGAAAGATCTATTTGAATTAGACTTAACAAATAAATTGATCCTTGTCAGGGTTGATTTAAATTTGCCTGTAGTAAATGGCATTATTCAAGATGAAACAAGGCTTCAATCTATTTTACCGACTATACAAGAAATTATTAAAAAAGGTGGCAAGGTAGTACTTTGTAGTCACTTCGGAAGACCGAATGGTGAATATAATAAAAAATACAGTTTAAAACCATTAATTGAACCTTTATCAAAAGCATTAAATTTTCCTATTAATTTTTCACCAACTTGTATTGGGCCAGAAGTGGAAGAATTAAAAAATAATCTTAAACACGGTCAAGCTTTACTTTTAGAAAATTTAAGATTTCATAAAGGAGAAGAAACTAATGATAAAGATTTTTCGAAAGATTTAACTTTGGGGATTGATTATTTTGTTAATGATGCTTTTTCATGTTCTCACAGAAAGCATTCTAGTACGGTAGGTGTTACAAATTTTTTACCTTCTTTTATGGGAATTCACTTAGAAAAAGAGATAAGAGCTTTAGAGAGTGTTTTGAATAATCCCAAAAAACCTGTAGCTGCGATAATTGGTGGATCAAAAGTTTCAACTAAAATAGATGTAATAAATTTTTTACTCAAAAAAATGGATATTATTATTATTGGTGGAGCTATGGCTAATACTTTTGTTGCTGCAAAAGGTCTTAATGTCGGTAAAAGTTTATTTGAGAAAGATAGTATTAATTTAGCTAAAGATCTAATAAAAAAATCAAAAAACAATAATTGTGATTTAATTTTGCCATCTGATTTTATTGTATCTAAGAATTTAAAAAAAAATGCTGAAAATACTGCTATAAATTTTGATTCAATACCAAGTGATATGATGGCATTAGATATTGGTCCAAAATCAATAGAAGAAATAAAAAAACACATTAATATTTGTAAAACTATTTTATGGAATGGACCTTTAGGTGCTTTTGAAACTTACCCATTTGATAAAGGTACCAATAAAGTTGCTTTGTTTGTTTCAAGTCTTACAAAACAAAAAAAGATTTTGAGTGTTGCAGGTGGAGGTGATACAGTTTCTGCATTGAATAATGCAAAAGTATTAAATGATTTTAGTTATGTATCTACTGCAGGTGGAGCATTTTTAGAATGGTTAGAGGGTAAAGTCTTGCCAGGTATTGAACCTATAAGTTAACTTACGAAAGGATAAAAATGTCAGTTAGAGTTGCAATTAATGGATTTGGAAGAATTGGTAGAAATATACTAAGGTCTATCATTGAAAATAAAAATGATAATATCAAAGTAGTTGGCATAAATGATTTAGGCCCAATAGAAACAAATGCGCATTTATTAAAATATGATTCTGTTCATGGCATTCTTAATAGAGATGTTATAATTAATGGTAGTGATCTAGATGTTGGAACAGGACCAATTAAAGTCACTTCAGAAAGAAATCCAGAAAATTTACTTTGGAAAGAATTAGATGTAGATGTTGTATTAGAATGTACTGGAATTTTTACTAGTAAAGAAAAGGCTCAACAACACATAACTGCAGGTGCAAAAAAAGTTCTCATATCTGCTCCTGCGAGTGGAGTTGATCTTACTGTCGTGTATGGTGTAAACCATAAAAAAATTTCAAGTGAACATCAAATTTTATCAAATGCTTCGTGTACGACTAATTGTCTTGCTCCTCTAGTATATGTATTAAATAAATCTATAGGTATAGAAAATGGTTTTATGACTACAATACATTCTTATACTGGAGATCAACCAACATTAGATACCATGCATAGTGATCTTTATAGAGCAAGGGCCGCAGCTGCTAATATGATACCGACATCAACAGGTGCGGCTAAAGCTGTTGGGTTAGTTTTACCTGAATTAAATGGTAAACTTGATGGTGTTGCAATTAGAGTTCCTACACAAAATGTATCCGTTGTTGATTTTAAGTTTAATTCAAAAAAAGAAACTACAACTGAAGAAATTAATGGGGTAATAAAAATTGCATCTGAAAATGAATTAAAAAATATTTTAAGTTTTAATGATAAAAAACTTGTTTCAAGTGATTTTAATCATAATCCATCTTCTTCAATATTTCATTCTGATCAAACAAAGGTTATGAATAAGAAATTTGTAAGAATTTTGAGTTGGTATGATAATGAATGGGGTTTTTCAAATAGAATGTGTGATACTGCATTAGAAATAGGAAAATATATATAGTTTATGCCCTCAAAAAACATAATTATTGCACCATCCATTTTATCTGCTGATTTTAGTAATCTTGGTCAAGAAGTTAATGATATTGATGAAGCTGGTGCTGACTGGATTCATTTAGATGTAATGGATGGACATTTTGTTCCAAACTTAACTTTTGGTCCTTCTGTTATTTCTAGTATTAGAAATAAAACCAAAAAATGTTTTGATACTCATTTAATGATATCAAACCCTGATGAGTATATAGAACAGTATAAAAATGCTGGCTCAGATATAATTACTGTTCATAAAGAAGTTTGTGGACATTTAGATAAAACTTTATCATCTATAAAAAATACAGGATGTAAAGCAGGTGTTTCAATCAATCCTGGCACTGATATTTCAGGGTTAGAGTATGTCTTAGATAAGATTGATTTAATTTTAGTTATGTCAGTAAATCCAGGTTTTGGAGGACAAAAGTTTATAAACTCATCAATTCAAAAAATTAAAAAAATAAAAGAATTAGTAAAAAACTTTAATATTGATATTGAGGTTGATGGTGGCATAGATGATAAAACGGCAACTCTTGTTAAAAATGCTGGTGCAAATATACTTGTTTCTGGATCTTTTATATTTTCTGGAGAGAATAAAAGTATCTATAAGGAAAGAATAATTTCTTTGAGATAACTTATGTCAAAGAAGACTCCAAAAAAAATAATCATTTTTGATTTAGATGGAACTTTAATTCATTCAATACCAGATATGTGTATTGCTATAAATAAAACACTAAAGCAATTTAAATTAAAATCTATAACAGAAGGAAAACTTCAAGAGTTTGTTGGCGAAGGTATGTTAAAATTATCTGAGAATGTACTTAAATTTTCAGGAGCCAATTTGAATTTGATAGATGACTTTTTCTTAATGTATAGAAAAGAATACTCTGAAAATCCGTGTTACTTAACTACTTTAATGCCAGGCGTTAAAGATATTCTTAACTATTTATTAGATAAAAATATCCGCATAAACATATGCACAAATAAAAGACAATATGTTGCAGAGAAAATTTTAAAACAAATAAATTTATTTGATAATTTTGATTTTATTGTTGGTGCAAAAGAGAATGTTCCACTTAAACCTCAAAGACAAATGATAGACTTCATATGCAATCAATATGATAGTGATAAAAATGAATTTATAATGGTTGGAGATACAAAGGTAGATATTTTAGCAGCAAAAAATGCGGAAATTAGTTCTGTAATAGTTGATGGTGGTTATACAAATGAGGATTGTAAATCTTTAGGTGCAGATTTTTACCTAAATAATATATGTGAGTTAAAATCAGTTTTAAATTTATAAGGGATCCCAACTAAACACATCACCACTTCTTTCTGAAGGAGTTAAATAAGGCTTAAATGCTGGCATTGCTATTTCCATTATTTTTTGTGGATTCCATCCTTCACTATTATGGACACTTTTTACAGGTCTATTTTGGTTATAAATAAATAGTTCATTTAACCTTGAGCTGAAAATCTGTCCTGTAACATCTTTTGCATCTTCAGAGGAAAGGTATACTGCAAGTGGAGCATTTGTTTCTGGAGTCATTTTTTTTAGACGTTCGACTCTAGCTTTTTCTTGTTCGGTTTTAGAGGGTATAGAATTTGTCATTCTACTCCAAGCAAATGGTGCAATGCAATTTGATCTTACATTAAAACGCTTCATATCCAGAGATATTGATTTTGATAATCCGGCAATCCCTAATTTTGCCGCAGAATAATTAGCTTGTCCAAAGTTACCTATTAAGCCAGAAGTACTTGTCATATGAACAAATGAACCTGAGTTTTGTTCTCTAAAAAATGGTGCTGCTGCTCTGCTAATATAAAAACTACCATTTAAATGTACATCAATAACATCTGCCCAATCTTTTGGATCCATTTTATGAAAAATTACATCCCTTAAAATACCTGCATTATTAACAATAATATCAATTTGTTTAAAATTATCTAAAGCATTCTCAATAATTTTTGATGCTGATGACCATGAAGTAACACTATTAGTGTCTGGTATAGCTTCTCCTCCTTTTTGTGTTATCAATCCACAAGTTTCCTCTGCAGGTTGAATTGATCCACCTTCTCCACTTAGAGATACACCTATATCATTGGCTAAAATTTTTACACCTTCATTGGCTAGGGCTAACGCTATTTCTCTTCCAATTCCTCCGCCTGCACCTGTAACAATTGCAACTTTACCTTTTAATCCTAAATCATTCATAGATAATCCTCTTTATAACCCATTAAACACTTTTTCATTTACTTAGTCTATAATAGGTTTATAGAATGTTTGATAAGTGGGGGCGTAGCTCATCAGGATAGAGCGTGAGATTCCTAATCTCAAGGTAACAGGTTCGAGTCCTGTCGTCCTCACCACTTTATTTATAAAGTGATTGAAGTTCTTTATGATAATTTTTTTCTATAATTCTTCTTTTGATTTTTAACGTTGGAGTTAATTCTGATGATTCAATGGAAAATGGATTTTTTATTAAATAAAATTTTCTAATTTTTTTTGTTAAACTTAAATTACTATTAACCTCATCAAAAATTTTTGTTACTAACCTTTTATTTTTTTTAATCTCTTCAGAGGGATAAACTAAAGCAACTAAATATGGTTTTTCATGTCCATAAATCATAATTTGATCTATTTCATCATAAGATAAAAAAAGATCTTCAAGAGGTGCTGGAGCAATATTTTCTCCTCCTGAATTTACAATCATTTCATTTTTTCTACCTATTATTTTTAAATAATTTTCATCATCAAATAATCCTAAATCCCCTGTATGCAACCATCCATTAATAATTGTTTTATCTGTAGACTTTTTATCTTTCCAATAACCTTGCATTAGAGATTTTCCTCTTACTAAAATTTCTTTATCTTTAGATAGTTTGATTTCTGTCAAATGTATAGCTTTACCAACTTTATCTAACTTAATATTGTTAAATGGGGTTATAGAGATAATTGGTGAATATTCTGTTTGTCCGTAACCCTGTAAAATTTTAATGCCCATTGAAAAGAAAAAAATCGCAGCATTTTGTTTTAAAGCGGCTCCTCCAGATACAAAAGCCATTAGATTTTTACCAAAAATTTTTTTGATTTTTTTTCTTATGGTTAAATCAATAATAAAGTCTAAAAATTTGTCTTTTACATTAAGAATTTCATTATTGTATTTTTTATTTCCTAATATTAAGTTTTTTTCAAACAAGTATTTGATTATTTTATTTTTTGATTTAATTGAGTTTGAGATTTTTTTTAATAACACATCATATAGTCTTGGAACTGCTACCATAAGAGTGGGATTAACAAATTGAAGATCATTTAATAGTTGGTCTCTATTATTTGAAAAGTAAATCTCACCACCAATGTAAATGGGGAGTAAAAAACCACCTGTTCTTTCATAAGCATGCGAAAGAGGTAAAATAGATAAAAATTTATGATTATTTATTTTAATATCATCTAAAAATATTTTAGCACCCTTAATATTTGATTTTATAGAATTGTGGCTGAGCATAACACCTTTTGGATTCGCGCTTGTGCCTGATGTATAAATTATACAAGCCGTATCATTTTTACTTATTTTATAATCAATATTTGACTTTTTATAATGTGTAACATTTTTTTTATTTAAAATATCTTGGTGATATAAAAAAAAACTTTTATTTTCAGTACTTTTAAAATTTTCTAACAAAATAAAATTTTTTGTAAAAATAAGTTTCTTTTTGATCTTTTTAATTTTTAGATAAGCTTCTTCATCTAATATAGCTAGTTTGCTTTCTGAGTGATTAAGTAAATAAAGTAATTCATTTTCATTGCTGGTTATATATGCAGGAACAGTTATCGCTCCTATTTTCATGATTGCTAAATCAGAAATACACCAAAAGGGTGAGTTCTTTGATATTAAACTAACTCTATCACCTTTATTAATTTCAATTTTTTTTAAGAATTCTGATAAAACATTGATTTGTCGGTCAGCCTCATTCCAACTGATTGAAACCCAATTGCCATTTTCTTTATGCCAAAATAAAGATTTGTCTCTAAGGTTATTTTTTTGACTTTCAAAAATTTCATTTAAATTATTCATAAATTTTTAATTTCTAATGTAATTTAAAAAATAGATACTATTTAATTAGTATACTAATTTAATAAAGAGAATAAATTATAATCATGAAAAAAAATAAACTGCCTAAATGGAATTTGGATGAAATTTATGTAGGTCATAATGATCCTAAAATTGATAAAGATTTAAAGAAACTTTCAAAGTTGACAAATCAATTTATTGATAAATGGAAAGGGAAAATTAAAAACTTATCAGGAAAAGAAATATCAAATTGTTTAAAAGAGTATGAAAAAATTAATGAAATAATGGGATTGTTAAGTACGCATAGCAGTCTTTCATTTGCAAGTAATATGGAAGATGTTGAAGTATCTAGATATAACGCAAAGATCTCTGATAATTTATCGTTGTTTTTTTCAAAACTAATATTTTTATCTTTAGAAATTTCCTCGGTGAATAATAAGGTATTTAAGGTTTGGGAAAATGATAAGGTTTCAAAGAGATGGATCCCCTTAATAAAGAACCTAAGAAAAAGAAAAAAATATCAATTATCTCCTCTTGTCGAAGAAATATTAGTTGAAAAATCTCCAACTGGAAGATCATCATGGGTTAGACTATTTGATGAAACTTCAGCAGCTTTAAGGTTTCCATATGGAAAACAAACCTTAACCGAAGCTGAGATTTTAAATAAATTATCAGATAGTAATCCAGAAAGCAGAAAAATTGCAGGGAAATCGTTATCAAAAATCTTAAAAGATAATTCAAGGTTATTTGGAATGATCTTAAATGTAATCTCAAGAGATAAATTTGTAGAAGATAGTAAAAGAGGTTTTGGGTCTATTTTAGAATCAAGAAATTTAGATAATGATATAGAAAATAAAGTTGTTGATTCACTTGTGTCAACTGTATCTAAAAAGATGCCAGATCTTACACACAAATATTATAAATGGAAAGCTAAAGTATTTAAGAAAAAAAAATTAGATTGGTGGGATAGAAATGCACCACTAAATCACAGTGAAAATACGCTTATTAAATGGGATGATGCAAAAGATTTAGTTTTAGAGGCATTTAATGATTTTAATCCAAAGATCTCAAAAATAGCTAAACAATTTTTTGATAATAATTGGATTGACGCTGAGCCAAGAAAAGGTAAAGCTTCTGGCGCTTTTGCTCATCCATCAGTTCCAAGTCATCATCCTTATATTTTAATGAATTATCAAGGCAAGGTAAGAGACGTCATGACACTTGCTCATGAACTTGGTCATGGTGTTCATCAAGTTTTGGCAGGAAAACAAGGATATCTTCTTTCAGATACACCTTTAACACTTGCTGAGACTGCATCTGTATTTGGAGAAATGTTAGTATTTAGAAAACTTCTTAATAAGGCTGAAAAAAGTCAAAAGAAAATAATGTTAGCAAATAAAATTGAAGACATGTTAAATACAGTTGCAAGGCAGATAGGATTTCATCAATTTGAAAATGAATTTCATAAAGCTCGTGTCTCTTCAGAATTAACTGTTGACGAAATCTCTGATATATGGATAAAAACTCAACAACATGCAGTTGGACCTTATATAAAATTAGATAATGATTATAGATCTTTATGGGCTTATATCCCTCATTTCGTTCACACGCCATTTTACGTTTACGCGTATGCTTTTGGTGATTGTTTAGTAAATGCCCTTTGGAATGAATATCAAAATAGTGATAAAAGTAAATTTGCAAACCAATATATCGACTTATTAGCAGCAGGTGGAACTAAAAGGCATGATGAATTGTTAAAGCCATTTTCATTAAGTGCTTACGATAATAACTTTTGGGCTAAGGGTGTTAGTTCAATCACTAATATGATTGATGAATTAGAAACTTTATAATTCATGACTAACAATTTTGATGATAAATTAGATGGCTCATTTACAACTGGAAGAATCAAAAGATACGCTAAGGTAACTTCAGCAGTTGGTGGACTTGCTGCTAAACTGGCAGGCGAAAAATATTTGGGGCTCAAAATTGATAAAGAAAATCATGCAAAACAGTTAAGGGAAGCTCTTGGTGGGATTAAAGGCCCGATTATGAAAATAGCTCAAATATTATCTACAATTCCTGATGCTGTCCCTAAAGAATATGCAAATGAGTTAGCTCATCTTCAAGCTGATGCACCTTCAATGGGATGGTTATTTGTAAAAAGACGAATGAGAGCAGAGTTAGGTGAGGATTGGGTATCAAAATTTAAAAATTTTGATAAGCAAGCTTCTGCTGCTGCATCATTAGGACAAGTTCATTTTGCGGAAGATTTAAAAAGTAATAAATTAGCATGTAAGCTTCAATATCCAGACATGAGTTCTGCAGTCCAAGCAGATCTCAACCAGCTTAAACTTATATTTTCTATCTATGAAAGGTATGATTCTGCAATTTCGACTAATGCAATACACCAAGAGTTGTCTGAAAGATTAATGGAAGAATTAGATTATTCACATGAATTGAAAAACTTAAATTTGTATAGAGAAATGTTATCAAAGTTTGACGAAATAACCTTACCAATGCCAATTAAAGATCTCTCTACTAATAAATTATTAACTATGACTAGGATTGAAGGTCAAAAAGTCATGGACTTTATATCAGAAACTGAAGATCAAAAACTTAAAAATAAACTTGCTCTAAATATGTTTAAGGCTTGGTATGTTCCTTTTTATGAATATGGAATTATTCATGGAGACCCTCACTTAGGCAATTATTCTATAAGAAAAGATGCAGGTGTAAATTTATTAGATTTTGGATGTATTAGAATATTCAAGCCTGAATTTGTTACTGGAGTTATTGATTTGTATGAAGCTCTAAGAGATGATAACATTGAATTAGCAATATCAGCATACGAGAGATGGGGGTTTGAAAACTTAAATAAAGATTTAATCGAAATATTAAATATTTGGGCTAAATTTATATATCAACCTCTATTAGAAGATAGAATTAGACCTATTTCAGAAATGCCAACTGGTCAGTATGGAAGAAAAACAGCTGAAAAAGTTCATAAAGAGTTGAAAAAAATTGGAGGTGTAAAACCTCCAAGAGAATTTGTTTTAATGGATAGAGCTGCTATTGGACTTGGTTCAGTTTTTATGCATTTAAAAGCTGAAATCAACTGGTATAGAGTTTTTCATGAGTTAGTTGGTAATTTTAGTGAGAAAAATCTCAAAGATAAACAAAATAAAGTATTGAAAAAAGTAGGATTATTTAATTAATTTTTTGTAAAATTTCATCTAAAGATTTTTTTGCATCTCCATATACCATTCTTGAGTTTTCTTTAAAGAACAATGGATTCTCTATACCTGAGTAACCTCTGCCTTGACCACGTTTAAATATAAAGACTTGACTTGATTTCCAAACTTCAAGGACAGGCATTCCTGCAATTGGGCTATTAGGATCATCTTGTGCGGATGGATTAACAATATCATTAGCACCTAATATTAAGACAGCATCAGTTGATGGAAAATCTTCATTTATTTCGTCCATTTCAAGAACAATATCGTAAGGTACTTTAGCTTCTGCAAGTAATACATTCATATGTCCAGGAAGTCTTCCAGCTACAGGATGAATAGCAAACCTAACATTTTTCTTTTTATTTCTTAATCTAGATGTTAACTCAGATACTGCGCTTTGAGCTTGAGCCACAGCCATGCCGTAACCAGGTACTATAACTATATTTTGAGCATCATTGAGTGTACCCGAAACTGTTTCAATATCTGCTGGAATCATTTCACCTTCAATTTCTTGAGATGAAGACACATTATCTCCCCAGCCACCTAAAATTACAGAAATAAAATTTCTATTCATAGCTTTACACATTATGTATGAGAGGATGGCTCCTGAAGACCCAACTAGTGCACCAGTAACAATTAACAAATCATTACCTAGTAAAAATCCAGTAGCGGCAGCAGCCCAACCTGAATATGAGTTTAACATTGAAACTACTACAGGCATGTCAGCTCCACCTATAGCAAGAACAAGATGAGCTCCTATAATAAAAGCTATTATAGTCATTGCAATTAAAGTCCATAAACCATATTGATCTAAAAACATATAACCTAAAACAAGACAAGCTAATGTCATTAATATATTTAGAATATGTCTACCAGGTAGCACAAGAGCTTTACCTGTTATTAATTCAGAGAGTTTTCCATATGCAATAACTGAACCTGTGAAAGTTATTGCTCCTATAAATACGCCAAGGAATATTTCTATCTCATGGATTATAATTTCAACATCAGATAAATTTTGAGGGGGTTCAATTGATGAGTTGATCCCAATAAACACAGCTGCCAAACCTACAAATGAATGAAGGGCTGCAACAAGTTGTGGCATTCCTGTCATTTGAACTTTTAATGCTACAACTAATCCAATTATTGATCCAACAACCAAAGCTGGTATTAATAATTTATCTAGTTTCATATCTGGACCTAGAATGGTTCCAAAAATGGCTATGATCATTCCAATGATGCCATACCAAACAGCTTTTTTAGCCTTTTCTTGATCACTTAAGCCACCGAGTGATAATATAAATAAAACACTAGCTGCAATATATAATGCTGTTAATAATTCTTGTGTCATAACTAACTTTTCTTAAACATTGATAACATTCTTTTAGTGACTAGGAAGCCACCAACTATATTTATAGTTGCAATCATTACTGATATAATAGCTAAAATGTTAACGATATAATTGGAAGAACCAATTTGTAAAAGTGCACCGACAATTATAATTCCTGAAATTGCGTTTGTTACTGCCATTAATGGTGTATGAAGTGAATGAGAAACATTCCATATTACTTGAAAACCAACAAAGCAAGATAAAACAAAAACTATGAAATGTTGCATAAAAGATGGGGGTGCATAAAAACCAATCAATAGCATTAATAATGAGCCAACTGTTAATAATACAAGCTGATAAAAACCCGCTTTTTTTTGTTTCAGTATTTCTTCTTTTTCAATTTCTTCTTGTGTTCTTGATGTGTTTTTACTTTCATGCTTAGCAATTGCTTGAACCTTTGGAGGAGGTGGAGGGAATGTTAATTTTCCATTTAAAACAACTGTAGAGCCTCTAATCACATCATCATCCATATTAATATTAATTTTACCATTTTTGTCGGGAGTCAAATCACTTAACATGTGTCTAATATTCGTAGAATATAGATTGGAAGATTGTGTTGCCATTCGACTTGGTAAATCAGAGTATCCGATAATGGTGACATTATTACTTGTTTTATAAAGTTTATTAGGTTTAGTTAAATCACAATTTCCACCTTGTTCTGCAGCCAAATCAACTACAACAGAACCAGGTTTCATTAATTTAACCATCTCTTTTGGCCATAATAGAGGTGCAGGTTTTCCAGGAATTAGAGCTGTAGTAATAACGATATCAATTTCAGGGGCCTGTTCTCTAAAAAGTTGCATTTCTTTTTTTATGAATTCTTTTGAAGCAGGCTTTGCATATCCACCTTCGCCTGAACCATCTTCATCAAAATCTAAAAGTAAAAAATCAGCACCCATTGACTCTATTTGTTCAGCAACTTCTGGTCTTACATCAAATGCTCTTACAATTGCTCCTAATGACTGAGCAGTCCCTATCGCAGCTAAACCAGCAACGCCGGCACCAATAACTAAAACTTTAGCAGGAGCAACTTTCCCCGCAGCAGTAATTTGGCCCGTAAAAAATCTACCAAAGTTGTTGCTTGCTTCAATTACTGCTCTGTAACCAGCTATGTTAGCCATAGATGAAAGAGCGTCCATTTTTTGTGCTCTACTAATTCTGGGTATCATATCCATGGATATTACAGACACATTTTTTTTCTTAAGATCTTCAAGAAGTTTTTTGTTTTGTGCAGGCCAAATAAAAGAAATAAGAGTTGTTTTTGGTTTTAATAATTTTAGTTCAGGGTTAGAAGGAGCCCTAACTTTAACAATGATATCTGATTTAGACCATATATCTTTTGAAGATAAAATTTTGATACCAGCATCTTTATAATCTTGGTCAGAGTAGTTTGATTCTAATCCTGCTTTAGTCTCTATTTGGCACTTAAACCCAAGTTTTACTAACTCTTTTGCACTTAATGGCGTAAGAGCTACTCTTTTTTCATCTTTACTTATTTCTTTAGGACAACCTATTATCATTTAATTTCTCAAAAAAAAACCGTACGAATGTACGGTACAAAAATTATCAACATAATAATGTTAATAACCTTCTCTTTCCAATCTCTTTCTCATTAGCTTTCTAACTCTTCTTGTGCTTTCAGCTAATTCTCTTGCTTTTTTTTCAGATGGTTTTTCATAAACTCTTCTGTTTTTCATTTCTCTGAAAACACCTTCTCTTTGCATTTTCTTCTTGAGAATGCGTAAAGCTTGATCAACGTTATTGTCTCTTACAGATACATACATATAATAAATTCCTTAAAGAGCGTTTTAATAACATGTTTTTTTAAGTATTTGCAAGTGTTTTATATAAATTACAAAATTAAATTATTTATTTTCTTGAAACACTATTAAATTCTCATACTTAATAGTATAATCGGAGTATTATGAAAGATATTAATAAAAAAACAAAAACAAAATTATTACTATCATTTTTAGAAAATGTGCCTTTTGATGGATGGTCATGGGAAACTCTATATTTTTCTGCTGTTGATATTGGTCTAATTAATTCAAAAAAATTATCAGAAATTGAAAAGAGCAATATTAGAAACCTATTTAATAATAGTCTTGTTAATATTATTCAGGAATTTAATATATATTTAGATGATGAGATGAAAGAAAGTTTTAAAAAATCTAAATCTAAAAATTTAAGAATACCAGATAAAATTAATTCTCAGATAATATTTAGACTTAAAGTTGCAAATAAATTTAAAGAAGCTGTCAGAATATCATTAGGTATGATGGCGTTACCAAAAAATTCTAAAAAAGCTTTAACCATGTTATATAAGACATGTGACATTATTTGGAGAGATTGTGGAGACAAATCCACTGATTTTTCTTTTTATACAAAAAGACTAATTCTATCAGGTGTATATAGTTCTACTTTGTCTTATTGGTTAAATGAAAGTGACTTTACTAAAGTTGAAGATTTCCTTCAAAGAAGATTAGATGATGTTTCAAATTTTGGAAAAATTAAAAAGTTGCCAAACTTAATTAATCAATCCAATCCATTTAATACATTTTTTAAAATATTAAAAAAATTTAATTCTAATAAATATTATTACAAACCTAACGATTAAATAATGCCTATAAAAATTCCTGATAATTTACCTGCAAGGGAATCTCTCTTAAGTGAAGCAGTAGATGTAATTAATAGTAGTTATGCTAATAGGCAAGATATAAGGCCACTAAAGTTTTTGTTATTGAATCTAATGCCTAAAAAAATTCCTACTGAAATTCAATTCGCTAGATTAATAGGTGCTTCTCCACTACAAATAGAACTAACATTAATGACTACAAGATCTTACCAACCGAAAAATACAAATAAAGATTATTTAATTCAATTTTATAAAACTTTAGATGACATAAGAGATCAGTTTTTTGATGTTTTAATTGTAACAGGTGCTCCAATTGAAACTTTACCTTTTGAAGATGTCAATTATTGGAGTGAGTTGTGTGAGATTATAAACTGGTCTAAATTAAACGTTTTTAGAAGAGTTGGGATTTGTTGGGGCAGTCAAGTTTTTTTAAAAATTTTTTATGGAGTAGAGAAGTATATTTTGAAAAATAAGTTATTTGGTGTGTATGATCATCAATTATTAGAAAATAATGATAGATTACTACAAGGTTTCACAAATCGTTTTCCAATGCCCGTTTCACGTTTCACTGAAACAAGAAAGCAAGATTTGATAGATAAAGATCTCGAGATACTTGCTCATTCAACTTTGTCAGGGGTAGGTATGGTAAGATCACGTCATACAAAAGATCTTTACATTTTAAATCATTTAGAATATGACGCTGAAACTTTAAAAGATGAATATTTAAGAGATAAAAATGAAAATGTAAAAATATCTCTACCCAAAAACTATTTTCCAAATAATGATGATCAAAAATTACCAGTTAATCGCTGGAGGCCTTATGCTTTTTTATTATTTTCAAATTTTATTAACGAAGTTTATCAAGATGTACCTTTTGATTTTGGAAAAAAATAACTAAATCGGATAGGTGATATGCCCCATCTTTCTTCCTTGTTTTACTTCTTTCTTCCCATAAATATGTGTTTTTTGATCTTTATGAAATTTAAATAATTCTAAATTTTCAACTTCATTTCCAAGTAAATTCGTCATTTTCCAATTTTCATTAATTACTTGGTTATTTATATCTTGACCTGTTATTGATTTAACTAAAATATCGAATTGGCTGTTTTTGCACCCTTCAATGGTCCAATGAAATGAATTATGTGGTCTTGGTGCTATTTCATTGAAAATAAAGTTATTCCCACTTTGAAAAAGTTCTATAGTTAATAGGCCTTTTAAATTTAACAATTTTGCAAATTTTTCTACATTAAACTTTAATTTAATTTCTAATTCATTTTCAAGTATTGCAGGTGCAATTGTGTGTTTTAAAATTCCATTTTCATGATAGTTTTCTGATAATGGAAAGAAACATTCGGAATCATTTAAGCTTTTGGCATAAAGAATAGATACTTCTCTATCAAAATTAATTTTTTCTTCTAAGATACAATCAATAAAATTTATTTCAGCCCAAATTTTTTTGAAATTTATTTCCGATGAAATATTTATTTGGCCCTTACCATCATATCCAAGAGAATTAGTTTTAAGAATACAATTATGATTTAAGATTTTTGAGTATTTTATTAGATCGTTTAAAGAATTTATTCTGTACCATTTTGGAACTAAAAAACCTGATTTGGCTGCCATTTCTTTTTCTTTATTCCTATATTGAGCAATATTAAAGCAAAAACCTGATGGACAAACTTTTGTCATTTTTGACAAATTATCTAGGGTTTTTGCAGGTATGTTTTCAAACTCGGATGTAACAACATCAACTTTTGATCCAAATATTTCTAGTTTGTCATTGTCATCCCAATTACCATCAATATATTCATTTGCACTATACTCAGCTGGGTTGTCTCCTTTAGGACAATAAAGTAAAGTATTATAACCTAATTTTTTTGCAGCTATGGCCGTCATCTTACCAAGTTGACCACCTCCAAGTATTCCTATAGTTTTCTTTTTAGAAGTCATCAGTTAACAAAAATATTTAAATTTTATTCTGGTTTGAATGGCACATCATTAGTCATTGATTTTTTCCAAGATGATAATTTTTTATGAATTTCTTCATCTTGAAGACTTAAAATTTCTGCTGCTAAAATTGCAGCATTTTTTGCACCAGTTTTACCAATAGAAACTGTTGCAACAGGAATTCCTTTAGGCATTTGTACTATTGATAATAGACTATCAATTCCATTTAAACTTGTGCTTTCAATTGGAACACCAATTACTGGTAATGGTGTATGAGATGCCATCATGCCAGGCAAATGAGCAGCACCACCTGCACCCGCAATGATAATTTTTATACCATTTTCCAAACTTTTTTTTGCATAATTCAAAATTCTGTCAGGTGTTCTATGAGCTGAAATAATAAGCTGTTCATTTGAAATAAAAAGTTCATCTAACTGAAGTTTGGTTTCTTTCATGACCTCCCAGTCTGATTGACTACCCATAATAATTCCAACGAGGAAATTTTTATTTTTATTAACCATTTTCTACTGGATTATCTATTGACCCCCCTGATTTTAAAACTTCTTTTTCTAAATCTTCTTGGGAGCATAATTTTAATAATATGGGATGCTTTGCAGAAATATTTGAAATATTCCAATGAGACCTATTTCTAATTTTTTCTATTGTAGATTTAGTAGTTCCAACAAGTCTGCTAATTTGGCTATCTTTAAGCTCAGGATGATTTTTTACCAGCCATGCTACTGCGTTTGGTTTATCTCCTCTTCTGGATAAAGGTATATATTTTGGACCTTTCGTTTTGTCGGACGCAAAATTGTTGTTACTATCAAGTTGTATTAATTTTAGACTTTGGTCTAAAGAACACCTTTCAATTTCTTCTTTAGATAGTTGTCCATTTTGTATAGGGTCAAAACCAATGATTCCTTGACCCACATCTCCATCAGCAATAGCTTGAACTTCTAAAACATGTAAATTACAAAATTCTGATATTTGTTCGAATGTTAAAGTAGTATTATCAATTAACCATACTGCTGTAGCCTTTGGCATCAAAAGTGACA
>CABZCK010000020.1 GCA_902524215.1 uncultured SAR116 cluster alpha proteobacterium
CTTTTTTTCTTCAAACAAATATTTTCCATTGTTAGTTACATCAATAAATATTTTAAAATTAGCTTCATCGAAGGTAATTTTGACTGCAGTTTCAATAAACTTTCCATTATTTAAAAAGTAAAAAGAAAAATTTTTATGAAAATTTTCTTTTAGCTTTTTATTGTCAAAAGTTTGTAAATTTTGCTTTTGATTTTCATTTTCTTTTTTGCATATCAAATATGTCTCATTTTTAATAGCAAAACTCTGATTAGAAAAAATAATTAAAATCAAACTTAATAAAAAAGATTTTAAAATTTTTTTCATGTAATATTAACGATTAATCAAAATTAAAGTTTAATAATTATATCAAAGATTATCAATATTTTTAGGTGAAATAGTATATGCTAATTTATCTAATAGAAATTAAAAATTTGGTCGGAGCTAAAATTTGAACTCCCAAATTTCTTGCTCCAAGTCAGATACACTATCATTGCACGCTATGGAACTTAAAGCAAAATATTAGTATAATCCCCTACTCTAATCCATTATAAATAATTGATATATAATGATAACATTGAAAATTTCTTTGATAACAATTTTTAAGTTTAATAATTTACGTTTATACATATCAAAATAAAATTTATTGATTTCATTAATGAATACAGTTATTTATTAATATTGATTTTATAATTTGTTGTAAGGATCAATTATGTCTCGACGCAAAACCATTCGATTTGGTGACTATATCCAAGCAATGTCAATCGACAGTCAAAAAATTCCTTACCAAGAATTAATGCCCGAGCCATTATTTGATCGTCATGGCAATGAACATCCACAACCAGTTCCAAAAATGAAATTGGGTGGTGGTGATATTATTAAAATTTTACAACCCTATCTGTCTACACGATTTATAGATCAAGCACGAGCAGTTGTTCCACTGGCAATTTATTTAGCTCTTTTCCAATATTTGGTTCTACAAACACCTGTTATGGATGCAAGTATAATTGCAGGCGGATTATTTGCAGTTATGATTGGCTTAATGATGTTTATGGAAGGCTTAAAGCTCGGTCTGATGCCTTTCGGTGAGATAATCGGAAATACTTTGCCACGTAAACTACCATTGGCTGGCGTACTGTTTATTGCATTCTTATTAGGAATTGGCGTGACATTTGCCGAGCCAGCAATTGGCGCATTACAGGTAGCTGGATCAATTGTTGATCCAAAACAGGCACCTTATTTATTTACACTACTAAATGATCGTTCTGGCGCAACTGTTTTACTTGTTGGACTTGGAGTTGGTTTGGCGGCAGTTCTTGGTACAGTGAGATTTTTAAGAGGTTGGAGTTTAAAACCGATGATTTTTTTAAGTGTTGTACCTACTTTGATTTTAAGCGTTATCGCTTTTATGGACCCTGAACTAACAAAAATTGTTGGTTTGGCATGGGATTGTGGAGCAGTTACAACTGGACCAGTGACAGTGCCATTAGTACTTGCACTAGGTATCGGTGTTGCAGCAGCAGCCGGTAAAGGTGCTGATTCTTCATTGTCTGGCTTTGGAATTGTAACATTGGCATCAGTGTTCCCAATTCTTGGCGTTTTAATACTAAGTTTTTACACAGCCTACACCGTACCACCAGAACTGATTATTGAAAAAGCGGCTGAAATTAAATTGGCAGCTCAGACTGCAACCACACAGCCACAATGGTATGAAGTAACTCCTTGGACAGAAGTAATCTTAGGCGTAAGAGCCATTGTACCATTGGTGATTTTCTTGGCAGTGGTGCTATTAGTCATTTTACGTGAAAAGTTAAAAAATGCCTTCATTACTTACTATGGTATTATACTAGCTGTTGTTGGAATGTGTATCTTTAACGTTGGTTTAACCTACGGTTTAGCAAAACTCGGAGATCAATCTGGTGGATTGATTGCAGGTGCTTTTACATCAATTGATGCAATCACGGAAAGTCCGCTATATAGCATGGCTGTTGGTGTTGGGATTGCAGCTTTATTTGCTTGGGTTCTTGGTCTTTCAGCTACTCTTGCAGAACCTGCTTTAAACGCTCTTGGAATGACTGTACAGAATTTAACTAACGGTGCATTCAAAAAATCTATGTTAATGATAGCAGTTGCATTTGGTGTGGCTACTGGAATAATGCTAGGTGTTTTGAAGCTTATCTATGGATTTCATATAATGTACATCTTAATACCTGGTTATACTCTTGGATTGATACTAACTTTTTTATCGACTGAAGAATTTGTCAATGTTGGTTGGGACTCAGCTGGTGTAACTACAGGGCCTGTAACTGTTCCTTTAGTCCTTGCGATGGGTTTAGGATTTGGAAATGCGCTCGGTTCAACCGATGGATTTGGTATTTTGGCTGCAGCTTCAATTTGTCCTATTGTCGCTGTTTTAACGCTTGGTATTTATGTTCAATTTAAAATAAAACGTGAGGAGCGCCGCGTTGCCCGTGAGCTTGCCCTTGAAGGAGAGACAAAATGAAACGTTCATTTACAACATTGACAGACGCAACATTAATCACAGCAGTTGTACAACAAGGTTATGGTGAGATTATTACTGATGCTTTACTAGAAGTAGGAATTCAAGGATCGACTGTGCATGGCGCAATGGGCGTAGGAATTCGTGAAAGATTAGGTGCTTTGGGTGTAGCTGTAGATGCCGAACGAGATGTCGTCAATGTGATGGTTTCAAGTGACGAAGTAGATAGAGTTTTTGAGCGAATGTTTTTAGCTGGAAAGTTAGATACGCCTGGTATGGGTTTTATGTACGCCACCCCACTAATGCAGGCTGCCACCTACGTTCCGCCTTCCATTTTAACTAAATATGTAGGTTCATGAGATGGTTTTTCCTGAAGTAAAAAGTGATCCTCGGGTGCGCTATCTTGATTACACTTGGTTAATTTCGGGTATATTGTATGAGGGTGGTACCGACAAGTTAATTCCTGAACTTATGAAACGTGGTATCAATGAGGTTTACTTTTATAACGTGGCTGGCACAATGATAGGGCAGAAAGCCGTTGCAGGTGTTTCGGGTTCATTTGATGTGGAACAATTTCATGTTGTAGTGACTGCTGATCAAGCAGAGAATATATTTGATTTTATTTATCGCTTCTGTGACTTATCCGAGCCCAACAAAGGAATAATTTATATGAATAAACTAAATAGATCCACCAAACACTCACTCCAAGGTGACGAAAACACACAATTAGAAGAAATTACAGAATAATAGGTGAAACCATGGTAAAAAAGACTGATATAATATCTGAAAATAAAACGAATATTCGTAAGAACAGACGTAAGATTTTTGAGCTGGATGCAGAAGTATCTACTACATACGCTGAACTCATGCTTTTACTGGCTGACATTGAAGAAAATCGTTCGTTGCTACAAAGAAATTTTACCTCTGCATTTATGGGCAACCGATCAATAGCAATTGACAATGTAAATGATCTGTATGGTTGTCGAATGGCAATGCTTGAAGCGCTAGAACCATCATCTGACGTACAAACTAATTTCAAGGTGCGGATGTTAAATCAAGTAAGGATTGAGCAACTTGAAAACCGCACTGATCTTAACGATACTTTACGGGATATTGCCACTAAAATGATCGAAGTAAATGAAATGTTGCAGTCAATTAACAGTTCGATTACTGAAGCTAACGAAGCAGTAGTTGAACAAGGAGATGACATGATTTCTGAGAATGCTAAGTGGGCTGATGGATCGATCCGCAAGCAAATGACAAAAGCAACTCCAAATATAAATGCACAATCTGTCAAATCTAATACTGAGCGATTACAAAAACTTTTAGATAGAGCTCATGTTGCAGAGAAAGAAGCTACTAATTTAGTGTATCGTGTTGAGGATGATACAAAGGGTATCTTGGAACTTGGTGATCAAATTGCTAAACGACGTGAACGCATACAAGCAGACCGCGAACGTGTTGTGGCAAACCAGAGAAGAACTGCAGATCAAATTATTAAATTAAAATAAGATCCAACATCTTATAAAATGATGAATGTGTCATGATGAAATGGCAATTCATTTTTTAAGACCTAAAAAAGTCATTTCTAATTTCTTGGTCTAAACATATCTTTAAAAAAAGATACATCAATTATGGATTATAAACAATATAAAAAAACAGACCAATAAGAAAATTTATTATCAATTACTATTAATTATTAAATTTGGTCGGGGCGGAGAGATTCGAACTCCCGACCCTCTGGTCCCAAACCAGATGCGCTACCAGACTGCGCTACGCCCCGATATGCTTCTTTTAATTTAAATTTAAGTTTTTTAAAACAATTTTTTTATTTTTTTTAAAATATAATTTTATCGCCTACGTAAAAACCTAGCTCTTTAAATACACCAGCATTTAATTCTAGAACAAATTTAGCTCTTTTTTCACTTCTAATTAATTTTTCACTAAATGGTCTTGCATCAAAATAAACCTCTATAACTTCTAAGCTTGAGTTAATGAAAATTAAATCTAAAGGTATGACTGTATTTTTCATCCAAAAACTTCTGTAATCCTCATCAGACCAAATGAATAACATACCTTCATTTTTCTTAAGTTTTTTTTTACACTGTAATCCTTTTTGTCTTTCATAGTTGTTTTTTGCTAATTCAACTAAAAATAATTCTTTATTTTTTGACAATTTATTTTGTACAAATAACTTTTCTTTTTTTAAATACTGGGCTTCACATGATATTGATTTTTGAGATATTATAGAGAAACTAAATAATAAAAATAAAAAATATTTATAGCTTCTTAATTTTCTGAATATAAAGAACAATTCCTTTCACCTCATCTCTAATTGGCATTCCTACTTCATCATCAATCCATTTATCTAACCACTTAGTTGGTATTCCATTTCTAACTCTTGAATTTTTCCATTTTAATGATCTAAGTATTTCTTTGCATTCATCATTCAATTTAGATTGAAGAAGTTTTTCTTTCGAATTTAATACTAGCCAATTCCCAGCCCATGCTTTTGCAGTTATATAAGGATTATAACCACCTCCACCTAAAATTAGAGTTTTTGTGGATATATCTTTTAACTTAGAAATTGCCTGCCAATATGCAGAGTTTGAAAGTATCATTTTTGATTGTGGATCATCTTTTAAACTATCTGTTCCTGCTTGAATAATTGTAATGTCTGGGTTTAGTGCTTTACAATAAGGAATTATTAATTCATCAAGAATAAAGAGCATTTCATTATCATTAAAATTTTCTGGAACTGGAATATTCATTAAATTATTAATTTTTGATTCTTCTATTTTCCCAGTTCTTGGCCATTTGTTTTTTTCATGTATTGATATTAATTGTACATTGCTATCATCTAAGAAGTAGTCCTGAACTGCATCACAATGATGAGCATCTAAATCAATATATAAAATTTTGTTAAAGCCAAATTCTTTAGCTTTTAAAATTGCTAGTATGCAATCATTTAAAAAACAAAAGCCGGAAGCAAAATTTTTTCTACCATGATGTGTTCCACCTGAAAAATTTAAAATTTTTTCTGCTTTACCACTTGCTAAAAATTCTATTGCTCTCATAGAAGATTTTGCTGCTGAAGCAGGCCTTGAGTAAACTTCTTTAAATATTGGATTTACACCAACACCAAGATTATATTTTTTCTTCTCGTTTAATTCTAAATCTTGAAATTTTTCAGCTTTTTGCAATATTCTTAAATAGTCAATATCATGAAATATTGTTAACTCATCAATCCTAGCAGGTTCATTGAAAATTAATTCCTCATCAGAAACCCAATTCATAATTTTTAATAGATCTAAACTTGGCCAAACTCTATCAATATTTAAAGGGTGTCCTTCACCATATCGTGATCCTTTAAAAATTTTGCTAGAAAAAAGAAAATTTTTCATCTTAGTATGCTATTTATAAGTATGTTAAGAATTTTGGTTACATTTTTAGTCATTATAATTTTTTGGTATATTATTTGTTTATTATTTGAACTGCCATCTTTCATTTTACCTTCACCTGATTTAGTAGCAATTGCTTTATTTAATAATTTTTCTGAAATTTTTAATCATTCATTAATTACTTTATTAGAAATTTTATTATCTTTATTTTTCGGAATAGTTTTAGGAAGTTTTTTTGCAGTTTTAATTTCTTTATCTGAAAGACTTAAAAGATGGATTATGCCTTTATTGCTGGCGAGTCAATCAATACCAGTATTTGCTTTAGCTCCAATTTTAGTTTTATGGTTCGGTTACGGAATATCAAGTAAAGTAGTTATCGGAACTATAATTGTTTTCTTTCCTATCGCCTCAAACTTTTCAGATGCGCTAAATAAAATTCCTAAAGAATATATTCATGCTGGACAAACACTAGGGTTTTCTAAGCTGCAAATTTTTAACTTAATTAAACTTCCAAATGCATTACCTGGACTTTTTTCTGGTATAAGGGTTGGGGCTTGTTTTGCTCCTATTGGAGCAGTTGTTGGTGAATGGATTGGAGGAAGTCATGGATTAGGATCTTATATGATTTATAGCAACGCAAGATTACAAATTGATAATATGTTTGCAGCATTAATAATTTTAATTATTATTACTATTTCGCTATATCATTTTATTGACTTAATACTAAAAAAATTGATTTGGTGGGAATAATTAAGTTTACATCAATTAAAATTAATGCGATATCATTATTAACAGGGGTGCTTTTTTAAAGCTGAGATATACCCTATAAACCTGATCTAGATAATGCTAGCGGAGGGAGTTTATTATGCGATTATTATCTTTAATTTTACTTTTTAATTTTATTTTTTACTCATCATTTTCTGTATCGAATGAAAATAATATAAAACTAGGTTTGGATTGGTTTATTAATCCAGATCATGCACCAATTATCATAGCTGAACAATACGGTTATTTTAAAGAAAATGGATTAAAAGTTGAAATTATCGAGCCTGCTGATCCAAATGATCCTCCTAAACAAGTTGCAGCTGGAAAAATTGATATTGCTATTTCTTATCAACCACAATTTCATCTACAAATTGATCAATTTCTACCAATTGTAAGACTTGGATCCTTAGTTAGCACACCATTAAATAGTCTTGTGGTTTTAAAAGATGGACCAATAAAATCTATAAAAGATCTTAAAAATAAAAAAATAGGTTTTTCTGTTGGTGGGTTTGAAGATGCTCTTTTGTCAGGAATGTTTGAAAAATACGGATTAAGATTATCAGATGTTCAACTAATTAATATTAATTTTTCACTTTCACCTTCGTTAATTTCAAAAAAAGTAGACGCAGTAATTGGAGCATTTAGGAACTTTGAACTTAATCAAATGGATATTGTAAACCAACCTGGGAAAGCCTTTTACCCTGAGGAACATGGAGTTCCTCATTATGAAGAATTAATTTACATCATCAATAAAAATGATAGGAAAAAACAAAAGTTCAATAATTTCCTAAAAGCAATTCAAAAAGCTACAATTAAAATTGTTAATAGCCCTGATGAAACATGGAAAGATTTTTCAAGTTATAAAAAAGGGTTAAACGATGAACTAAATAAAAGAGCTTATCGAGATACTGTTAGAAGATTTACTTTACGTCCTAGTGCTTACGATTTAGAGGCTTATAAAGTTTTTCAAAATTTTCTATACAATAAAAAAATAATCAAAAAGATACATAATATTGAATTATTCATTAAACCATGATTATATTCATTAATCATGATTAATAGTAAAAGTATTACATTATTCTTATTTTTATTTGGTTTTTGGCTATTAATGTCCGGCCATTATACAGTGTTAATTACATCGCTTGGTGTTATTTCTTGTTTATTATGTGTTTACCTAACAATTAAAGGAAATTTTTTAGATAACGAAACCATACCAATCTATTTTTTTCCTCGATTAATTCAATATACAATTTGGTTAATCAAAGAAATCTTCATATCAAATATAACTACAGCTAAAGTTATTTTATCTAAATCAGAAGACCCTGAATTATTTTCTGTTAAAGCTACACAAAAAACAAACGAAGGAAAAGTAACTTATGCAAATTCTATCACACTTACACCTGGAACTGTAACCACACAAATAAAAGATAACGTATTTGAAGTTCATGCATTAACTAAAGAATTTGGTAATGATGTTAGAGGTTCAGAAATGGACAGAATGGTAACTTGGTTAGAAGAGGGTAAATAATGTTTTTAGCTGTTTTGATTGCCCTTTCAGTATCTTTTTTGTTAATTTTAGTTCGATTAATTATTGGGAAAACTACATACGACAGAATTTTAGCTGCAAATAGTATTGGTACTATAATAGTTTTAGCAATTTCTGTTCATGGTTTTTATATGGGCAGACCTGAATTTATAGATATTTCTATAGTCTACGCACTTATAAATTTTATTGGAACAGTAGCTGTTTTGAAACTTTTTGATAAAGGAACTCTTGGGGATAAATAAATGCTAGATCTCTCAATTCAAATAATATCCATAATATCTTTTGTAGGTGGAGTTTTTTTTATATTAACTGGATCTATAGGTCTAATAAGATTACCAGATGTTTTTTCTCGAATACATGCAGCTGGTATGATTGATACAGCAGGAGCGTCATTCATAATATTAGGAATGATTTTACAAAGCGGCTTTTCATTAATTACTGCAAAATTAGTATTTATTGGAATTTTTATATTTTTCACAAGTCCTATTACAGGTCATGTAACTGCAAACCTAGCTAGAAAAAAAGGTGTTAATCCTATAGGAAAGACAAAAGGTAAAACTCTATGATTGGCGAAATTATTATAAATGCATTTCTAGTAACTCTAATGTTAACAATAGCAATATTTATTATTAATACACGAAAAGTAATATCAACTATATTATTAACTGGGACATATTCTTTAGTTGCAGCTCTTATGTTTGTAAGTCTAGATGCAGTAGATGTTGCATTTACAGAAGCATCTGTTGGCGCTGGAATTTCAACAATATTATTCTTAGCAGCTTTAAGCTATCTTCCAAAAGAGGAAAAAGAAGAAAAATTTAACGTAAAACATATTTATGCAATATGCACATGTATAATAGTTGCAGGATTATTAATTTGGGCAAGCTATGATTTGCCGCTTGTTGGTCAGTTGGAAAACCCTGTTCATCAAAACCTTGCACAAGATTTCATTGAAGGCTCACGAAACCATATAGGCATACCAAATGTAGTTACTTCAATTCTTGCAAGCTACAGAGGATATGACACTTTTGGTGAGACAGTTGTAATATATACTGCTGGAATCGCTGTATTGGTTTTATTGTATGATGGAGTTTCAAAAACATCAAAAATTCATAAAGAAAATAATAAATAGATGGATAATTTAATTTTAAAAGTATGTACAAAAGTTTTATTTACTCCAATAATTTTGTTTGGTTTATACGTACAATTTCATGGTGATTTTGGTCCAGGAGGAGGATTTCAAGCTGGCGTTATTGTTGCCGCAGCTTTTATATTGTATGCAATGGTTTTTAGTGTTGAAGATTGTAAAGTGATTATGCCACCAAAACTAAATTTCTTTTTACTTGCATTGGGGGCGTTTCTTTACGGGTTTGTTGGAATAATTGGATTAATTCTAGGCGATCCATACCTTAGTTATGATGTTTTAGGTACTACTAAAGAAGCTGGTCAACATATAGGTATATTACTTGTTGAATTTGGAGTTGGTCTAACCGTATGTAATGTAATGATTTCATTATTTTACTCATTCGCAAATTTTAACTTTGGGAAGAAAAATAATGATTGATCAGATATTTGGTGTTTGGAATTACTGGATAGTATTCATTTTAATGATGATAGGACTTTATATTGTTATATCCAAAAAAAGCCTTTTAAAAAAAATAGTTGGCCTAGCTATCTTCCAAACATCTGTTTTTCTTTTGTATATAACATTCGGAAAAATTGCTGGAGGAACAGCTCCAATTTTAACTGATAATTTAAATGAAATATATTCTAATCCTCTTCCACATGTCCTAATACTTACAGCAATTGTTGTTGGCGTTGCAACAACTGCTCTGGGTCTTGCATTGACGGTTAGAATTAACAAAGCATATGGAACTATTAATGAAGATGAAATTTCTGCATCAGATTTAGTCGAATATCATGAAAAATATCTCGAAGATAAAAAATAAAAATGATGCCATTTATAATTAAAAATTTACCCATACTTATCGTCATCACACCTTTGATGTTCTCACTGATAGTTGCGGTTCTAAATAATAATAGATTAGCATGGACCTTTTCTACTTTTGCATCTTTTCTAACAATGATATTCACAATTCTTCTTTGCTTTGAAGTTTCTTATAAAAGTAATATCTCGTACTATTTAGGTAATTGGCCACCACCACTCGGCATAGAATATGTCATTGATAGAATAAGCATAATTCCAATTATGATAGTTTCAGTAATTGGCTTGATAGCGACATTATTTGCACATAATTTTTTTACTTTAGAAATTGATGAAAAACTTGTTTCTAAAACTTATAGTTTGTGGTTGCTAACAATCGCAGGTTTGATTGGCTTAATCACAACAGCAGATGCTTTTAACCTTTTTGTTTTTCTAGAAATTTCATCTTTATCTGCAGTAGCACTTGTTGCGTTAGGATCAAAAGTAGATAGGAAAGCTCTAGTTGCAGGCTATAATTATTTAATTTTAGGTGCAGTTGGTGCAACCTTTTATGTAATTGGAGTTGGACTATTATATGGTGTGACTGGGACATTAAATATGGGTGATTTAGCTCAAAAAATTCCAGCTCTAGGACTAAATAAATCAGTTATAGTTGCATTCACATTTATGATGTTAGGTATAATGGTTAAAGCAGCAGTTTTTCCTTTACATATTTGGTTGCCAAATGCTTATGCTTATGCTCCATCACCAGTTTCTGTTTTGTTAGCTGCAACATCAACAAAAGTTTCTATATATATAATAGTTAGAATTTCATACACCATTTTTGGATCTTCATATGAAATTTATTCATTTGAAAGTCTTAGATATATATTATTATACCTTGCAATTTTAGCGATGTTTGCAGGAACCATTATGGCAATATTCGAAAAAGATGTAAAAAAATTATTGGCGCATTCTTCAGTTGCACAAATTGGATATATCGTTCTTGGCATTTCTTTGGCAACAAGTACAGGAATTGCTTCAAGTTTTATTCATCTAATAAATCATGCTCTTATTAAAGCTGGCTTATTTATGTCAATAGTAGCCATGGGATACTATACTTTAAAAAGAATAGATGTGAAAACGATAGCTGGGCTGGGAAGGCAATTACCAATTACTTTTTTTTCTTTTGTGATTTGTGCTCTTAGTTTAGCAGGACTACCATTAACGGTAGGATTTATATCAAAACTCTATCTAATTAAAGCAGCTTACATTAGCGAAGGAATATGGCTTCCTTTTTTAATTTTAGTTAGTTCAGCTTTGTCGTTAATCTATATCTGGAAGTTGATAGAAGGTCTCTGGTATAATGAAAAGAGTTTAAAAATTGAAAAAATTAAAGAATTGCCTGAAATTTATTTACCACTTTTAGTTATTGCTTTTCTAAATATTTATTTTGGTGTAGACGCAAGTTTAATTATTGATAATAGCTTTATTGCTTCTGATGCATTAATGAGTGGAATAAAATAATGGCCAATGAATTTTATATATATTTATCAATTTTAACACCCCTTATTGCCTTTTTTATAACTCCTTTATTATCATCCAATCCAAATTTAAGAGATAGCTTAGGACCAATAGGTGGTCTTATTACTTTTTACAGTTCAATTAATATAGCATCACTATACTTAGATGGAGAAGTTCTTAGTTTTACTTTTTTTCAGATAAGCGAAACATTATCTATTTCGTTTAAGATAACTGGTTTAGGTGTAATATTTGGATTAGTAGCATCAGGCTTATGGATATTAGCTTCGATTTATACAATAGGTTATATGAGAGGTAATAAAGAAAAAAATCAAACAAGATTTTTTACATTTTATTCAATAGCTATTTTTGCAGCAATTTGTATTGCATATTCAGGTAATCTTTTAACATTATTTATCTTTTATGAAGTTTTAACATTTTCTACTTATCCTCTAGTAGCTCATAAACAAAATGAGGAGGCTAAAAAAGCTGGAAGAATTTACATGGGTATATTAGTGGGAACTTCAATTGTTTTTTTACTTCCAGCAATAATTATTGTTTGGGTACTGACAGGTAGTTTGGATTTTTCAACAAATGGTATTTTAAAAGGTAATATCCCAAATGAATATGTTACATTTTTATTGGCATTATTTGCGTTTGGAATTGGTAAAGCCGCATTAATGCCATTTCATAAATGGCTTCCAGCCGCGATGGTAGCACCAACTCCTGTATCAGCACTATTACACGCTGTTGCTGTTGTTAAAGCTGGTGTGTTTTCAATGTTAGTTGTAATTACATATGTCTTTGGAATAGATTTTTTAACTGAAACAAATGGTGCAGTTTGGTTAATATGGATATCAAGTATTACCTTATTGCTGTCAAGTTGTATTGCAATTACTAAAGATGATTTAAAAGCTCGATTAGCTTATTCTACTATAAGTCAGCTATCATATATAGTGCTTGGAGGTGCCATTGCAACAAATATAGCAGTACAAGGTGCATCAATTCATATTGTAATGCATGCTGTGGGTAAAATTACATTATTTTTTGCAGCAGGTGCAATATATGTTGCAACACATTTGTCAAAAATCTCAGATTTAAATGGAATGGGTAAATCAATGCCTTTAACATTTGTAGCTTTTTTCATCGGTTCTTTGTCAATTATTGGCGTACCACCAATGGGTGGATCTTGGAGCAAATTTTACTTAATGTTAGGTTCTGTTGAAAAAGACTATTTATTAGTTATTTATATTCTCGCAATTTCAACTCTTCTAAATGTTTATTATTTATTAGAAATACCTGCTAAGGCCTTCTTTCAACAAAAAAGAACTAATATACAAGTAACGAAGCATCCTTTGACAGTTTATCCAACTTTTTTTGCTGCTATACTTACGATTATTTTGTTTATTTACATAGAACCGCTAAAAGATATTACTAACTTAATATTTGGGAATTGATAATGATATTATTAAAATTTATAAAAAAATTTGGGAAAATAAATTCTATAGTTTTATTTATTTGCATATTATTATTACTTCTTGAATTTGTAGGCCATAGACATGGTGAATTTAAAATTGAGGAGTTTTTATTTTTTCCTGCACTTTTTGGCTACATTTCATGTATTGTAATTTTCAAAGTAGGTGTGGCTTTAAGGTCAATATTTATGAGAGATGAGGATTATTATGATTAATTCCTTACCTCCTGGATTTATTATGTTTATTGGGGCATTTTTAATCCCCTTCCTTCCTAAGCTTGGTAGACAAGTTTACATGATTTTTTTAGTTATTTTATCTGCATTTTCGCTATTTAATGGACTTGGAACACATTTAACAATTAATGTTTTAGATTATAATTTTATAATCAATCACTCTGATAATCTTTCACTTCCTTTTGCGATTGTTTTCCATATAGCTGCATTTATTACAATTATTTACGGAAGTCATAAAGATGATTGGAAAGAAAATGTTGCTATTATAAGTTATGCAGGCGCGGCTATTGCAGCATTGCATGCTGGAGATTTATTTACATTATTCTTCTGGTGGGAAGCTACTGCATTTACCTCAGTATTTTTAATTTTGGGTGGAAATACTACACGGGCTTATAGAGCCGCTTTTAGATACATTGTAATTCAAGTCGGTTCAGGAATGTTTTTACTAGCTGGTGCTGTTTTATTTTTATACTCAAATGGAAATGCTCTTTTAGGACAAATGTCAATAGATGACACATCAGGTCTTTTAATTTTTTTAGCGTTTGGAATAAAAGCTGCGTTTCCATTTCTCAACGGGTGGCTTCAAGATACATACCCTGAAGCGAGTGAAGTTGGAACTGTAGCATTGTCATCATTTACTACGAAACTAGCTATTTATGCTTTAGCAAGGTCATTTGCAGGAACAGACATACTTATTTATATTGGCGCTTTAATGACATTCTTTCCTATATTTTTTGCTGTCATTGAAAATGATCTGAGGAGAGTATTAGCATATAGCTTAAACAACCAACTAGGTTTTATGGTTGTTGCAGTTGGTATTGGCACAGAGTTAGCTATTAACGGGGCTGTAGCACATGCATTTGCACATATAATTTATAAAGGCCTTCTATTTATGAGTATGGGTGCTGTTTTGTATAGGGTTGGAACTTGTAAGGCCTCTGAATTAGGAGGATTATTTAAGTATATGCCTATAACTGCTGTGTGTTCAATAATTGGAGCAATTTCAATTTCTGCATTCCCACTTTTTAGTGGTTTTGTCGCAAAATCACTAATCATGTCATCATTAGGATACGAAGGTTTATCATTCATTTATTTTATGCTCTTATTTGCATCAGCAGGTGTATTACACCATTCTGGAATAAAAATACCATTCTTTGCTTTTTTTGCGCATAAATCTGGTCATAAACCTAAAGAAGCACCTTTAAATAT
>CABZCK010000021.1 GCA_902524215.1 uncultured SAR116 cluster alpha proteobacterium
GGGTGATGAGACCCGGTGAGCCTCCTGCTTATGAAAGTGCTGAAGCATTGTTCCAGAATTTATTTTTTGATGAGGAAAGATACGATCTTTCAGCTGTTGGCAGAGTTAAAATGTCAGCTAGGTTAAACCTAGATCTTGATGATAGTGTTCGAACATTAAGAAAAATTGATATCTTATCAATACTTAAAATTTTAGTTAATTTAAAAGATGGTCATGGTGAAATTGATGATATAGATCATTTAGGTAACAGAAGAGTTCGCTCAGTTGGTGAGTTGTTAGAAAATCAATATAGAGTCGGATTGTTGAGAATGGAAAGAGCTATTAGAGAAAGAATGAGCTCTGCAAATGAAATTGAAAATTTAATGCCCCAGGATTTAATCAATGCAAAGCCAGCAGCTGCGTCAATAAGAGAATTTTTTGGTTCGAGCCAATTATCTCAGTTTATGGATCAAACTAATCCACTCTCAGAAATCACACATAAAAGAAGAGTTTCGGCTTTAGGTCCTGGAGGACTGACTAGAGAAAGAGCTGGATTTGAGGTTAGAGACGTTCATCCAACTCATTATGGTAGAATATGTCCGATTGAAACACCAGAAGGACCTAATATTGGCTTAATTAATTCATTAGCTACTTTTGCTCAAGTTAATAAATATGGTTTTATAGAAACACCCTACAGAGAGGTAAAAAATGGTATTGTTACAGATACAGTATTATATATTTCAGCTATAGAAGAAGGAAGATATACTATTGCACAAGCAAATGCCCAACTGGACAAAAAAGGCGCATTTACTGGTGAACTTATACCGGTTCGAAAAGATGGTGAAATTGGTCTGGCTAGACCCGAAGATATTCAATTAATGGATGTTTCTCCTAAGCAGCTAGTTTCAGTGGCCTCAGCAATGATACCTTTTTTAGAGAATGACGATGCTAATAGAGCATTAATGGGATCTAATATGCAACGTCAAGCTGTACCACTTATAAAGGCTGAAAGTCCATTGGTTGGCACTGGAATTGAAGCAACAGTAGCTCGTGATTCAGGGGTTACAATTGTTGCTAGAAGAAAAGGAGTTGTTGATCAAGTTGATGCTACTAGAATTGTAATAAAGGCAATAACTTCCGACACTGATGATGTGTCACCTGTCGATATTTATTCTCTTATGAAATTTCAAAGAAGCAATCAAAATACATGTATAAATCAAAGGCCACTTGTGCAAGTAGGTGATAAAGTAAATGTAGGTGATATTATAGCAGATGGACCTTCTACCGAAGATGGTGAACTCGGGTTAGGAAAAAACGTTTTAGTAGCATTCATGCCCTGGAATGGTTATAATTTTGAAGATTCAATTTTAGTTTCTGAAAGAGTGGTCCGAGACGATGTATTTTCTTCAATTCATATTGAAGAGTTTGAGGTAATGGCTCGTGATACAAAGTTAGGCCAAGAAGAAATCACTAGAGACATTCCAAATGTTGGAGAAGAAGCGCTTAGAAACTTAGATGAAGCAGGCATGATATATATAGGAGCTGAAGTAAAGCCAGGTGATATTTTGGTTGGAAAGGTTACTCCTAAAGGTGAAAGCCCAATTACACCAGAAGAAAAGTTATTAAGAGCAATTTTTGGCGAGAAAGCATCAGATGTTAGAGATAGTTCATTAAAAGTTCCTCCTGGAGTATCGGGAACTGTCGTAGATGTAAGAATCTTTTCTAGAAGAGGAATTGATAAAGATGAAAGATCTAGAGCTATAGAAAGATTCGAAATCGATAAATTTTCAAAAGATAGAGATGATGAAAAGCTAATTATTGAAAAAGGATTTTATGGTAAACTTAGAGAGCTTTTAGAGAATCAAAAAGTAATAAATTCAAATGTTTCTCTAAAAAAGGGATCAATTATAAATGAAAAGCATTTATCTGAATTGAAGAATAGCGAGTTATTATCAATAACTGTTGAGAATGAAAAAGTACAAGACCAAATAATAAAATTAAACAGTCATTTTGAAACTGTCACTGCTAATCTTGAAAGTAAATTTAACGATAGAGTTGATAAATTACAAAGAGGTGATGAATTACTTCCAGGTGTTATGAAGATGGTTAAAGTTTTTATAGCAGTAAAAAGAAAACTTCAATCTGGCGATAAAATGGCTGGTAGACATGGAAATAAAGGTGTTATATCTAAAATTTTGCCACTTGAGGATATGCCTCATCTGAAAGATGGAACACCTGTAGACGTTGTTTTAAACCCGTTAGGTGTGCCTTCAAGAATGAATGTAGGCCAAATTTTAGAAACTCATCTTGGTTGGGCTGCTTATGGTATTGGTAAGAAAATTTCAAATATGCTAGAGATTTATAATAAATCTAGTGATGAGAACGACATTAAAAAGTATTTAAAAGATATTTATGGTTCTAAATATGATGAAAATTTCAAATCAATGAGTAATGCTGATATCATTCAACACGCTAGAAACTTAAGGCGTGGAGTGCCAATGGGAACTCCTGTTTTTGATGGTGCTAATGAAGAAGATGTCAGTAAAATGCTTGAACTTGCAGGTCTAGATAAATCAGGTCAAATAGAGTTAATAGACGGTCGAACAGGCGAGTATTTTGATAGAAAAGTCACAGTTGGTTATATTTATATGTTAAAACTTCATCACTTAGTTGACGATAAAATACATGCTAGATCAATTGGACCTTACTCTCTGGTGACACAACAGCCATTGGGAGGTAAGGCTCAATTCGGTGGTCAAAGATTTGGTGAAATGGAAGTTTGGGCACTTGAAGCTTATGGTGCTGCTTATACATTGCAAGAAATGCTTACAGTAAAATCTGATGACGTGTCCGGAAGAACTAAGGTTTACGAAGCTATTATAAGAGGTGATGACGATTTCGAGGCTGGCATTCCTGAATCGTTCAATGTATTAGTAAAAGAGCTAAAATCTTTAGGTTTAAACGTAAATTTAGAAATTTCTGAATAAATATTTTGGAGAATTAATATGAATGAATTGATTAATCCCTTTGGACAAATAGATCATAGTCAGTCTTTTGATAGAATTGGTATATCTATAGCATCTTCAGATTCTATTCGAAGCTGGTCTTTTGGAGAAATTAAAAAGCCTGAAACAATAAATTACAGGACGTTCAAACCAGAAAGAGACGGTCTTTTTTGTGCTAAAATCTTTGGTCCTGTTAGAGATTATGAATGCCTTTGTGGAAAATATAAAAGGATGAAATATAGAGGCATTATTTGTGAAAAATGTGGTGTTGAAGTAACTCTTTCAAAAGTTCGGCGTGAAAGAATGGGTCACATTGAATTAGCTTCGCCAGTTGCTCACATTTGGTTTTTAAAATCCTTGCCCTCTAGGATCGGTCTTTTAACAGATATGATTTTAAAAGATTTAGAAAAAGTGCTTTATTTTGAGAGTTTTATTGTCACCGAGCCTGGACTTACATCATTAAATAAAGGTCAGATTATTTCTGAGGAAGAATATGATAAATATTTGGATGAATTTGGAGATGAGAGTTTTGAAGTTGCTATTGGTGCTGAGGCAATTAAAAAATTATTAACTGAACTCGATTTAAATCAAGAATTGATAAAAATAAAAGAAGACCTAGAGCAAACCTCTTCAGAGTTAAAAAGAAAGAAGCTAGTTAAAAGACTAAAATTGGTAGAATCTTTTCTTTCTTCAGGATCTAAGCCTGAATGGATGATAATGGATGTAGTTCCAGTCATTCCTCCAGAGTTAAGACCTTTGGTTCCTCTCGATGGTGGAAGATTTGCAACATCAGACTTAAATGATCTTTATAGAAGAGTAATAAACAGAAATAATAGATTAAAAAGACTTATCGAACTAAGGGCTCCGGACATTATTGTTAGAAATGAAAAAAGAATGTTACAAGAATCTGTTGATGCTTTGTTTGACAATGGTAGAAGAGGAAGAGTTATTACTGGTGTTAATAAACGACCTTTAAAATCCCTTTCTGATATGCTTAAGGGGAAACAAGGACGTTTTAGACAAAACTTATTAGGTAAAAGAGTAGATTATTCTGGTAGATCTGTCATAGTTGTAGGGCCTGAGTTGAAACTTCATCAATGTGGAATCCCCAAAAAAATGGCATTAGAGTTATTCAAGCCATTTATTTATTCAAAATTAGAGTTGTATGGTCTTGCTAACACTATCAAGGCGGCAAAAAGAATGGTTGAAAAAGAAAGACCTGAAGTTTGGGATATACTAGAGGAAGTTATAAGAGAGCATCCGGTTTTGCTTAATCGAGCTCCAACATTACATAGATTAGGTATACAAGCTTTTGAGCCTGTATTAATTGAGGGAAAAGCAATAAACTTGCATCCGTTAGTTTGTACAGCATTTAATGCTGATTTTGATGGTGATCAAATGGCAGTTCATGTACCTCTATCCCTTGAAGCACAGCTTGAGGCAAGAGTATTAATGATGTCAACAAATAATATTTTATCACCATCTAGCGGAAAGCCAATAATTGTCCCTTCGCAAGATATCATATTAGGACTTTATTATTTGTCTCTTGTAAAGGAAAACTCAAAAGGCGAAGGTATGATTTTTTCAAGTGTTGAAGAAGTTTTGATTGCTTTGAACCATAATGTTGTTGATTTGCAAGCTAGTATAAAATTAAGAGTTCCTATACGTAATGAAAGTGATGAAAAAGAATTTAAACTTTTAGATACTACTCCTGGTAGAGCTAAATTATCCAATGTTATACCTAAGCACGCATCCGTTGACTATGAAATAGTTAATAAGCTTATGACCAAAAAGGAGGTCACTAATGTTATTGACTTTGTATACAGGCATTGCGGGCAAAAAGAAACTGTCATATTTTGCGATAAATTAATGGCTTTAGGTTTTAATCATGCATGTATTTCGGGAATATCCTTTGGTATAACAGATCTTGAAACACCTACGGCTAAGGAGGACCTTGTTAAAATCGCTGAAAAAAAAGTAAAAAATTTTGAACAACAATATTTAGATGGTCTTATCACTCAAGGTGAAAAATATAACAAAGTAGTCGATGTTTGGTCTAAATGTTCTGATGACGTAGCTGATGAAATGATGAAAAATATATCTACAACAAAAAAAAATGAACCAGTAAATTCAGTATGGATGATGGCTCATTCAGGGGCAAGGGGCTCAGCGGCTCAAATAAAACAATTAGCAGGTATGAGGGGTTTAATGGCTAAACCATCAGGTGAAATTATTGAGACTCCTATAATTTCTTCCTTTAAAGAAGGTCTTGATGTTTTAGAATATTTTAATTCTACACATGGCGCGAGAAAAGGACTTGCAGATACTGCTCTTAAAACTGCTAATTCAGGATATTTGACTAGAAGATTAGTTGATGTTGCTCAAGATTGTATAATTACAGAAAATGATTGTGGTACCAAAAAAGGTTTTGATTGTAGAGCTATAATTGAAGGTGGTGAAATAATTGAATCTTTAGGTGATAGAATACTTGGTAGATCAGCTCTGGATGACATTTTGTCGTCAGAAAAAGATGTAATTATTGTAAAAGCAGGTCAAATCATTGACGAAGTAGCTGTAGATTTAATTGAAAAATCTGGTGTTGATACAATTAAAATTAGATCAGCTTTAACATGTGAGTCAAAGGTTGGCATTTGTGCCGCATGTTATGGAAGGGATTTGGCACGCGGTACATCAGTTAACATTGGTGAAGCCGTTGGTGTTGTTGCAGCTCAATCAATTGGTGAACCCGGTACTCAATTGACTATGAGAACATTCCATATTGGTGGTGCTGCACAAAGAGGTGCTGAACAATCTAACATTGAAGCTCCATTTGATGGAAAACTTAAATTGGATAACGCCTCTCTTATACAAACAGAAGATGGAAGTGAAGTTGTTATGTCTAGATCTTCGGAGATGACCATTCTTGATAGTCAAGGTCGTGAAAAAGCTAGATATAGACTTCAGTATGGTGCTAAATTGTTAAAAAAAGAGGGCGAAAACATAAAAGGTGGAGATTTGCTTGCTGAATGGGACCCTTATACAATACCAATAATTTCTGAAAAAAAAGGTATTGCTAATTATGTTGATTTAATTGATGGCATTTCTATGAATGAAGTTGTAGACGACGTAACTGGCATTTCAAATAGGCAAGTTGTAGATTGGAAACAGCAAAAAGATGGAAGTGAACTTAGACCTAGAGTAACAATTAGGGATGAAAAAGGTGAAGTTATAACTTTAAGTAATGGATTAGAGGCAAGATACTTCATGTCTGTTAATGCTATATTACAAGTAGAAAATGGTGCTAAGGTTAAGGCAGGAACTGTTTTAGCCAGGATACCAAGGGAAAGTTCTAAAACTAGAGACATCACTGGAGGTCTTCCGCGTGTGGCAGAATTGTTTGAAGCTAGAAAGCCAAAAGATTTTGCAGTTATAGCTGAAGCTGATGGTGTTGTAGAATTTGGTGCTGATTATAAGACAAAAAGAAGAATTAGGATTGTTCCTCAATCTGAAGAAAAAGATCCAGTTGAGTACATGGTTCCGAAAGGTAAATTATTAGCTGTTCAAGAAGGTGATTTTATTAGGAAGGGAGATCTTATAATTGATGGTAGTCCTGTACCTCACGATATTTTAAATATACTTGGCATTGAAGCTTTGGCAAATTATCTAGTTAAAGAAGTGCAAGATGTTTATAGGTTACAAGGAGTTAAGATTAATGATAAACATATTGAAGTTATTGTAAGACAAATGCTTCAAAAAGTTGAAATAACAGATCATGGTGATACTAATTTTTTAAATGGTGAGCATGTGCATCGTAGTGAATTCAAGCAAGTTAATGATAACGCAATAAATGAAAATAAAAAACCTGCTCAAGGTAATCATGTACTATTAGGTATAACTAAAGCTAGTTTACAAACTGATAGTTTTATTTCTGCAGCGTCTTTTCAAGAAACTACTAGAGTTTTAACTGAGGCAGCTGTATCGGGAAAAACTGATTTACTTACGGGTTTAAAAGAAAATGTAATAGTTGGAAGACTTGTTCCTGCTGGAACAGGTTCAGTTGTGAATAAGTTTAAAAAAATTGCAACCAAAAGAGATAAAGAATTATTAGAAGAAATTGATAAACAAAAACAAATTGATTCCGAATTAATAGAATAATTTAAAAAACTATTAATTTAACTTGACCTCATTGATTGTAAAGTTTATCTTTCGCAACATTGATGTTTTAGGTAGTGGGTAACCAGACACTAAAACATTTAATTAATAAGGATATTTATGCCAACAATAAACCAATTAATTAGGAATGGTAGAAAAAAACCATTAAGAAAAACTAAAGTTCCAGCAATGGAAGCATGTCCTCAAAAAAGAGGAGTTTGTACAAGGGTTTATACTACAACACCTAAAAAGCCTAATTCTGCACTCCGTAAAGTTGCTAGGATAAGACTAACAAATGGGTTTGAAGTAACTTCTTATATACCTGGTGAGGGCCACAACCTACAAGAGCACTCAGTCGTCATGATAAGAGGCGGTCGTGTTAAGGATTTACCTGGTGTTCGCTACCACATTATTAGAGGAAATCTTGATACTCAGGGTGTAAATGACAGAAAGCAAAGAAGATCAAAATATGGTGCTAAGAGACCAAAATAGAGTTTATTATGTCTAGAAGAAGAAAAGCTGTTAAAAGAACAATATTACCAGATCCAAAATTTAAAGATCTAATTGTTTCTAAGTTTACATCATGTATAATGTATGATGGTAAAAAATCTACTGCTGAAAAAATAGTTTACGGCGCTTTTGAGTTTATAAAAGAAAAAACAAAATCTGATCCATTAAGTTTATTTCATGAAGCTTTAAACAATGTTAAACCACAAATAGAAGTTCGGTCTAGAAGAGTTGGAGGTGCCACATATCAAGTGCCCGTTGAAGTAAGATCAGAAAGATCTCAAGCATTGGCCATTAGATGGATTATAAACAGTAGTCGATCAAGATCCGAAAAATCTATGGTCGACAGGTTAGGTGCGGAATTAATTGACGCTTCCTCTAACAAAGGAAATTCAGTTAAAAAAAGAGAAGATACTCATAAAATGGCAGATGCGAATAAAGCATTCGCTCACTACAGATGGTAAGGTTAAACAAAAATGTCTAGAAAATTTAATTTACAAAGATACAGAAATTTTGGAATTATGGCTCATATTGATGCTGGAAAAACCACTACTACTGAAAGAATACTTTATTACACGGGAAAAAATCATAAAATTGGAGAGGTACATGATGGTAATGCGACAATGGACTGGATGGAGCAAGAGCAAGAAAGAGGCATTACAATCACTTCAGCTGCTACAACCTGTTTTTGGTTCAGAACTGAAGATGGTAAATCTTTTGAAAAAAAATTTGGTAATACTGAAGATGAGGCAAAATTTAGGTTTAATATAATTGATACGCCTGGTCACGTTGACTTTACGATCGAGGTTGAAAGATCGTTAGCTGTACTAGATGGTGCTATTTGCGTTTTGGATGCGAATGCTGGGATAGAACCTCAAACAGAAACTGTTTGGAGACAAGCTGACAGATATAAAGTTCCTAGAATTGTTTTTGTAAATAAAATGGACAAAATCGGGGCTGATTTTTTTAATTGTGTCAAAATGGTTAAAGATAGAACCGGAGCAGTACCCGTTCCTATTAACTTACCTATTGGATCGGAAACCGAATTTGAAGGTCTAATTGATCTCGTAACTATGAAAGAATGGATTTGGGACTCAGATGATTTAGGTGCTTCCTGGAAACTGGTAGACATAAGGGATTCATTAAAAGATAAAGCTAATGAAATGCGCTCTGAGTTAGTTGAATTGGCGGTAGAACAAGATGATACTTGGATGGAAAAGTATCTAGAAGGTGAGGAGCCTGATGTTGATTCTCTAAGAGATTTAATAAGAAAAGGTACCCTAAATATGTCATTTGTGCCTGTCTTATGTGGATCTGCTTTTAAAAATAAAGGCGTTCAAACTATGCTTAATAGTGTAATCGATTTTTTACCAGGTCCATTAGATGTTCCCTCGTACATGGGTTTTGCTCCAAACGATCCCGAGGAAAAAAGGAATATTGAAAGAAAAGCCGATGATAGTGACCCATTTTCAGGATTAGCATTTAAAATTATGAACGATCCCTTTGTTGGATCTCTTACTTTTATGAGACTTTACTCTGGATCAATAAAAAAAGGAGATAGCCTTTTAAATTCTACAAAGGGAAAAAAAGAAAGAGTTGGTAGAATGATGATGATGCATTCTAATAACAGAGAAGAAATTGATGAGGCTTTTGCTGGTGATATAGTTGCCTTAGCAGGAATGAAGGATACAACAACTGGTGACACTATTTGTGATGGTGATAAGCCAGTAGTTCTTGAAACTATGACTTTTCCTGAACCAGTAATCGAAATTGCTGTAGAACCAAAATCAAAAAATGATCAAGAGAAAATGTCTGTAGGTCTGCAAAGACTCGCAGCTGAGGATCCTTCTTTTCAGGTGTCGACTGATTTAGAATCAGGTCAAACAATTATGAAAGGTATGGGTGAATTGCACTTGGATATTTTGATCGACAGATTAAAAAGAGAATTTAAAGTTGAAGCTAATATTGGAGCTCCTCAAGTAGCTTACCGAGAAACTATTACTAAAGAAGTTGAAATTGATTATACTCATAAAAAGCAGTCGGGTGGTGCTGGACAATTCGCCAGGGTAAAATTAATTTTTTCTCCACATGAAAGCGATGATTACGAGTTTATAAATTCTATTCGTGGTGGGTCCGTTCCAACTGAATATATACCTGGTGTTGAAAAAGGATTAATATTCGCTAAAGAATCCGGTGTAGTTGCTGGTTTTCCTTGTATTAATTTTAAAGTCAACCTTGTTGATGGTGCAAGTCATGATGTTGACTCTTCAGTTTTAGCATTTGAAATCGCCTCTAGGGCGGCCTTTAGAGAAGGAATGTCTAAAGCTAATCCTGCTCTTCTTGAGCCAATCATGAAAGTTGAAGTTGTAACACCTGAAGAGTATATGGGTGACATCATAGGTGATTTAAATAGCCGTAGAGGGCAAGTTGGTGGGATGGATAGTAGAGGTAATGCAAGAGTTATCGATGCAATGGTTCCCCTAGCTAATATGTTTGGGTATGTAAATAACTTAAGATCTATGAGTCAAGGAAGAGCACAATTTACTATGCAATTTGATCATTATGAACAGGTACCTCAAGCAGTGGCAGACGAAGTGAAAGCAAAATTAGCATAACAACAAATGAGAGGTTTATAAAATGTCTAAAGAGAAATTTGATCGTAGCAAACCACATGTGAATATTGGTACAATTGGCCATGTTGATCATGGTAAAACAACATTAACAGCTGCTATTACAAAAGTCATGGCTGATGCAGGAAGGGCTGATTTTTCAGCATATGATCAGATTGACAAAGCTCCAGAAGAAAGAGAAAGGGGCATTACTATATCTACAGCACACGTTGAATATGAAACTGAAAATAGGCATTATGCTCACGTAGATTGTCCTGGTCATGCTGATTATGTTAAAAACATGATTACTGGAGCGGCTCAGATGGATGGTGCTATTTTAGTAGTGAATGCTGCTGATGGTCCTATGCCACAGACAAGGGAGCACATATTATTAGCTCGACAAGTTGGTGTCCCTGCTTTGGTTGTTTATTTAAATAAAGTTGATCAAGTTGATGACGCAGAGCTTTTAGAGTTAGTTGAGTTAGAAATTAGAGAGTTATTGTCAAGTTATGAATTTCCAGGTGATGATATACCAATTGTAAAAGGTAGTGCTTTGGCTGCTCTTGAGGGAAGAGATGAAGAAATAGGGGTGAATTCTATAAATTCTTTAATGGAACAGGTAGATAAATATATACCTCAGCCAGAGAGACCAAAAGACCAACCCTTTTTAATGCCTATAGAAGATGTATTTTCAATTTCTGGTAGAGGGACAGTTGTCACTGGTCGTGTAGAAAGAGGAGTTGTTAAAGTTGGAGAAGAAATAGAAATTGTTGGATTAAAAGATACAACAAAAACAACCTGCACAGGTGTTGAGATGTTCAGAAAGCTACTAGATCAAGGTGAAGCTGGAGATAATGTTGGAGTTCTTTTAAGGGGAACAAAGAGAGAAGAAGTCGAGAGAGGACAAGTTTTAGCTGCTCCAGGCTCTATAAAGCCGTTCAAAAAGTTTAAAGCTGAAGCTTATGTGTTGACCAAAGAAGAAGGTGGAAGACATACACCTTTTTTTAGTAACTACAGGCCACAATTTTACTTCAGAACAACAGATGTTACAGGTTCAGTAGAGTTACCATCTGGGACAGAAATGGTAATGCCAGGCGATAACATAGCAATGACAGTTGAATTAATACAGCCAATAGCTATGGATGAAGGGTTAAGATTTGCAATAAGAGAAGGTGGTAGGACTGTAGGTGCGGGAGTTGTGTCCAGTATCGAAGCATAATTATTTAGGATCATTTTATGGAAAATCAAAATATTAGAATTAGGCTTAAGGCTTTTGATCACAGGATTCTTGATCATTCTACATCTGAGATAGTTAATACTGCTAGAAGAACGGGTGCTCAGGTAAAGGGACCTATACCTTTACCAGTTTCACTAAAAAGATTTACTGTATTAAAGAGTCCTCATGTTGATAAAAAAAGCAGAGAGCAATTCGAAATAAGAACTCATAAGAGATTATTAGATATTGTTGATCCAACACCTCAAACTGTTGATGCTTTAATGAAGCTAGATCTTGCATCTGGTGTAGATGTTGAAATAAAGATTTAAGAGTAGAAAATGCGTAGCGGATTAATTTTAAAAAAAATTGGGATGAGTAGAATTTTTGATGATGCTGGAAATTCAGTTCCCGTAACCATATTAAAACTTGAGGAGAATCAAGTTATAAAGGTTTTAGATCGGAATAGAAATGGTTACTTTGCAATTCAAGTTGGTACCGGAAAAGTTAAAACAAAAAATGTAAATAAGGCCTTAAGAGGTCATTTTGCGAAATCAAGTGTTGAACCAAAAAGAATTTTAATAGAATTTCGTGTAGATGAAAACATGTTAGTTGAAGAAGGTAAGATATTTTCTATAAATCATTTTAGTGTAGGTCAAAAAATTGATGTTTCTGGAGTGTCGCATGGTAAAGGATTTTCGGGCGGTATGAAAAGACATAATTTTGCTGGATTGGAAGCAACTCATGGTGTATCAATTAGTCATAGGTCGCATGGTTCAACTGGAAACAGCCAAGACCCTGGTAAAGTATGGAAGGGTAAAAAGATGGCTGGCCAATATGGAAATGTTAATAAAACAGTTCAAAATCTTACAGTGCTTAAAATTAATGATGTAGATGACTTACTATATGTCAAAGGATCTGTTCCTGGCCCAAAAAACGCATATTTGACAGTAAAAGATGCTATTAAGTCTATATTGCCTGAACACGTTATAAAACCTGCTGGTCTTAGTGAAAATAACAAATCTGATATAAATACTTCCGACAAAAAAGAAATTGTTAAAGATGCCGAATCCAAAACTAAATCTGAAAGTATTGAAGTTAAAAATGAGAATTTAAATACTCAAAATGAAACTGAACAAACTGACACTCCTGTTGATGAAGCATCTAATACTGAGACCATAGATATTAACAAGGCATAAATTGAAGAGGTTTAAAATTGAAAGTTAAGACTCTAAATAAAATCAAGTCAAACAACTCTGAAGTTATAATCAAGGACGAGATATTTAATATTGATCCTAATAAGGATGTTATTCTGAGAGTTTTAAATTGGCAACTTGCTAAGAGACAGCAAGGTAATCATAAAGTTAAATCTAGGAGTGAAGTTAAATCTACAACAGCAAAAATGTATAGACAAAAAGGAGGAGGAAGAGCTCGTCATGGAGCTTCATCAGTTGTTCAGTTTCGTGGTGGTGGAGTTGTCCATGGTCCTGTTCCTAGATCACATTCTCATAAGCTTCCAAAAAAAATTAGAGTTTTAGGATTAAAATCAGCTTTATCACAGAAGGCAAAAAATAATAATATTTTAATT
>CABZCK010000022.1 GCA_902524215.1 uncultured SAR116 cluster alpha proteobacterium
AAGCTCTTCAAGCAACATTTAAAATGTTATCTAAGGCTCCAACAACTGGGATGGAACATTTAAAAATCAAAAATACGTCTAGTGAAATAAATTTTAATTTTAAAAACTTTTACAATTCAACTAACCATTCAAATATATTAAATGATGATTATAGAGTTTTAGTTTTATTACCTTTTTCTAATAAATACAAAACTATTGGAGAAAAAATTAGAAAAGCCATAGATTTAGCGGTACTTCAAAGTCAAAATAATAATATAAAATTTATATACATTAATACAGGAGATGATTTTGATTCTTATAGTTTCGAAGCAATCATAGAAAGATTAAATCCAAAATTAATCGTTGGACCTTTGTTAAGAGAAAATTTAATTAAAATAAAACCAGTTATAAATAAGTTTAAAATTCCTGTATTCAGTTTTACTAATGATAGCTCTTTATCTGAAAAGGGTATTTGGGTATTAGGTTTTTCACCATTTGATCAGATTAACAAGATAATTGAATACGCGATCAAATGTAAAAAAGAAAAAATTGGATTTATAAGTGTAGACAATGATTATGGACACAAAATTTATGACTTAGTCAACAATTCAGAAATGGTTAACTTAATTAAAGATAAAATCTTTATTGATGATCGAATGTTTAAAAATAAAGAAAATCTTAGAAAAACTATTAGTAATTTTTTAAATTATAATAAAGATTTATTATCAAATGATGAATATGATTTTATTATTCTAATTGGTAATAGAAATTTTATTTTAGAGTTAGCACCTATTTTAACATTCTATGATGTTGATTTATCAAAAACTGAATTATTTACTACTTCGGTATTGAATGATAAAACACTATTAAATGAACATTCTCTTATTAATGCAAAGTTTCCTCTTATTTCAGAAAAAAATGTAAATGAATTCAATAAATTATGGAATTTAGTTTGGTTGAAAGCCGAAACTGATCATTTAATAAGGTTGGGGTATTACATTTCAAAAATAAGTATTTGGGTTGTATCTCAAGAAATAAATTTCGAAAATCTAATTGAAATAGGAAAAAATAAATTCTCTATCTTAGGTAATAAATTTACATTTAAAGCTAATGGAAATGTATTAAGACCAGTCAATATTTATAAAATTGGGAAAAAAGCCTCTACTAAGAAGATAAATAATTGTCAATAATCTTTCTAACAATATAGTCATGTACATTAAAATAATCTTCATTAATTCTTAGATTGTTTTTTTCAATTTTAATAATACCCTTTTTTTTAAGCTTTAATACATCATCATTATATAAAAATGTTTTATTTTGAAGCTTATTTAAATCTAAACCTTCATTTAATCTTAATCCCATCATCAGAATTTCTTGTTCAGAAATGTCAGTATTTATTTTGATATTTTTTTTAAAATTAGTTTTACCGTGTAAACAATTTTTTAACCAAGTTACAGGCTTTTTAAAGTTTTGAAACTCTATTCTCTCATTCTTATCATTCCAAATTCTACTAACTGCTCCAGGACCTATTCCAATCCAATTTTCGGATTTCCAGTAAATTGAATTGTGTTTAGAAAAATAATTTGGTTTTGAAAAATTTGAAATTTCGTATTGATTGAATTTATTTTCTTCTAAAATGCTTTTTGTGCTAAAATAGAATTGTTTATATTTACTGTCTGAAACTATCTTTATCTTTCCCTTGTTCAGTAAATCGTAAAATTTTGTTCCTTTTTCTATTACAAGTTGATAAGCAGACAAATGTTGAATAGAAAATCTATTTAAAAAAGTTTGTAATTCCCTATTCCATGTCTTTAAATTTTGGCATGATAGGGCATAAATTAAATCTACAGATATATTATTTATTTTTTTCTGCATAAGATCCAGAATATTAAATGTATCTAAGGAATTATGTAGACGACCTAAAAATTTTAAATCTGTATCATTTAAACCTTGCACACCTAATGAAATTCTATTAACTCCAGCTGATCTAAAATCACTAATCCTGTTTAACTCTAAATTTGTTGGATTAGATTCTAGTGTTATTTCAATATTATTATCAAAATTAAAAAGTTTATTTATATATATTAATATTTGCTCTATTAATTTTGGTTGCATCAAAGAAGGTGTTCCTCCACCAAAAAAAATTGAACTTAAGTTTTTACTATTAAAGTCATGAATGATTAAATATTCTTTAAAGTATTTAATTTGATTTTTATAAGCTTCAAGCCAATTATTTGGCTCATAATCTTTTAATTTGTGAGAGTTGAAATCACAATATGGACATTTTGAAATACAATAGGGCCAGTGAATATAAATACCTAATTTACTCATGAATTATTTTACTAATTTCAGTTTTAAGTTTCTCAAAAGCCAAGTTTCTATGACTTATTCTATGTTTAGTTGACGGAGCTAACTCACCAAATGTCTTTTTTAACTGAGGGTAATAGAAAATCGGATCATATCCAAATCCATGTTCTCCAACTGGCGGCCAAGTAAATTCACCATATATTTCACCTTGAACTGTTATATTATATCCATCAGGCCAACATAAGCTTAAAGCGCAAGTAAATTTACAAGATTTATCAGACGCAAATTGAAGTTCTCTATTCAATTTTTTCATAGCAAAAAAAAAGTCCTTTTTCTCCCCAGCATATCTAGCAGAATGTATACCTGGTCTTCCATCTAATGCCTTAAAACTTATGCCACTATCATCAGACAAGGATACCAATTTAGTTATTGAAGCAGTATTAAATGATTTTATATAAGCATTTTTTTTAAACGAGTTTCCATCCTCAATTGGCTCCGTGATGTTAAAGTCTTTATTAGATAAAATTTCAAGACGGAATATTTTACATATTTCTTTAAGTTCTATGATTTTCCCATCATTATTTGAAGCTATAACTAATTTATTATCGATAAAGTCTCTCATAGAGATAAAGTATCTCTTTGTTTTTTAAAAATTATATCAATATTATCTTCAACTAGCCCATACATTTTTAAAAAATTAGATTTTGAAATAGGTTTTTGTTCAGAACTAGATTGAATTTCAATAATTTCTTTATTGTCTGTGAGAACAAAGTTTCCATCAACACTAGCACTTGAGTCTTCGGTGTAGTCTAAATCTATGCGTATTTCTTCATTGATAATACCACATGAAATAGCAGCAATTTGGTTTTTGATAGGATTTTTTGTTATGATTCCTTTGGTCAGCAGAAATTTAACAGCATCATATAAAGCTATCCAAGCACCAGAAATAGAAGCAGTTCTTGTGCCGCCATCAGCTTGAATTACATCACAATCAATTTTAATTTGTCTTTCTCCTAATTCATTTAAATTTATTGAAGATCTAAGAGACCTTCCAATTAATCTTTGAATTTCTTGACTTCTACCCGATATTTTACCTTTAGAAATATCACGATCGACTCGAGAATGTGTTGCTCTAGGTATCATTCCATACTCTGCCGTGATCCAACCTTGATGTCTTCCTCTTAGCCACATTGGAACTTTTTCTTCAACAGAAGCTGTACAAATAATATGAGTATTCCCAAATTTAACAAAACATGATCCCTCAGCATAAGGAGAAAATTTATTTTGAAAGCTAATTTCCCTTAACTCAGAATACTTTCTATTTACTCTTTTTAAATCCATAAAAATTTTCTAATCTTAAAATTTATAGTTGAATATTTATACAACATTACTAAATAAATACCATTAAGCAAGAGGTGATATATAAATATGAACCAGAGAAAAAAAACAGAGAAAAATCAGGACACTAATAATCAAGAAGAAGATCAAAATATTAATTCAGCTAATACTGAAAATGGCCGAAGCAATGAAAATACTGCTACCAATGAGAAAGATGATTCTAAGAATGAAGAAAATTTAGACAATCATGAAAATGAGACTCAAGATGAAATTAAAGTTTTAAAAGACCAACTATTGCGTTCACTCGCAGAGAATGAAAATCTTCGGAAGAGAACTGCTAAAGAGATTGAGCAAATAAAAAAATATGGTCATATTAGTTTATTAAGGGATTTTCTTAACGTTGTTGATAATTTGGAGCGTGCTGTTAAATCTTCTACATCTGAAAATCAAACCGAATCAGGGATGAAAAATTTAATTGATGGTATTGAAATAGTGTTAAAAGAAATGAAATCTCTGTTAGACAAAAACCAAATTAAAAAAATAGAACCTCTTCATGAAAAATTTGATTATAATTTTCATCAAGCAATGTTTGAAGCACCATCCTCTGATTATGAAGAAGGTTTAATCATTGAGGTAGTTCAACCTGGTTATGTTCTGCATGATAGGCTCATTAGGCCTGCAATGGTAGGTGTATCTAAAGGTGAAATAGTTGAAAAAGAAAAAAAAGATGAATAATTTTTATTTTAATCTTGTATATACAGTTACTTAACCCATATATCAAATTAGCTATTTAATTTTATAATATACAATTAAAGGGGAGAGCATTTATGTCTAAAGTCATTGGTATAGATTTAGGTACTACCAATTCATGTGTTTCAGTAATGGATGGAAAAAATCCAAAAATCATTGAAAATAGTGAAGGCGCTAGAACTACTCCATCAATGGTAGCATTTACCGATGATGAAAAATTAGTTGGACAAGCAGCAAAAAGGCAAGCAGTAACAAACCCTGAAAATACCCTCTTTGCTATAAAAAGACTTATAGGTAGGAGATTTGATGGTGAAGCGTCAAAAAAATTTTCAAAATTAGTTCCTTACAAAATTGTGTCTGCTAAAAATGGTGATGCCTGGGTAGATGTTAAAGGTCAAGAATATGCTCCTTCAGAAATTTCTAGTTTTATACTTCGTAAATTAAAAGAAGACGCTGAAGCTTATTTAGGAGAAACTGTTGATAAAGCTGTAATCACTGTGCCAGCATATTTTAATGATGCACAAAGACAAGCTACAAAAGATGCAGGTAAGATAGCAGGATTAGAAGTATTAAGAATTATAAATGAACCAACCGCTGCAGCATTAGCTTACGGGTTGGATAAAAAAGAAAGTGGCACTATTGCCGTATATGATTTAGGTGGTGGAACTTTTGATGTGTCTATATTAGAGGTTGGAGACGGTGTTTTTGAAGTAAAATCTACAAATGGCGACACCTTTCTAGGAGGTGAAGACTTTGATCAGAGAATAATAGATCATTTAGCAGATGAATTTAAAAAAGATGCAGGCATAGATTTACGAACAGATAAATTAGCTCTTCAGAGAATGAAAGAGGCAGCTGAAAAAGCAAAAATTGAACTTTCTAGTTCTGCTCAAACTGAAGTTAACTTACCATTTATTACTGCAGACGCATCTGGTCCAAAGCATTTAAATATAAAATTAACTAGATCCCAATTAGAAAATTTAGTGGACGATTTAATTACAAAAAGCATAAAACCTTGTAAAGAAGCCCTTAAAGATGCTGGTATAAATGCAGGTGATATAGACGAAGTAATTTTAGTTGGCGGAATGACAAGAATGCCTAAAATTATCAAAACAGTAACCGATTTTTTTAAGGCTGAACCTCATAGAGGAGTTAATCCAGATGAAGTTGTAGCTTCAGGCGCGGCAATTCAAGGTGGCGTTTTAACAGGTGATGTTAAAGATGTTTTACTGTTAGACGTAACACCCCTTTCCCTTGGAATTGAAACCTTAGGTGGTGTATTTACAAAATTAATTGAGAGAAACACAACCATTCCTACAAAAAAATCTCAGACTTTTTCTACTGCTGAAGATAATCAATCTGCGGTAACTATTAAAGTTTCTCAAGGTGAAAGACAAATGGCTGTTGATAATAAACTTCTTGGAGAATTCAACCTAGAGGGAATTGCTCCAGCACCTAGAGGAGTGCCTCAAATTGAGGTAACCTTTGATATTGACGCCAATGGAATAGTTAATGTAAGTGCACAAGATAAAGCTACGGGAAAGGTCCATAACATAACTATTCAAGCTTCAGGGGGTTTAGATGAATCTGAAATTGAAAGAATGGTTAAAGAAGGTGAAGATAATTCTGAGCAAGATAAATTAAAAAAGGAAGCAGTTGAAGCTAGAAATCAAGCTGAATCTTTAATACATAGTGCTGAAAAAACTTTAACTGATGTAGGTGAAAAAGCTGATGAAAAAATGAAAAAGGATGTAGAAAATTCTGTAACAGAATTAAAGTCAGCATTAGAAAGTGACAATATTGAAGAAATAAAAACAAAGACTTCTGACTTATCTAATACATTAATGAAATTAGGTGAAGTCGCTTATAAAAATAATGAAAATGCTACAGAGAATAGCGCTACGGATTCAACTGAAGATATCAACAAAGATCAGAAAAAAAATGAAGATGTTGTTGATGCAGACTTTGAAGAAATAAAACCTGAAGATGATAAGAAAAACGCTTCTTAAATCTGCAATAAATAATGCCTAAAGATTATTATGATATTCTAAATGTTTCTAAAAGTGCATCTGACTCCGAAATAAAGTCAGCTTATAGAAAACTCGCAATGAAATATCATCCTGATAGAAATCCAGATGATAAATCCGCCGAAAATAAATTCAAAGAAGTAAGCGAAGCTTATGATGTCTTAAAAGACAGGGAAAAAAGGTCCGCCTATGACCAATTTGGACACTCAGCATTTACTAACTCAAATGGTGGACAAAGTCAGGGATTTGGTGGATTTTCAGGTGGTTTTTCTGACATTTTTGAAGATATGTTTGGAATGGGAAGGGAACAAAGTAAACAAGGACCTTCTTCTGGTTCCGATCTTAGATATGATCTTTCTGTATCACTTGAACAAGCTTTTAAAGGTGATCAAGTTGAAATTTCATTAAATTTACCAGCTCAATGTGATACATGTAATGGTTTTGGAGCTAGCAAAGGTTCCAGACCTGAAACATGTAATCAATGTGGTGGGTATGGAAAAGTTAGGGCTCAACAGGGTTTTTTTACAATAGAGAGAACATGTCCAAAATGTTCTGGTGCGGGTGAAATTATTAACAATCCTTGTGCGAAATGTAGAGGGCAAGGAAGAGTAAATAAAAATAAAAAATTATCAGTTAATGTTCCATCTGGAGTTGACAATGGAACAAGGATAAGATTAGCAGGAGAAGGAGAAGCTGGGCAAAGAGGTGCTGATCCAGGAGATTTATATATATTTATAGATGTTAAGGCTCATAAATTTTTTGAGAGAGATGGCAGAGATATTTTTATCCAAGTACCAGTTTCAACATTAGATGCAATTGTAGGTTGTGAAATCTTTGTACCATGTATAGATGGGAAAAAAGCCAAATTATCAATTAACTCTGGCACTCAAACTGGAACAAGATTAAGAATGAAAGGAAAAGGGATGCCTTCACTAAGAGGCGGCTCTAATGGTGACCAATACGTAGAAATCGTATTGGAAACACCAGTAAACATATCAAAAAAACAACATGATTTAATAAAAGAATTTATAAATTTAGGATCAGAAAAAAATATACCAAAAACCACCAAATTTAATAGAAATACATTTTAAAGGAAAAATATGTCTGTAAAAATCTCAATACCAGGTGGAAATGGCAGAATGGGTAAAACCTTAATAAAAGAGATTATTGAAAATAAAAATTTAGAGCTGGCTAACTCATATTGTCTTCCAAACGAAAAAGAAAAAGGATTAGATTTAGGAACCTTAGTAGGACATAATCCAATAGACAAAGTTTTAATTGACAATCCTTTGAGTATTTTTGAAGATACGGAAGTCATAATTGACTTTACTGTTCCAGAGGCTTCTATTTTCCATGTTGAGAAGGCAGCAGCTTATAAAATTCCAATTGTGATTGGGACAACTGGTTTTAGTAATGAACAATTTGACAAAATCAAATCCTTTTCTAATCAGATACCCATAGTGTATTCAGCAAATTTTTCAATTGGGATAGCAATTATGAAAAAACTTATAAGTGATGCAACAAAAAACTTAGGAACTGATTGGGAAGTAGAAATTTTTGAGACTCATCATAACAAAAAAGTTGACTCACCATCTGGGACTGCTCTTCTTTTAGGATCTGTTGTTGCATCAGTTAGAGGCAATAATTTGGATGATGTAAAAAAATTATCACGTAAAGGCATAATTGGAAAAAGAGAAAAAAACGAAATTGGGTTCTCAGTTGTTCGAGGTGGAAATGTTATTGGAGAGCACTCAATAAAATATTTCAACGGAGATGAGAGATTAGAAATTAATCATTTAGCTAATAATAGATCGATTTTTGCTAAAGGGGCAATAAGATCCGCAATATGGTCATTAACTCAAAAACCAGGATTTTTTACTTTGGATCACGTATTAAAGTAAAATTATAGTTCAATTCTTTAATACATTTTTTTTTATCTAAGAGTGAAGACATTTTGGAAGGCCTTATATCAAAATGCCTAAATATATATGATTCATTTTCTTTTAAAAAAAATAGATCTAAATGACAAAACTTAAGATGAATTTGAAAGTTTTTAGTTCTACCATGTTTTATTTTTAAACTTGGTGTAATAAAAATTTTTAAAATTTCTGCTTCATTTGAACCAATTTTTTGAGTTAATATTTTTTCATATAGTGAAAAAGTTGATAATAAGGGTTTTTCAATATTTGCTTTATCTAATTTATTAATTTTTTCTTTTTTTTTAATTTTTTTTTTGTCATTCAATGGCGGTTTGTCAATCATATCTTTTTTTTGTATTTTTTCTTTGTCATTTAAAGATGAAAAAAAAGCATCACTAGAAGAAAAGTCTATTTGATTATATCTACTACATCCACTTAACAAGATTGAAAACAACAATATTACATTTAAATATTTATTCATCATTTGATTATTAGTTGCAGTGTAAGAAATAGTCCACTATTTTAATCTTTATGACATCGAAAAAATTAATTTGTGTTGGTAATGCTATAGTAGACATCCTTGTAAAAGTAGAAGACTCTTTTTTAAAATTAAATAATTTGAGTAAAGGTTCAATGTCTCTAGTGAACCATGAAGAATTTAATAATATACTCTTAAACTTAAGTCAATATCAGATCAAATCTGGGGGTAGTGCTGCAAATACGGCAGTTGGGTATTCATCTTTTGGCGGACAATCACTTTTTTTTGGTTCTGTTGCTAAAGATGCATTTGGTTTAAGCTTTGAAAAAGATCTGAATGATCAAGGAATACAATTTTTATCTTGTGAAGATGATTTTTCTAACAAAAAAACATCAAAAAGTTTAATTTTAGTTTCACAAGATGGAGAAAGAACAATGTGCACACATTTAGATGCAAGTGTCTCATTATCATTAAAAAACTTTGATCAATCTGTATTTGGTAATAATAATATCTTATATCTTGAAGGTTATTTATTTGATAAAAAAGAGACTAAACAAGCAATGATAGATCTTTGTAAAATTGCTCAGAAAAAAAATTCTCCTATATGTTTATCCCTATCAGACAGCTTTTGTGTTGAAAGACATAGAGAAGACTTTTTCTCATTAATAAAAAATTATGTTAATATTTTATTTGGCAATGAACAGGAAATAATAGCACTCTTTAATGGAAAAGATACAGGAAAAGTTAATTCAATTGTAGAAACTGCTATAGTCACTAGAGGGTCGGAAGGAGCAAATATATTTAAAGGAAATAATAAAGTATTTATACCTCCTATTGAGGGATTAAACGTGGTGGACACAACTGGAGCAGGTGATTTATTTGCAGCAGGTTTTTTATTTGGTTTTTCAAATAAATTATCCTTAGAGAATTGTGGGAAACTGGCTACTAAAGCCGCTTCACATGTAATACAGCAATATGGAGCAAGACCATCAGAGCAGTTATCAAGTTTTATAGTTAGTTAAAGTGAGTTATATGTTGAAATACATGCTGAATTGACAATATCTGAAACTGAAGACCCCATTTGTACAATTTGAAAAGGATTATTTCCACCAATCATTACAGGTCCAATTACAGATAAATTTTCCATTTTTTGTAAAAGTTTAAATGAAATATTTGCTGAATAAAGATCAGGCATAATTAAAACATTTGCTGGGCCTGTTAATTTACAAAATGGATAGTTTTCTCTAATCAAATTATAATCAAGTGCAACTTCAGCTGTCATTTCACCGTCAAACTCAAATGAAACTTTTTTATCTTCTAATATTTTAAGACATTCATAAATTGCTTTCGTGTTTGATCCTGAAGGATTTCCAAAATTAGAATATGATAAAATAGCAACTTTAGGATTATATCCTAATTTTTTTGCATTACTCGCAATACCTATTGCTATATTAGCTAAGTCTGACCCGGATGGTTTCTGATGAATGTTTACATCACCAATGAAAATTGTAGTTTGTTTAGAGACAACAATTGACATTGACAAATAATCATTTTTTTTTAAGTTATCTATCACATTTGTAATATCATCAAAACATCTATTAAAAGGTCTTGTAAATCCTGTTACCATTGCATCTGCATCTCTTGCGGTCACCATCGATGCAGCAAAAACATTTCTATCTTGATTTACCAATTTTTGACAATCTCTACGAAGGTGCCCTTTTCTGTGGAGAAGTAAATATAAGTTATTTATGTATTGTTCATTCTTATTGCTTATTCTTGCATTGAAAATTTTAAGATTTTCAACTCCATCTAAATTTAGTTTTTTCATATTTTCTTTAATTACTGTTTCTCTACCTATTAATATTGGAATCCCAAAACCTGAATTGTAAAAAGTTAAGGCCGCACGAATTACATTTTCAGATTCACCTTCAGCAAAAACAACCTTCTTTTTTTTATTAGTAATACTTCTTTTAATTGGTTCTAAAATTGATGCTATAGGATTAATTCTCTGTTTCAATTGGCTTTTGTAATTATCAAAAGAATCTATTTGTTTTTGAGCTACACCGCTATCTAATGCAGCTTTTGCAACGGCAAAAGAGACACGTGATATTAGCCTTGGGTCAAAAGGAGCAGGAATTATATAATCTTTTCCATAATGAAGATTTTGACCACTATAAGCTTTGTTTACTTCATCAGGAACATCCTCTCTGGCTAATTTAGCTATAGCGTCTGCTGCTGCAATTTTCATTTCTTCATTGATTTTTACTGCCCTAACATCCAAAGCACCTCTAAATATATAGGGGAAACCAAGTACATTATTTACTTGATTAGGATAATCAGATCTTCCTGTTGCAATAATAGCGTCGTTTCTTACTTCTTTGACTTCTTCAGGCATAATTTCTGGAGTTGGATTTGCCATGGCAAATATAATGGGATTTTTAGCCATTGATTTAACCATTTTTTTGCTTACGGCGCCCTCTACAGATAAACCTAAAAAGACATCGGCACCTATTAAGGCATCTTCAAGAGAACGAGCTTTTGTTTTGACTGCATGGCCAGATTTCCACTGATTCATGTTAGAGCCACGTCCTTGATATATTACACCTTGTCTATCAATTAAAATTACATTTTTATTTCTAGCTCCCATCGCCTTAATTAATTCAACACATGCTATTGAAGCTGCACCAGCACCATTTATAACAAATTTGGTATTTTGGATTTTTCTTTGGGTCAAATCTAATGCATTAATTATTCCTGCAGCTGTTATTATTGCAGTTCCATGTTGATCATCATGGAAAACTGGAATATTTAATTTTTCTTTTAATTTCTCTTCTATAATAAAACAATCTGGAGCCTTTATATCCTCCAAATTTATTCCTCCAAAACTAGGTTCTAGGTTTGTTACAGTTTCTACAAATTTGTCAATATCATCTGTATTGACTTCTAGATCTATGGAATCTACATCGGCGAATTTTTTGAATAGAACAGATTTACCTTCCATTACTGGTTTTGAAGCTAAAGCTCCAATATTACCTAGTCCTAAGACTGCTGTTCCGTTAGATATTACAGCAACTAAATTTCCTTTTGTTGTGTAATCATAAGCAGTTTCAGGACTTTTTTCTATTTCTAAACAAGGAATAGCAACACCTGGAGAGTATGCTAATGATAGGTCTTGAGCGCTATTTAATTGTGTTGAGGGTATAATTTCTAATTTACCAGGCTTTCCATTTTTATGATAATCTAAGGCATCCTTCTTTTGATTTAAATTTTCACCTGACATAAAAGATCTCCTTTAATTAATATGTAAAATGAAATAAAATCTTAATATGATTTGCTTAAAAATCATATAAATAAATTGTTTTTTTAGCCTGTTTTGAATAGAGGTAGTTGTGAAATTAAGAGACATTAAGGACGTTAGTAAGTTAACACCTGCAATGCAACAATATGCTTATTTAAAAAAGAGTAATCAGGATTCTTTACTTTTTTTTAGAATGGGAGATTTCTATGAGCTATTTTTTGATGATGCAATTATTACGGCAAAAGAATTAAATATAACGCTTACAAAAAGAGGAAAAGTTTTAAATGAGAGCATTCCAATGTGTGGAATTCCATTTCATGCAGTAAACAATTATGTTCCAAAATTAGTGAAAAAAGGTTTTGAGATTGCAATCTGTGAACAAACAAGCTCTCCAGAAGAAATGACTACAAAAGGTATAAAAGGGCCTTTAACTAGAGAAGTCACAAGAATTATTACACCAGGAACATTGATTGAAGAAAATCATTTAGAGAGTGAACAACATAACTTTCTTGGTTGTATTTTTATAGAAAAAGCTAAATTTTCTTTATCATGGCTAGATGTATCAACCGGATCTTTTATAACCAATACTTTTAAATACGAAACAGAGCAAGAATTAAGTTATAAAATTGAAAATGTTTTAAATAAGATT
>CABZCK010000023.1 GCA_902524215.1 uncultured SAR116 cluster alpha proteobacterium
TGAAAATAATCAAACTATTTTTGTTGAAGATGGTTGGGAAACAAAATTTTTAAACAACCAATTTGTTGTCTTGGATAAAATTAATGAGAAAAAGTTAAAAAATTTTAATACTCTAAATTTAAATAAATCTGATCCTATTTTACTAGAGATATTCAATAACTTATTCATGAACATTGCTGAGCAAATGGGCACAGTGCTTCAGCAAACAGCATCATCCGTAAATATTAAGGAAAGAGTTGACTTTTCATGTGCTGTCTTTTCCAAAAAAGGTGAGCTTATTGCTAACGCTCCTCACATGCCAGTTCATTTAGGATCAATGCAACAATCAGTTCAAAGTATTATTAAAAATAACAAAAATAATATTTATGAAGGTGATAGCTTTGCTTTAAATGCACCTTATAATGGTGGCACTCATTTGCCAGATATAACAATAGTGACACCTGTTTTTATTGAAAAAAAACTTACTTTTTTTGTAGCCTCTAGAGGACATCATGCAGATGTTGGAGGTACAGCTCCTGGATCTATGACACCATTAGCTAAAAATATAGAAGAAGAAGGTGTTCTTTTTGACAATGTTAAAATAATTTCAAAAAAAATATTTAATGAAAAATTAATATTTAAAATTTTTAAAGAACATAAATATCCAGCAAGAAATGTTTTACACAATATATTAGATATTAAGGCTCAAATAGCATCGAATTATAAAGGACTTCTCCTATTACAAGAAGCGTATCAATTATATGGTAAAACAAAATTTTTAAACTACATCAAATTTATTAGTCTTAATGCTGAAAAAAGTGTTGCTAATGCAATAAAAAAACTGAAAAATTCAAACTTCACTCTTAAAACAGATAATGATGCAATAATTAAAGTTAAAATAACCAAAATCGAAAAAAACAAAAAAGTAATAGTTGATTTCACAGGAACATCTAATCAACTTCCAAATAATTTCAATGCTCCAAAACCAGTTGTTATTGCAGCCGTTTTATACTGTTTTAGATTGTTAGTTGATAAAAATATACCAATGAATTCTGGTTGTCTTAAACCAATAAAAATAATAATTCCAAAAGACTGTATGCTTAATCCAAAATATCCTGCAGCTGTGGTAGCAGGTAATGTTGAAACCAGTCAGCATTTAGTCAATGCTTTACTTTCAGCACTAAATGTTATGTCGTCCAGTCAAGGAACGATGAATAATTTGACATTTGGTAATCAAAAATATCAATACTATGAAACTATTTGTTCAGGTTCTCCTGCAGGCCCAGATTTTCACGGAACAAATGCTATACAAGTTCATATGACAAATTCGCGATTAACTGATCCTGAAATTTTGGAGTTAAAGTTTCCAGTAATACTAAAAAATTTTCATATCAGACGAAACTCTGGTGGCAAAGGAATTTACAATGGTGGAGACGGGACTTACCGAGAAATATTATTTAAAGAAGATATGGAACTAGCAATTTTATCAAGTCATAGAAAAATTAAACCTCACGGCCTTAAAGGTGGAGAAAATGGAATGTTAGGAGAAAATTACATAATCAGAAAAAATAAAAATAAAGAAATTTTAAATGGTTGTGATTATAGAAAAGTTAATAAAGGAGATGCTATTGTTATTAAAACACCTACTCCAGGTGGATATGGTAAAAGAAAATAAATTGAAAAATATTAAATTTAGTCGTTTAATAAATTATGTCTAAATTTGAAAAAGTAAATCTATTAAATTATCCTATTTTCTTTATGACAAAAGAAACTAAGTGCCCTTACCTTGAGAATGAATCTGAAAAAAGATTAGTGACAGATTTAAATAACAACCCCTTTTTATTTGACGAGTTATCTGTATCTGGGTTTAGAAGAATTGAAAATTGGATGTATAGACCATCTTGTAGTCATTGCACAGAATGTAAATCTTATAGAGTAAATCTAAAAAAATTTTCTCTTTCAAAAAGTCTTAAAAGAATAAGAAAAAATAATTCTGAAATAAATATTGTATTAAAAAAAAATCTAGCTTCTGAAGAATACTTTCATTTGTTTTCTAATTATCAAAATAATAGACATAAAGGAAGTTCAATGTCAAACATGACATTTGATGATTTTAAATCAATGATTGAAACCTCTCCGATTAATACACAACTTTATGAGTTTAGAAATAAAGAAAAACTAATAGGCTTAATGTTATTTGATTATCAAAAAGATGGTTTATCTGCTGTTTATAGTTTCTATGATGTTAAATATGAAAAAAAAGGTTTAGGCAATTTTATGATTTTAGAATTAATAGAATTAGCAAACAAACTTAACCTAGACTATGTATATTTAGGATACTATATTAAAAATGCTCAAAGAATGAACTATAAGTTAAAATTTAAGGAAGGTGAATTATTTTCAGATGGAAAATGGACTAAAATTTAATTTCCCAGAGCAATTCCATCACTCCTTAAATCAAATCCAGACTCTTTGTTTCCATATTTATCTATAATTATTGCGCCAGCATGTCCCATTATTTCATCAAAATCATCTACCAATTGTACTTGATGACCTGCCTCAATTAATTTTGATATAATTCTATTGTCAAACCTTTTTTCTAATCTAAGATTATGAACATCATTTCCCCAAGTTTTGCCAAGTAACCACCTGGGATTATTTATTGCATCTTGGAGATTTTGTTTCAATTCTTTGTACCTCAAAAAAATTGTTGCTTGCGTCTGTGGCTGTCCATCACCACCCATAGTGCCATATAACAAACATCGTCCATCATTAAACTTTGCTAAAGCAGGTTGAATTGTATGAAAAGGTCTTCTTCTAGGACAAAGAGCATTATTGCTTTCACTATTTAAAGAAAAACTTGCTCCTCGATTTTGTAATGTAATGCCAGTTTCTGGCAAATAAATTCCAGATCCAAACTCCCAAAAAATACTTTGAATAAAACTAACAGAATTTCCATATTGATCAGATGAACCTAACCAAACTGTATCACCCTTTTGGGATGTTATAGGCCATTCCAAAGCTTTTTTATAATTAATTTCATTTGCTAATTTAGAAAATAATTTATCATTAATTAATTCATTAATATCTATTTTCATATAATCTGGATCCGTTACGTATTTATCTCTTAATATGAAAGATTTTTTAGTAGCCTCTACAATACTGTGGATAAAATTAAACTCAGTTTCACATTTATGTTTAAGTTTATTTAATATGCCAAGTATTAATAAGGATGAAACACCTTGAGTTGGAGGAGGTAAGTTATAAACTTTACAATCATCCAAACTTAAGTGAATAGGCTCCACAAACCTTGAATTAAAACTTATGAAATCATTTTCTGTTAATATGCAATTAGTTTTTTTTAAATCTGAAAAAATTTTTTTAAGAGTCTCTCCTCTATAAAAATCGTCAAATCCATTTTTAACAAGTAATTTAAAAGTTTCAGCCATTTCTGTAAATTTGATAATTGAGCCTTCAATTAATTCATTAGAATAATATTTATTCGCAAATTCTTTTAAATTTATTAATTCAGATTTTTTACTTTTTAAGTTTTTTTCTAATGTAGAAGTTACTGAGAATCCAGAATTAGCAATTTGAATAGCTGGATCTAAAATTTCAGTTAAAGTCTTTTTACCGTTTAATTGATTTAAACTATATTCATAAGCTTTCTTCCAACCACTGATTACACCTGGGACCGTAATTGCAGCTAAATCACCTCTGCCAGGTATTTGTTTTAATCCCATTGAATTATAAAAATCTATAGTTGCTTTTTCAGAAGAAAATCCTGTAGCTTCAATGCCAATTAACTTTTGATCAAAAGTGTTTACTAACCAAAAATTATCTCCACCTAATGAATTCATATGAGGGTATACAACTGAAATCACCGCTGCAGAGGATATCATGGCTTCAATCGCATTTCCACCATTTCGCATAATGTCTATACCTGCTTGTGTTGCCATCCAATGAGGACTAACCATCATGTTATTACAGGATTTAATTGTCTGTAGCATTTAGAAGTGTATTGATAAATCTCTATGATCAGCATTACAAGTTGCTGCATAAAGGGCTAAATCCCTATTTAACTTTGGTTGTTGTCTAACACCAACGTTGTATTTTATTGAATTAATAAATTTATTTAAATTCGATAAAACTGATGGGTCAATTTTATTGAGTGATTTTAATTTTTTTAAATATTCAGAATAAGATTTATCGAAAAGTTTATAGACTTTCTCCATTTTAACTTTCTTCTTTTTAAGTTCTCGTCTAACTTTATTTAGATTAGAAGTTATTTTTCTATTATCTGGTAATTCACTTATCTTTTTTGATAAGGATTTAACTTGTTCTGAAAGTATTAACTTGTCTTCTTGATCTAATTTAGATTTTAAATCAATAAAATTATCATTAAACTTTTTAAAATCATTAACTGAACTTAATAGTAGAGAAAGAGTAGCTAATTTTTCATACGAATTGTCTGCTAGTCTTCTATAGTCATTTCTTTTTTTCTGTTCTAATTTAACTATTTTTTTAAAATTTTTGTTAATAGAAATCCAATCATTAGGTATAGTTTTGTTGTTTGAATTAATTTTAAGTTTAATACTTTGGATTTCATCATTAATCTTTTTCAATGATTTAGCATCTGTTTTATCAGTTCTATCCATAATTATTTGTTTTTCTTCAAGCTCTTTAGTTAGTGCTGAGTTAACTCTCTGTATCCCTCTAACTTCATTTAAGATTGGTAAATAGTCTTTTGATTTTTCTGAAATTTCCTGATTTATATTATAAGCTTGTTTCAATGAACCAATAGCTTCATCTATCCCAGACAGAGAAGATAAGATGATTTGACTATATTTTTTGTCTAAAGATGATAAATCACTGTTTTTAAAAATTTCAATAGAGTTTTTAATTTCGTTATTTCCAATAAGGTATTTCTCTTTTATATAATCCTCTATACAAGTTTGTAATTTAGGATTCCTTGGAGGAGGAGAATTTTCAGATAGATAACTTACTCTGTTAGGCAAATAATTAACCAATGTAGGATAAATCCCAACGATAGTTAATGCTAGAAGTTGAAGCGCAATAAATGGTATAACCCCTTTATACATATCTAATGTTTTTACTGCCTTTGATGCAACTCCCCTTAAGTAAAATAACGCAAACCCAAAAGGAGGAGTTAGAAAAGAGGTTTGTATGTTCAATCCAATCATTACTCCTAACCATACGGCAGTAATATTTGCAGAGGGATCTGCTAAAAGTATTGGTGCTACAATTGGTACAACAACAACAGCAATCTCAATAAAATCAAGAAAAAAACCAAGAATAAAAATTACTACCATTACAATAACAAACTTTGTCCAAAAACCCCCTGGAAGAGAATTTAAATAATCTTTTACTAACTCCTCTCCTCCAAAAGCTCTAAAAGCAGCAGTGAGCATAGCAGCGCCAAGGAGAATAATAAACACTAATGAGGTGGTTTTCGCAGTCTCAAGCATTACCTCTTGCATAGTATTTTCTTTATTAAAAAGCCGTTTTCCACTCCATATTAGAGATATAACTACTAAACCAGATCCTAATAGACCTAAAAATATTCCTATTTTATCTTCAAATGAGTTAATTAATTTTATATTCATATCGTATTGAGAAATTGCATATCCGATTAAGACTAACCCAATCAAAATTATCAATGCAGGATAGTACGATGACTTACTTCCAGAAGTTTGTCTATATCCCGCCATAACAATCGCGCCAGCTGCTCCAATTGCTCCAGCTTGATTTACAGTAGCAATTCCAGATATAATGGATCCTAAAACTAAAATAATTAATGTTAACGGTGGAATTAAAATTAAAAATACATTTACCCAAAATTTTTTATCCATTTTACCTTTATAAGGAACTGGGGGTGCTATCTTGGGAAATAAAAAGGCTGCTATTAAAATAAATGCCATATAAATTCCAACAAGAAGTAATCCTGGTACGAAAGCACCTAAAAACATTTCACCCGCACTTGTAGAAATCACATCAAACACGGAAGGCATTGTTAATTCACCTGTAGATTCTTTGTACAATGATTTTCTCATAGTGCTAGCCTGATCAGATGCAGATGATAATTGGTCAGCTAAAATAATTAGAACTATTGATGGTGGAATAATTTGACCCAGTGTTCCTGAAGCAGCAATTGTACCTGTTGCTAAAGGAGTTGAATATTTATTTCTTAACATTGCTGGAAGAGAAATTAAACCCATTGCTACTACGGTTGCACCAACAATACCGGTAGTTGCAGCTAGCAAGGCGCCTACAAAAACAACAGAGATACCCAAACCACCTCTTACTGGACCAAATAATTGAGCCATAGTAACAAGTAAGTCTTCTGCTATTTTAGATCTCTGAAGCATAATTCCCATAAAAATGAATAACGGTATTGCTATAAGAGTATCTCTTTCTACTTCCCAGTAAACACCTCTAAGATTGGTTACACCTGCAGAAAGCCACTCTAAAGCGCCACCAGTATGAAAATATGCATCTACATTGCCTTCAAGTAAAAAACCTGTTAAGCCAGCTAGTAATATTGATATAATTGCAGAACCTGGTAAGGCGAAAGCTACTGGATAACCTGATCCAAGAGCTATTGCCATTAAAATTACAAGTATTGCTAAAAATAATAATTCCATAACTTATTCAGTGACTCGAAGAAGTCTCAATAATTCTTTTTCCTTTTTCATTTTTATAATCGGCAATTGATTCAAAAAAATAACTTATAAATTGAATTAGCATTGTTATTCCAAAAATTGCTAGAAAAACTGCCATATGATACTTTATAAACATACCCACACTACCTTGCTGAGTTACTTCAAAATTTGCCACTGGACTATTAACAATAGATTGCTTCCCATAAAAACATAATAATATTATCACAATGGATGTTGACCAACCTAGCAAAATACTGCCAAAACAATTAACTAGGTTTTTTGTTTTCTCTTTTAGCCCTTGGTAAATAATATCAACTCTTACGTGTCCATCTTCATAGAGAGTATATGCCGAAGCAAATAAAAATAACCCAGCGTACCAATATCTTACTAAATCGCCCATAAAAGTCTGTTCATATGAGAATACAAATCTAGTGATGACAATTAATAATTCTGAGGCGACAATCAAAAGAGATAACCAATGAAACCCAATTGTTTTTGTAAATTTTGCAATTATAAAACCTAAAATGATTAAAGGCACATGGAAATACATACCAACAAATACAGGTCTACTGAAATTTGAAGAAATTTCTTTACCTAGAAAAAATTCAAATATTTTTTCAACCCTCATGAATGCAATTGCAATATCAACTAACCCTGTGATTAAGATTATCCAAAAAAAAGATCTTATTAAATAAATATTTAAATTATGAAGTATTTGAGAATTACTTCTAAAATTTGAATGACTTTTTCTTACAATAAAAAAAGTAATAAAAAAAATTAATATATATATGAAAAATTCAAATAGTCCCTCTAAACTAAAGTTTGTGAATATACTAAAAGCGCCTGGAAAATTGAAACCAACAATCATTACATTATCAATCAAATAAGCTACAACTAAGCTTATTGATGACCAACCAAAGAGTTTTAATAATAAATCAGAATTATTCATAAATTAGGGTTTTTTTAAAGGATTAGGAATTTTTCCTAATCCTTTTTTTTATTTAAGAGATATCTAGTACTCTATTTCTTTGATTAACATAGCTAATCTCAAAATTAGCCATCATAGTACCACATTCTTTCATGAAGCCTTGATAAGCGTCATCAACTTTTTTGGCCATTGCTGAATGAGCTCTTGTCTCCTCAAAAACTTCTGCAGCAGCTTCTCCAAAAGCATCCCATACATCATCATTAAATGACTTTACTTTAGTTCCATGATCTTTAACTAACTTTTCAAGATACTCACCATTCTTCGCACAAGTTTCTTCATATTGCGCCGCATGTTCTTCCATGCATGCTGCTGTAATAAGAGCTTGTTCAGTTTTGGTTAACTTACCCCAAAAACTTGCATTAAAACCCATACCAAGACAAGAACCCGGCTCATGCATTCCACCAGTGTAGTAAAATTTAGCAGCCTCATAAAATTTCATGAAATAGTCGTTATATGGGCCAACCCATTCTGTAGCATCAATTGAACCAGATACTAAATTTTCATAAATCTGACCACCAGGTAGTGAAACTGGAGAAGCTCCAAGTTTTGACATAACTGTTCCACCAAGACCAGGTATTCTCATTTTTAGACCTTTTAAGTCTTCACCTGAATTGATTTCTTTATTAAACCAACCACCGGCTTGGGTTCCTGTTCCTCCACAAGGAAGTGCTTTTAAACCAAACTCACCAGACAAATCATCCCAAAGCTTTTGGCCGCCACCAAATTTAATCCATGCATTCCACTCCACAGTCGTCATGCCAAATGGCACTGATGTGAAATAGTTAAAAGCTGCGTGTTTACCTTTCCAATAATATTCTGCAGCAATGTAGGCTTGAGAGTTTCCTGATGCAACTTCATCAAATACATCAAAAGCTCCAACTTTTTCTCCTGCTGCAAAATAATTAACTTTTAACTTACCTTCGGAAAGTTCAGTAATTCTTGCAGATAACCTCTGTGCAGAAAGGCCTAGACCAGGAAAATCTCTGGGCCATGTAGAAACAACATTTATTGTTTTATGACCTCCTGAAATAGCTGGAGTCGATAACGTACTTGCACCTATAATACCGGCAGTAACTCCAAAACCAGCTTTAGATAAAAAATCTCTTCTTTTCATTAATTCCTCCATATCTAACTAATAATTTAAGAAATTTGATTAATGTAACTTAGAATGATTTTAAACTAAATGCAATTTAATTATAATTAAACTTTGTATATAAATTAATTAAAAAATTATTCTTTGTCTAATTTTTAATCAAACATTTATGGCTTATTTTTAATCAAATTTTGGCGGTCTAGGAAAACCATTAGGAACCATTTTACCAACGCTTCCACGTTTTCCAATCCACCCAGAAATATCCTTTTCTGTTCTTTTTCTTCCGCCTGTTAAATTCCATACCATTCCATCAGCTTTAGAAATTGATTTTATATCCTCTAAATAACCATCTTTATATCTTTGTAATATAACACCTTTGCCTTTATTTAGTTCAGGTAATTCAGATAAATTGAAAACTAGCATTTTTCTATTGCTTCCAGTCACTGCTAGATACTCTTTATCACAAATTGTTAAAGCTTTAGCTTTTTTATTTTCATTAAGATTAAAAACTTTTTTACCTGATCTTGTTGCTGCAATTAATTTGTCAGTTTTTATTTTGAAACCCAAACCATCTGATGATGCTATTGCAACTTCACCTTCAAAATAAGTAAAAAAGTTCACTATCTTTTCGTTATTATCTAAATCAAAAAATTTTGATAAAGGTTCACCAAAACCACGTCCAGACGGTAATTTATTTCCTAAAATACTATAAAAAAATCCCTTATCAGAAAAAAAGATTATTTTATCATTTGTTTTTGCGTGAATAACTTTTTTAATTGCATCTCCTTCTCTTACTTTGAATTCTGAATTCAATTCCACATGACCTTTTTGTGATCTAATCCAGTTTTGACTAGATAAAATAATCGTGATTGGTTCCTCTTCGATAAATTTATCAAAATCTGGCATTTCTAATTCAGGTGCCACCTCAAAAGTAGTCTTTCTATTAATTTTATTTTTTAAGTTATTTTTTATTTCTTTAATTTCATCTATTAAAACATTTTTTTTAACACTCTCATCTGACAGAATTTTTAATAATGTTTCTTGTTCAGATATTAAATTATTTTTTTCATTTTTTAATTCTATTTCCTCTAACTTTCGTAATGATCTTAATCTCATATCTAATATTGAGTTGGCCTGTATTTCTGACAATTTAAACTCTTTAATTAAAACTTCTTTAGGATCATCTTCTTGTCTAATAATTTGAATCACTCTATCTAGATTTAAATAAACAATTATTTGTCCATCAATTACCTCTAACCGATCTTTAATTTTGTTTAATCTATAATTTGACTTTCTTTCTAAAATTTCCTTTCTATGTTCCAGCCAATCAATTAATGCGACTCTTAAAGATCTTACTCCAGGAATATTTTTTTTATCTAAATAGTTTAAGTTTAAATGAACTTTAGCTTCTAAGTCAGTTAGCTTAAATAAATTTTCCATCAAAAGCTCAGGAGATACGTCTCTATTTTTAGGCTCAATTACAATTCTAACATTTTCAGCACTTTCATCAATAATCTCAGACATCAGCGGAATTTTTTTATCTTCCACCAAATTATCAATTTTCTCAATTAATTTACTTTTAATAATTTGATATGGGATTTCAGAAATAATTATTTTCCATTTTCCATTTTTTAACTTTTCTACATTCCATTTTGACCTAACTCTAAAACTTCCTTTTCCACATTTATAAGTTTGATAAACTGAGTCCTGTGATTCAATTATTATACCCCCGGTGGGTAAATCTGGACCTTTTACAAAACTGATAATTTTTTTATCAGTAGCTTCTGGAAATTTTAATAAATACAAACAAGCATCAAATAATTCTGATAAATTATGAGGTGGTATTGAAGTCGCCATACCCACAGCAATACCATGTGAACCATTTGCTAATAAATTTGGTATAGCAGAGGGAAGTACAATTGGTTCACTGTCTTCACCATCATATGTTTCTTTGAAATCAACAGTGTTTGAATCAATATCTCTTATTAACAATTCAGCAAATTCAGTAAGTTTTGCCTCTGTATATCTCATTGCAGCAGCATTATCTCCATCAATATTTCCGAAGTTACCTTGACCATTTACTAATGGGTATTTTAATGAAAATTCTTGTGCCATTCTTACCATGGCATCATAAATTGCAGCATCACCATGAGGATGAAACTTTCCCATTACATCACCAACAACCCTAGCAGATTTTTTAAAGTTACTATTAGGGTTTAATTTTAATTGCCTCATAGCATAAATTAATCTCCTATGAACTGGTTTTAACCCATCTCTGACATCCGGCAATGACCGGGATGTAATTGTCGAAAGAGCATATGATAAATATCTTTCTGAAATTTCTTCAGAAAATGTTCTATTAATAATTTTCAAATCTTCCATTATAAACCTCTTTATTTCAAATTATTTTGTAATCTTATTCTTGCAAGTAATAATTTTGTTAAATTATTAAAATCAAAAGTATGTAAAAATTTTTTTAAAAAAAACAAAGTTAAGTTATAGCCAGAAAATATATCATCAATTTCATTATTGTTAATAACATTAACACCTCCTAAAAAAAATGGTAATTTTAACAACTTATTTTCATATTTTCCTGCAAAAGAACTTCCTACTGCATTTCCAGATTTAGGGCTTACATATTTTAAATTTTTTTTTTCTCCCGATACAGTACATTCACTGAAATTCAATGGGGTGCCAACTTCATTTAACAAATCTAATTCCCAAAAAATATATAATTTCAAAACTTCATTATTTGAGGGATTAAAAGGAATTTCTTTTAATAAAGTTCTAGATTTTTTAAAAAAAAATGGACAGTTTTCTCTCTCAGGCAAAATGAAGGAAGTTAGTGAACAAAAAGATGAAATTACATCTAATCTTATTTTATCATTAAAAATTTTTCCAACAGTAGTTTCAACTAACTCGATT
>CABZCK010000024.1 GCA_902524215.1 uncultured SAR116 cluster alpha proteobacterium
ATTATGCTTAAAAATGAAGTTAGATTTTTCTAATTTTGTAATAATAATTAGTATTATTTGGAGCTCTATCTATATTTAGTTTTAGAAAAATGCATGATAGTATAACTTAAATAAATTATGTCTATTTCTAAATTATGAATGTAAATAAAAATATATTTGGAATAATTTACATTTTAATTGCAATGGCATTATTTTCTGTACACGATGCTATTTTAAAATATATTTTTGAAACAACTTCATTATATGAATTTTTTTTTGCAAGAACTTTAATTGCAGCATTATTATGGGGCGGATTTTTATTAATCACAAAACAAAGAATTTCACTGATTACTCATTACCCTTTTTTATCAATAATTAGAGTAGTTTTACATTTTTTAGCTTTTAGTTTTTATTTTGTTTCACTGACATATTTAACACTTGCTGTTGCTACAGCATTATACTTTTCTACACCTTTTTTTATGTCAATTTTTGCAAGTATATTTTTAAAAGAACATATTGGTTACAAAAGATGGTTGTCAATATTTTTGGGTTTTGTAGGAGTGTACATAATATTGAACCCAAACTTTAATGATTTTGATTACAAAACACTTTTACCACTTCTATGTGCTTTATTTTATTCTTTATCAATGACAATTACAAAAATAACTTCTGATAAAGATGATACTTATACTCAATTATTTTATTTCTATTTAATAACAATTTTATTATGTAGTTTTTTATTTTTAATTTTAGGATCAGGGCAATTCGATAATTTCAGTGATCCGACAGTTAAGTTTATTTTTAGAGAATGGTTTAGTCATATTAATCATACTTGGAAATTTTTTCTTATGATAGGTGTTTTAGCGACCATTGCATTTACCTGTGTGTTTCAGGCATACAGCTCGTATTCGACATCAGTAACATCTATATTTGAATATTCAATAATTGTTTGGTCTGTAGTGATAGGATTTTTTTTATTTAACGACATACCTACATTAAGAACTATAACAGGATGTATAATAATTATACTAGCAGGAATGTTTATATTTTTTAGAGAAGAAATAAGAGAACAAAAAACTAATTTAAAAACTCCTTTGAGGAGATAAATAAAATTTAATAGTTCCGGTATACATTATAAAAGGTTTGAAGTTTAATAAAAGATAGATCATTTAATTTATATCATGAGAGTAAGAACTAAAGAATGCTATCATTGTAAATCACTGAATAAAGTTCTTTACCGTTGCAGATATGGTGATTTAAAAAGTTATGTTTTTTTATGTGTTTCATGTCTGAAAGAGATAAAACTAGGATTTAAGGACACCTATCAATATGGTGGTACTTGGAAAAGTAAAAAGAAGTAACTTAAATCAAAAAGAGAGTCTAAATGCTCAATATTTTTGTTTCAGTGGAATTACACCTCTAACGCCGCCTTTAGGATTTGGAGTGTCACCTTTTCTCCTTGGAATGATATGAATATGACAATGAAAAATAGTCTGCCCTGCATCTTTACCTATGTTCATTCCGATATTAAAACCTGTTATTGATTCATCTAAAATTTTGAATTCGGTCTTTAGTGTATCTAGCACAATTGGGATCTCATCATGTTCTTCTTGAGAGCATTGAAAATAACTTACAACATGCCTCTTGGTAATAATGAGTGAATGAAGAGGGGTCACTGGAAAAGCATCTCTTATGACATAAAAATGATTATACTCATGGACTATGATATCTTTTTCTATATTACAAAAAATGCAGTTATTCATGATTAATTCTTTTAATTAAGTTAGTACCCAATCGCAATACCTTCTCTTCGATGGTCGGAACCTCCAAAAAGTTTATTTTTAATTTGAATTATGTTTAAACCTGAATAAAAGTTTCTTAATTTAACTTTATACCCTTTTTTTTCTAATTGATTTTTAAGCAAGGATATTTTTGAGTTTTTTTCTAAATAGAATGTTCCAAACTTGTTAATTCCGTGCGGTATAGATGCAGCTTGTTGAACATTCATTTTCCAATCAATTAATCCAATAATAGAGTTTACGACATATCCTATGATATTACTTCCTCCTGGTGATCCAATAATAAATAATGGTTTGTCATTCTTGAAAATAATTGTTGGTGCCATTGATGATCTTGGCCTCTTGTTTGGTTCAATATTATTAGCAACTCTTTTTCCTTTTTTTTCTCTTTGAAATGAAAAGTCAGTAAGTTCATTATTCAAAAGAAACCCTCCATTTGTCATTAATCTGGATCCAAAACTACTTTCAATAGTTGAAGTCATCGAAAGTGCGTTGCCATATTCATCTACAATTGATATGTGAGTTGTAGATGGAAACTCTAACGAATTAGCATATATATAATTATTTGTTTCTTTGTGTAAAATTAAACCAGGTTTAATTTCTGGTATTTTCATTTTTGTTTCTAATTTATTTGATCTAAAATTTAAATATTTTTTATCAATCAGTTTATCAATTGGTACATCAACAAAGTCACTATCAGCAATATACTTTCCTCTATCAGCAAAAGCTAACCTAGATGCATCTCCGATAATCCTCCATGTTTTAGAATTATTATATCCTAATTTTGATAGATCATATCTTTCAACAATTCCTAAAATTTGATTTATAGTTATTGCTCCCGATGATGGTGGACCCATGCCACATACTTTATATTTTCTATATAATGAACATACAGGATTTCTCTCTTTTACTTCATAATTTAATAAATCAATTTTTGACAGTTTTCCTGGATTGTCTTTTACATTTCTAACTGTGGAAATTATGTCTTCACCTATTGTGCCTGAATAAAAAACATCAGAGCCGTATCTAGAAAAAAGTTTCAATGTATTTGCATAATCTGCATTTGTTTTTATGTTGCCATACTCTAACCCTTTCCCTAGTGGCAAAAAATAATTTTGTGCAGTTTTATACTTTTTTAAAGACTTATGGTTTTTTTTTATTGATGAACTTAATTTCTGTGAAACTGGAAATCCTTTTTCAGCCAATTGAATTGCATCTTTAAATAACTCTTCCCACTTTTTTTTACCCCATTTTTGATGTGCTTTTTCCAACAATGCCGGAGTACCTGGAACTCCAACAGATTTTCCACCAACAACAGCTTCAAAAAATGTTAATGGGTTACCTTTATTGTCTAGAAAATGATCTGACTTTACTTCCAGTGGTGCTGTTTCTCTTCCATCTAGTGTAGTTAATTTTTTTGTTTTTTTTTCGTAGTAAACTAAAAAAGCTCCACCACCTAGTCCTGAAGACTCAGGTTCAACAAGACCTAAGACTAATTGAGCAGTAACCATAGCATCAATAGCGTTTCCACCTGAATGCAAAACTCTAGCAGCTGCTTCTGATGCTTTTTTGTTTGCCGTAACTACCATCCATTTATTGGCGATTACTGGTTTACCTTTTTTTTTTAATTCAAGATTTTTATTCATTAATAAATTTAAATCATAAATCTCAGGAGATATACCATCAGATTTTTGAGATGCTGTTACGGTAAAATTTATTATTATTAAAAATTTTATCAGTAGAAGTGTTTTAATCTTAATTTGAAGAACAATTAATCTTATTAATAATTTCATAAGGGTAAAATTCCTTCGTTGTAAAAAGACTTATCGTAAACTAAGACTTTAAAAACTCCATAATTTCTTTTTGAACAATTGGCCAGCAATCTTCTTGTTCTAAAATTATGTGATTACTACTAGGTAGAGATACTAATTTTGAATTTTTCAAGTGTTTTGAAAGAAATTCACCCTCTGTAAATGGGACCCTCATATCTTTTTCTGCATGAAGTATTAAGCTAGGAATTTCAATTTTTTGTAATGTTTCTACTACATTTATTTGATCATTTACTTTCAATATTTTAGCAGCGTTTGTTGCTGAAGTAGTAAATTTCATTATATCATTAAACGAATCCATTTGTTCTTTAGATGCTTCAGGTAAAAAGCTACTTGCAAAAAATTGACGAAATGCCGGGTTTTCTTTCTCCCAACCATTTAAAATCATTGCTTCATCCATAGATGAAATTTTTTGAAACTCATCAGCTTTCATCCTGAAAGCTCTTCCTCTTGCATAACCACCTAAGATAATTAACTTACTTACTTTTTTGGGATATTTAGCAGCATAAGCTAAAGAAACAGCTGTTCCTTGAGACAAAGCAAATAATGGAAAATTTTCCAATCCTGCATCATTTACAACTGCATCTAGATCATCAACAAAATTATCAAAGCTTATTTTTTTTGGCTCCCAGTCTGAAAAACCGTTGCCTCGTTGATCAAATCTATAAAAAGAGTGTGAAGATCCAAAAAAATTGAAGTAATGTTTCCAAATGGGGCTTCTCCAGTCATGTTCTAAGCTTGTCATGAAATTTGGTGCTTTAATAAGAGGTGGGCCTGAGCCAAACTTAGCATAGGCTATAGTTGTATGATCTTGAGATAAACAATAACGAATTTTTTGGTCAGATTCTGTTAAATCTAAATCTAAATTTTTATCTTTTAAATTTAATTGATAAACTTCAACAGGTTTTTTTATATTCTTTAACACTTGATAACCAATATTTTTTAATTTTATATTATCTGTTTTAAGATTTTCTTTAACCGATGAAGTTATAGATACACCTCCTGGCTCACAAATAGATTCAACTCTACTTGCTATGTTAACTTCATTTCCATAGATATCGTCATTTTCTAGAATAATTTCACCGTAGTTAATACCAATTCTGTACCATATTTTTTTTTCTGGAATAATAATTTTTTCTTGATCAATTATTTGATTTTGAATTTCTATACCGAAAGATAAACTTTGATCACAATTTTCAAAAACTGCTAAGAAACCATCTCCGGTAGTTTTTATTAACTTTCCATTATTTTCACCTAATTTAGGATATATTATATCTTTGATAATTATTTTTTGTCTTTTAAGTGTATTGATTTCATCTTCTTCTATTAATCTAGAAAATCCAACCATATCACCAGCGACAATTGAAATTTTTTTCTTTTGCATAAGTTTTCTTTAATAGATACTTTAAATTAAAAAATTAGATTTTGTATAATTTTTTAAACTTGGGTTGATATAATTTTTGCGCATTGTCTTAATAACATGCAGAGCAAAAAATAATTTATTGATTTTTATCCAAAATGCATTGGGAGTTTTTAATTTTACACATCTCTGAGAGGCTGATTTTATATTAAATGACTAAGTTGTTTATCCTTCACTTTATAATTTAAAAATTCCATTGAGAATTGGCTTTAAGTTTTTAGAAATTTCCTCTTTATCAACACCCTGCTCTAAACATTCATCTAAATGTTCTGACATATAAATTTGACCAAATTTTTTTAGAGCGTTAATACTTGCTTTTAGTTGATTGAAAGTTTTAACACAATCCTGCTCTTCTTGATCATTTGACAAATCACGCTTTATAGCTTCTATTTGTCCAATGGCTCTATTGAGTCTAAAAATTAGATGTTTGTTTTTTAAATTAATAATTTTAGCTTCATCTGCATTCATTTTATTATCGCCCTTTAACAATAAATATTTGTGTATTAAAAATCATAATTTTACAAGTTTAAATATTTACAATTTAGTCAAAATTAAGTATACCCATATAGGGTATATTAAATAAACATGGTTTTCAATTTTAAAAATTTTTTCCTAAGTTTTATTTGCTTTATTTTATTTTTTTTAAAGTCAACTTTTGCTGAAACAAAATTATTTATGTTATCAGATAAAAGTTGTGGTGTTTGTATCGTCTGGGAAAAACAAATTGGGAATATCTATAATAAAACAGACGTGTCAAAAATTTTTCCTATTGAAAGATTGTATGTAGACAAAATTAACAAAAATAAACTAAATGAAATATTTAAGACAAACGCTACACCAACTTTTGTTTTCTATAAAAATAATGTTGAAATAGGCAGGATTTCTGGCTATTCAAATCCTGAAATGTTTTGGTGGCAAATTGATGAAATAATTGAAAATTAATTTTTTCATTTACTAATAAAAAAATAATGTATACCATAGGGGGTATATTCTAAATAGAATTTTATTAATCAAGGATTATTGTGATGAAAACCATAAAAATGATAAATATTTCCAGAAGAAATGCTATTGCGCTGATGTTAGGCACAGCTGGATATATTATGTCTTCAGGAATAGCTTTTGCAGGTAAAGAACAAGTTCTTAAAAGAATTGATGAAATTACAAAAGGTAAAGGTGCAAAAGAATTGGATATATTTCTTGACCTTCCTGAAATAGCAGAAAATGGCAATCAAGTTAAAGTTAATTTTGAAATTGAAAGTGAAATGACTGAAGAAAATTATGTTAAAAATGTTTATATTTTAGCTGATGGCAATCCTGCTCCAGATGTCGCTAAATTCTCTTTTACACCTGATATGGGTATGTGTTCTGCAACAACTAGAATTAGACTTTCAAAAACACAAAATGTCGTTCTTGTCGCTGAAAATAATAAGAATGAATACTTTATGACTAAGTCTAAGGTAAAAGTTACAATAGGTGGGTGTGGTGGATAATATAGGAGAAAATTATGTCTAAAGTTAAACCTAGAGGAAAAGTTCCAAAAAAAGCAGCTATAGATGAAGTAATTGAAATTAAAACGCTTATAAGACATCCGATGCATAGTGGTAGAATGAAAGATAAAGACGGAAAAAATATTCCTAGACAAATAATTAATTCATTCAAAGTAGATTTTGAAGGTAAAGAAATATTTAAAATGAAATTAGAGCCATCAATTTCTACAAATCCATATATAGCCTTTCCATATAAGGCAAAAAAAACTGGTACATTTAATTTTGAATGGAAAGATGATAGTGGAAATACATATACCATGAAAAGAAAAATGACAGTTTCTTGAAATGGCTAAAGAAAAGAAAGATATAATTAGCCGTCGATCTATTATTAAAGCTGGGGTAGGTTTAGGCGCTCTTGGTTTGTCTTCTAAAACTTTACTCGCTAAAGAAGCTAATAACAAAAATCTGCCTCCTAATGTTCCAGAATGGACTGAAACTCTAGGCGATGGTGTTGACGTTAATCCTTATGGCATGCCATCTGAATTCGAATCAAACGTTATAAGAAGAAATGTAGAATGGTTAACAGCTAGTACAGAATCATCAGTTAATTTTACACCTTTACAGGATCTTGAAGGAATAGTTACTCCAAATGGATTATGCTTTGAAAGGCATCATGGTGGTACAGCTATAATTAATCCAGTTGATTATAGACTTATGATAAATGGTTTAGTTGACAGAGAAATGATCTTTACTTTAGATGATTTGAAAAGATTTCCGCAAGTTAACAAATTTTATTTTTTAGAATGTGCTGCTAATGGTGGAATGGAGTGGAAGGGTTCACAACTTAATGGTTGTCAATATACTTTTGGGATGGTTCATAATGTTCAATATACTGGAGTTAAATTATCTGATTTAATTCAAGAAACAGGCTTAAAAAATAACGCTAAATGGGTTCTTGCTGAGGGTAGTGATTCCTCAGGAATGACTAGATCAATACCTATAGAAAAAATTAAAGATGATTGTATTATTGCATGGGCAATGAATGGAGAGGCTTTAAGGCCTGAACAAGGTTATCCTATAAGATTAGTAGTTCCTGGTTGGGAAGGAAATATGTGGGTAAAATGGCTCCGTAGAATAGAGTTTGGAGACAAACCATATATGACCAGGGAAGAAACATCTAAATATACTGACTTATTATCTGATGGAAAGGCAAGAATGTTTACATGGGTAATGGATGCAAAATCTGTAATTACATCACCTTGTCCTGAAAAACCAGTATTACAAAAGGGTATTCACCAAATTAGAGGTTTAGCTTGGTCTGGAAGAGGTAAAATAAAAAGAGTTGATGTTTCTTTAGATGGTGGAAAAAATTGGAAAACTGCTCAATTACACAGTCCAGTTTTAGAAAAGTCTTTAACAAGATTCACCATTCCATTTGAATGGAACGGTGAAGAGATACTTTTACAATCTCGAGCAATTGATGAAACCAATTATGTGCAGCCAACAATTAAAGAACTTCAAAATATTAGAGGGGTAAATTCTATATACCATAATAATTCTATTGCAACATGGTTAATATCAAAAAATGGTAAGGTGGATAATGTTAGACTTGGGTAAATACATTATATTTTCACTATTATTTATTTTTTTTTCTATATCATCGTTTTCTGAAACAAGAAAATTTAATATTGGTAAAATTGCTACAAAAGAAGAAGTTGCTGGATGGGATATTGACATAAGGCCAGATGGATTAGGCGCTCCTAAAGGAAGTGGTGATGCGCTCTCTGGCGAAGAAGTTTATGCAGAAAGATGTGCTTCTTGTCATGGTGATTTTGGTGAGGGTATTGACAGATGGCCTGAATTAGTTGGTGGGTCAGGAACTTTAAGTTCACACGACCCAGTGAAAACAACAGGAAGTTATTGGCCTTATGCTTCTACAATTTATGATTATGTTTACAGATCAATGCCCTTTGGAGAGGCTCAAAGTTTAACTTATGATGAGACATACAAAATTGTGGCCTATTTATTAAATATGAATGATATTATTGATGAAGATTTTATATTATCTAACGAAAATATAGGAAAAATTAAAATGCCTAACAGAAACGGTTTTTTATTACCTGATCCAAGACCTGATGTTAAAAACTTAAATGGAAATCCATGTATGAAAAATTGTAAAACTCCTACAAAAATTATTGGTAAGGCTAGAGATATAGATGTGACACCTGAAGATGAGAAGTCTTAAATAACATTTAGTTTTTTATGAAAATTTTATGAAATCAAGAAGAGAATTTTTGCAATTAGCTGCGATAACTTCTGCAATAATAGGTTCTCGTTCTTTTAGTTCTGTAGCAGCTAAACAATCACTCTCTCAAAATGAATTATTACAATTTCATTCAAAAGGACAAGTTACTCTTTTACACATAACTGATTTACATGGTCAATTAAAGCCTGTTTATTTTAGGCCTCCATCAGAAAATTATGGTGTAGGTGATTTTGAGGGAATTCCACCCCATCTTGTTGGAAATGAATTTTTAAAACATTTTAATATTAAACCAAATTCTCCATTAGCTTATGCCCATACTATGGTAGATTATGTCAATTTAGCAAGGGAATATGGAAAACTTGGTGGTCTAGACCGAACCTCAAACATAATAAAACAAATTAGAGCAGAACGTGGAGATAGTAAAGTTTTACTTTTGGATGGTGGCGATACATGGCAAGGTTCATACACTTCATTGAAAACTCAAGGTGCTGATATGGTGTCAGCTATGAACCTACTTAGGCCAGATGCTATGGTAGGCCATTGGGAATTTACATTTGGTAAAGACAGGCTCGCTGAACTCCTAGACGAGATGCAATATCCTTTTTTAGGAGGTAATGTTTTTGATACAGAATGGGATGAACCAGTTTTTGAGGCAATAAAATTTTTTGAAAGAGGTGGTGTAAATATAGCAGTAATTGGTCAACATTTCCCATACACACCAATTGCAAACCCTAAATACATGGTAGAAGGCTGGTCATTTGGAATAAGGCCAGAGGTTATTCAAAAAAATATAAATAAAGCTAAGAAAAAAGGGGCTGAAGTTGTTGTATTATTATCACATAATGGTTTTGATGTTGATCAAAAGCTAGCATCAACTTTACAAGACCTAGATGTTATCTTAACTGGTCACACCCATGATGCAATTCCTAAAGCTATTAACATAAATAATACTTTGCTTTTGTCTTCTGGTTCGCATGGAAAATACATTGGTAGAATAGATCTAGATATAAAAAAAGGTAAAGTCGTCGATTATGCTTCTAAATTGATACCAATATTTTCAGATGTTATAAATCCAGACCCAGAAATGACACAACATATAAATAAATTAAGACAACCCTATGAAGAAGAATGTAATAGAGTATTAGGAAAAGCGGATACTCTTTTATATAGAAGAGGTAATTTCAATGGTACTTGGGATGATGTGATTTGTGATGCTATTATGATTGAAAGAGATACGGAAATATCATTTAGCCCAGGCTTTAGATGGGGTACTACATTATTACCTGGTCAAAATATTACCATTGATGATATGTATTCTCAAACTTCAATGAATTACCCTGAAGTCTACAGAATGGAAATGTCTGGAAAGATGATAAAAGATATACTTGAAGATGTTTGTGATAATATTTTCAATACTGACCCATTTTTTCAACAAGGTGGTGATATGGTTAGAGTTGGAGGCTTAAGATATACATGCAGTCCAAAAAATAAAATGGGTAATAGAATTAATGATATTGAATTACTATCTACGGGAGATCTTCTTGAATCTAATAAAAATTATATTGTCGGAGGATGGGGGTCTATAAATCCAAATGTAAAGGGACCTAAAATTTTCAACCTGTTAGAAAATTATATAAGTAAATCAAAATTGGTAAGACCAAAAAATAAAAATAATATAAAAATATTAGGTATGTGAAATTTTATGAATGCTTATGAAATTAAAGAATTGACATAACATTTTATTTTAAGGTTAAATTATTAAATGAAACTTATATTATTTATAATAACGTTAATTTTTCTAACCAAAACGTCATATTCTGATGAAAAGATGCTTGCACTAGGTGATAAGGAATACGGACAACATCTTGCTGGTGAATGT
>CABZCK010000025.1 GCA_902524215.1 uncultured SAR116 cluster alpha proteobacterium
TTGATGATGCTGCTAACAAACCAGCGTTACCATAAGAGGTTTGGTTTTCGTTTCCTACATCAACTCTATCTATTAATGTTACATTTAAACCATTTCTAATTAAATTTAACCCAGCAGATAACCCAGTAATTCCCGCTCCAACAATTAAAATATTTTTTTTCAATATTTATTCTAATCTATGCCATAAAGGCTTGTTTTATCGGCTTTAGGTCTATTATCACTTAATGGCTTACCATTAATTAAGAAGTAATTATGCTCTGCTATATCAGTTACATAATCTCCAACTCTTTCAATACTTTTTGCGATAAATAAAATATGAGTTCCACTAACAATATTTTTTTTATTCCTACTCATTGATGAAAGAACTTCTTGGTAAAGTTTTGTATTCATCTTATCTATAACAACATCAGTATCTCTAACCTTTATACTTAGGTCACTATCTTTATCTTTATAAGCAATAATAACATCTTCTAACATTTCCTGAGTAACTAATCCCATTTTACCAATATTTACACCAGGTATATCATCAGAGCTTAATTCACATAATGCTTTTGTTCTATTTGAAATATTTCTAGAATAATCACCAATTCTTTCTAAAACTGTTGATATCTTTAAAGCAGATATAACTCTTCTCAAATCCTCAGCTTGAGGTGCTCTTAGTGCAATTATTTCAAATCCTAATTGCTGAATTTTTTCGTCCAAATCGTCTAAATTTTTATCTTTAGAAATTAACTTGTCAATTTCTTCAATATTTTGAGTTGAATAATTATCAATTGAATTGACAAACTGTTCTGTTGCAAGTTTAGCCAGCTTTAATAAATCTTTATTCAATTTATGAAGATCATCGTCAAAAGATGATAAAATATGCTCATTAACCATTTTCTTTATCTCCTTAACCAATCCTACCAGATATATATGCTTCTGTCTGTTTATCTTCGGGCATTGTGAATATTTTTTTTGTTTCTCCAACTTCAATCAATTCACCAAGATGAAAATATGCGGTTCTTTGGGATATTCTGGCAGCTTGTTGCATTGAATGTGTAACAATTACTATAGAATAATTTTTGCCTAATTGATTTATTAGCTCTTCAATTTTTGCAGTTGCTATAGGGTCTAAAGCAGAACAAGGTTCATCCATTAGAATTATTTCTGGGCTAACAGCAATTGCTCTTGCAATACATAATCTTTGTTGTTGCCCTCCTGATAAACCTGTTCCAGGAGACTGTAATCTATCTTTAACTTCCTCCCATAACCCAGAATCTTTTAAAGAATTTTCAACAATAAAATCTAATTCTTCTTTCGATGATGAAAGCCCATGTATTTTAGGACCATATGCTACATTTTCATATATTGATTTTGGAAAAGGATTGGGTTTTTGAAAAACCATCCCTATTTTTGCTCTTAAGGTTACAACGTCAATTTTTTCATCATATATATCTTCTTTATCAAGTGAAATACTCCCTTTTACTTTACAAGTATCTATTGTGTCATTCATTCTATTTAGACACCTTAAGAAAGTTGATTTGCCGCACCCTGATGGTCCAATGAATGAGATAATTTCTCTTGATGCTATATCTATTGAAACATCTTTAATAGCTTGTTTCTCACCATAAAAAACATCCACATTTCTACAAATAATTTTTGGGTCTTTAGAAAAAATTTCTCCAATAGTTTTTGTTTTCACATTATTTATATTTGAATTACTAACCATTACTACCTACCACCTTCTTTCTAGTCTTTTTCTAAGAATTACAGCAGCTGCATTCATTAAAATTAGAAAAACTAATAAAACTATAATAGCTGAACTAGTTTTTTGAATAAACATTCTCTCTGCAAAATCAGCCCACATAAAAATTTGTACAGGAAGAACTGTACCTGGATCTGTAACACCTCCTGGTATATCAACAATAAATGCAACCATTCCAATCATTAACAATGGAGCTGTTTCACCTAATGCTTGTGCCATACCAATTATCGTTCCTGTAAGCATTCCTGGCATAGCTAAGGGTAAAACATGATGAAAAATAGTTTGTAGCTTAGATGCTCCTATTCCATAAGCAGCATCTTTTATACTAGGAGGAACTGCCCTAATTGCAGCCCTGGAAGATATGATTATAGTTGGTAATGTCATCAAAGCTAGAACCATACCACCTAGTAAAGGGATAGATCTTGGCATTCCAAATATACCTATAAATATAGCTAAACCTAAGATACCAAAGACAACTGAAGGGACTGCAGCTAAATTGTTAATATTAACCTCAATAATTTCAGTTATCTTATTTTTTGGAGCAAATTCCTCTAAATAAACAGCAGTTGCAACTCCTAAAGGAAACGCGATGATAAAGCAAACCGCTAGAGTTAACATTGAACCAATAAAAGCACCTTTTATTCCAGCTATTTCTGGAGATCTTGACGCACTTCCTGTCAAGATATAATCACTAAACTTGTAGGAAATTTTATTTTCAGCAGATAATTTATCAACAAATTTTATTACTTTATCATTAATACGTCTCTCTGAAGATGGTGTTTCTCTTTTAATATATCCTCTTAAAAAACTATCTATATCATCATCAACAGCAAAAGTTATTGGAATGATTTTACCTAGAATATTTGGATCATCTAAAACCATTTTAGATATTCTCACATCAGCGTTAGACGATATAATTTTTTTTGCAGCTTTTTTCTCTTTTCTACCTTTAGGCTTTATAACTTTATAAAGTGATTCAAGAACTATTGACCGAGCATCACCATTGTAAAGAGATTCTGGAGAAAGATCTCCTTTTGGATCAAGTCTATCTCTATCTAAGTACACATCCAAAGTAACATAATATTGAAAAAAGCCAGGAATTCCCTTAGAAAATATTGAAACAAATAAAAAAATTAAAAAACTTACTGCTAATCCTATCGCAATTCTACCATATGTTTTCAATCTAGCATTTTTTTTTCTTCGTCTTATAACTGATGATGCGACGATCTTGCTAGCTTCATCTGCTGTTAGCATTTTTGAGTTATTTTTATTCATACTGTTCTCGATATTTTTTAACTACATGTAACGCGTAAAAATTTAAAATTAGTGTTATTACAATCAGAGTTAACGCCAATGCAAATGCTGATAAAGTCTTTGCAGATTCAAACTCTTGGTCACCAACTAAAATTGTAACAATTTGAGCTGTAACGGTAGTCACTGCATCAAGAGGGTTAAATGATAAATTAGCTGCAAGGCCAGCTGCCATTACAACAATCATGGTTTCTCCAATTGCTCTTGAGACTGCTAAGATAATACTTGCAATAATTCCCGGAAGTGCTGCAGGAATAATAACATTTGTAATAACTTCATTCTTTGTAGAACCTAAACCATATCCAGCATCCCTAAGAGACTGGGGCACAGCGTTAATTACATCATCAGACAACGAGGATATAAAGGGAATAATCATTATTCCCATAACAAATCCTGCAGCTAAAGCTGATTCAGAAGCTACATCTAAACCTATAAGAGAGCCGCCATTTCTCATCAAAGGAGCAACAGTTAATGCAGCAAAAAAACCGTAAACTACTGTCGGTATACCAGCTAAAATTTCAAGTAAAGGTTTAAAAATTGATCGTTCTTTTTTATTTGCATATTCAGACAAATAAACAGCGCTAAATAATCCAATTGGAACTGAAACACATAGAGCTATTAGAGATATTAAAAAAGTCCCTACAAACAGTGGAACCGAACCATATGTAGCCAAACCTTCTTGTCCAGAACCTGCTCGTTCAGCTCCTTCAAATTGTGGATTCCATGTTAATCCAAATAGAAATTCTGACGCAGGTATAATTGCAAAAAAACGTAAAGACTCAAAAATTACAGAAAATACAATTCCTATTGTTGTTAAAATTGCTATGATTGAACTAAGTCCTAAAAGAGAAATAATAATTTTTTCAACAGAATTTCTTGACCTAAATTCTTGGTGTATGTTTTTAAAACCCAAATATCCAATTCCTAAAGCTAAAGAAATTGAACAGAAAAAATTTAAAATTAAAGATTGATTATTCCATTCAATCATTTGATTTGAAGCTACAGTAACCCAATCAGGTTGTTCTCCAAAGTAAATACCTCTAACTGCATTATCAATCTGCGCAAGTACAATTATTTTATTAAAATCAGGAGAATTCAAAATTTCTTTTGGAACGAATTCCATAATTAAATTAGAAAATAAGATCCCATCAAATACCAATATTAGTAGATATGAAAAAAGTGAAGGTATAATTGAATATAGAGCTACATACATACCATAATAATGAGGTAAAGAATTTAGTTTTAATTGTTTGTTTTTTAGAGACAAAGCGGTTTTATTTCCAAAATAAAACCAGAGTAATGATATAAGAAGAAGTAGTATAAGCAATGTATATTCGTTCACTTATTTACCCCTCTTAAATGAGATGAGACTACCATAGACATGGTAGTCTCACAAGTTTATAAGCTTATTTTTTTAACATATCTGCAGTTAAAACAGGAAGTTCTTTCATTGCCTTTGCATACTTTGCTCTTTCTGCAGTAGGCATTGGTATCATGCCAGCATCAGCCAAAATGCCATCATTACCCCAATTAGCTACCCATTTATCCATATATTTATCAATACCCTTAATAACTCCTATGTGTTGATGTTTAACATAAAAGTAAAGAGCTCTTGATACAGAGTAGTTATTACCTGCGATATTTTCGAAAGTTGGAGCTGTCTTACTAATTATTGCACCTTGGAGTGTGTCAGAATTTTGATCTAAATATGAAAAACCAAAGATACCATAAGCGTTTGGATCTTCTTGAAGTTTTTGTACTATTAAATTATCTTGCTCACCAGCTTCAATAAAAGCACCGTCAGTTCTCATAGCCCTACACTTTTTTCCTTTTTTATCTCCTCTTGCTTTTGATGCAGCTTTAGCATCTTTGTCTTTTGCACAATAACCTTTTTGGTTTACCATTTCTGCATAAGAAGCCCTTGTACCAGAAGTTGTTGGTGGACCATAAACTCTTATTTCAATGTCTGGTAATGAAGGATTAATATCACTCCATTTTTTATATGGATTATCAACCCATTTACCGTTAATTGGAATTTTAGCTGTTAACGCTTTTCCAAGGTCAGCTTTAGATATTTCTAATAACTTCCCTTTTTTAGAATTAGCAACAACAATTCCATCATATCCAACTTTAATTTCAGTTAGCTTAACTTTATTTTTATCGCAAAAAGCTAATTCTTTTGCCTTCATTCTGGATGATGCATTTCCAATATCGATAAATTTAGTACCAATACCTTCACAAACACCTTTTTTGCCAACTGAAGAACCACCTGATTCCACAACTGGTGTTTTGATTGATGGATCTTTTCCAAAAGTTTCAGCAATAATGGTCGCAAAAGGCAGCACTGTAGATGAACCAGCAATGCTAATATGCTCTCTTGCATTCGAAGCTGTCGCACTCAAAGCAAGTGCAAAAACAGCAATAATTATTTTTTTTAACATAAATACTCCATATAAATTTAACTCTTAGTGACTGATTCGTATTGCAAATATATTAAAATAATATTACATTTTTGTTACAAAATTGGATAAAACCCTTTGTTTAAATTATAGTAAATAGTTAAAAATAATCTGGATACTAAATTGCAAAAATTTAAATTTTTAAACTATCAAAGTAACTCCCAAATTGCAGAAATAACAATAAATCGACCACCAATTAATGCATTTAATATTCGACTTCTCGATGAAATATTAAGCTCTTTAGAATTAGCAAAAAATGATGGGACTGTAAGAGCAGTCTTAATTAAAAGTAATCTTGAGAAAATATTCTGCGCTGGTTTAGATCTTGATATTCTAATTGATAAACCAATTTTAAAAGTAAGAGAATTTCTAGAAAGACTCTACGTCAAACTTTGGGATATACAATATAATATGGGAAAGCCGACAATAGCTGTCGTAAACGGTTCTGCTAGAGGAGGTGGAATGACATTAGCGATTTCTTGTGATGTTATTTTAGCCTCAGAGGATGCATCTTTTGGCTACCCAGAGATAAATTTAGGGCTTCCACCTGCTATACATTTTATTCATTTGCCTAAAATTATAGGTAGGTATAAAGCATTTGAATTACTTTTTAGTGGCCAAACATTCGGAACTAAAGAAGCATTTTCAATGGGGCTAATTAATAATATTTTTGTTAAATCAAAATTAAATGAAGAAGCAGAAAAATTGGCATTAACATTTTCTCAAAAATCAGCTAATTCTATGAAATTAAGTAAAGCTGCTTTTATGAGAGCAAATGATTTTGATTATAGAAGAAGTGTTGCTAATGCTGTTGAAGACTTTTGTAATGCAACTGTTACTCCAGATGCTCAAGAAGGGTTAAAAGCATTTTTAGAAAAAAGAACTCCTAATTGGGATTAAATTTAAGACTTTAATAAAAATGTAACATTTATTTATTAATGGGATTTATGACAAATATTAATTTTGCAATCAATGGTTTAGGTAGAATTGGAAAATTGCTTTTTCGTATTTTATTTGATGAAGGCTTATCTATTAAATTAGTTAATGAGATAAATGGTGATTTAGAGATTAATTCTGAATTATTAATGCATGATTCAATCCATGGTAAATGGAATAAAGTTGTACATGCCAATAATGATAATTTGAAGATAAATAATCATACTATCAAGTTTACAAATTATAAAAATTTAAATAATGAAAAATTATCAAATATTGATATTTTAATTGACTGTACTGGGAAAAATAAAAATTTTGAATACTTGCAGAAGTTTTTAAAAAATGGCGTTAAAAAGGTAATTGTTTCTGCCCCAATAGATGATCCTAAAATATTAAATTTAGTTTATGGTGTAAATCATCATTTATATAACAAAGATGAACATAACATTATTACAGGAGCAAGTTGTACTACTAATTGTATAGCTCCAATTGTGAAAGTGATTCATGATAATCTTAAAATCAATCATGGATCAATTACAACAATCCATAACATTACGAATAGCCAAACAATAATTGACAAGCCTTCCTCAAATCTAAGAAGATCAAGAGCATCAATGACAAATCTTATTCCAACAACTACAGGTTCTGCAAAAGCTATCAACCTCATCTATCCTGAGCTAAAAGGTAAATTAAATGGGCATGCTATCAGAGTACCTGTAGTTAACGCTTCATTAACAGACTGTGTTTTTGAAGTTGAGAAAAACACTTCAAAAGAAGAAGTTAATAAACTTTTTAAAGAAGCATCTAAAAATGAATTAATAAATATACTTGGCTATGAAGAAAAACTTTTAGTTTCCTCAGATTACTTAAATGATCCAAGAAGTTCCATAGTGGACGCAGACTCAACAATGGTAGTCAATAAAACCCATGTAAAAGTTTATACTTGGTATGATAATGAATGGGGTTATGTAAATAGATTAGCTGACATTGCTAAAATGGTTGGAAAATCAATTTGTTAAGCTCAATTAACTTTAAAGACAAAAATATCTTTTCTTACTTGATAGTAACAATATCTTATTGGTCTTTCATGCTCACTGATGGGGCATTAAGGATGCTTGTATTGTTACATTTTCATGTTTTAGGTTTTAACCCAATACAACTAGCTTATCTTTTTTTATTATATGAATTTGCTGGTATTGTAACCAATCTTTCAGCAGGATGGCTTGCATCAAAATTTGGTTTAAATGTTACACTTTATTCAGGATTAATTTTACAAATAATTTCTTTATTATTGTTAACTCAGGTAAATGAAAATTGGACTATTTTAGCTTCAGTTGTTTTTGTTATGTTTGTCCAGGGTTTGTCTGGTGTCTCAAAAGACTTGACAAAAATGAGTTCTAAAAGTGCTGTGAAATTACTAGCACCAGAAAAAAATACCAAACTATTTAAATGGGTTAGCTTTTTAACTGGTTCAAAAAATACAGTTAAAGGGTTAGGTTTTTTTATTGGTGGACTTTTACTATACCTATTTGATTTTCAAACTTCCCTTGTAATCATGAGTATTATTTTATTTGTAGTACTTATTATATCTTATATTACAATCCCAAAAAATTTGGGGACTATAGATAAAAAAGTAAAGTTTTCAGAGGTATTTTCTAAAAATAAAAATATCAATTTTTTAAGTTTGAGTAGAGTATTTTTATTTGGTGCTCGTGATGTATGGTTTGTAGTAGGACTGCCACTATTTTTTTACTCAATTTTATCTGATGGTTCAGTGGGTAGTAATAAAAAAGCTTTTTTTATTATCGGATCATTTTTAGCATTTTGGATAATAATCTATGGTATTATTCAAACCTTGACGCCAAAATTGATTAAAAATCAAATTTCAAAAAATTCTTCAGTGCAAGTTGCAAAAAACTGGAGTTTATATTTGTTTCCAATTCCGATAATTCTATTTTTTTTACTTAAGTTAAATCCATATGATGAAAATTTTAATTTAATTATTACAATTATAATTTTATTAGTTTTTTGTTTATTCTTTGCAATAAATTCGTCTCTTCATTCCTTTTTAATTTTAAAATTCACAAATAAAAAAAGAGTCACTTTTGATGTTGGCTTCTATTATATGGCGAATGCTGCAGGAAGATTAATTGGTACTTTATTTTCTGGATTATCATATACATTCGGTGGAATAGAGTTTTGTTTGTTTGTTTGTTCTGTTTTTCTATTAATCAATAGATTAAGCATGAATAAATTAAAAAATTAAATAATATCATAATGGCTTTGCTTATATTTAGTTTATTTGATAAATTTTAATATGTCTAAATATTGCCCAACATGGATTATTGACTGCATTATTGCAGAAGCAAGCCTTGACTTCATTCAACTTGAAATTGGACTAGAGTTCATTTCTAAAAAATATACAGAAGGTATCAAAAGTCTTTATGAAGATGTAGAAAATGTAAATATCTATGAAGGGGTAAAAAGGGTAGTAGAATTATGCGTCAGAAACGAAATAAATCAAAACTCTAATTTAATATTATCACAGTTTTCATATTACAAATTTTATTTTGTTAATCAAAAAACTCAAAGAAATTTTTCAAGCTTATTTAGCAATCCTTTTGAATCTAAAATGCCCCGGTTTCTTACTGAAGAAGATACAATTAAAAATTTTTATTCATTTTTAAAAATCTACAAAAATTTTAAGTTTGTTCATTATAAAGAA
>CABZCK010000026.1 GCA_902524215.1 uncultured SAR116 cluster alpha proteobacterium
TCAGAAAATAACGTAAGTGTTCTTAGATATTTTGACAATAGAGGATTTAGTATGAAAGGAATTATTATGGCTGGTGGTAAGGGGTCTAGACTGTCTCCTGTGACATCAGTCATTTCAAAACAGTTGCTTCCAGTCTATGACAAGCCAATGATTTATTATCCACTATCTACATTAATGTTAGCTAATATAAGAGATATTTTTATAATATCCGATCCTCTAAATGTTGTACATTATCAAAATCTTTTAGGAGACGGTTCTACTTGGGGAATTAATATTAAGTATGTTGTCCAAAATAAGCCAAATGGTTTAGCAGAAGGTTTGATTTTGTGTAAAAAATTTTTAAATGAAGATGATAATATTGTTTTAATTTGTGGAGATAATATTTTTTATGGACATAATTTAGCAAAATTATTAATCGAAAGCATTAAGAATAATAATGGAGCTTCTGTTTTTGCTTGTAGAGTAAATAACCCAAAAGACTTTGGAATAGTTAATTTTAAAGGTAATATACCAATCAGTATAGAAGAAAAACCAAAAAACCCAAAAAGCAACCTCGCAATTACAGGCTTATACATCTATGATAATTCCGCCTTAAAAAAGGTATTTAAAATAGAACCTTCTAAGAGAGGAGAATTAGAAATTTCTTCACTTAATCAATTATACTTGGAAGAAAACAAACTAACTGTGGTAGAACTAGGTAGAGGTTATACTTGGCTTGACACAGGTAATCCGGATGCTTTGTTAACAGCATCACAATTTATCCAAACAATTGAAAAAAGGCAGGGATTAAAAATTTGTTGTCCAGAAGAGATTGCGTTCAATAATAAATGGATTAACAAAGATAAAATCTCTAAATTAATCTATAATAATCAAGGTAATGATTACAGCAAATATTTGAAAAAGCTTATAGGCCTTAATAGTTAACTTAATATGAATTTTTATAAATTAAAATTTGACAATGTTTTTGTTTTTGAACCCCATGTTTATGAAGATGAAAGAGGATTTTTTTTTGAAAGTTTCAATCAAAATGTGTTTAATAATGTTGTAAGTAAAAAAGTTAAATTTGTTCAGATTAATCATTCAAAATCAGTTAAAAATGTAATTCGTGGAATTCACTTTCAAAAAAAACCATTTGAACAAGGTAAATTGTTAAGAGTTTTAAAAGGAACAATTTTGGATGTGATGTTAGATTTAAGAAAAAATTCTATAACTTATTTAGAATGGGATAGTTTAGAAGTTTCAGAAGAAAATAAAAAACAGATTTGGATACCTGAAGGATATGGTCATGGGTTTTCTGTTTTATCAGAAACAGCCGAAGTGGAATATCTTACTACAAATTTTTATAATAGCAAAAGTGAAGAAACTATATTATGGAATGATAATAAATTAAATATAAATTGGAATGTGACTAATCCAATAATTTCTGAAAAAGATAGAAAAGGTAAAACAATTGACTTTATTTAATTTTTAATTGAAAGATATAATATGGCGAAGATATTTATTACAGGCATTGCTGGGTTTTTGGGAAGTCATTTGGCAGACAAGTTTTTATCACTCGGACACGAAGTTGTTGGAGTTGATAATTTAATTGGTGGATATAAAAATAATGTTCCTGATAAAGCAAAATTTATAAAATTAGATTTACTAAACTTAGATGAATTAGTGAATGTTATGAAGGGCTGTGAAATAATTTATCATACTGCTTGTACAGCCTATGAAGGTTTATCTGTTTTTAGTCCAAGTTTGGTTTCAAAGAATACTTTCCAAATTTCTGTTAATGCTTTCACAGCAGCGATTAAAGTTAAATCAAAAAGATTTATACATTGTTCATCAATGGCAAGATATGGAACCCAAGATATAACGCCTTTTACCGAAGATATGATATGTAAGCCTCAAGATCCTTATGGTATTGCAAAATATGGAGCTGAGTTGATGCTTAAAAATTTATCTGAAACTCACGGTTTGGAACTGGTTATAGCAGTTCCTCATAACATTATTGGTCCACGTCAAAAGTATGATGACCCATTTAGAAATGTTGCTAGTATCATGATAAATTTAATGTTACAAGGCAGACAACCTATTATATATGGAGACGGAAAACAAATGAGATGTTTTTCGGATATAAATGATGATATTGATTGCCTTGCCAAATTTGCATTTTCAAAAAAAGCAGTAGGAGAAATATTCAATATTGGTCCAGATGAAGAACCAGTGAAAATAATTCAATTAGCTGAAACTATTGCAAATACCATAGGTTTTAATCTTGATCCAATATTTATGCCAGGTAGACCAAGGGAGGTTAAATATGCAACTTGTTCTGCTGACAAAATAAGAAAATACTTTGGATATGAAACTAAAATGACTCTTCGAGAATCTATAGTGAATTTGGTAGATTATATAAAAACTAATGGAACTAAAGAATTTTCCTATCACTTGCCTTTAGAAATTGTTTCAGAAAAAACACCTAAAACATGGACAAAAAAAATATTTTAAATTTTAAATGATTTGGAGAAAAATGATTAAAAGAGCATTTGTAGGTTCTTTGTTCGATGTAAAGCGAAGATTTAAATTATCAATACTTGGACCATTTTGGGGTGTTATCACCTTATTCGTTAATTCTGCTTTATTGACATACATATTTTCAATGGTTTTCAGCGTAAATGAAGGATATTTTGTTTATCTATTAGCTGGTTTATTGATATGGAATCAATTTTCTTCGTTTATTTCAGAATCCTTAACTTGTTTTGTTGATGCTGCTCCAGTCTTAAGAAACTTAAAAATTACACCATTAGAAATTTATTTTCGATATTTTTTTAAAAGTTGGATCTTGTTTTATTTAACAGCTCTACCTGTTTCAATTTATGTATTTTTCTTTGAAAAATCAAACGATCCCTTTGCAATCTTATATGGAGTTATTTTGTATCTACCTTTTTTTACCTTTTTAGGGTTCTTTCTTGCTGTACTAGGTGCAAGATTTAGAGATTTGTCACCAATTGTAGGGATGATACTTCAAGTTTTGTTTTATGCTTCTCCAATTATATGGACAGAGTCAGCATTAAAAATAAATACCTTTTGGAATGATTTTAACATTTTAACAGGAATGTTGTCATTAATTCGAGGTGAATTATTAAGTTTAAATGAAATAATATGTTCACTCATTTTCACAATAGTTTTTGTAATTTTTTTTCTATTAATGTTGTTTCGTTTTAGTAAGAGAATTGTCTTATGGGTATAGTAAAACCTAAAATAAGTATTAAAAACCTTAGTTTAGCATTACCAATTTATGGTCAATCTACTAGATCATTAAAGAAAACAGTTTTATCATCTATTGGAGGAAAATTATCAAATTTAGATGGAGTTTCAAATATTATTGCTTTGGATAAAATTAACTTAGTTATTAATCCTGGAGACAGAGTTGGTCTGACTGGACATAATGGTTCTGGAAAAAGTACTTTGTTAAGAGTAATTGCAAGAATTTACGAGCCATCAGATGGAAGTTTAATTGTGAAAGGACGTGTTCATTGTATTTTTGATCCATCGATAGGAGTAGATAGAGAAATGAGTGGATATGAAAATATTCATTGGTTGTTATCATTACATGGTGTAAGCTCATCAAAAAAAAATATAGAGAAAGTTAAAAAATTTTCTGAACTTGATGAATATTTGAACTTCCCTGTAAAAACATATTCTTCAGGAATGTTTGCTAGATTGGTATATTCAGTCTTAAGTGTTTTAGAATTTGATATTTTATTGTTAGATGAAGGAATTTTAGTTTCTGACAATAAGTTTATGGATAAATTAAAAAGAACAATTAATGAGAAATTAGGAAAAGAAGGAATTTTAATAATAGCCTCTCACAGTATCGATATAAAATCTAAATTTGTTACTAAAGAAATACGTTTGTCTCAAGGCTTAGTATCAAGTTATAGTTAAACAAAAACATTTATATGATGGAAACAATAAATAATAACAAAATTGATCACTCCAAGATAAACATTTCTTTATTTTGTGGTGGTAGAGGTAGTTCAGAACTAATAAAAGGTTTTTTGTCTCTAAAGAATTGTAATTTAAATTTATTAATAAACGGATATGATGATGGAAAGTCTACTGGTAGAATAAGAGATTTTGTTGGAAAAATGTTAGGTCCTTCGGATTTTAGAAAAAATATTTCAACAATACTTTTGAATTGTGATCATGAGTGGCAGCATTATCTTGGAGAATTATTTGAAAAAAGAATAAATACAATTAATGATTTTAGAAAAGAAACTAAATTTTTATTTGATAAGAATTTCTCACTAATTAAAAAAAATATTATTTATAAAAATATCCCTTATAGAGTTGTTTTGAGTTTACAAGATTGTATAAATTCTTTTTTTCATTTTGTTAAAAGTAGACGCGATATATTCGATTATAGTGATTGTGCTATTGGAAATATTATTTTCTCTGGAATGTTTATTTTAAAGAATAAAAACTTTAATGATACTGTTTATTCATTTGTAGATTTATTTGATATGCCATGTTCAATACATAATGTTACTGATGGAAAAAATCTTTATTTAAATGTTAAAACAAAGTCTGGTAAATTTATAATTGATGAAGGTGATATTGTTGATAACACTGAAAAGGAAGAATTTAAAGAAATATTTTTTACAAAAGAGAAAATTAATAAAAAACTTAATTCATCACAAATCAAATCTAGTTTGAAAAAACTTACAAAACTGCCAAATATTAATAAAAAAATTTTAGAGGTATTAGAGAATTCTTCTATTATTGTTTTTGGACCTGGCACCCAATTTTCTTCTTTATTCCCAACATATAAGACACAAAAACTTAATCAATGTCTTTCGAATTTAAATGCAATTAAATTATTAATTTTAAATCTTGAAACTGATAACGATATCTATGGTAAGAGTGGAAGTGAAGTTTTAGAGCTAATATTAGAACATTTAAGTCACAAAAAATTAGGTGATAATGTTGATTTAATCTTAGTTGATCAAGATTATAGTAAAAAATTTATTAATTTAGAAAAACTTAGAACAACTGTGTCAAAAAAAATTATGCAAACACATTGTTCTTTAAATGGTACAGTTCATGATAGAGATTTGGTTGTTTCATCAATAATTAATTCAGCAAAATCTTTGCAACCAAAAATAATAGAACCTCTTATTAAATTTTGTTCAATAATAGTACCAACATTGAATGAGGGGACAAGATTATTTAATACTCTAGACAAAATTTCCAATTCAAAAAAAATAGCAAATTTAGAGATAAGGTTTGAAATAATTGTTGTAGATGGAGCAAATGAGGAATCCATAAAAAATAAAGTTCTAAATTATGGACCTCAATTTAGATATATAAGCGGAAACTCAAAATATAGAGGACTTTCTCTAAGAAAAGGAATTGAGAGTGCTAGAGGAGATCTTATTGCAATTTTTCCTTCAGATCTGGAATATTCTGTTGATGATCTTTCCTTTTTAATAAAAAATTTTATCAACTCAAATTTTGAATTCATAAATGGGAATAGATCAAATAATCTAAATTCAAATAGATCTGGGATGTTCAAAAGAAGTTTTGTTTCGAAAATTGGAGGTGCGTTGGCAGGTTTTCTTTTATATATTAAGCATAATATTCAAGTATCAGATTTATTATCAACTATGAAAGTCTTTAAAAAATCTTCATTGTTAAACCAAAAATTTAAAGCACAATGCATTGACTTTGATGCAGAATTGTTAATAACTATTTTTAGAAATGGTGGAACTATTGTTGAATTTCCAGTCTCATATTTTGCAAGATCTTATAAACAAGGAAAAAAAACAACTGTGTTCAAAGGTATAAATTTATTAAAATATATTTTCGTTAAAGGTTAATCATGGATCAGATTATTTTCATTAATCCTCCAATGCATGTAAAAAAAAATGATACTTATACTACTGGCATTGTTTTTATGCCTTTTGTATTAGCTGAAGCAGTAGGTATTGCCAATTTTTTTAAAATTGAAAATAGAGTCTTGGATTGTTTTGGAGAAAATCCAAAAAAAACCAATTTAAATTCAGAATTAAATGATATTATTATTGGTATTTCCGAAAAAGAAATTGTTCGTAACTTAAAAAAATTTTCAAAAAATAAAAATACTCTATTTGTAATTTTTGCAAATCATATGTCCAATCACTGGTCTGTTAAAAATTTATGTAAAATTTGTAAAAGTTTTGATGGAAAAAATCAAATTATGTTACTAGAGAATTCAGAAGCAGTTACATCATATTCGATAAGGTCTGTACTTCATGAATTTCAAAATTTAGGTGTAACTTATTTTTGTGATTATGATGTTGAAGAAAACTTTGTAAAATTTATCAAAAATAATTTTAACATAAAAGAAATATTTAAAATGAAATTCAAATATAAAGGTGATGTATTAGAAGATAGTTCTAATACAAAATCATATGTGCCTTCATGGGAAGCTTTTCCTTTAAAAAATTATTGGGGGTTAAACTTTGGTCATGGCCCTGTTTCTTCTTCAAAATATCTTCCGCTTCTAACATCAAAAGGATGTCCATATCCTTGCCAATTTTGTGTTATGCCTGAATTAAGTCAAAGGCGATGGAGATATAGATCACCAAAAGATATTTTTTTAGAAATTGAATACTGGTATAATAAACTTGGTGTTTCTGAATTTCATGTTGAGGATACTAATCCAACTATTAACGTTCAGAGATTACAAAAATTAAGTAAATTAATATATTTATCAAAATTAAAAAATAAAATTTCATGGAAAATTGTTTCAGGAACTAAATTAGAAACAATAAAAACACAAGAAATTCTTAAAGATATGAAACAAGGCGGTTTATCATACGTATCTTTTTCTCCAGAAAGTGGATCAAAAAAAATTAGAAATCTAATTGGAAAACCATTTGATATTGAACATTCAGTAAACTTTGTATCATGGGCCTCTAAATTAAATGTCAAAACACAAGCCTGTTTTATTATAGGTTTTCCAGACGAAAATTTAGTAGATTTATTAAAATCATTTTTATTAATATCAAGACTAACTTTTTTCGGAGTAGATGAAATCGCAATTTTTATTATTTCTCCAGTCCCAGGTTCAGAATTATATAAAAATGAAAGAGTATCAGGTTATACAAATAATAATGAATTCTCATTTTCTCCAAATTGGAGAAAAGACTATAAATTTCTACAATTCATAAAATTGATATGTTATGCAAATTTTTTATTTTTAAAATTGATTTTTTGGCCAAAAAGATTTTTCAAAAATTTTTTTACAATTTTTGGCATAAAGAAATTTTCAATTGATTTAAAGATGGAATCTGCGCCTATAAGATCTCGTTATTATAAAAAAAATATTCAAAGAGTTCATAATGAAGTGTAGAGTATGTAATTTTGATAAATTTTATAGCTTTAAAAAGTTTAGTGAAAATAAACATAAATTAGATATAAAAGCATCTGGATCAAGCAAATTATCAACAGATCTTGATTGTTGTTCAAAATGTGGGCACGTTTTTCAAAATCCAGAACATCCTCAGCATTTAATGGAAAAACTATATTCTTCTGAGGATGATAGTGAGTTTGTAAAATTCAATGATGCTCGAATTAAATCATTCAAAAACATGATTTTGAAATTAAGAAATCATAATATTAATATTGGGTCTATAGGACTTGATGTAGGTTGTGCAGGTGGAGCATTTCCAAAAGCTTGTAAGGATTTAAAGATTGATTGTATTGGCTTAGAGCCATCAAAATTTTTATCAGATTATGGCAGAAAAAAATACGATTTAGATATTAGGACTGGTTTTTTAAATAAGGTTTGTAGTGAATTTAATCAAGAATACGACTTTATTAGTTTTTGGGATGTTTTAGAACATATATATGATATTAATCAAGAACTTGATAATGCTCTAAAATTGTTGAAGAAAAATGGTTATTTGATTATAAATGTCCCTTTAATTGGAACATTGCCAGAAAAATTACTAGGAAATAGATGGCCTATGTATCTAGATGTACATATACATTTTTTTACAAAAAAAAGTCTATTGTATCTTTTATTAAATAAAAATATGGAGCTTGTAAAAGATTTTTCTTATTGGCAAACCTTACCCTTGCCGTATATCTTGAAAAGAGGACTTGGTTTTTTAGGATTTAACAAGTTAGCTGAATTCTTTTATAAAAATATTCCTACTATTGATATAGCCTATTATATAGGTCAAAGATGTTTTGTGTTTAAAAGAAAAAATGAAAAGTGAGGTTATAATTCTTTGTGCTGGAAAGGGAACAAGATTAAATAATCATGTTCCTAAAGCTTTGACACCAATTGGTGACATGACTTCCATAACAAGAATCACCAAATCGTTTGTTAATATTGTAGAAAAATTTATATATGTTGTTTCGAAAGATAATGAAACTTTGATTAGAAATGAGATTTCTAAAAACTTTAGTGAAATTAATGCCATTTTTCCTATCCAGAATAATCAAAAAGGTATCTTAGATGCTGTAAAAATTGGTTCAGGGTTTTTATCCAATAAATTGACATGGTTGATTTGGTGTGATCAACCATTATACCCTACAGATTTTTTAGAAGAACTTAAAATAAAATTAATTTCTAATGATTTTGATTTAATAATGCCAATTTTTGAGAAAAAAGACCAATATATTGGTTTAAACATTCATGATGGAGAAATAATTTCAATAAAAGAAAAAAGGGAGGGTGACGAAATAAAAATGAAATTACCTCAAGATGGAGGACTTTTCTTATTTAAAAGCAAATTGTTAAAGTTTTTATTAAAAAATGAAAAAAAAATAGAACCAGGAAAAAAAACTAATGAAAAAAACTTTCTTCATCTTTTAACCAAAAAAATTAAACCTGATTGGGCACGATATCATTTAT
>CABZCK010000027.1 GCA_902524215.1 uncultured SAR116 cluster alpha proteobacterium
TTCAATTTTAAACATGATAATTTATTAAAAAATTCATTCGGAGGTTATTAATGTCTAACAAATCAATATTAGCAATAATTCTAATTATTGTTGCTGGTGTAGTATACTATTTTACAAAAGACAAAATAGATACAGCATCAAAAGATGAAACCATAAAATTAGGAATTATATATGGCTACACAGGGCCTATCGAATCCCTTACACCTGACATGGCAAAAGCTGCTGAATTAGCAATTACAGAAGTCAATGACTCTGGAAACTTTATTGCAAATAAGGTCGAAGGTGTACGAGCGGACTCAACATGCGTTGATGCTGCCGCAGCAACTTCTGCAGCTGAAAGATTAATTACTTCTGACAAGATTAAAGCAATTGTTGGGGCAGATTGTTCTGGAGTTACTACAGCAATTTTACAAAACGTTGCTATGGCTAATGGAGTTGTAATGATATCACCTTCAGCAACTTCTCCTGCATTATCTGACTTACCCGATAATGACTTATTTTTTAGAACAGCGCCGTCTGACGCTCGTCAGGGTGTAATTATTGCAGAATTACTTCTTCAAAAAGGATTTAAAACAGCTGCAATGACTTATACTAATAACGATTACGGAAAAGGATTAGCAGATAGTATCCAGAAAAATTATGAAAGCAGAGGTGGGAAAATTACTATTTCAGCTTCTCATGAAGATGGAAAAGGAGATTATGGCGCAGAAGCAGGTGCATTAGCACAGGCTGGAGGAGATATATTAATTGTAGCAGGATATTTAGATAAAGGTGGTAAAGGTGTTATTCAAGCATCTTTAGATGCTGGCTCTTTTAAAACTTTCTTTTTACCTGATGGAATGATAGGTGATTCATTGCCAACAGCTATAGGGGATGATTTAAATGGCTCTATAGGCACAGTTCCTGGAACAGACAGTCCTGGCGCAAATAAGTTTAATGAAATAGCAAAATCAAATAATTTTAAAGCTGGGCCATATACAAAAGAATCATATGATTCTGCAGCCTTAATTATGTTAGCAATGCAAGCTGCTAATTCAACAAATAGTAATGAATTCAAATCTAAAGTAATGGATGTTGCAAATGCCCCTGGAGAGAAAATTTTTCCTGGTGAACTTGCTAAAGGCCTTAAACTTCTTAGTGAAGGAAAGGAAATTGACTACGTTGGAGCTTCAGCTGTTGAGTTAATAGGTGGAGGAGAATCTGCTGGTAATTTTGCAGAAATTTTGATTGATAATCAAAAAGTCACCACAGTAGGCTATAAGTAAAACTAATAAGCTCTAATCTTTGAAAGATTAGAGCTTATTCTTCTTTATGCTTCAAATCTCAAAAATAAATAAAAGTTTTGGTGGGTTAAAAGTACTTAATAATCTTTCTTTTAAGATAGAAAAAGGAAGTATAAGTGGTTTAATAGGACCAAATGGAGCAGGAAAAACTACGCTTTTTAATGTTATCAATGGATCTATAAAACCAGATAGTGGAAGTGTTCAATTAAATAATTACGAATTAATTGGCCTCCAACCACATGAATTATTCGAAATTGGTGTTTTAAGAACTTTTCAAATTCCACATGAATTTTTTTCTTTAACAGTTTTAGATAATCTTTTAGTTGTTCCGCCAAATAAGATTGGAGAAACATTTTTTGGCCAATGGTTTTTTGAAAAAAAAATAAAAAAAATAGAAGAAATTAATGTAAAGAAAGCAAAAGATATACTTGATATTCTGGGGTTAAGTCACTTAGAAAAAGAATATGCTGGAAACTTATCAGGTGGTCAAAAAAAACTTTTGGAATTAGGTAGAGTAATGATGGTTGAACCAGAAATCATTCTTCTTGATGAGGTGGGCGCTGGTGTTAATAAAACACTTCTTAAAAAAATCTCCAATATAATAAAGAAATTAAATAAAGAAAAAAAATATACCTTTATAATGATTGAACATGATCTAGATTTTATTTCCAAACTTTGTGATACTATTATCGTTATGGCTGAAGGTCAGTTTCTTACTCAAGGCAAGATTCAACAAATTAAAAGTAATCAAAAAGTTATAGATATATATCTTGGAAAAAGTTAATAATGCTGCTTGATGTAAGAGAAATAATTTGTGGATACGAAAATACTATTATAGTTGATGGTTGTAGTTTTTCAGTTAAAAAAGGTGATATAGCTTGTATAGTTGGTCCTAATGGAGCTGGCAAATCAACTGCTATGAAGGCTATTTTTGGTTTAATCCCTATCAAGAGTGGTCAAGTTATTTTTAACAATGAAGATATAACATCCTTAAATCCTCAAGAGAGAGTTATAAAAGGTATGAGTTTTGTTCCACAAAATAATAATATTTTTCAAGAAATGTCCGTTGAAGAAAATTTAGAAATGGGAGCTTTTATTCATCAATCTTCAATGAAAGAAAATTTAAAAAATGTATATAATTTATTTCCAATTTTAAATGAAAAAAAATCTCAAGTTGCTGGAGAATTGTCTGGTGGACAAAGACAACAACTAGCCGTAGGCAGAGCATTGATGACAAACCCAGTTTTATTAATGTTAGATGAACCATCTGCTGGTGTATCACCAATTGTAATGAAAGATCTTTTTACAAAACTTAGAGCAATTTCCAAAATGGGTACTTCTATTTTAGTAGTAGAACAAAATGCAAAACAAGCACTTGAAATCTCTAATTTAGGATTTGTACTTCAAAATGGAAAAAACAAATATAGCGATACTGGTAAAGCTTTATTACAAAATCCAGAAGTTAGAGTTTCTTTTTTAGGAGGTTAAGTTTTTGGAAATTATTAACGCATTTGCTTTAATTATTAATTATATAATTATCCCTGGCCTGACATATGGATGTCAATTGGCACTTGGTGCACTAGGAGTCACAATAATATATACAGTTTTAAGATTTTCAAATTTTGCTCACGGAGAATTAATGTCATTTGGTGCAATGACAAGTATTTTAATTACATGGATTATAAGTTATTTTGGTATAAGCATCTTTCCACTACCTACAGTAATATTGGCACTACCTATCTCAATTTTAATAACAATTTCATATTGTCTTCTAATTGATAAATATTGCTTCAAATATCATCGAAAAAAAAACTCAAAGAATGTTATCAGTTTGATTGTATCTATAGGTGTAATGTTTTTTACAAGTGGTTTAATTAGAGTTTTAATTGGTCCAAATGATAGAACAATTAATGATGGGGAAAGATTTATAATAAGTGCAAGAAAATTTAAAGAAATAACAGGATTAACTGAAGGTATATCTTTAAAATTATCTCAAAGTATAACAATAATTGTAAGTATCATTGCCGTTGTTCTTCTTTTTTGGTTTTTAAATAAAACTAAAACTGGTAAATCAATGAGAGCTTATTCAGATAATAAAGATCTTGCATTACTATCAGGAATTAAAACAGAAAATGTAATTTTTTACACATGGTTAATAACTGGAACTTTGGCCTGTATTGCAGGTACATTATATGGATTAGACAAAAGTTATAAACCTTTTACATATTTACAACTTGTTTTACCAATATTTGCAGCAGCAATTGTTGGAGGTATTGGGAACCCTGTAGGCGCTATAATTGGTGGTTTTGTAATATCTTTTTCAGAATTATTAATCACGTTTTCATACAATAAGTTTTTATCTTATTTAATACCCATAAATTTTTTACCTGAAGGCAGTCTTCAACTATTAAGTACTGATTATAAAATAGCCATTTCATTTATAATTTTAGTTTTAGTTTTAATACTAAGACCAACTGGAATTTACAAAGGTAAATTATTATGAAAACTGATTTCTTTAGTGAAAAAAAATATATTAATGCATATTTAGTCTGTGCTTTTTTATTTTTACTTGTTGGACTTTTTCAAAGTTGGAATGTAGCTTTTTCTATTTTAAATCTCTGTCTTATCTCTGCAATTATGTCTATTGGTATTAATATTCAGTGGGGGAATAGTGGAATAGTTAATTTTGGAGTTATGGGTTTTGCCGCAATAGGAGGATTATGTGGCGTGTTAATTTCCATGCCACCAACGTTAGAAGTTTGGAAAGACGGAACTGCAGTAATACTAATTATTCTTTTTTCATTTTTAGTCTCAGGAATTTTAATTAAAAAATTTTGGAAAATATTTGTTCATAATAAATATATAAAAATATTACTTTCAATAATAATTATCCTTTTTAGCTTGTATTTAATAAAATCTATTTTTATACCATCAATTAATTTTATAGAAAATACAAATTCTGTTAAAACAGGTTATATCGGTGGTTTAAATTTACCTATTATATTATCATGGCCGATAGCTGGTTTATTTTGTGGTGTAATTGCTTTTTTGATAGGCAAAATTGCTTTAGGTTTAAGATCAGATTATCTAGCAATTGCTACATTAGGAATTTCAGAAATAATAATTTACATCATCAAAAATGAAGAGTGGTTAGCTAGAGGTGTAAAAAATGTTAATGGACTTCCTAGACCAGTTCCTTATGAAATAGATTTGCAAAAAAATGAATTTATTCAAATATTAAGTAACACCCTAAATTTATCAGTAATAGAATTATCTTCTTTGATAGTAAAAGGTTTGTATTCAATACTTTTTATATTAGTTTTGTTAATAATTTTTTTCCTTTTACAAAAAGCTATTAAATCCCCTTGGGGTAGAATGATGAGAGCTTTAAGAGATAATGAAATATCCGCAGAGGCTATGGGTATTAATGTTAAAAAAAGACATTTACAAGTTTTTATTATTGGTTCGGCAATTATAGGTATTTCTGGAGCTATGCTTACTACTCTTGATGGACAATTCACACCATCATCATACCAACCTTTAAGATATACTTTTTTAATATGGATCATGGTTATTATCGGAGGCTCTGGAAACAACCATGGAGCAATAATTGGAGGATTTGCAATTTGGTTTTTTTGGATACAAGCGGAACCAATTGGTATATTTTTAATTGAATTAATTACAATTTTTTTAAGTGACCAAAATGAAATGAAATCATATCTTTTAAATCATGCCGCATATATGAGACTGCTATTAATGGGCTTAGTTTTAATACTAGCTTTAAGATTTTTTCCAAAAGGCATAATTGAAGAAGAAAAAAGGTTATGAATAAATTAGTTATAATTATTTCTTTATTGATTTTAATTTCAAACAATTGTTTTGCAAAAGATGAACTTAATTTTTTTATTGGTGAAAATAAAATTGATCTTAAAGGTTATTTCATTCAAGGAGGATATGTAAAAGGAGAAACGTCATCAAAAATAAAAATCAAATTCGAAAATAGAGATGTGTATTTAGGTAAAAATAATAAATTTATACTTGGTTTTGGAAGAGATTATTCTGAAGTAGCTAATTTAAAATTCAACATAGATAATAAATGGATAAACAAAACATTAAAAATTAAAAAAAATAAATATAAAATACAAAAAATTGATGGTCTTCCAAAAAAATTTGTTTCTCCTCCTAAGAAAATTTATGAAAGAATAATAAGAGAAAATAAATTAATAGCTAAAGTAAGATCATTAAATTCAAAAATAGATTATACTTTTCAAGATTTTCTATTACCCGCCAATGGGATTATAACTGGTGTTTTTGGCAGTCAAAGAATCTTAAATGGCAAGCCTAGAAGGCCTCATTATGGAATTGACATAGCAGCTAAAAAAGGTACTAAAGTGATTTCACCAACTGATGCAATTGTAAGACTCTCTGAAAAAGATTTATACTTTACAGGTGGAACTATAATGCTAGATCATGGCCATGGCATTACCTCTGTCTACTCACATTTAAGTAAAGTTTTAGTAAAAAAGAATGATAAAATTCAAAAAGGCGATGTCATTGGATTGATTGGTTCAACTGGAAGATCTACAGGCCCTCATTTAGATTGGAGAATTAATTGGTTTGATCAAAGATTAGACCCTATGATGTTTATTCAAAATAAATAATAAACAATGTCTTAAAACTTGACATTATAGCAATAAAAATTATAAGTAATTATCTACGTTAATAGATAGAGAAACTTATGTTTGCGATACTTAAAACTGGCGGAAAACAATATAAAGTTGCTAAGGAAGAAAAACTGTTAATTGAAAAGATTGATGGGAATATTGGTGATGAAGTTGTTTTTAACGACATCATAATGATTAATGATAATGGTAAAACTGAAATTGGTTCTCCATTAGTAAAAGATGCCGCAGTTGTAGCAGAAGTTGTTAAACAAACACGTGGGCCCAAAATAACTATTATTTATAAAAGAAGAAGAAAAAATAGTAGAAGAAAGCAAGGTCACAAACAAGATCTAACACTTGTCAAGATTAAAAATATTGCTGCTAGTGGTGGCTCAAAAATAGTTGCTAAAAAAGCAGAAATTAAAGAAGCTAAAAAAGAGACAAAGGCAAAACTAACCAATGAAAAAAAAGAAACAGCAAAGGCTAAACCAAAAACAAGTACCACTAAAACTGTTTCAAGTAAAAAAATAGAAACAAACTCTAAGAAAACAGCGACAAAAAAAACTAAAACTCAAAAATCATAATTATATAAAGGTTTTAATATGGCACATAAAAAAGCAGGTGGTAGTTCAAGAAATGGAAGAGATTCTGCTGGAAGACGTTTAGGCGTAAAAAAATTTGGCAGTGAGATCGTTGTTCCTGGTAATATAATTGTAAGACAAAGAGGTACAAAATTTCATCCAGGTTCAAATGTAGGCATGGGTAAAGACCATACTTTATTTTCATTAGTTGATGGAAAAGTGGTTTTTACAAGAAAAAAAGATAACAAAACTTTTGTTTCTGTTGAGCCTAGTAAAGTAGCTGCTGAATAATATCCTCTTAATTTATTCCTTTTTTCATTGTACTATCTAATAGTATATGAAGTTCCTTGACGAAGTAAAAATCTATATTTCAAGTGGAAACGGTGGACCTGGCTGCATATCATTTCGAAGAGAAGCGAATGTTCCTAAAGGTGGACCTGATGGAGGTAATGGTGGTGATGGAGGCAACGTCATCATTAAAACAGTCGATAATCTTAATACTTTAATTGACTATAGATATAAACAACATTTTAAGGCGAAATCTGGCCAACATGGTATGGGGAAAAATCGAAATGGCCATAATGCTGATGATATTATACTAAAAGTACCATTTGGAACTGAAATTTTAAACGAAGATAAAAACGTTAAATTAGCTGATTTAGTTGATAAAGATGATAATATTATTTTAGCAAAAGGTGGAATTGGAGGTAAGGGTAATGCTTTTTTTAAAAGCTCTACAAATCAATCACCAAGACATGCTCAACCTGGAGAAAAAGGCGAAGAAAAAACAATTTGGTTAAGGTTAAAGTTAATTGCTGATGTTGGCCTTGTTGGGCTACCAAATGCTGGTAAAAGTACCTTTCTCTCAAAAATCTCTTCATCAAGACCTAAGATAGCTGATTACCCATTTACTACTTTATATCCAAACTTAGGTGTAAATAGAACAGATGACAAAGAATTTGTTGTAGCAGATATACCAGGTTTAATTGAAGATGCTCACATTGGAAAAGGCCTAGGTCATAAGTTCTTAGGTCACATTGAAAGGTGTAAAGTTTTACTTCATTTAATAGACATTACTAACGAAAATATTATGGAAAGTTTTCAAGTTATTGAAAGTGAACTCAAAGCATATAATGATAAAGTTTATAACAAAGATCAAATTCTTGTTTTCACAAAATGTGATGCTTTTAATGAAAAAAAATTAAATGATATAAAAACAAATATTAATGGTATAAATGTAGAAAATGCTTTCTTTATATCATCTGTTACTGGATTTAATATTGATAGTTTATGTAGAAAAGTTAATGAAATGATAAATAATGACAAAAAAAAAGATGATAACAATTTTGACCAAAAGTCTTCAACTTGGGAACCATAAAAATGCAAAACAATCAATTAAAACAGTTAATTGATACATCTAGTAGAATAATTTTAAAGGTTGGATCTTCATTACTAATTAATGAAAATAACAATGATATAAATTATCATTGGTTAAAAAATTTTTCTAAAGAGATTCAAAATTTAACAGATAAAAAAAAACAGATTATGATAGTCTCTTCAGGGTCGGTTGCATTAGGAAGAAAACAGTTAAATTTAGTTAAAAATCTCTCATTAGATGAAAAACAAGCTGCAGCCGCTGTTGGTCAAATTCACTTATCTCATGCATGGAAAGAAGTTTTAAAATCATTTAATCTAGAATCTGCTCAAATTTTGCTTGCACCCGATGATACTGAAACTAGAAGAAAACACCTGAACGCTAGAGCAACATTATTAAAACTTTTACAATTAAATGTCATACCGGTGATTAATGAGAATGACACTGTTTCTACAGATGAAATAAAATTTGGTGACAATGATAGACTTGCAGCTCGAGTGGCTCAAATGTGTGAAGTTGATCTTTTAATTTTATTTTCTGATGTCAATGGCCTTTTTTCTGAAGATCCAAATAAAAATAAAAATAGTGAATTAATAAAAGAAATTACCAATATAACACATGATATTGAAATGATGGCAGGACCATCCAAAACTTTATTTTCAAATGGTGGTATGGTTACTAAAATCCAAGCTTCTAAAATTGCAACAAATGCTGGATGTAATGTTATAATTACAAATGGAAAGTGTGACAATCCAATAAGCCAATTAATCAATAATGTACAATATGGAACTTTATTTAAAGCTAATAAAAAATCACAAAATGCTAGAAAAATGTGGATTTCATCTGCTCTTCAAGTTAAGGGAAAAATTTTTATTGATGAGGGTGCGGAAAAAGCAGTAAAATCTGGTA
>CABZCK010000028.1 GCA_902524215.1 uncultured SAR116 cluster alpha proteobacterium
GGCCTTGCCAGCCTCTGCTAAGTGGACAGGGTTTCCTCTTTATAATTTTATCGGTGGACATAATGATGAAGACTTAATACCAATTGAAAAATTAGAAGAAGCTTCAAAAAAAGTCATCTTAAATCATGGCCATACTTTAGGAAAATATAATTACACTGGACCACTTGGATATTTGCCCTTGAGAAAATTTATAATTAAAAAACTTCTTAATGGTGCTTCAATGAAATGTTCTGAAGATGAAATATTAGTTGTTTCAGGTTCTTTACAAGCTTTAGATTTAGTTAATGAAACATTTTTGAAGCAAGGAGATACTGTGATTATTGAAGAAGGCTCATACGGAGGTGTTTTTTCAAGACTTGAAAAATTAGGAATAAATATAAAAGGTATACCCGTTGAAGATGATGGCATGAATATTAATTTATTGTCTGAATGTTTAGAAGAATTGAAAGCAATAAATATTGTCCCAAGGTATATTTACACAATACCAACTATTCAAAACCCTACTGGTACAATTATGTCAAAAGAAAAAAGAATTAAATTAATAGATTTAGCTAAGAAGTATGATGTCCCAATTTTTGAAGATGATTGTTATGCAGATTTAATTTGGGGTGAGGAAAGACCTCCTTCTATAAGAGCATTAGATGATTCTAAAAGGGTGATATATTGTGGGTCTTTTTCAAAATCTATAGCCCCTGGTTTTAGATTAGGTTATTTGGTTGCAGATTGGCCAATTTTATCTAGGATTTTGCCTTACAAAACTGATGCGGGCACTGGCGGGTTAGAGCAAATGGTTTTGTCTGAGTTTTGTGAGAATCATTTTTTTGATCATCTAACTAAACTTAATCAAAAATTAAAATCAAAAGCTATAACTATGTGTGAAGCTTTAGATAAATATTTTGGTAATTCTGTAGAATATAAAAAACCAATTGGTGGAATTTACGTGTGGATTAGATTGCCTGATGGAGTAGATACCTCAAAGTTATACAACATTGCCTTACAGGAAGGAGTTGCGATTAATCCAGGTGTTGAATGGTCGATGGATATAAAAAACAAACAAAAAATGAGACTTTGCTTTGCTAATCCAACTGATAAAGTAATTGACGAAGGTGTTAAAAAGCTTGCTAAAGTATGTAAAAAAGAATTCGATGTACCTATTAGTATAGCTAATATCAATTAATTGGGAGAGGTTGTTTTGTTTTAACACTACCCAATGCAAAATTAGTTTCAATAGAAGCAATCCCTTTAATTTTAGTTAATTCTTCCCTCATGAATTTTTCATATGTTTTTAGGCTTTGGGATACTACTCTTAATAAATAGTCTCTATTCCCAGTTACAAGCCAGCAATCTACAACTTGTGATAGAAGATTTATACCTTGTTCAAAAGTTTTGAGAGTTGCATCTGTCTGGTTTTCTAGTCGAACAAAAACAAAAGCTATTATGGGTAGTCCAAATAATTCTTCATTCACAATCGCTGTATATCCAGAAATTACTCCTTTTTTTTCCAGATTTTTTATTCTTCTAAGGCATGGCGAAGGTGACAAACCAACCTTGTCGGCGATCTGAAAATTTGATAATCTGCCATTTTTTTGTAGCTCAAAAATTATCTTTTTATCTATTTTGTCCATTTTAAAATTATAAACTAATTTTTCTATTTTTAATAGCACAATATATTAATAGTTATAAAATTAATGCAATATTTGATCATTAATTTTAATTAACAAATGATAATATCTAAATATGGAAAATTTTAAATTATTAAAAGAAATTGAACAAAAGGTATTATGGTTATCTTGTTGGATGATACATAATGCTAATCATATTAGAGAAAATTTTGATGGAATTAAAGTTGGAGGGCATCAAGCAAGTTGCGCTTCAATGGTTTCCATGATGGTTTCTTTATACTTTGATGTCTTAAAACCCGAAGATAGAGTTGCTGTAAAGCCCCATGCAAGTCCAGTATTTCACGCAATACAATATCTGGCAGGACTACAAAAATTAGAGAAAATACAAAATTTTAGGGGCTATAATGGCGCACAATCTTATCCGTCTAGAACCAAAGATATAGATGATGTAGATATTTCCACGGGTTCAGTTGGTCTTGGTGTTGCAATGACAAGTTTTCTCTCTCTTACTCAAGACTATATTAGAAAGAAAAAATTTAACAAATATCAAAATAAGGGAAAGATGATTGCATTAGTCGGTGATGCAGAACTTGATGAAGGTAACATATATGAGTGTTTACAAGAAGGATGGAAACATGATTTGCGAAATGTTTGGTGGATTATTGATTATAATAGACAATCTTTAGATGGTGTAGTTCATGAGGGATTATGGGAAAAGATTGATTCTGTTTTTAAATCTTTTGGTTGGAATGTTGTTGTAATTAAATATGGTGAGTTACAACTAAATGCATTTAACGAACCAGGTGGAGAAAAATTAAAAGAATGGATAGATAATTGTCCTAACCAACTTTATTCTGCATTAATTTTTGAAGGCGGTAAAGCGATCAAAGAAAGAATATTAGATGATATTGGTGATCAAGGAAATATTTCTAAACTTCTTGATAGTCGTACCGATGATGAATTTTTAAAATTAATGGCAAATCTAGGGGGGCATTGTATTAAATCACTAAAAAATGCTTTTGATTCGATCAAGGATGATAAACCTACTGCATTTTTAGCTTATACAATTAAGGGATGGGGCACACCTCTTGCAGGTCATAAAGATAATCATGCCGGCTTAATGACAAAATCACAGATGAATGATTTTAAATCTAAAATGAAAATTAATGAAGGTGATGAATGGAATGATTTTTCAAAAGAAAATAAAGAGATTCATAATTTTATAATAAATAATTCATTTCAAAAAGCTGGACTTAGAAGATTTAAATCTGAAAAAGTTTCTGTAGATAAATTAAAACCACTTAATGAGACCAAAAGCTCTACGCAAAATGCATTTGGAAAATTATTAGATCAGTACTCAAGGTTAAATAGTGAATTTTCAAATAGAATATTAACAACATCACCTGATGTTTCTGTGTCTACTAATTTAGGACCTTGGGTAAATAGAGTTGGATTATTTAGTAGAGAAGAAAGTCAAGACACATTTAAAAATAGACAAATTCCATCTATTCAAAAATGGGAATTTTCTCCAGAAGGTCAGCATGTAGAACTAGGTATAGCTGAAATGAATTTATTCTTAATGTTAAGTTCAGCTGGTTTATCGCATGAATTTTTTGGTGAAAGATTGTTTCCAATAGGAACAGTTTATGACCCATTCATATCTAGAGGTTTAGACGCATTGAATTATGCATGTTATCAAAACGCTAGATTTTTGTTAGTAGCAACACCATCTGGAATTACCCTAGCGCCTGAAGGTGGTGCACATCAATCTGTAGGAACACCATTAATTGGAATAGGTCAACCTGGCTTAATTAGTTATGAACCCGCATTTGTAGATGAATTAGAAGTAATTTTAGATCATAGTTTTAATTATTTGCAGGATGAAAAAGATGGTGGGTCAGTTTATTTAAGATTAAGCACAAAATCTTTAGATCAACCAAATAGAAATTTAAGTCATGAAGAAATTGAAAATGTTGTCAAAGGTGGTTACTGGTTAAGGAAACCTGGGCCTAGTCCAAAATTTATTATTGCCTATCAAGGAGTAGTTGCTGAGGAAGTTATTAGAGCATCAATTGTGTTGGGAGAAAAAGAAAGAGATTTTGGAATCTTATCAATAACATCATCAGATCTTTTATTTTCAGATTGGAAAAAATCTCATCAAAATAAAAATAATTCAAATCATCTATCTCATATTGAAAATTTATTTAAAGTTTTACCAAGTGATTGCAATATAATTACTTTGATTGATGGTCATCCTTTGACTTTATCATGGTTATCCGGTGTTAATGGAAATCCCTTAAAACCACTTGGAGTAGATGAATTTGGACAAACTGGAAATTCATTTGAGCTATATGAGCATTTTGGAATTGATAGTAGAACTCTTGTAGAAACTGCCATTAAATAGATTATTTAATAGTATCTTCTTAAATGATTTGATAGATTTTATATGGAGGAAGTCATGAAATCTTATCAAGTAACAGAATTTGGAAAACCATTAGAGTTAAAAGAATATGAAAATCCAGTTCCAAAAGGAACAGAGGTATTGATAAGAATTATTGCATGTGGTGTTTGTCATAGTGATATTCATTTAACTGATGGATTTTTTGATCTCGGAAATGGAAAAAAAATTACTCTTGCTGATAGAGGAACAAAACTACCATTCACACCTGGCCATGAAATTACAGGTGAAGTTCTTTCAATTGGAGAAGATGTCAAAGATATAAGCATTGGTGATAAAGGAATAGTTTTTCCTTGGATAGGTTGCCAAGAATGTAATGCTTGTAAAGAAAACAATGAAACATTGTGTGAAGCGCCTAAATATTTAGGCGCAAGATTAAATGGAGGATATTCAAGTCATATTATAATTCCTCATGATAGGTATCTTGTGCCATACGGAAAACTAGATCCAGTTCAAGCAGCACCTTATGCATGTTCTGGACTAACCTCATACAGCGCTTTAAAGAAAATTCCAAAAACTGAAAATGATGAATTTATAGTTTTGATAGGAGCTGGTGGTGTAGGAACAAATGGTATATTACTATTACCACATATTCATGATGCAAAAATAATAGTTGTCGATACAGATCCAGTTAAGAGAGAAAATGCTAGAAGCAATGGAGCCAAACATTGTTTTTCTCCAGAAGAAATGCTTGAAAACTTTAATGATTTTAACGGAAAAATTGCTGGAGTAATAGATTTTGTTGGAAATGAAAAAACTGCAAATTTAGCTTTATCAATTGTCAAAAAAGGTGGAACAATTGTAATTGTAGGATTATATGGTGGTTCTTTGTCAATTTCATTACCACTTATTCCTATGAGATCAATCAACATTAAAGGTTCTTATGTTGGAGAATTGAGAGAACTCAAAGAATTAGTTGAATTAATAAATTCAAAAAATGTAGAATTAATTAAAGTTACTAAACAGGATCTTAATACAGCAAATGATGCTATGAAAAAACTTAGAAATGGAGATGTAGATGGAAGAATTGTTTTGGAGCCATAATCATGTCTGATAAAAAAAATGTAGAACATAATCACGATAAACATCACCATCATTATCATAGCTTATTACCCGAAGAGCCAGAATTAAGAGTTAAAGCTATTGAAACCCTTTTGTTAAATAAAGGCATTATAAACTCTGATACAGTTAATGAATTAATTGATACTTATGAAAATAAGATTGGACCAAGAAACGGTGCTAAAGTAGTTGCAAAGGCTTGGGTTGATCCAGAGTATAAAAAAAGGCTTTTAAAAAATGCTACTAGAGCAATTGAAGAACTTAGTTATACAGGAAGGCAAGGAGAACACATGGTTGTTGTTGAAAATACACCAGAGGTTCATAACGTTGTGGTTTGTACATTATGTAGTTGTTATCCATGGCCTGTATTGGGTATTCCACCAACATGGTATAAGTCTGATGAGTATAGATCTAGAACAGTAAGAGAGCCGAGAAAGGTTTTACAAGAATTTGGTTTAGAATTAGATTTAAATACACAAATAAAAGTCTGGGATTCAACTTCAGAAATGAGATATTTAGTTTTGCCAATGAGACCAGTTGGAACAGAATACTTATCTGAAAATGAACTTGAAAGTCTTGTTACTCGTAACTCAATGATTGGAACTGGATTACCGGAGATGCCAAAGTGACTAGAATACATGATATGGGAGGAAGATTTGGGGATGGTCCAATACCGTTAAAAAAAATTGATGGTAAGGTGGTTGATGACGAACCTGTATTTAAAACAGATTGGCATGCAAAGGCTTTTTCTATTACAGTTGCATCTGCATCAGTTGGAAAGTGGAGTATAGATAAAGGTAGATTTTTTAGAGAGTCACTTCCTCCAAAAGATTATGCAAAATTTGATTATTATGAAAAATGGTCTTCTGCATTAATTAACCTTTTGGTGGAAAGAGAGTTAATAAATAGAGAAGATTTAATTGATATTACAAAAAAGGCAAAGGAAAATAATTTAAAAGTTAGCCAAGTTACTGATGAGCATCAGGATGTGTTAAAAGCAAAAGATGTTGCGATCACCTTAGGTAGAGGTGGTCCTTCAGCAAGAGAGGTACTCCATTCTCCAAAGTTTAGGGTTGGTCAAGAAGTAAGAACAATAAATTATAGTCCTAACAAAAATATAATTGGAGGACATACAAGGCTACCCATTTATGCCAGAGGAAAAAAAGGAACGGTTATTTTACATCACAAAGGTCACGTTTTGCCAGATGCTAGTGCTCATGATTTAGGAGAATCTCCAGAACATCTTTACACTGTTGAATTTTTATCTACTGAATTATGGGGTGAAAAAGATGGTAATCAAAAGGATTCCATATGTATTGATTTATGGGAAAGTTACTTAATATGATAAATCAAAATGATTTTTATTTTAAATCATTTGAAAAACCATGGCATAGTCAAATTTTTGCTATAACGGTCTCTTTATCTGAAAATAAAGTTTTTGAATGGAGTGAGTTTTCAAAAGCACTAGCTGATCAAATTAAGATAGATAAGACGGAAAAACAAAATGGTAGTGATGACTATTTTTTTTCATGGATAAAAGCACTAGAAAACTTAATAATTAAAAAAGATATTGTGGATCAATCTAACTTAAATATGACTAAACAAAAATGGAAAGACGCTTTTTTAACTACTCCACATGGTCACCCTGTAAAAATAAATTAAAAGAAGAGGTAATTATGACAATTAAATGTAAGGCTGCAGTAATTAGAAAAAATGACTGTGACAAGCCATATGCAAATAGTAAACCCTTGTCTATCGAAGAAATTTCAATTGATAATCCTAGAGATAATGAAGTTCTTGTCAAAGTAAAAGGTGCAGGACTTTGTCATTCTGATTTGTCTGTAATTAATGGCTCTAGAATAATGCCGCTTCCTCTTGTGATTGGCCATGAAGGGTCAGGAGAAGTCGTAGAAACTGGAAATGCAATCAACGATATTAAAATTGGTGATCATGTTGTGTTTCAATTTTCACCTAGTTGTGGAAGATGTAGAAGGTGTCTTGAGGGAAGGCCACAGGTTTGTGAATTAGCAGCTGCTACAAAAGGAAAAGGTGAATTAATGTCTGGAGGAAGTAGATTAAAATCTTTAGATGGTGAGAGATTAAATCATCATACTGGTATTTCTTGTATGTCTGAGTATGCGGTAGTTGATAGAGGGTCTGTTGTGGTAATTGAAAAGTCAATTTCTTTAGATGATGCCGCATTATTTGGTTGTGCTGTAATGACCGGAGTAGGAGCTGTAATAAACACAGCTAGAATAAGAAGTGGAGATTCCGTTGCAATATTGGGATTAGGTGGAGTTGGTTTAAATGGAATAATGGGTGCAAAGCTTGGTGGAGCAGAAACGATTATAGGAATAGATATTGATGAAACAAAATTTTCAAAAGCAAAAGAATTAGGTGCAACTCATTGTATGAACCCGCAAAACGAAAATTTTGTTGAAGAAGTATTAGATACGACGAATGGAGGAGTTGATTTTGCAATTGATCTTGCAGGTGTTATGTCCGCAATGGACTCTGCTTATAAAATAATTAGATATGGTGGTGCAGTTGTCACAGCTGGACTAACACCAGTAAATAATGAATTCAGTTTTAATCATAGTGATTTAGTAGCTCAAGAAAAATCTATCTTAGGAAGTTATATGGGTTCATGTGTACCTGTTAGAGATGTGCCTAGATTTTTAAATTTATTTAAGCAAGGAAGATTACCGGTGGAGAAATTGATTGATGACAAAATAGGCTTTGATCAATTAAATGAAGGTTTTGATAAATTAGATTCTGGTAAAGTTATTAGGCAGATACTTGTACCTTAGTTTATATCATTTTCCAGTTTTTATAAAAAATTCCTCGAGATTTTTTTAAAAGAAAACCTACAGAATTTAATAATGTCATTATAATTAAGTTTGAGTAGCTTGGTCTTACAATATCAATAAAAGCGCAATATCTCAGATTATCCTCTTGATTAAAACTTTGATGAATTAAAGTATCATCAAAAATAAATAAAGGGTCATTTTTCCAAATATTTATTGTGCCGTCAGCTTCAATGTAAGATCCTTTTTTTTTAACTTTGTTAAAATTGTATAGTAATCTATAAGTCAATCTTAATGGTCCAAAATGTCTTGAAGTTGACGTTTTTTCTCTAAATAAAGAGACACCTATAGTTTTTATGTATTTAAAATCTTTTGTGAAATCATTGATACTTTCATCTAAATTTTTTCCATACCATTTATAAAATAACATTGATCTGTTATCCTCACTTTGACTAAATCTGTCTTCAATTTTCTTTTTATTTTGATCAAATAGTTTTTTAACTGTGTTAATTTCATTTTGAAATTCATCAGGAAAATTTTCAATTTTGAAGGAATGGAGATTTCTATGAGAAATTAAATCAGCAAATAAATTTAGAGGAGATATTATAAATGTTAAGATACCTTTACCAATGAAGTATTCTTTTATTAATTTTAATTTCATTGTTTTGTGTCGTGATACGTCAATTAAACCACATATAATCCAAAAAGGAATTAGTGCAAAGACGCCAATAATCGAATAAAAGAAAATAAATGAAAAAATTAAAATTAAAAG
>CABZCK010000029.1 GCA_902524215.1 uncultured SAR116 cluster alpha proteobacterium
ATTTTACTTTACCTGATTATTTTGTATCAACACCCAAAAATTATGAGGAAAAAATAGGTCTTTTTTTTGAAAATTTTAACTTTTTTTATTTTTTTGAAAAAAAGATATTAAAACTTGAAATTTTTAATGAAAATTTTTTATATTCAAAAAGAAAAATTTTAATCGGTTCATACTTTCAGAAAAAACCTTTCTCACAAAGTCAAATATTAAATGTTATAAAAAGCAAAAAACTTGATATGATTTTAGATTTTAGGGTTGCTTGTTCTTCAATTTCAAAGTGGATGAGCTATTTATTAAGTAATGAGGCCATTTACATAATATATGTTCTAGTAGGTTCTATATATTGTTGTTTTCACTTAGAAGAGAAATATTTGGTTTCTTATAAAATTGACAATAAGTCTAGCCGTGTAAATAAAATTGGCATTATTTTTAATGATGGAGGGTTAAATATTAATTGGTCAAATGTTAATTAACTTTTTCCCAAAAAAGAAAAATTCGTTTTATTATTTGATCTGAACTTTAAACTTAAAAACTTTATGTTAAATGGAAAATAATTTTAAAAAAAATATTGAAGAATCAATCAAATTAAAAAAACTTCTCCTTGAAAAAAAATTTATTAATCAATTAGAGGAAATTGGAGATGAATTATTTGAAACCATAATTAATGAAAATAAATTAATTTTTTGCGGCAATGGGGGATCAGCTGCAGATGCTCAACATTTAGTTGCTGAACTTTTGATTAGATTTAGATCTAATATAAATAGAAAACCTCTTGCTGCGATATCATTAGTTCAGGATACTTCAACAATTACCGCATGTGGAAATGATTATGGATTTGAATTTTTGTTTGAACGTAATCTTAGAGCATTAGGAAAGAAAGGGGATTTGCTTATATGTATAAGCACCTCAGGCAATTCAAAAAATTTGTTATTAGCTGCTGATCGTGCTCATTATTTAGGAATAAAAGTAATAGGGCTTTTGGGAAATAAGGGAGGTAATTTAGGTAAAAAATGTAACTTTAGTTTGATTGTGCCATCCTCAGAAACAGCTAGAATTCAAGAAGCACATATAACTATTGGTCATGCTCTAATAGAATATTTAGAGAATAGACTTTTACAAGCCAAATTAATTGAAAATGAAATTTAAGAGGAGAAAAAATGTCAGTTAACATAATTGCAGAAATAGGTATAAATCACAATGGAGATATTGAAATTTGTAAAAAACTTATGAAAGTTGCATCAGATGCAGGTTGCAATGCAGTCAAATTTCAAAAAAGGAATATTGATAAAGTATATACAGAAGCATTTTTAAATGGTTTTAGAGAAAGTCCATGGGGAACAACCCAGAGAGATCAAAAGAAAGGATTAGAATTTGATAAAAAAGAATATGATCTTATTTCCAAATTTGCCAAGGAATTAAACATTGATTGGTTTGCTTCAGCTTGGGATTTAGACAGCTTGAATTTTTTAAAACAATATGATTGTAAATACAATAAGATAGCTTCAGCAATGATAGTTGATAAAAATTTTCTTGAAAATGTTGCAAAAGAAAAAAAATATACTTTTATATCAACAGGAATGTCAGAAATGAACGAGATAAAAGAAGCTGTAAATATTTTTAATAATAATAGTTGCCCTTTTGAATTAATGCATACCGTATCTACATATCCAATGGCTGATAAAGATGCAAATTTAAATTGTATTCCTATGTTAAGAAAAACATTTAATTGTAATGTAGGTTATAGTGGACATGAGAGTGGTTTGGCAATTAGTTATGCAGCAATAGCTTTAGGAGCATCATCTCTTGAAAGACATATTACTTTAAATCGTACAATGTATGGATCGGACCAAGCAGCTTCAATTGAACCAAATGGACTTAGACAATTAGTTGGAGCAGTTAGAAAGATTGAAATTTCTCTTGGAGATGGTATAAAAAGAATAATACCAGAAGAACAAGTTGTTGCTAAAAAGCTTAGGGAGCATCTAGAGAAAATTTAATTATGTTTGATTTAGGTATTATGCAAGGTAGGTTATTACCTAAATATAAAGGACAGTTCCAAGCACATCCAAAAAATTATTGGCATGAGGAATTCAATTTAGCATCGAATTTAGGATTTACTCACATCGAATTTATTTTAGATTTTGATGATTATTTAGAAAATCCATTATTAAATGATAATGGTCTAGCGTTAATTAAAAAAAAAATAGCTATAGAAAATGTAAAAGTTAAATCTGTGTGTGCTGATTTTTATATGAATTCTCCAATATTTGTTGATGATAATGAAAAAGAATTGATGAATTTGGAGGTATTAAAAAAGTTAATTAAGAATTGTTCTATTTTAGGTGCCAAAGAAATAGTTCTTCCATTAGTTGATAACTCTTCAATAATTAATTCTCAAAAAAAAAGAGGAAATACAATATTATTTTTACAGAAAATTAAGAACATTTTAGCTGAATATAATACAAATATTTGTTTAGAAACTGATTTACCCCCACAAGATTTTTTAAAGTTAATAAATGATTTAAATTTTCCGTATTTTAAAATTAATTATGATACAGGTAATAGCGCTTCTATGGGATACGATTTTAAAGAAGAATTAAAAACATATGCTCAGTACATAACTAATATACATATTAAAGATAGAGTCTTGAATGGTGGATCAGTTATGCTTGGAACTGGTTCTTGCAAATTTAGTGAATTTTTTAGCTATTTAAAAAAAAAGAACTTTTCAGGTATTATGATTCTACAAGCTTATAGATCCAATGATGGAATTGCTTCAGTAAAACCTCAGCTTTCTTTTATTAAAGAAATAATTAATAGTCATTTTTGTAATTAATTTTTTTACTAATTTTTTTTATTATTGGATCAATATCAGTTTTCCAATCAGGTATTCTTATGTTTAAGTAGGTTTCGATATCATAATGATTTAAAAGTGAATTTTTTGGTCTTTTCACATTAGAGATGTAATTTTCTGAATTTATTGGAGAAACTTTACAATACTTTGATAATGACGGAATTTTTTGTTGAAGATATTTAACAATTTCATACCAATCAACTTTTCCTTTTGTGCTTAGGTGAAAAATTTGATTAAAAGAATGTTCCTTTTTTAAAATTAACATATCACAAATTTTAGCAACAAATTCAGTAGAAATTGGAGATCCCTTTTGATCATTTACTACGTTGATTTCTTTTTTCGTTAAAATTAATTTTATAATTTTACTCAAAAAACTGTTTTTGTTGTCTGATAATAACCAACTTATTCTTATGATATAGAATTTATTATTTGTTTTAAGTATATTGTATTCACCTTTTAACTTACTTTGACCATAAACATTAATTGGATTAGGAATATCACTTATTTCATAACATTTATTTTTAATTCCATCAAAAACATAATCTGTTGAAAAGTGTATTAGAATAGAATCATATTTTTTTGATAAGTTTGACAAATTTAAAACAGATTCAGCATTTATAAGGAAAGCTTCATTTTTATTTTTTTCAGCAGCTTCTACATTAGTATATGCAGCTGCATTGATAATAAAGTCAGGTTTAAATTCTTTTATTTTCTTTTCAATTAGTGTTTTATTTTTAATATTACCATCAATCTTATTTAAACTCATAAGAACGTGTTTTTTTTGCAATATTTTAGTTAAAGTATTTCCTAACTGTCCATCTTTTCCAAGTATTAAAACTTTTTTGACCACGATAAACCTTTCACTTTTTGGATAATATTATTAACATCAGTATATATAGTAAATAAATATACTAAATAAAAACAAAAATTATATGATTGTTATACTTAAAAAGCTAAAAACCTTAATTCAAGGAAAAATAATTGATAAAAACTTAAGGCTATTTTTTTGTTATTTGTCTAAGTTTTATTTCAGAAAAGTAAATCCAAAAAAAAATTTACAATTTGAAAAAAGTCTAATCATTTTATATGGTGGATTGGGAGATTGTATTTTACTTTTCCCGATGATTGAAAAATTATCTCTAAAGCATGACGTTGATGTTTTAATTGAAGATAAGTTTTTTGAAATTACAGAGATACTACCAAAAAATGTGAATTGTATTAAGTACAAAAAAAAAGAAATTTTCAATGAACTCTCTAATTATAGACTTAAAAATAAAAAATTCATTTTATTACAACAATCTCCAATTTTTGAATTTTTAATATTTAATTTTATTTTGGGAAGGCCTCCAGTTGTAGGTTTTATTTATAATCAAAGAGTTTTGGAGATTGAAGGATTAAATCAAAAAGTTTTAATTAAAACTTCATTAAATAAAATAAAAAAATATGAATCATTTTATAATTTTATATTTAAAAAAATTAAATTTTTAAATCCTAAGTTAAAGTTACAAAATAGTAATAATAATATTTCTACTAAAAAAAATAAAAATTATTTTGTTTTAGCACCGTCTAAAACTCCAACTTGGAGAGGCGTAGGCTTGTTAGAGCATAGAGTTTATTTAGATACCATGCACTACATTTTTAAAAAAACAAAATTAATTCCAGTTTTGGTTGGATCAAAAGAAGATTTGCCAATGATTACAAATTTAATTATTGATAAACCTAAGGAATTATATTTTAAAAATCTTGTTGGTAAAACAAATTTAAAAGACTTGATTCAAATTATCAAAAATGCAAAATTTGTAATTTCAAATGATAATGGCATCCATCATTTGTCAAATTATCTAAATATAAAAACTCTTACCTTTTTTACATTTTCATCTAATAAAACTTTTAAATGGAATAACAAGAATAGTTTTTTCATTTTTAATAAAAGATATGAATGTATGCCTTGTATTGGTAATAAAACTGGTCCATTTGATAATTACCCTTTTTTTTGTCCTTGGAAAATCAGGTGTAAAAATTCGATTAGAATAGATGACATTATTAAAAAAATAGAAAAAATAAAATTGATCTGATATAAAATCACAAATTATTTAAAAACTTGTTATAATTTATTACTAAAAAAGTTAATAATTAAAAATAAGAATATAAATGAATAAGAATAAATAATTTAAAATTAAGAATATTATTAAGACAATTCAAATTTTAGGGAATGTGCTATATGATCCATGTCATTGGTGATATAATGTTAGATAAATGGATCTATGGCAAAATTAATAGAATCAGTCCAGAGGCTCCGGTTCCAATTTTATTACAAAATTCAGAAAGATTTAATTTAGGTGGCGCTGGAAATGTAGCGTTGAATATTGCAAATATTAATGGTCAAGTTGATTTATACGGAAGTATAGCAAAAGATTTTGAGGGTTCAAAAATTTTAGAGTTATTAAAAAATACTAATGTAAATAGTATGATTTCATCTGATAACCTAAAAACGACTTTAAAGAATAGATTAGTTGGGCAAAATGGACAGCAAATATGCAGATGGGATAATGAAGAAAAATATGAATTAGATTTACCACTGACTAAATTAATTTCAAATGTAAGTGAAAGCGACGTAGTTGTGGTTAGTGATTATGCTAAAGGCGTAATAAAAGAAAATACAGTTTCTTCTATAAAAGCAAAAGTTATTGTTGATCCAAAACAAGATGTTTCTTTTTACAAAGGAGCTTATCTAGTTAAACCTAATATGAAAGAATATGAACAATGGTTTGGTAAATTTTCTGTTGATGAAGCTTTTATTCAATTAAAAAAGTATCATTGGAACTGGTTTGTAGTTACAGACGGTGTAAATGGAATACATGTAATAAATAAAAATAAAGAATATAAACGATTTCAAGAAAAAAGTAACAAAATTGTTGATGTGACTGGTGCAGGTGATACTGTTACGGCTGTTATTGCACATGGAATAAACCTTAAAATGAATGTATTTGATGCCTGCTCTTTAGCGTGCTATGCAGCGTCAAGAGCCGTAGAAAGACAGGGTACTACAGTAATTACGTCAAAAGATTTGAAAAAGGAAACTCTTGTTTGGACTAATGGTGTATTTGATGTATTGCATACAGGACATTTAAAACTTTTGAAATTTGCAAAAAAACAAGGAGATAAATTAATCGTTGGTATTAATAGTGATGCTAGTGTCAGAAAACTAAAGGGAAAATGCCGACCAATCAATAAACAAGAAGAAAGAATGTCTCAATTAATTACACTTCCCTGGGTAGACAAAGTTGTAATATTTAATGAAGATACCCCATTGAAAAAAATTAAAGAATTAAATCCTGATTTTATTATTAAAGGTGGAGATTATACCATTGAAAAGGTTGTTGGCAACAAAGTAGCAAAGGTAATTATATTTCCATTTGTTGAAGGTTTTAGTTCTTCTAAAATTATAGATAAAATTAAATAATGAAAATTTTAGTTACAGGTTACAAAGGCTTTATTGGCAATCAAATTTTTAAATATTTTTTAAATTTAGGTCATGAAGTTAGAGGTTTTGAATGGAATGATAAAACTCTTCCTAATGTTGGGTCATTTGACTGGGTAATTCATTGCGGTGCTATTTCAGACACAACTGAAAGAGATGTTGAAAAAGTATTAAGACAAAATTATGAATTTACCTTAAATCTTATCAAATCCTGTAATAAAAATCATACCAACATTCAATTATCAAGTACTTCTGCAGTATATGGTCCAGGTAAATCATTTAATGAAAAAGATCCTGTCTATCCACAAACTCCTTATGCTTGGAGTAAATATTTAATTGATAAACTTTTAATTGATAAACTTTTTTGTAAGTACGATATAATTATACAAAGCTTTAGGTATTTTAATGTTTATGGACCTGGAGAAAGGCATAAGAAAGATCAGCAAAGCATGATAAGTAAATTTCAAGAACAAGCAAACTTATATGGTGAAATAAAATTATTTAAGAATAGTAACCACTATCAGCGTGATTTAATTTGCGTATTTGACTTGTGTAAAATTCATGAGCAAATGATAAAAAATAATGTTAGTGGAATATTTAATCTTGGCACTGGTAAAACAAATAATATAGAAAAAGTAGCTAAACTGATTGCAAAACTTACTGATACAAAAATAAAATATATAGATATGCCAGAAAACTTAAAAGGTCAGTATCAAGAATATACTTGTGCTGATATTACTAAATTAAATCAACATATATCATTTAAAAAATTTATTAGTGTGGAAGAATATTTAAAGGATGTATTAAGAGCAAAATAAATTAAAAATAAAAACATTATTATATATATTTAAAAAATAGTTATAAATCTTATATGGTGTCGTTGATGGTAGATAGTATTAATGTAAAAAAAAATAAAACAGGAAGAACTTGGTTCATTGATCTAGATGGGACTATTTTCGAACATAATAGTTATTTATACGGAAAAAATATAATTTTGAATGAAGCTAAAAACTTTTTAAATGAAATACCAAGTGAAGATTGTTTGATTTTTGTGACAGCAAGACCTCAAAAGTATAAAACCATGACCTTAAAAAGTTTAAAGCTTTTAGATATTAATTATGATGGAATCATTTTTAATATTTCTTCAGGAACTAGAGTAATTATAAATGATAAAAAATTTTCTGGAAAATTCACCGCACTTGCTATAAATAAAGAAAGAAACGATCAAAAATTTCCATTTTTTTTATTTAATAAATTTAGATTTAATTCACTTAGAAATTTCTTTAAAAATTTGATTTACAATTATAAATATCACTAAGTTAGCCTTTTCATTTTACACCATTTGTGTACATCAAAGTTTGGGCAAGTTTTTTTTGTATCTGAAATAATATAATGTCCTATTATTTCAGTCTTGGGATATTTTTTTTTCCAAGTTTGTAAAAGCTTTTCTAAAGATATAAATTGTTTTTTTGTAAAGTTTGTTTTTCCAATTAGACAAACACCTAAACTAATCTTATTAAAGCCTCTTGCGTGAGCGCCAACCCAGTATTCAGGACGGCCATCTTCTATATCTCCATTTCTGGAAATTATTTTGTGATATCCAATACCATCCCAGCCAAATTCAAGGTGCATTTTATGAATTTCTAGTGCACCAATATCCTGACTATCATCTGTGTCGGAACAATGCACAACTAAATATTTAATTTCGTTTTTATTAATTAAATTATCTATCATATGGATCATCAAGTCTTATTATATCATCTTCTCCAAAATAAGTTCCTAATTGCGTTTCAATAATCACTAAAGGACTTTTAGTTTTATTTTGTATATAATGTGTTGATTTTTTTGGTATATCAATGGACATACCAGTTTTTAATTTTTTGATTTTACCATCTAAAAAAACAGTTGCAACACCTTTAGTAACTAGCCAATGTTCACTTCTATGAAGGTGATATTGTAAGGACAGCCTTTGACTTGGATTAACAATTATTCTTTTAACTTTACTAAATCGATCTTCATACAAATTTTCAAAAAATCCCCAAGGTCTATATTCAAAAGAATGTTCTTTCGCTTGATTTAAGTTTTTAATTTTTATTTTTTCGACTAAATCTTTAACTTTTTCAGACTGACCTTTTTTTGTAATTAATGTCACATCTTTTGTATCTGCAATAATTAAATCATTTACACCAATTGTTGCTATAATTCTTTTTTCTGTAAATATACAATTGTTTCTTGAATTTATTTCAAAAATATTTTCTTTATTTTTTTTTATTATATTTAATTT
>CABZCK010000030.1 GCA_902524215.1 uncultured SAR116 cluster alpha proteobacterium
AAAAAAAATTAAACAAAAAAATACTAATATTAATAATTACTCATTTTTAAATAGTTTATTTAAATTAAATATGACATTAGCTGCAAATATAGAAGAAGAATTTAATTTCCAATAATAGTATGATTTTAAAAATAACACAAAAAATTATATATGAAATAGATGGAACAATTAATTTTGGTTTTAATAAATTGCTTTTAACTCCTCAAAATAATGAAAGACAGAAAATTTTAGATTGGAAAATTAATATACAAGGTGGAAAAAAGGAACTTAATTCTAAAGATCAATTCGGTAATCAAATAGAATTGGTTAGTATACAAAATAACTCTAAAAAGATTGAATATAATATTTTTGGTAAGGTTGAAACAAAGTCTAATTTTGGAATAAAAGAAATTTCAAAAAAAGATCTTCCTCTTTGGTGTTATGTTGACAAAACTAACCTCACAAATCCTGGTGAATACATATCAAAGTTTTACAAAGAAAATATTTTGAATTATGAAGACTTAATAGGAAGTCTTCACAATTTATCATTTAATATTAAATCTAAAATTAAATATAAAAAAGGAAAAACTGATTATAAAACAACGGCTGAAGATGCATTTAAAAAAGGGTTTGGAGTTTGTCAGGACCACACTCATATATTTTTATCTATAGTTCGAATGAATAATCTTCCTTGTAGATATGTTAGTGGATTATTTAAACCGATACAAGATACTAATAATCTTTCCATGCATGCTTGGGCTGAAGTATTTATAGAAAATCTTGGTTGGATTGGTTTTGACATATCCAATGGTATTTCTCCTGATGATAGATATGTAGAAATAGCAAAAGGTTTCGATTATAATGATGTTGTTCCAGTAAAAGGTATTATAAATGGATATTTTATTGAAAATCAAAATTTAGAATTATCAATTGATATTTTAAATCAATAATTAAGGTGCTTAATGACTTATTGTGTAGGATTAAAATTAAATCAAGGTTTGGTATTTATGTCAGATACTTTAACAAACGCAGGTATAGATAATGTAAATACAAATAAAAAAATGTTTTTCTGGTCAAATAAAAACGAAAGGAGTGTAGTTTTATTAACTTCTGGCAACTTAGCCACATCTCAGGCCACTATTAATCTTATAAATGAAGCTATTGATAATCCCAATAATGATGATGATAATATTCTTAAAACCAAATCTATGTTTCAAGTAGCCAGAATTGTTGGAAAAATATTAAGAAATATATCGAATGAATATTCTTCTGATGGTCAAGTAGGTGAAAACCCATATTCCTCTACATTAATATTAGGTGGTCAAATAGCAGGTCAAGAACATAGGTTATTTTTAATTTATCCTGAGGGTAACTTTATAGAAGCATCTGAAGATCAATCTTTTTTTCAAATTGGAGAAACAAAATATGGCAAACCGATTATTGTTAGAGCTCTAGAAAAACACTCAAACTTCGGAGATGCAATAAAACTACTTTTAGTATCTTTTGATAGTACCATGAAGGCAAATGTTTCAGTAGGCATGCCAATAGATGTTTGCACTTTAAAAAAAGATGATTTTGAATTTAACAATCAAATAAGGATTGAGAAAAATGATCCTTATTTTGAAAAAATATCAAATAGTTGGGGCGAGTCTTTAAAAAAAAGTATTAAAGAGTTACCACCTTTTGATTTCAAATAATTTATAAACTTATGCGAAGAGTGCACTTATTATTTTACTTTTCTGCAGTTATCACTCTTTCAAAATAAGAAATTTATAACCTCCATTAGAACTAAGAGGCTACAATAATTTATTAATACACATTTTGATGTTTTCTTGGTATAAGATCATATTAGGATTTTAAATATGGTTGATATTTCAAAAGATGAATTAAGATCTATGAAAATTCAATTAGCTAAACTCCAATTAGAATCAAAATTGAGAAGCAACCTAACTACTGAACTTGATAAACAAAAGCAAAGAGCACGAATAGCTGAAGATATTGCAAAGTCAAAAAGTGAACAAATTGAAAATATAGCTAAACAATTGTCTAAATATCTTTCTCCTCAACTTTATGATTCAATTTTCTCTGGTGAAAAAAAAGCAAAAATAGAAAGTGAAAAAAAATTTTTAAGTATTTTTTTTTCTGATATAGTTTCTTTTACTTCAATATCTGATAATATGAACTCAAAATCTTTAACAGACATGCTAAATACATATTTATCTAAAATGTCTGACATTGCTCTCTCTTTTGGTGGAACTATTGATAAGTATATTGGTGATGCAATTATGATATTTTTTGGGGACCCCATTTCAAAAGGCTATCGTGATGATGCAATAAATTGTGTAAGAATGGCTATCGCTATGCAAAAAGAAATGAAAGAAATGTCCTTTGAATTTACAAGCAAATATAAGCTAACTATTCCTTTAAAAATAAGAATTGGAATTAATTCTGGAGAATGTACAGTAGGAAATTTTGGCAGTGATAGAAGATTAGATTATACAGTTGTTGGAGGTGCCGTTAATCTTGCATCGAGACTGGAAACTTATTCAAAAACCTCTGGAATTTTAATCTCTGAAAATACAAAAAATTTAATTGAAAATGATATAAAAACCTCAATAGCTAAAAATATAAGTGTCAAAGGTTTTGATAATGAAATAAAAACTTACGAAGTACAGTTTTAATCTTCATCAAAAGGATTTACTATAGGCTTACCTGTTGGTTTATCAATTGATATGTAACGTTGCATTTCGTTTGGCATAGTTACTATTAAATCATTAAAACCCACTTTTTCTAATGCCTCAATTATTGCATCTTCACTTTCGGCATACCAATGACAAAAGAAAAAGTCATCTTTACCCATCCAATGTTGTAATGTTTCTGCTTTTTCTGTTTTAAGACCAGAAAAAAATTCCTCTTCAGTCATACCAGAATTCATTTCAATAACCTTATCTCTAGCTTCGTTACTTGTCCAGGTATGTGTTGCCATAAAATGTTTTTTCATAATTTTCTCATCTATAATAAATTAACAAAAAGAAGTAACATTTACAGTTCAAAAGAATCTGTATTTAATTAATCGTCGTCTTAAGTCCCTCAATATTTGATAAATTGCTAGCTATTTGTGGAGGATTTTTTAAGAGTTCATTAATTTCATTTTCTTCATAAACTCTTGATCTGGTTAAAAATCTTTTTCCAGTCGGTCCTTCTAAAGAAAACATACCACCTTTACCATCAACTACGTCAATAATTAATTGTGTATGTTTCCAATATTCAAATTGATCTTCCGACATAAAAAATGGTTGCGAACTAATATTACCTAAATAAATATCTCTGGATCCAACTCTAAACTCAGATCGAGGAAAGCACATGGGTGAAGAACCATCACAACATCCACCAGATTGATGAAAGACCAAAAGTCCATGTATTTTTGATAACTCATTTATTAAATCATCAGTTTTTTTTGTTGATAAAACTCTTTTAATCATTTTTAACTCCAGTTTTAATATCCTCCCAAAAAGGGAGGATATAAACTTTTATTTTTAAAAAAACCCGTCTGGAACTTCTGCATAAGATACTAAAACGTTTTTAGTTTGCTGATAGTGGTTTAGCATCATCTTATGAGTTTCTCTTCCAATTCCTGAATTTTTATAGCCTCCAAACGCTGCATGAGCTGGATAAGAATGATAACAATTTACCCATACTCTCCCAGCTTCTATGGCCCTTCCCATTCTGTAACATATGTTTGCATCTTTTGACCAGACACCTGCACCAAGACCGTAAAGTGTGTCATTCGCAATTGAAATAGCCTCAGCCTCGTCTTTAAATGTTGTCACGGATACTACTGGTCCAAATATTTCTTCTTGAAATATTCTCATAGAATTATCACCTCTAAATGCAGTTGGTTCTACGTAATAACCATTAGAGTATGCGCCATCCATTTGTCTTTTCTCACCTCCAAATATTACGCTTGCACCTTCTTGTTTTCCAACATCTAAATAAGACATGATCTTATCAAATTGTTCTGAAGAAGCTTGAGCACCAACTTGAGTATTCAAATCAAAAGGATCTCCACAATTTAAAACTGAAACTCTTTTTTTAACCATTTCCATAAACGGCTCATAAATATCTTCATGAACAACTGCTCTGGATGGGCATGTGCATACCTCACCTTGATTAAAGTAAGCATGCAAAAAACCTTCGACACAACGTGAGAGATATTCGTCACCCCCATTCATAATATCTTTGAAAAAGATATTTGGACTTTTACCACCCAATTCTAGCGTAACCGGGATTAAATTTTCAGATGCATACTGTAAAATTAATCTTCCGGTAGTAGTTTCTCCAGTAAATCCTATTTTTTTTACTCTATTGCTAGATGCAAGAGGTTTTCCAGCCTCAACTCCATAACCTTGAACAACATTTACGACTCCTGGTGGAAGAAGATCAGCTATTAACTCCATTAAAACACAAATTGAGTAGGGTGTTTGCTCAGCTGGCTTAAGTACAACAGCATTGCCTGCAGCTAAAGCTGGGGCAAGTTTCCAAGCAGCCATTAATATTGGAAAATTCCAGGGTATTATTTGACCTACAACACCAAGTGGTTCTGGATAATGATAAGCCATCATCCCTTGAGCGGAATTACCACCACCAGATTGCATTCCATCAATATTTCCAATAGTTCCTTCTTGTGCTCTAATCGCACCAGCAAAATATCTAAAGTGATCTACAGTAAGAGGTATGTCAGCTGCCATTGGTTCACGGATAGGTTTACCATTATCTAAGGTTTCAGCTAAAGATAATTTTTCCGCATTTTGTTCAATGACATCTGCTATTTTTAATAAAATATTTGATCTTTCGGCTGGACCGGTTTTACCCCAACTTGGTGCTGCTTTATGAGCAGCATCTAAAGCTAAATTTACATCATCGGCGTTAGACCTTGGTATTTCACAAATGATCTTTCCACTAGTTGGTGAAATATTTTCAAAATAATTTCCAGTTTTAGGTTTTGTCCAATCACCACCTATAAAGTTCTCATATCTTGAGCCCGGTTTAAGTTTTGAACCATCATCTCCAGGATAGATAAAAGGCTTAACATCATCCATATTTTCCTCCATAATTTATAATGATAATAATTATCAAAAATAAATTTGAACATGTCAAATTGAATCAAATGTATAGTAAAAAATATAATTTTAGATTAAATTTTGAAATTTATTTATTTTTTTAATAATGTTATTTTAATATTGAAGGTTTTACAATGTCAAAAACGGTTTTAGTAACAGGTATATCCGGTTTTATAGGTCTTTATTGTGTTAAAGAATTGTTAAATAAAGGATATAAGGTTAAAGGAACAGTTAGAAATTCATCTAAACAAAATGAAGTCATAAATACTTTTAAAAAAAATAAAATAAATATAAAAAATCTTAAATTTGAAATATTGGATTTAACTTCTGATAATGGTTGGGACAAAGCTATTGAAGGATGTGATTTTGTTATGCATGTTGCATCACCATTTAGGATTGCAATACCAAAGAATGAAGATGAAATGATATTACCTGCAGTTGAAGGGACTAGACGTGTGTTAGAAGCTTCACAAAATGGTGGAATCAAAAGAATAGTATTGACAAGTTCAATTGTATCAATGATGTCAAGTATTCGTCGTGGTCAGTTTGGACCTAAAGATTGGACTGACATAAATTACCCTAATTTGAGTACGTATATAAAAAGTAAAACCCTTGCAGAGAGATCAGCCTGGGATTTTATTTATAAAAATAAAAAAAAATCTAATATGGATTTAGTTGTAATTGCTCCAGGAGGAGTATTTGGACCGCCACTCGGAGATAATATTTCTTGTGAGTCATTAAACATACTATCAAAAGTACTAAGTGGTAAAATACCTATGGTGCCTGATGCTGCTTTTCCAATGGTTGATGTAAGAGATGTTGCAAAATTACATGTACAAGCTTTAACTAACTCAAAAGTTTCTGGAAAAAGATTTATAGCATCTGGTAAAAATTCTATAAGTTTTGCTGACGTTGCGCAATTTCTTATAAACCAAGGTTATAAGGGCCCAAGTACCAAAATAGCACCAAACTGGTTTTTCAAATTTCTCTCTATTTTTGATCGTGAGGCTAAAGGGATGCTGGCATTGTTAGGAATGAATGTGACTGCAGATAATTCTGATACAATCAAAACTTTCAAATGGACTCCTATACCTTTTGAAAAAACTGTAATTGAAACTGCCAATTCAATTAAAATGATACAAACTAAATAAAGATTTTTTGTAAAAAAATTATCAATAAAACTTTGACATCAAATAAAGGACCTAGATAATTTATTTAAACAATTTGCAAATTAAGAAAGTTGTTCAGATTCTAAACACAATACCAATAATTTTTGTAATATTATGGTCGTCAGCATTTATAAGTAGTAAAATTATAGTTGACTTTGCACCACCTTTTCTATCTCTCTCAATAAGATTTAGTATCGTAACAATATTTTTGTTCTTATTTTTTATTTTTTTTTCAAAAAATAAAAAAATTTCATTTAAAGCTTTTATTGATGCATCAATAAGCGGTTTATTATTTCATGGTTTATATTTAGGAGGTGTGTTTTTTGCTTTATCTAAAGGTATATCAGCTACTCTTATTGCATTAATAGTTTCATTACAACCTATCCTTACATCTTTTCTAGCTAAGATTTTTTTGAATGAAACTCTGACAAGACATCAGTGGATAGGAATATCTTTAGGATTTAGTGGTGCATCAATAATAATTATTTCTGATCTGATTGGTGATTTAAGTTTAATAGCATTTCTTGCTGGAGTAATTGGTCTTATTTCTTCTTCACTAGCTATAATTTGGCAAAAAAAAACAGGTTATAATTTATCAATATCTGGGAATAATTTTTTACAAGCATTAAGTGCTTCAATCTTTCATTTTTTTCTTGCTCTTTGCTTTGAAGATTTCTCTATAAATTTTTCAAATGATTTTCTATTAGCTATGTCATGGCAAATTTTTGCCGTTTCATTAGGTGCTTTTTTGATTTTGATGTGGTTGCTCCAAAATAATAAAGCAAACAAAACATCTGCTTTATTTTTTTTGATACCACCAACTTCTGCTTTACTTGCTTATTTAATACTAAATGAAAAATTTACTTTTATTGATTTTTTAGGTTTGTTTTTATCTTGTCTGGGCGTTTTTATAGTTTCTAAATTTCAGAAAGATATCAAATCTAAAATATAGATTTAGCTCTTATTATTAAGACATTGATTAATGTCACTTATTGATAAAATTTTTACAGCTTTTTAATTTTTTTGGATTAAAACCAATTTTCTAAATATGCAACTACAATAAATATAAATAAATATCCAAAAAAGTACCATTTGAATATATATGAATGAGGCTTACCCCCATTTTTCATTTTTTGAATTTTGAACA
>CABZCK010000031.1 GCA_902524215.1 uncultured SAR116 cluster alpha proteobacterium
GGAAAAGACCCAGGTGCAATTGGTGTTAATGGGACTTTTGAAAAAGATATAAATCTTTTATTTGCGAAAATTATAAGATCAGTTTTATCTTCTAGAAACATAAAAGTTCAACTTACAAGAACAGATGATCGATATCTTTATTTAAGAGAGAGAATAAATTTTGCAGAAAAGGTAAAAGCAGATCTATTTATTTCAATTCATGCTGACGCTTCTAAAAACAGAAAAGCAAGTGGATTTTCTATTTTCAGTCTCTCTAATAAAGCTTCTGATAGAGAAGCAAAAGAACTTGCGCAAAGAGAAAATAAATCAGATTTTATTGGAGGACTTAAAATTCGACATACAGATCCGCTAATTGAAGACAATTTAATAAAGATATTTCAAAGACAAACAATGAATGAGAGTTCAAAAATAGCTAACATTGTAATTACGAATATAAAAAAATCTTCTATTAAAAATAGAGGTCATAGAAATGCTGGATTTGTTGTTTTGAAATCTTTAACAACGCCATCAATTTTGGTTGAGTTGGGTTTTATTACTAATAAAAAAGAAGAGAAATTACTTAATAATAAAAAATACCTTACAAAACTTTCTAAAATAATTTCATTGTCAATATTTAACTATTTCAATCAGATTGGTTAAGATTTATGACAAATTATTGTCTCAATTCGTGTATATAGTTATTCTATGAAAATATTTACATTTATATTCACATCTATTTTTTTTGTATCAATCCTTGTTTTGGGTGGGAGTGTCTATATTTTATGGCATTTTGGAAAAGATTTGCCAGATTACAGACAGCTATCTAAGTATGAACCATCTGTTGTTAGCAGAGTCCACGCAGGTAATGGAGCTTTATTAAAAGAATATTCTATAGAGAGAAGAGTTTTTGTTCCAATTGATGTAATTCCAAAAAAAATTATTTCAGCTTTTTTGTCTGCCGAAGATAAAGATTTTTATGATCATATTGGAGTCGATATTCAAGCGATTACAAGAGCTTTAATTACAAATTTCAAGAATTATGGAAAAGGAAAAAGATTAGTAGGTGCATCTACAATAACCCAGCAAGTAGCAAAAAATTTTTTGTTAAGCTCACAAGTAACATTTGAAAGAAAAGTTAAAGAAGCTATTTTGGCAATTAGGATAGAAAGAGCTTTTTCTAAAAAAGAAATTTTAGAATTGTACCTCAATGAAATTTATTTAGGAAATAATTCTTATGGTATTGCAGCAGCAGCTTTAAATTATTTTGACAAAAGTCTTGATGATTTGACAATAGATGAGGCAGCATTTCTTGCAACTTTACCAAAAGCTCCAAGTAAATATAATCCAAAGACAAATTATCAAAGAGTATTAGATAGAAGAAATTGGGTTCTTAATCAGATGTATAAAAATGGTTATCTTACTTTAAGTGAAAGAAATAAATTACAAAACAAAGAAATAGTTCTAACAAAATCATCAGGCTTAGATGATACCTCAGCACCATATTTTGCGGAGGAAGTTAGAAGAAAAATGTTAAAAGATTTTGGATATGATGCACTTTATCAAGGTGGTTTATCAATTAGAACAACTTTAAATCCAAAACTTCAGAGATATGCTGATGATGCTTTATTTAATGGTTTAGAAACATTAGATAAAAGACAAGGTTGGAGAGGACCAATAGATAATATAAATATGAAAAAATTAAATGATCTTGAATTGAACAAAATTTTGATGAAATTTCAGGTTGGTCTTCCTCAAAATAGAATTATTGCTTTAGTAAAAAAAATAAAAAATAATAAGATTTTGCTTCTTACTATAGATAATCAAATAGAACTTGAATTTCAAAGTGAATCTTGGTTAAGAAAACAAATAATATATTTTGATAAAAAAAATAACAAACAGATTGGACATGGAAAAAAATTTAAATATTTCAATGAATTTTTGAAGGAGGGAGATGTTATCCTGTTAAGAAAACAAGATAAAATTTTTTCAATTTCTCAAATACCAAAAGTTAATGGTGCAATTATTGTGCTTAATCCGAATACTGGTCGAGTTTTGGCAATGACTGGTGGGTATCAATTTACAAAAAGTGAATTTAACAGAGCTACACAAGCTTTTAGACAACCTGGATCAGCTTTTAAACCATTTGTTTATCTTGCTGCATTAGATCAAAAAATTAAACCAACTGATATAATTTTAGATGCTCCCTTATCTTATGATCAAGGGATTGGTTTGCCAAAATGGAAGCCTGCAAATTATACTAAGAAGTTTTATGGACCCAGTCCAGTAAGATTGGGGATCGAGAAATCTAGAAATTTGATGACAGCAAGATTAGCTTTATTAGTAAATATGGAAAATATAAAAAAATATGCAAAAAATTTTGGTATTTATGATGACTTACCTAATTTATTATCTATGTCACTTGGGGCAGGGGAAACTACTTTAATGAGATTAACAACTGCATATGCAATGATTGTTAACGGAGGAAAAAAAATTTCACCTACTATAATTGATAGAGTTCAGGACAGAAGAGGAAAAACAATCCTCAATAATGACTTAAGAAAATGTGAAAATTGTAAATTAGATAATTACAATGACTTAACTATTATACCAAAGTTGGTAGATGAAAGAGAACAAGTTACAGATCCCAGTTCTGCCTATCAGATGGTATCAATGTTACGTGGAGCTGTTACAAGAGGTACTGGAAAATTAATTAATAAGCTTAATAAAACATTAGCTGGAAAAACTGGAACCACAAATTCAAATCAAGATGCATGGTTTGTTGGATTTTCTAGTGATTTAGTTGTAGGTGTTTTTGTTGGTTTTGATAATCCAGCTACTCTTGGAAAAAGAGAAACTGGAAGTTCCGTTGCAGCACCAATATTTAGAGATTTTATGAGTAAAGCCTTATATAAAAAACCTGATGTTCCATTTAGAAGACCTGCTGGAATCAAACTTATAAAAGTCAATCCCAAAACAGGGCTTTTGTCAAAAAGTAATAGTAAAAATTATATAATAGAAGCTTTCAAACCAGGACAAATGCCAAATAAAACTTCAGATTTTGATATAATTGACAAGCTTAAAGAAAAGGATGTTGTAAATTCTCTTTCTCCTTTATATTGATAATTATGCCTTTAGAGATATCCGAAAAAATCAAGATTATACGCCAGGAAATACATATTTTAAAGAACAATATTAATTGGGATAAATCTAACTTTGAGTTGAAAAATTTAATTAAATTATCTGAAGTAGATGGTTTCTGGGATGACCCTAAAAATGCTCAAAATATAATGAAAGAAATTAAAATAAAAGAAAATGTTATCAATTTAGTAAATCAAATTAATCAAGATTATCTTGATCTTAAGGAATTATTAGAATTAGCTGAAAGCGAAAATGACGAAGAATTAATTAAAGAACTAGATAAATCTCTCGAAAATTTAATTGCAAAATCTAATAAATATAAAATTGAAACAATGTTTTCTAATAAAAATGATTTTTCAAATTGTTTTTTAGAAATACATGCTGGTGCTGGAGGGACTGAAGCGCAAGATTGGGCACTTATGTTACAAAGAATGTATTTTAGATGGGCTGAAAAAAAAGGATTTAAAGTAAAAATTATTGAAGAAAGCCCTGGTGACGAAGCGGGAATTAAATCTAGCACATTAATGCTTACAGGAGATTATGCAAATGGTTGGACAAGAACAGAAACTGGTGTACATCGATTAGTTAGAATCTCTCCATTTGATTCATCATCTAGAAGACATACCAGTTTTGCATCAGTGTGGGTTTATCCTGAAAGTACTGAAGAAATTGATATAATAATTGATGAAAAAGATCTTAAAATTGATACTTATAGAGCTTCAGGTGCTGGAGGCCAGCATGTAAATAAAACCGACTCAGCAATAAGAATTACTCATTTACCAACAAAAATCATTGTTCAGTGTCAAAGTGATAGATCACAACATAGAAACAAAGCTCAAGCATTAAGCATGCTTAAAGCAAAATTGTATGAATTGGAATTAAAGAAAAGAGAGAAAGAAAATCAATTGATATCATTATCAAAAAATGAAATTGGCTGGGGAAGTCAAATTAGATCATATGTATTGCATCCATATAATCTAGTAAAAGACTTAAGAACTAATGTAGAAACTGGTAACGCAAATGCTGTTTTAGATGGAGAACTTGATCACTTTATAAATGAGGCTCTTGCAAAAAATTTATAGTTTTTTAACAAATTCTAAAACTTCTTCTGCATGTCCAGGGACTTTAACTTTATTCCAAATATATTGGATTTTTCCATCAGCATTAATTAAAAAAGTTGATCTTTGAATTCCCATATATTTTTTTCCATACATTGATTTTTCTACCCAAACACCAAATTTAGAACAAATATTAATATCAACATCTGATCCTAAGATACATTTTAGATTATATTTTGATTTAAACTTTTTTTGTTTTTCTACCGTATCTTTAGAGATTCCAATAACAATAGTGTTTAGATCTTCAAATTCATTTATTAAGTTGCTGAATGATATAGACTCTTTTGTACATCCAGATGTATCAGCCTTTGGAAAAAAAAATAAAACTAAATTTTTGCCGATATGATCTTTAGAATAGAATTTACCTTGATCTGTATCTAACTCAAAAGGTTCGATTTTATCATTTATGTTTCTCTATAGATTTATCATCTTGTTCATTTTTTTTCGTTTCTGAAATTTTTTTCTTTTTAGAAGGTTGTAATTTTTTATATTCTTTTTTCGTTTTCTTATCTATTAAAGAAAGATCATGTTTTTCATCTAAAATAGCATTTGTTTCAGCCATGACGTCATTATTATCAAGCGATTTTTTATGATTTCTTCTTTTTTTAGCAATTTTATCTTTTTGTTGATTTTCTAATTTTAAATCAGAAGTTTTTTCGTCCTCATTATTTAGAAGCTTATAGTCAGATATAGTAAGGTTATTATCAATATTGAAAATAATTTTTACCCCATGTCTGTTCTCAATATCAAATATATTTTGTTTTTTATTATTTAAAATATATGCTGACATATTCGAATGAATTGATATTGAAATTTCATTTTGATGATTGCTAACTAAAATATCTTCCACTTCTCTTAAAATCTGCATTGATGTAACTTCAAATGATTGAGTACGTCCAACACCACCACAAAATTTACAAACATCAGTAGTTGTTTCAGAAACAGATAATCTTAGTCTTTGTCTTGAAAGTTCTAAAAGTCCAAAAGAGCTTATTTCTCCAATCTGTATTCTGGCTCTATCTTGTATAAAAGCTTCTTTTAATTTTTTTTCAATTTTATTTCGATTCTTGTAATCTTCCATATCTATGAAATCTATTACTATCAATCCAGAAAGATCTCTTAATTTAGCTTGTCTTGCAAATTCTTCAGCAGCCTCTAAGTTTGTTTGAAATGCAGTTTTTTCTATAGACCTTTCTCTAGTTGCTTTACCTGAATTTACATCAACAGCAACAAGAGCTTCTGTGTGATTAATAACTAAATATCCACCAGATTTTAAATGAACTGTTGGTTTAAATATATCAGATAATTGTGTGTCAATTCCAAATTTCTGGAAAAGTAAAATATTATTATCAGTATATTGTTGAATTTTTTTTGTATGACTAGGCATTAAGGATTTCATGTAACTCTTACAGGTTTTAAATGCTGGTTCACCTTGAACTAAAATTTCCTCAATGTCACTATTATACATATCTCTAACTGCTCTTTTAATAATAGAGCCTTCATCATGTATTAAGTTTGGAGCATTAGATTTTACAGTTTTATTTTTAATATCTTCCCAAATTGAAAAAAGATTTTGAAAATCTCTTTTGATTTCAACTTTTGTTCTTTTACTCCCAGCCGTACGAATAATTAATGCCATACCTTTATCTAAATTGAGACCTTCTAAAACTTTTTTTAATCTTTGACGGTCAGTAGAAACTGAAATTTTTCTACTAATACCTCCCCCTTTAGGGGTATTGGGCATTAGAACGCAATATCTACCTGCTAGAGATAAATAAGAGGTTAAAGCAGCTCCTTTATTACCTCTTTCTTCTTTGACAATTTGAACTAAAATAATTTGCCCTTTTGATATTACTTCTTGAATTTTATAATTTCTATAAAGTTTATTTTTTATTTTTTTGAAATCTTTATTTTCTTGGATCTCTTCATCAACATTTTCATCGTTATTCATTTGGGTTTCATCTTCGTCATTAATTTCATTAGAAAATGTTTCAATTAATTTCGCTCTATCTTCAATAGGTATACGATAATAATCAGGATGAATTTCACTAAAAGCTAAAAAACCTTGTCTATTTCCACCGTACTCAACAAAAGCTGCTTGTAGACTTGGTTCAACCCTGCTGACCCTTGCTAAATAAACATTACCTCGTAGTTGTTTTTTTCCAATAACTTCATACTCAAAATCCTCTATAATATCATTTTGGATAGATGCAATTCTTGTTTCTTGATCATTACTTGCATCAATCAGTATTCTCTTTGTCATTTAAATCTCCATGTATGGGATGACAGTTAGAACAATTTGAAAAGAATAAACTTAAATTATGGAATTTTTTATTATGA
>CABZCK010000032.1 GCA_902524215.1 uncultured SAR116 cluster alpha proteobacterium
AAAATCACTTCGGAGATAGATTATTTTATTCAATAAGAAAAAAAAATAATTATTTATGTTTAGGCATTGACCCTCATTTAAATTTAATACCAAAAGTTTTTCAAAGTAAAATTAAAATTACAAGTACTCCTTACTCAAAAAACAATATTAAAATTGTTGAATATTTTTGTAAAAGCCTTATTGATGCTCTAGCTGATTTAATTCCGGCGATTAAGATTCAGATTGCATTTTTTGAACAATTAGGCCCTGAAGGAATGAAATTACTTTCAAAACTTTGTCATATAATTAGAAAAAAAGAAATTATTTGCATTATTGATTGTAAAAGAGGCGATATAGGTTCCACAAATCATGGATATGCTAATGCTTTTTTTTCAGCCCAAAATCCTTATCCTTGTGATGCAATTACAGTGAACCCATGGCTAGGAATAGAAACTTTAAATGCTTTTGAAAAGTTTATTCCTAAGTACGGTTTATTTATTCTGGTTCACACAAGTAATCCGGGATCAAAAGATTTGCAAGAACAATTAACAATTAATAATGAAAAATTGTATGAAGTATTGATTGAAAAATTAAAACCTATTATTTCAAAAAATATAGGGAAAAATAAACTTTCCTCTGTTGGTATTGTTACTGGAGCAACATTCCCCAAGGAGATTTTGTCAATTAGAAAAAAACTTCCTTTTGCGCCCTTTCTAATTCCTGGCTTTGGAGCACAAGGAGGATCTTTAGAGGATGCAAAACTTGGATTGGTATCTGATGTGTCTTATAATAATAAATTGAATTTTGGAATTATAAATTCGTCAAGGAGTTTATGCTTTCCAAAATCTGCAAAAAATTGTAAAGATATAAAAACTTGGAAAAGAGAAATTTGTTGTAATCTAGAAAAAAAAATCTCAAATTTGCACAATTAATATATGAAATATAATAAAGATAAATTTAAAAAATTAGGGAAAAATAGTGACGTTTTATTAAAACCTGATAAATACATACTCGACAAACATTTAAATCCACACAAAGATACAGAATATTGTATTCGTTTCACATGCCCTGAATTTACGTCAATTTGCCCGGTTACTTCACAACCTGATTTCGCAAAACTAATAATTGATTATATTCCTAATAAATATATTGTGGAAAGTAAGTCGTTAAAATTATATTTACTAGGATATAGAAACCATGGAGCTTTCCATGAGGATTGTACCATCTCTATTGGAAAGGATCTATATAATTTACTAAAACCAAATTGGTTGAGAATAGCAGGGATATGGTATCCTAGAGGCGGAATACCAATTGATATTTTTTGGCAAACAAAAGATATACCAAAGGGCTGTTTAGTACCTGAATTAAACGTTAGCCCATATAGAGGTCGTGATTAAAATGAAACAAAATGAAGTAAATTGGAAGTTAATATTAATTATATGTTCAATCATTGTATGTGTAATAATGGGAATAAGAAATTGTTTTGGATTATTTTTAGAACCAATTAGCCTTTATAATAACTCTGGAGCAGAACCATTTTCTTTTGGGATGAGTGTTCAAGCGTTAATTTGGGGAATAAGTGCTTTTTTACTTGGAATGATAATCGATAAGTTTGGTCCTCAAAAAGCATTAGCTTTTGGAATATTTTGTTACGCTTTAGGTGTTTACATTTTAAGTAATCCATCTAGTGATTTTATCATATTTAACTTTGGTTTTATGACTGGCGTAGGTCTTGGCGCTGGCGGAATGTCAACCATAGTTGCAATTATTGGTAAAACAGCGCCTCCTGAAAAAAAATCATTGGCAATGGGAATTGCTGCAGCATCTGCATCTTTTGGTCAATTTATATTTATTGCTCCTACTTTATTTTCAATTAAAACTTTTGGATGGCAAACCACAATTATTTTTCTTTCATTTATAACAGCATCTTTAATTATTCTCATACCTTTATTAAAAACAAAAAAAATAGTTAAAAATGATAAAAATCAAGATAAATCATTTGAATTTAAAAATGTAATACAATTCTCCTTTTTCAATAAAAACTACATATTGCTCATTTTAGGTTTTTTTACGTGTGGTTTTCATGTGACCTTTATTGGCCTTCATCTTCCAAATGATTTAATTTCTAAAGGTCTTTCAATTGATATAGCAGGTTGGTCGCTTGCTATTATAGGTTTATTCAATATTATTGGAACATTGTTTTTTGGTTGGCTTGGTGACCGAGTTTTAAAGAAAAACTCACTTGCATACATTTATTTAGGTAGATCAATAGTTATTACTTTATTTATTATACTACCTCCATCCAATATGTTAGCTTTATTATTTGGAGCATCTATAGGTCTATTGTGGTTAGCAACAGTTCCATTAACTAACGGTGTGGTTTTTACATTTATGGGTCCTAAATACTTAGCAACTCTTGGAGGAATTGTTTTTATATCTCATCAGATAGGAGGTTTGTTTGGTGCTTGGTCTGGTGGAAAGATATTTGATATTTACGGAAATTATGATAATGCATGGTGGATAAGTGTAATACTTGGTATAATAGCATTTTTACTGCACATATTTATTAAAGAAAAATCTTTTAATTATAATCCTAACTTAAATTTATCTAAAGCTTAATTAAATCTTTAAATTTCTGTAGAAGTTTAGACTTTCTGGATTAGCTAGAGCTGTTTCATTTTTTATTTCTTTTCCATGAATTAAATCTCTGACAGACAACTCAACAATTTTCCCAGATTTTGTTTTGGGTATTTCAGGAGCTTGCAAAATAATAGAAGGGACATGTCTTGGAGAGGCACCTGTTCTGAGCTGATTTTTTATACTTTTAGTCAATTCACTATCCAAAATCACGTTATCCTTCAAAACAACAAATAATACTAGTCTTGTATCATTTTTCCAATTTTGGGCAATTACTAGACTTTCAATAATTTGGTCCATTTTATCGACTTGTCTGTATATTTCAGCAGTACCTATTCTAACACCTCCTGGATTTAGAGTTGCATCTGATCTTCCATACATTATAAAACCACCATTATAAGTTTTAAGTATGTAATCGCCGTGATTCCAAACATTTTTATACTTTTCAAAATATGCTTGATGGTATTTTTCTCCATTATCATTCCAAAATTCAATTGGCATCGTTGGAAAACTTTTTATACAAACTAATTCACCTTGTTGATTTATTACTGACTTTCCATCTTCGTCAAAGACATGAACATCCATTCCTAAAATTGGACCTTGAATTTCACCCCTATGAACTGGTGAAATTGGATTTCCTCCTACAAAACAACCAACTATGTCAGTACCACCAGATAAACTTGCCAAATGAATATCTTTTTTAATATGATTGTAAACATAGTCAAAAGATTCATGAACTAAAGTTGAACCTGTAGAGCCAATGGTTTCTAATTCACTTAAAACAAATTTTTTAGAAATTTTATTTTTAAACTTTGATAATGCATCAATATATTTTGCAGAAGTACCAAAAAAATTAATTTTTTCATCCTCTGCATAATTCCACAATATATCTGAATTTGGATAAAATGGAGAACCATCATATAAACATACTATAGAATTTAACATCAGAGAAGAAACTAACCAATTCCACATCATCCAACCACATGTTGTGAAATAAAATATTTTTTTATTTTCACCTGCATTCGAATGAAGACCCACCTCTACTAAATGTTTTAACAGAACGCCACCGGTAGAATGAACTATACATTTTGGTTTTCCTGTTGTTCCACTAGAAAACATTATATAGAGAGGATGATTTAAATCTAATTTTTGAAACTCTAATACTGATGTTCTATATTTTTTTAAAAGATCATTATAAAGTATTACGTTTTTATCAAGATATTTTTCTTCAGCATTTAATAATGGGATTAAAATAATCTCGTTAACACTTGGCAGTAGATCAACAACTTGTTTAACTTTTTTGGTTATGTTAATTTCTTTTCCATTAAAATTATATCCATCTGTAGTAATAAATATTTTGGGTTCAATTTGACCAAATCTATCAATGACTCCTTCAACACCAAAATCAGGAGATGCTGACGAAAAAACAGCCCCTATTGAAGCACTAGCTAGCATTACAATTATTGTTTCTGGAATATTTGGCAAATAAGCTGCTACCCTATCACCTCTTCTAATATCTTTGGTTTTTAGAAAATTTGCTACTGCTGAAACTTGATTTTTTAAATCATACCAAGATATCTTTGTTTTTATTTTATCCTCTGACCAAAAAATAATAGCTGTATCATTATTATTTTTTTTTAACATATTTTCAGCATAATTAAGTTTTCCGTTAGGAAAAAAATTTGTTCCTGGTAATTTATTTGCAGGACTCAGATATGGTTTTTTACCTTTAGATCCAATAATTTCATAAAAATCCCAAATCTCATTCCAAAAAAATTCTCTATTATTAATACTCCAAAGATGTAGTTCGTTATAATTTTGTAAATTTAGTTGATATTTAGTATTAATCTTATTTAAGAATAAAAACATTTTTGATGTTTTTATTCTTTTTTTAGAGGGTTTCCATAATATTTCATTCATAATTTTTGAATATACACTTTATAAATTTGATCAATAAATAAACCCAATTCTTCATCTTTATCACTAATTCCATTTAAATCATGCGTTGTTAAAGTAACAGATACTTTATTATAAACATTCTCAATTTCAGGGTGATGGTTAATCTCTTCTGCCTTTAAAGCAATTGAAGTTAAAAAAGAAAAAGCTATCTTAAAATCTTTAAATTTAAAATCTCTTTTGATAGCTTCTCTAGAATCATTTGTTTCTTTCCATTCAGTAAGATTTATTAATACATTATTAATATCTTTTTTACATGCCATTTTTAAAATCCTTTTTATTTATTATTTTTTGTAAAGGATCTAACTGTTTAGAATATTCTATTAATAGTTTTAAACAATAATCAATTCTTTTATCTAACCATACTGGAATTTGATTACCATGATTACCAGGATTGAATTCTTCTACATTTCTTATGATTATATTTTCAGGAATCCATAAAATATGAGAATTTTTATAGGATGAACTTCTTAATTCAGAAATTGGATAAGAACCTCCTATTCCACTACTTATTGAAACAATTAGACCTGGTTTGTGAAAAAATTCACCATTATCACACATTAAAAAAAGGTTTTTTGATAAAGGTGAAGCCATACCACCATATTCTGGAACAACTAAAATAAAACCATTTGAACTTTGAAAATTTTTAGAAATGTTAATCCATTTTTCTTTGTAAAAATTGTTATCTTTTTTATTACTTGACCAAAAAGGACAATTTTCATTAATTAGGTCAATAGTAAAAGTATCATATTTCTGACTAAGTTTTTTTATTCTATCATTTAATATTTTAGCTATTCGTTTTGACTGAGAATTTATTCTCAAACTTGAAGATATAATTGATAATTTCATTTTATTTTTATAATAATAGCTGTTCTTTAATATAATAATAATGTATTATCCTATTATTAATCAACCATCAAATTGTTTATAATTGGTCAAATCTCTTGAAATAACAAAACCAGACGACTGGCATGTACATTTTCGAAGTGGTGAAGTTTTAAAAAAAATTGCACCTTTTACAAGTGAATTGTATGGAAGAGCTATAATAATGCCAAATTTAATTCCGCCAGTAACTAATAGAAAAATGTGTGTTCAATATAAAGATGAAATCATTTCAAATATTGGAAGATCCTCTAATTTCATACCTTGCATGACCATTTATTTAACGGAAACTATTAATATAGATGATCTTACTTCAGCATATAAAAATAAAGATGTATTTGCTGTTAAACTTTACCCTTCAGGAGCAACAACTAATTCCACAAATGGAATAAAAAATTTTGAAAAAATAATGCCAGTTTTAGAAGCTATGGAAAAAAATGATATACCTTTATTAATTCATGGAGAAATATCAGATAATGAAGTAGACATTTTTGATAGAGAAAAATTTTTTTTAGAAAATATTTTAACTCCATTGGCTAATAATTTTCCAAACTTAAGAATTACACTCGAACACATTACCACATCAGAATCTGTTGAATATATAAACAGTTGCTCTAATAATGTTAAGGCAACTATTACGTTACATCACTTATGTAATAATAGAAATGATATGTTAGGAAATGGAATTAAACCTCATTTATATTGTATGCCAATTTTAAAGAGAGTTAGTCATCAAAAAAAACTTATAGAAGCTGCAACAAGCGGATCAGAGAAGTTTTTTTATGGTTCTGACAGTGCCCCGCACTTAAAAAAAGATAAAGAAAGTGATTGTGGTTGTGCTGGTATTTTTAACACAATTAACTCAATTCAAACTCTTACTCAGATTTTTGAAACTCATAATTCATTAAATAATTTAGAAAAATTTGTGAGTCAAAATGGAGCATCACATTACAAGTTACCTTTTAATAATAGCAAGGTAAAATTAATTAAAAAAAATGAACCATTGAAATTTCCAGAAGTTATAAATATTAACAATGAGG
>CABZCK010000033.1 GCA_902524215.1 uncultured SAR116 cluster alpha proteobacterium
AATAGGTTTAACCAAAAATAAGGTATATGATTTGGAAAAATCATTAAATTGTACGTTTAATTTTCATATTTCAATATCAGATGAAAGACCTAATGCATTGGCTTTTGTAATTATTTTTCTTGCTCATGTTAACTAGCTATTGCATAAACTAACAAATAGGTAATTTAAATGTCAAAAAGTAAACATAAAAGTAATAATAGTTTTTATGAGTTAATTAAAACCTTATTTTACGCGGGAACTATAGCTGTTCTTTTCAGATCAATTTTATTTGAGCCTTTCAATATACCTTCAGGATCCATGATACCCTCATTATTGGTTGGTGATTATTTATTTGTTTCAAAATATTCTTATGGCTATTCTAAATATAGCTTTCCATTTGGTATTTTACCAATCAAGGATAGATTTAATTACAATGTTCCTAAGAGGGGTGACATAATAGTTTTTAGAAAGCCTGGAGATGAACAAATTGACTATATTAAAAGGTTGATAGGATTGCCTGGGGATACAGTTCAGCTTGTAGATGGAAGATTATATGTTAATAATAAATTAGTTGTTAGAAAAAAAACTAACAAAGGTCAAATTACCAAAAGTGATGGAAATAAAATAAATTTGATTGAATATAAAGAAAATATATCCAATAGAAAATCATACAAAATAATTGAAACTAGTGATAATGACTTTTTTGATAATACAATCAAATTTATGGTACCTAAGGATAAGTTTTTCTTTATGGGAGATAACCGTGATAATAGTAAAGATAGCAGGGCTTCTGAGGTTGGGTTTGTTCCAAAAATTAATTTAATTGGTAAAGCTCAAATTATCTTTTTCTCTCATAATGGATCTGCTAGATTTTATGAATTTTGGAAATGGCATAATTTAATTAGATTCTCAAGAATAGGGAAAAAAATTGAATAAATTCATTTCTAAGATTGAAAAAATTTTAGGTTATAAATTTAAAGATATTGAACTATTAAATGAGGCTATCACTCATTCAAGTATAAAAAATAATTGCAAACAAAAAAAGATTTTTAATTATGAAAGGTTAGAATTTCTTGGAGTAGGACCATTTACAAGTAAACTTCTGATTATTGGTTTGGCTCCAGGTTTGCGGGGAGCAAATAGAACTGGCAAAATTTTTAATGGAGACTTTTCTGGAAATTTACTATTTAATTATTTAGAAAAATATAATATTTCACAAAATTATGATGAATTTAATGAAATCAGAGAAATACGATGTAGAATTACAAATGCAGTTAAATGCTTGCCACCTAAAAACAAGCCTTCAACTGACGAAATCAAAACATGTAATATTTTTTTAAAATCAGAAATAAATAAAATGAAAAAACTAAATGTTATTTTAACATTTGGACATATTGCTCACAATAGTTTGATAATTGCATTTAATAAAAAACTATCAGAATACAAATTCAAACATCTAAAAAAACATAAAATAAATGATCAAATTACCTTAATTAATAGTTATCACTGTTCAAGATATAATATTAATACCAAAAGATTAAAACTTTCTGATTTAGATAAAGTTTTTAAATTTATAAAAGAGTTATTGAACCTTTAAAAGTCTTTGTTTAGATCTTTCCCAATCTCTCTTTTTTATGGTTTCTCTTTTATCAACTTGTTTTTTCCCTTTTGCAAAACCCAAATTAATTTTTACAATCCCTTTTTTATTAAAGTAGCAACTCAAAGGAATTATCGTATAACCATCTCTTTTTATCATTCCAAAAATTTTATTTTTTTCTTTTTTATGTAATAGTAATTTTCTGAATCTTTTGGGCTCGTGATTTTGTCCTTTGGCTGCTAAATCATACACTGGAATATTAAAATTTATTAAAACGAGATCTCTATCTTCTTGACTAGCATAAGCTTCTCTGATACTGGCTTTGCCCAAACGCAAACTTTTAACTTCACTTCCAAGCAAAACAATTCCAGCTTCTAAAGTTTCAGTAATATTGTAATCAAATCTTGCTTTTTTATTTTCAGCAATTGGCTTTTTCATTTAAAACTACATTAGCTCGGCAAATTTAAGCCCTTCTTGAACTCTTTTTTTACTATCAGATGCTATCTCAACTATTGGTAACCTTGTATCACTTTCACATATATTAAGAAGTGAAGCAGCATATTTTAGGGGTCCTGGGCTTGTTTCACAAAATAAAGCGTCATGTAAAGGCATAAGTTTTTTATTAATATCTTGGGCAGTTTTTATATCACCTTGTTTCCAAGCGTTATGCATCCTAGATAATAATTTAGGAGCTATATTTGCTGTCACTGAGATACAGCCGTGTCCTCCCGCTGCAAGATAAGGTAGAGCTGTTCCATCTTCGCCAGACAATTGTATAAAATTTTCATTAATAACATTTAAAAGGCGAGTAGGACGACCTAAGTCTGCTGTTGCATCTTTAACTCCAACTATTAATTCATATTCTGCTAATTTGGCCATAGTTTCATCTGTCATTCCAATCACTGATCTTCCAGGGATATCATAAATTATTATAGGCTTTGAACTTACATTTGCCAATTCAGTGTAGTGAGCGAATAGTCCTGCTTGAGTTGGCTTATTATAATAAGGTGTAACTACAAGTAATCCATCTGCCCCGACATCACAGGCATGTTTAACAAATTCAATAGCTTCGGCAGTTGAGTTTGAACCTGCTCCCGCTATGATTGGTACTCTTCCATTAGCTTGATCTATGCAAACTTCTATAACTTTTTTATGTTCATCATGAGATAAAGTTGGAGATTCTCCAGTAGTTCCAACAGGAACTAAACCATGGGTTCCATTATCTATTTGAAAATCAACTAATTTTCTATATGCATTATAATCTACCTCACCATTTCTAAAGGGTGTTAAAAGTGCAGTATATGAACCAGTGAACAACATATGTACCTCTTAATTATTTAATATTTACAAAATTAAAGCATTTATTTAATAATGGATTATTAAACATTTAGTTATATGAAAAGTCTAGTTAATTATCAAGAAATAGAAAAAGCGTATAATAGAATTTCTAACTATGCTACAAGGACCCCATTACTTTCATCTGACCTTTTAAATAAAGAAATTAGCTCAAAAATTTTTATAAAAGCGGAAAACTTACAAAAAATTGGAGCTTTTAAATTTAGAGGAGCTATGAACTCAATTTTAAAACTTGATAATGATAAAAAAAATGTGCTTGCATGGTCAAGTGGCAATCATGCACAAGCTATTGCGTCTGCATGTTATTTAACTAATAAAAATGCTACAATTATTATGCCAGAGGACTCTCCAAAAGCAAAATTAAACGGAACAAAATCTTGGGGAGCAAATATTGTAACATTTGATAGATACTCAGAATCTAGAGAAGAAATTGGAACTAATTTAGCAAGAAAAATTAATGCGGAAATTATTCCTCCATTTGACCATCCTGATGTTATTAATGGTCAAGGAACAGTAGGCTACGAAATAGTGAGTGAATTTAAAAGAAATAATATACAACCTGATTTAGTTTTATGTTGCTGCGGCGGCGGCGGCCTTATTGCAGGAGTTAGCACAGCTATTAAAGAACAATATCCAAATGTCCCAATATATGCTGTTGAACCTGAGGATTATAATGATACTTATTTATCATTAAGAGATAATAAAATTACTGAAGTTGATGTTTCAAAAAAATCAATTTGTGATTCATTATTAGCTAGCAAACCAGGAGAACTGACATTTTCAATTAACAAAGAAAATTTAAGTGGATCACTCTTGGTAAGTGATTTAGAAGCATTGAAAGCAATGAAATATGCTTTTCAATATTTCAAAATAATTTTAGAACCTGGTGGAGCAGTTGCATTAGCTTCAGCATTGTTCAATAAAATTGACATTAAAAACAAAACGGTTGTAATCATTGCTTCTGGTGGAAATGTAGATCCAGATATTCTTGAAAAATCATTAAAAATTTCAATTTAGAAATTTTATTACTTTCTCAAACTTAGGTCTAATTCTTTCAACTGGTTCTTCTTTTTTTTCACCTATATATATAAAGCCTGCTAACTTGTCTTTAGAAATATCTCCCCCTAAATATTCAAGCATTTTATTATTATAGGAATACCATTCGGTAACCCATTGTACTGCATAATTTAAAGATTGAGCTGCTATAGTTAAATTTTGACAAACTGCTCCGGTAGAAAGCATCATTTCCCAATTTGGAATTTTAGTACTATCTACTGGAGAATAAATGACTGCAATAATTTTGTCAGCACGCAAAAATCTATTTTTTTCAAATAGTAATTTTTCTTCATCAATATCAGTATTATTTTTTTTGAATTCTGGGATTAATATTTCTTCGCCAAGGGTTTTTCTCATATCGTTTTGTATAACAACTAATTTCCAAGGTGATAACGCACCATGGTCAGGAACACGCAAAGCACATTCTAGAATATCATTAAGGTCACTCTCTGTAACCTTACCCGGCAACATTTTTTTTGCAGTTACAGATCTTCTTTTTTTTAAAAACTTTATAATTTCGTTCATGAGTAAAACCTTTCAGAAAATTTAGCTTTACATATTCCTATTGTAATCTAAACAATTAAAAGCGCATGTATTATTTTGATCCAAACTTAATTTTAATTATTATTCTATCAATAATTGCAGGTGGTTTAATGAAAGGCATTCTGGGACTTGGAATGCCTATGGTTGCAGTTCCAGTTATTGCGTATTTTTTGCCTCCAACAACTGCGATGATGCTCCTTTGCTTTCCAATATTGAGTACAAACTTTCTTCAAATGCAAATACAAAAAGGATTAGGAAGTTTAAGATTCCTCCCATTATTAATCTTTTTAGTCATTGGCTTAATTGTTGGAGGTAGATTGATTGTAGAAATTGAACTCAAAACTGTTTCAATAATAATTGCTATTTCAATAATTTTTGCTGCATTAGTCAATTTTTTTGGTTTTAAAATAAATAAAATAGAAATTAAATATGAAAGACCTATTACTTCGGTTTTGGGTTTTTTTTCTGGCATACTTGGTGGATTATCAACATTTTATGGGCCACCTATTCTAACATATCTAATATCAGTTAATATATCTAAAGAATTTTTTATAAGAACAATTGCTACAATGTATTTTATTGGATCAATACCCTTATATGGTTCATTATTATATCACGGTCTTGGAACATTAAATGATCTAATTGTAAGTTTTTTCTTAATTGTTCCAGCTTTAATAGGACAATATTTTGGAACAAAAATTAGACATAAACTGTCTAACGAAATATTCAGAAAAAGTATACTTATTACTCTGATGATATTAGGTTTAATTTTATTATTTAAAAATTTTTAATAATGCATAAGAAACTTAATTTACCAAAAAAAATTTGTAAAACTTGTAAATTGGAATTTACTTGGCGAAAAAAATGGAAAAAAGACTGGGAAAATGTTTTATATTGCTCGGAAAAATGTAAAAGAAATTCAAAGAAAGATTAATATTTGTCTAATTTAAATAATCCACCATCCCTTTCATCATTAATTAATAAGATATGGCCTTTTGGATGAACTAATACATCTCTTATCCTTCCAATTTTATTTTTTAAAAATTTTATTTCCGTACTAGGCCTTTTATTATTTAAGTTGACGATATATAAAGTTTTAAATTTCAGTGATCCAACTAATATTTTATTTTTTAGAAATTCAAAATAATCATTATTATAAAATGCCATTCCTGAGGGTGCGATTGAGGGCACCCATTTCCATATTGGCTCCTCATAACCTTTAACGGGTTTGCTAACACCTATTTTTCCTCCCCAATATTCTTTTCCATATGTTACAACTGGCCAACCATAATTTTTACCCATTTTTACAATATTAATTTCATCTCCACCCTTTGGCCCGTGCTCATGTGACCAAATTTCGTCAAATTCTTTAATATAAATTAAACCTTGTGGGTTTCGATGACCCATAGAAAAAATTCCAGACAACCATCCTTCTTTGGTAATTTTATGGTTTCCTTCATAATCTATTTTAATGATACTACCTGGGTAATTTTTTGAGTTTTGAGAGTTGTTTCTGTCACCTCTGTCACCTATAGAAAATAAAATTCTATTTTTATAATTAATAAATCTACACCCAAAATGAACACCACTTCTTGATTGATACTTAGAGGAAAAAATAATCTTCTTGTTGAAGAATTTGAAATTCTTTAATTCATGTCTTGCTACAATAAGATCGGAATTTAGATTTTGATAGCATGAAAAAACGTATTTTTTTTCTTTGTCCTTTACAAAAATAATATCAAGTAATCCCCCTTGTCTTTTTGAGAGAACATCATTGTAAGCTTCTTTACTAACAATTTTTCCATTTGAAAAATTATAAATGTATAATACGCCTTTCTTTTCAGAGACTAATAAATTTTCATTATCAATTAAATCCATTCCCCATGCGTATTCAAAATCATGTAATTTTTTGATTTTTAGATCATTAATCCCTA
>CABZCK010000034.1 GCA_902524215.1 uncultured SAR116 cluster alpha proteobacterium
CACATAATAAAGGTGGAGAGGGCGCATTGTTTGTTAAGTTAAAAAATGTAAATAAATATAACCAATAGAAATGAAAAAAAAAAGAATATCCGAAAATTTTAGAAAAACATCTGAAACTGAAATATATTGCAGGGTAAATATAGATGGAAATGGACAAAATAAAATCGTAACTCCGATCCCATTTATAACTCATATGTTAGAACAAATTTCTAAACATAGTTATATAGATTTAGATGTCAAATGTTCAGGGGATGTAGAGATAGATGCCCATCATACTATTGAAGATTTAGGATGGTGTATTGGACAAGCTGTAAATGAAGCTTTATTAAATAAAGCAGGAATTAATCGATTTGCTTCATTTTCTTTACCAATGGACGAAACACTTACAAGTTGTTCTTTGGACGTGTCCGGAAGACCTTGGTTAGAGTGGAAAGTAATTTTACCAAATGAAAAAATTGGTGGTGTTGATTCTGAAATCTTTCAAGAGTTTTTTCGAGCTTTTTCTCAATCAGCCAAAATGACTATACATATTGAAAATAACTATGGCAGTAATGCTCACCATGTTATAGAATCTTGCTTTAAAGTATTAGCGATTTGTCTGAGAAATGGTTTAACTATAATGCAAAGAAATAGTAATATTATTCCTTCTACTAAGGGAGTTATTTAAACAATTTAATGTTTATACTTATTATCGATTATGGCTCCGGTAACATAAAATCTGTATATAATTCCGTAAAAAAAACTCTTAAAAATTTTCAAAAGTCTTTTGAATTAAAAGTTAGTAGAGACATATCGGATATTAATAAAGCTGACAAGATAATTTTACCCGGAGTAGGTTCATTTGACCAGTGTATGAATAGAATAAGAAAAATAAATGATCTTGTTGAAACGTTAAAATATCAAGTTATTACAAAAAAAAAACACTTTTTAGGTATATGCGTAGGTATGCAAATACTAGCTGATTATGGCTATGAAAATCAAAAAACTAAAGGTCTTTCCTGGATAAATGGGGATGTAAAACCTTTAAAAAACTCTACCCATAATTCAAAAGACCTGAAAATCCCGCATATGGGTTGGAATAATTTAATAATTTATAAGTATAATTATTTATTAGATGATATAACTCAAAACGACCAATTTTATTTTGTACATTCATTTTTTTTTGATATAAAACACAATAAAAATATAATTTGTAACACAAAGCATGGAATAAATATTCCTGCTATAGTGAATCAAGATAATATTTTTGGTTTTCAGTTTCATCCTGAAAAAAGTGGAAGATCAGGATTAAAAATTTTGTATAACTGGTTAAAATTAAGTTAATGAATGATTTTGAATTAAAATTACCCAAACCTAAGATAGAAGCAAAGTTTATATCTACTCTTAACAAAGCAGATATTGAGGAATTGTGCGACGCCACAGAAGATGCTATATTAGTAGATGGAGGATTTGGATGGATAAATCCACCTCAAAGAAAAAAGTTGTTTGATTATTGGAAAGGAGTGTCTTTAGTACCTGAAAGATTATTGATAGTTGGAAAAATTGATAACGTTATATGTGGTTCAATTCAACTTATTAAGCCTGCACGAAGTAATGAAGCACAGTCTCATTTATGTAACTTGACCACATTTTTTATAGCTTCTTGGGCAAGAGGTTATGGCCTGGCAAAAATGTTAATCCAAGAAGCAGAAAAAGAAGCAAAAAAAAATAAGTTCACTGTAATAACTTTAGAAGTTAGAGAAACTCAAAAAAGAGCTATTCAGATATATAATCAAGCTGGATTCAAGAAAAGTGGAGAAAATCCGATGTCCGTTCTAATTGGGAAAAAGTATTATTCTGGATATTATTTTTATAAAGATTTATTAAAAAAATGATGTGTTTTCAAATATATCCAGCGGTAGATTTAAAGGATGGAAATTGTGTAAGACTAGTTCACGGAAATGAAAAACAAATGACTATCTATGAATATGATCCTATTAAACAAATTAAATTTTTCTTAAATAATGGTTTTAAATGGGTTCATATAGTTGACTTAAACGCTGCTTTTGGAAAACATGACAACAAGAAAGTTATTACAAAAATTCTTAAGACATTTAAAAATGATATTAAAATTCAATTAGGTGGAGGTATTAGATCTATTGAAGACATAAAGTTCTGGATTGAGCAAGGCGTTTCAAGAGTAGTTTTAGGAACTTTTGCTTTTAAAAATCCAGATTTGATTAATAATTTAAGCAACTTTTTTAGTAAAAAGTTAGCCTTAGGGTTAGATATTAAAAATAAAAAAATAGCAATAAATGGATGGACTAAACTATTAGAAATTGATCCAGTTAAATATATGAGTCAAGTAGATAAAAAATATTTTGATAAAGTTATATATACTGACGTTTCCAAAGATGGTACCATGAGAGGTGTCAACATATCTCAGACCAGATTGTTTGCAAAATCCATTAACATTCCAATTATCGCTTCAGGTGGAATTTCGAGTATAGATGAAGTAACGGCTTTATATGATCAAAGAGATATCGGAATTTCTGGAGTAATTATAGGAAAAGCAATTTATGAAAAAAAATTTGATTTAAAAAATCTGATTATGTTATCAGGAAACTAAAAATGTTGTCAAAGCGTGTAATACCGTGTCTAGATGTTCATAATGGAAGAACAGTCAAAGGTATAAATTTTGTCGATCTTATTGATGCAGGTGATCCAGTAGAACAAGCAAGATTATATAATGATCTTGGAGCAGATGAAATTTGTTTTTTAGATATATCTGCTACTAATGAAGGAAGAAAAACTCTTTTCAACATTGTTAGTAAAGTTGCTGAAAGTTGTTTTATTCCTCTGACAGTTGGTGGTGGTATAAAAGAAAATCCAGATATTAATAATTTGTTAAAATCTGGAGCCGATAAAGTTTCTATCAATTCTGCTGCAGTTTTTAGGCCTAATTTAATTAAAGAGGCTTCAGATAGTTTTGGTTGTCAATGTATTGTTTTGGCAATTGACGCTTATAAAGATTATAACAATTTTAAATCTGGATACAATGTTTCGACACATGGAGGCAAAAAAAAGACAGATATAGATGCTTTAGAATGGGCCATTCAAGGAGAAAAATATGGTGCAGGTGAAATTTTACTAACGTCAATGAATGCTGACGGAACTAAACTTGGTTATGATATTGAATTAACTTGTAAAATTTCTAGTGAGGTGAGCATACCTGTAATAGCTTCTGGTGGTGCAGGGAAACCTATGGATATGGTTAATGTATTAAAAAAAGGAAAGGCCTCTGCAGTTTTGGCTGCGTCTATTTTTCATTTTGGAGTTTATTCTATTGAAAATGTTAAAAAAGAGATGTTAAAATATAATATTCCTGTAAGAGAAACATGGTAAGAACTTTGGTTGGTTATAACTTAGAAAAACTCTATAAAGATTTATTAAAGAAAAAAAAATATGAAAAAGAAATTTCATATACTTCTTCTCTTCTAGCACAAAAAAATATTCTGGCAAAAAAAATAGGAGAAGAATCAATCGAAGTGATTTTAGAGTATCTTGATAACAATAAGAAAAATGTAATAAAGGAATCTGCTGACTTGTTATATCATTTAAGTGTAATGTGGGTCTCTGCTGATGTTAAGCCTTCAGATATTTGGAATGAACTTCAAAAAAGAAAAGGAATATCTGGTTTAGACGAAAAAAAAAGTAGGTTAAATTAATGATTTATGATGATAATAATATATTTGCAAAAATAATTAACAAAAAATTATTTAGCGAGATTATTATGGAGAGTGAACATGCGATTGCTTTTAATGATATAGCTCCAAAAGCTCCAATACATATTTTAATTATACCTAAAGGCAAATATATCAAATATGACGACTTTCTGAATAAAGCATCTAAAAAAGAAGTTTACGATTTCTTTTTGTTAATAAATCGATTAGTCAAAACATATAATCTGGAAGATACAGGTTATAGGTTAATTTCTAATGCAGGTAATGATGGAAATCAAGAAGTTCCACATTTACATTTTCATTTGCTAGCAGGTCAAAACTTAGGAAAAATGTAAATAAATGTAAATTTAATTTTATAATTTTTTTAATACTTTATCCCAAAAAATTTCTTCAACTTTAGTTTTATTTATTCGGTTTATTTCTCTTATTCCAGTAGGTGAAGTAACATTTATTTCAGTTAAATAATTACCTATCACATCTATTCCAACAAAAAATAATCCTTTAGATTTTAAATGTTGGGATATAGTCTCACATATTAATTTGTCATTTTTATTTAATGAGGTTTTAATTGGTTTTCCTCCAACATGCATATTTGAACGATTCTCATTTTTTGCAGGAATTCTATTTATTGCTCCGACAACTTCACCATCTATAAGTACGATTCTTTTATCACCTTTCTTAACCTCTGGAATATATTTTTGTACTATAAATTGCTCTTGAGTATAATTTAAAAAATGCTCTAATATAACATTAAAATTTGTATCATTATCCTTAATTAAAAATACACCTTCACCACCATTTCCGTAAAGTGGTTTAACAATAATATTTTTATTCTTTTTCTTAAAATTTAGTATTTCATTTACTTCTCTTGTAATAAGTGTTTCAGGCATAAATTGGGAAAATTCTGTAACAAAAATTTTTTCAGGAGCATTTCTAACATGAAATGGATTATTTAATATTAGAGTTTTTGAAGCAATTTTTTCTAATATATGTGTAGCTGTGATATAAGTCATATTGAATGGAGGATCTTGTCTCATTAAAATAACATCTAACGAAGATAATTCCAAAATTCTTGCTTTACCATATGAAAAGAATTCTATTCCTTTTTTAAAACCAAGATTTAAGGTTTTGGCATTTGCGTATACAAGATCATTTTTATATATTAGATCGCTAGGAGAGTAAAAAAAAACATCAAACTTTCTTTTTAAGGCTTCAAGTCCAAGTATAAAAGTTGTATCTCCTGATAAATCAAGTCTTTCCAAAGGATCCATTTGAATGGCAATCTTTAGTTTTCGTTTCATCTTTTGTCTTTATTTACTTTTACAAAATTTTGAACCTCTTTAATAAATCTGGCTTCTTGTGCAATTTGAGTAACTATGGAAATTTCTTCTTCACTAGCGGCGATACCACTTATGTAAGCAATGTTGTTTACAACATCAATTGAGAAATTTAGACTATTAAGTTCTTTTGATGCCATTAATCTGGCTTTAATTTCACCTAACGATGCTAAGTCTTTAGCTATATTTCTAAGATTGTTTGTCTCAGAAATTTGCACTTTATTATTAACTTCTTTTACACCCTTAATTTCCCAAATGACTTTTGTTAAATTTATTCTTTTATCAATGTTATTTAATTTTCCTGTGACTAAAACAGAACCATTATCTACGCTAATGGAAATATTCTCTGAGACAGAGGAGTCCCAATCATGAATAGCATTTCTTAATTTAACATAAATTACTTTATCATTGATTGATGTTCCAAGACCTTTTTCTTGTGCAGAAGAGCTGAATGCAATTGCGCCTACTCCACCAATTATAGGTGCTGCACATGATTTTAAACTTAAAGCAACTATCAAGAAAAGAAATAAGCGCATAATTATTCACTCATATGATTTGTATTTAATAATCCTATTGTAGATATTTTTTTTTGGTAATCCAGTTTTATTTGAAATCTTTATTGCTAACTCTTTAGTTGGAAATTTTGAGTAATCTTGCTTAATTAAATCTATAATCATTTCTTTTGAATAATGCATTTTACTTTTGTTAGATATGACTAGTACTATTTCACCTTTTAACACTGTTTTTTTATTTATTTGATCATATACGTAGGAAGGTTTTCCTATTATAACTTCTTCATTAAGTTTTGTTAATTCTCTTAAAACTGAAATTAATGAATTATTATTTAGCTTAACAATTAACTTTAAAGTTTCTTCTAATCTATTTGGACTTTCATACCATAGTGAAGTAAATTTAAAATTTAATGCTTCTTCAAGTTGTTTCTTTTTCTTAATTCTGCCTTTCTCTAAAAACCCTCCAAAAAAAAAGTTATGAGATGGAAGTCCTGATAAAACCAATGAAGATGTTAGAGAGGAAGCTCCTGGAATATGAGTAATTTTGATAAAATTGTTTATGCATTCCTTTACTAATTTATAGCCAGGATCTGAAATAAGGGGTGTTCCGGCATCACTAACTAATCCAAAAGAATTTTTTGAATTCTTAATTTGATTAATTATTAGTTTTCTCAGTTTTTGGTCACTTTGATCATTGTAAACAATTAATTTTCTAGGTTTTATATCATAATTTTTTAAGAGTTTTTTAGTTACTCTTGTATCCTCACAAAATATAATATCTAAAGAGGATAAAATTTTTAATGCTCTTATAGAAATATCACCTAAGTTACCAATAGGTGTTGAAATAATATATAAAATATT
>CABZCK010000036.1 GCA_902524215.1 uncultured SAR116 cluster alpha proteobacterium
TAATGGTATAAATTATGTCGGCTTAAATACAAAACTCACAGATAATTTAATAATTAATCTATTTAATTATTTGAAAGATGTTTATAAATACAAAAATTTTAATGAAGTTTTAATTTTGTCTTTAGGAGGTTATGGTAGAGGGGAATTAGCGCCAAAATCTGACATTGATTTGTTATTTTTAGTGAAGGATAATAACTTAAGTAAAATTAAACCAAATGATTCAGAAAATCTAATTCAGGAAATCTTATATTTTCTTTGGGATTTAGGTTTTTCAGTTGGTCACTCAACTAGAACAGTTAATCAAATTTTTGATTATGCAAAGGAGGATATTACTTTTTTGACTAGTTTGTTAGATCATAGATTTCTAATTGGAAACAAGCAATTGTTAGAGAGTTTTAAACAATCTTTCAATACTTTTGTTAAAAATTATAATACATTTGAATTTATAAAAAAAAAATTAAATGAGGCGGATCAAAGGCATAAAAAATTTGGTTCATCTAGATTTGTAATTGAACCAAATGTTAAAGAGGGTAAAGGTGGAATTAGGGATATACAAACTTTGATTTGGATATCAAAATTTGCTTACAATTCAAAAAATATTTTTCACTTGCTTGAAAGCGGAGTTTTTATAAAAAAAGAACTTTATACGTTGTCTAATTCTTATAAGTTTTTACTTTCAACTAGGTGTTATTTACATCTCTTGTCTAAAAGAGAAAATGACAACTTAGATATTGAATCTCAATTAGAAATTTCTAAACATATAGGATTCAGACAAAAAGAATTCCAAAGACCAGTAGAAAGATTTATGAAGAGATATTACATAGCTTCGAAAAATATTGGAAGTTTAACACGAATCTTTTTTTCAGTAATTGAAGATAAGTTCAAAAAATCAATTAGATTTAACTTTTTTTTCCGCAAAAATATAAAACTACGTAAACCTTTTGTTTTTAAAACAAAAAAAATAGCAATAGAGAAAAAAGATTTTATTTTAGATAAACCTGAAATTATAATTGAAATTTTTTATATATCACATTTTAAAAATTTAGAAATCCATCCAGAAACTCTTAGATTATTGTCAGACTGCAGTAAATTAATAAGAAAAAAACAAGTTATTTCAAAAAAAAGTAATAAATTATTTTTAGATATAATTTCTAGTGAGATTAATCCTAGACCAATTTTACGCTTAATGAATGACACGAGTGTCTTAGGAAATTTTATCCCTGATTTTAAGAAAATAATTGGTTTAATCCAACATGATATGTATCATCATTATACAGTTGATGAGCATACCTTTTTTGCAATCAGTAATGCTTATGAATTAAAAAAAGAGCATTTAAATCCTGGAAATGAACTAGCAAGTAAATTAATTTTTGAAATAGATAGATTTGAATTATTAACTGTTTCTTTGTTTCTGCATGATATTGCAAAGGGTTTAAATGGAGATCATTCTTTAAATGGTTCTAAAATTGCCAAAGATTTATGTCCCAGATTAGGCTTGAATAATGAAGATACCGAAATTGTTTCATGGTGCGTGCTCAATCACCTGTATCTTAGTGAAACAGCATTTAAATATGATTTAAACGATAAAAAAATAATTCAAAAAAGTACGAAAAAAATTAATTCGATTAGAAAATTAAACTTACTTTTTGTTCTTACTGTGTGCGATATTAAAGCTGTTGGACCTGGAGTTTGGACTGATTGGAAAGGAAGTCTTCTTATTCAATTATATAACAAAATTAAGATTAATTTGGCTGCTGAAGAAGTAGAAAAAGTTTACATAAAAAAAGAAAAAAAATCAGATCATTTATTTAATGAGATTCGAAATCTTAATATTTTAAAAAAGGATGAAGCTCAAAACTATATAATAAATTTTCCAGACAATTATTGGCAAATGTATGATTTAAAACAAATGTTAAATCAAGTTAGATTATTCAAAAAAATGTTAGATACAAAAGAAAAATTTATTTTTGATATTTATAATCATTTAAACTCAAACGTATCGGAGTTGATCGTAATTGCCCCTGATAACTTTGGATTATTTTCTAAATTATCGGGGATACTATCTTCAAGCAATGTCAACATCATATCTGCTAAAATAATTACAAGATCTGATGGTTTTGCAATTGACTATTTTGTAATAAATAACAAAATGGAGATGGCAATTTCAGAAAAGTATATTCAGCAAAAAATATTAAAAAAAATAAAGGATGGTCTTGAAGGGGTTTATGATTTTGAAATAGAGTTAGAAAAGAGGTTTAATGAAACTCCTTCAAAAATAAAAAAAATAAAAGCCCCTGTTAGAGTTTATATAGATAATGATACAAGTGATGATTTTACTATTTTAGAGGTTAATTGTAAAAATGCCCCTGGAGTTCTATTTAAAATTACACAAAGTATATCGAAGCTAAATTTACAGATATATAATGCTTCTATTTCAACGTATGGAACAAGAGTTACAGATATTTTTTATGTCAAAGATTTGTTTAGTCAGAAAATTATTGATGAAATAAAAATGAACCAAATTAAAAATACTCTATTAGAGGTGCTAAACAAAAGCTAATGGGTAAGAAATATAAAAAAGAATGACACAATTTTTGATAAAAGGTTTCAGAGTTAATGCTTTATTAACAATTTTAAGTAGAGTTACAGGATTTATAAGGGATATCTTTCTAGCATTTTTTTTAGGAGCTGGAATAGTATCTGATATATTTTTCATTTCATCTAAATTACCAAATTTGTTTAGAAGAATTACAGCAGAGGGTGCAATGACCTCTTCATTTTTACCAATATATTCTAAACTGTTACATCAGGATAAATCAGATAATGCACAAAAATTTTCAGCAATAATTTGTTTCTTTTTAGTTATCTTTCTAACTTTTCTTGTAATTCTATTTGAAATTTTCATGCCATTTTTTATTAAAATAATTGCACCTGGCATTATAAATCATGAAAAATTATTTAATGATATTGTGACGTTATCTAGGTTTACAATTATTTTTTTACCATTTATCTCTATGACTGCTTTTTTTGGAGCTATGCTCAATGCATCTGGTAGGTTTTTTTATTTTGCTTTTACGCCAATTATTTTTAATTTAATCATTATTATTTCTTGCTTTTATATAAATGAGGCATTGAAAATAAAATCTTTACCACTTGCTGTAGCAATGCCAATTTCTGGATTCATTCAATTATGTTTTATTTTTTATTTTGTTAAGAAATTTGATTTAATAACAAAATCTTTTTTTAAAATATCTAATTTTAAAAAAAATAATTATAAAAAGTTTAAAAATAATATATCTGATACACTAAAAAGATTCTTCCCAGCAGTACTTACAGGTGGTGTGTTTCAAATTAACATTTTAGTTGATACAATACTAGCAACCTTTGTTGGGTTTGGTGCTGTTTCTTTTTTATATTACTCAGATAGGATCATTCAGTTACCTTTAGGAATTATTGGCATTTCTCTAGGAACTGTTCTACTATCATCAATTTCTCATCCTGCAGTAGTTAACAACAATAAAAAAATTTCTGATCAATTAATTATAGCAATAAAAATTTCATTGTATTTCGCAATTCCTTCAATGGTAACATTGATTTTCTTTTCGGAGTTTATAATTAGCAGTTTGTTTGAAAGAGGGAGTTTCACGCTACAGTCAACTAAATCAGTTGCACTGGCTTTATCTATGTATTCTCTTGGATTGCCATTTGTTATGATTATAAAGTGTTTTCAATCAGTTTTTATAGCAACTGGAAAAATTAATAAAATTTTATATATATCAGTCTTGCAATTAATTATTAATTTTACATTATCGATTATTCTAATGAAATATTTGTCACATGGAGGTATTGCTTTAGCCACATCAATTTCAACAATTTTGTCATTTATAATCTATTCATTTTATATTTTAAAACAACAAAAATTAAATTTTATTTCATTGAATTCAAAAAATTGCAAAAGCGAAGAAAATATTTTATTTTATTTTATAAAAATATTAGTTTTATCATTTTTTATGATTTTTATTTTATATTTATTTCAAAATGTAACAGATTTTAATTCTGGTATAATTTATCTTTCAGTCTTTGCAATCATAGGTATTTTATTTTATACATTAATAACTTATATCACAAAACAAATTCCAAATGAGTTATTTTCAAAATTAAAACTTTAAAACACTATGTTGAAATCTAAGCAACCTAAAAGAAGAATTTTTTCAGGAATACAGCCTACAGGTAACCTGCATATTGGAAATTATTTAGGAGCTATTAAAAATTGGATTAATTTACAAGAAGAAGATGACTGTATCTTTTCAATCGTAGATTTACATGCAATGACAGTCCCAAATAATTTGCCAGATATTAAAAATTCAACATTAGAAGTAGCAGCTGCAGTAATAGCTGCTGGAATTGATCCTAAAAAATCCATTCTTTTTAATCAATCAAGTGTTCCACAACATACTGAGTTAGCATGGATTTTTAATTGTATAGCTAGAATAGGTTGGTTAAACAGAATGACTCAATTTAAAGAGAAAGCAGGGAAAAAAAAAGATAATGCTACTGTTGGTTTATTCAGTTATCCAGTACTTATGGCAGCAGATATATTATTATATAGAGCCACACATGTTCCTGTTGGTGAAGATCAAAAACAACATTTGGAGTTAACACGCGATATAGCAAGTTCTTTTAATACAAATTTTTACAAATCTCTTAATAAAGATTTTTTTCGCTTGCCAGAACCCATTATTTTAGGTCCTGCAAAGAGAATTATGAGTTTGAAAGATGGAAAAAGTAAAATGAGCAAGTCAGACATTTCTGAGGGTTCTAGAATTAATTTGATGGATGATAGAGATATAATTTATTCAAAAATTAAAAGAGCTAAAACTGATCAATATCCTATTCCTGACACTATTGATGAATTAGATAATAGAGCAGAAGCGCTTAACCTAATTAATATATATGCTTCTTTTTCAAACAAAAGTGTAAATGAAATACTTCATCAGTTTTCAGGAAAAGGGTTTTCTGAATTTAAGGGTTCCCTATCAGATTTGATAATAAATAATGTAAGTCCAATTACTAAAGAAATGAAACATTTGATGAACAACAAAGATGAAATTTTAAAAATACTTATTAATGGATCAATTAAAGCTCAAAAAATAGCAAATGAAGTGTTAACTGACATTAAAAAAATTATTGGCTTTAATTTTAAAGATTGAAATATCAACGTCGAACATATATATTTTTACTATGTTTATACAAACCGAAGAGACTCCAAACCCAAACACTTTAAAGTTTATCCCAGGTGTTGAGGTATTAGAGGAGGGCACAGTTGAATTTACAAATAAAGATACAGCTAACACTTCACATCTGGCAAATCTAATTTTTAATATTAAAGGAATTGAAAGAGTTTTTCTTGCCACTGATTTTGTGTCAGTTACTAAAAATAACGATACTAATTGGGAAATTTTAAAGCCATTGATTTTAACAGCAATCATGGATCATTATGCTAGTGGAAAAGAAGTAATTGAAAAAACTCAAGATAATATTAAAGAAACTGTTAATGAAGATTCTGAAGTTGTTAAACAAATTAAGGAACTTATTGATCAACGAGTCAGACCAGCTGTTGCTATGGACGGAGGTGACATTTCTTTCTGTTCTTTTGAGAATGGTGTAGTAACATTACAGATGAAAGGTGCTTGCGCAGGATGCCCATCTAGTACGGCAACATTAAAGATGGGTATTGAAAATATGCTGAGACATTACATACCTGAGGTTTTAGAAGTTAAAGCTGCAGAGTTGTGAGATTCAAAAATAAAACTTTATTAACATCTTTAGCTTTCATATTATCAATTTTAGGATTGATTGGTCCTGGTTTTTGGGATATTAAGTCTCCAAATCCAATAAAACTTGAAAATGACCAATTAACAAGAGCAACCTTGGGCATAAGATTTAATCCTAATGATATAGACTTAGATAAAAAATTTAACAATGCAAAAATATCATCGAAAAATTATTTTGGTAAAGAAATTGCCATTGCATGGTCTAAAAATTTTATTGATCAAATAAAAATTGAACAAAC
>CABZCK010000037.1 GCA_902524215.1 uncultured SAR116 cluster alpha proteobacterium
AACACTATAATACTAGTGTTTGGAGTTGGCATTTTGTCAACATTTTTGGGGGTATCATCAGCTTGGTTGACTACACAATATAATTTTTATTTCAAAAAATATATTGAATGGCTTTTAATTTTACCATTAGCTATCCCAGGATATATTGTGGCCTATGCTTATACAGATTTTCTAGAATACAGTGGTGCTTTTCAAACTTTTATAAGATCATTATTTGGATTTTCTAATCCAAGTGAATATTATTTTCCATCTATTAGATCTCTAGGAGGAGCAATTTTTATATTATCTTTTTCTTTGTATCCTTATGTTTATCTCCTGGTAAAATTTGCATTTAATACTACTCCAAAAAATCTAATAGAAACTTCTTTATTAAATCAGAAAAATCCTTTTTATAATGTCATTTTACCTTTATCAAGGCCTGCAATTATTGCTGGATCAGCATTAGTCATAATGGAAACCATATCAGACTTTGGTACTGTCGATTACTTTGCTGTAGAAACACTGACATTAGCAATGTTTAATCTCTGGTTAGGTATGAACAATTTAGAAGCCGCCTCACAAATTTCATTAATAATTTTTTCGTTTGTAATAATTATTCTTTCTATTGAGTTAATAAATAGAAGAAATAAAAGATTTGATAGTAATGTTATTAGTAATGAATATGAATTTTCTAAAAAAATATCTCGTTCTCAAAAACTTTTAATTTTATTTCTTTGTTTAATTCCCATTATTATTGGTTTCATTATACCTGTTTTAATTTTGTTAAATTTAACTCTCTCCAATTTTGATTTTGATGAATTATTATACTCTCTTATAATAACAAAAAACTCTTTTCTAATTGGTTTTTTAGGTGGAGCAAGTATTGTCATATCTTCATTATATTTTTGTTTATACAAATTGTATGACAACTCCAGAGTATCTAATTTTCTACTACCCATTCTAGGTTCTGGATATGCTTTTCCAGGGGTTGTTATAGCTCTTGGAACTCTTTTCTTTTTAGGAAATTTACAGTTTCAAATTAATAGTTTTCTTGATTTTTTTGAATTTAATTTAAATTTTTCATTTATTGGTAGTTTTTTTGGTTTAATTTTAGCTCTTACTGTAAGATTTAATTCTATTGGTCTTGGTTCTATAAATACCGGTTTGTCAAGAATTCCTAAAAATTTAATTGAAGCTAATCTTACGCTTGGCCAATCATTTATTCATGGAACAAAGAAAATTTTATTACCTTTACTTAAATCATCTATTTTGATCGGCTTTATACTTACATTTATTGACATTATCAAAGAATTACCAATTACCTTATTGCTAAGGCCTTTTAACTTCGAAACCCTTACAACTCATATTTATCAATATGCTAGTGATGAAATGCTTGAAAAAGCTGCTTTACCATCCTTAATAATTATAATTGCTAGTTTATTACCCGTTTTTATAATTTATAAAACTTTTATTAAAAAATAATTTGTCATTATAATTTATTTAATTTTAATTTATTTTATTGTATAAAAAAACATGGCTGAATTGTATGATAAATGCTTAAAAGTTGGACTAAGAATGACTTTACCTAGAAAAGTTATTCTTGAAGTCATTGAAGCTTCAGAAGATCATCCAGATGTAGAAGAACTTTACAGAAGAGCTGTTGAAAAAGACAGATCCATCTCAATTGCCACTGTTTACAGAACAATTAAATTGTTTGAAGAAGCTGGTATAATTGAAAAACTTGATATAGGCGATGGAAGAGCGCGATATGAGGAAGCTGGTGAACATCATGAACATCTCATTGATGTTGAAACTGGTGAGATTATAGAATTTCAAAATGAAGAATTAGAAGAAATGAAGCGTCAAGTTGCATTAAATATGGGTTATGAATTAGTTGATCATAGACTTGAATTGTTTGGAAAAAAAATAAAAAAATAAAACAGTTTTTATCAATTTAAAAAATAGGTTAAAAGAGATCCACCAATTATTAACCAGATTATTCCTTTAATTAAAAAAAATAAAAATGCTCCTATACCTATGTATTTAAGATTTCCTTTAATATTAAACAGTCTGTCCACCATTTATTTGGATTTCTGTTCCGTTAACGTATGAAAAAGATTCTGAACACATTGAGAATATTACAGAAGCTACTTCTTCGGGCTTTCCAAATCTACCCATTGGAATTTGTTTGATCAAATGTTGAGAATTTTTTGTAATCATACTAGTTTCAATTTCCCCAGGAGCAATAGCATTTACTCTAATATTATATTGGCTTAAATCAGATGCCATTTCTCTAGTCAATGATTTAAGTGCTGCTTTTGAGGTGGCATAGGCTGGACCTGCAAATTCATGCACCATATCACTTGCAATCGACGTAATATTTATAATTACTCCATTTGCTGATTGAAGATTAGGAATTAAACTCTTAGATAAAATTATAGGTGAAAAGAAATTTACATTAAATACTTTTTGCCACAAATTTAAATCAGTTTCGTCAAAATTAAGTCTATTGTTTTTTTCATTTTTAGGGGAAATAGCCGCATTATTTATTAATGCTTTAACAGGTTTGCCTTTAAGTAAGGCTTGTAAATCCTTAACTTTTTTTCGTAAATCATCTAAATCTTCTAAATCTATTTGAAAATGATCTGTTTTATTTTTTTCCCATGGACATTGAGGGGCAACTTCAGTTCTTGAGCAGGTGATAACTCTCCATCCTTCTTCCCAAAACTTTTTTGAGGTAGCATGACCTATACCTCTGCTACCACCTGTCAGAATAATTATATTTTCGTTCATATAAATATACTATAAATGGTTATCATAATGATATGATAACCATTTTTTTTAAAATTACCAACCTACTTTATCTATAATTTCTTGTGCTTTTGGTGCATTTTTAGAAATAGTAGTAATATTAATTTCATCTGATTTGAAAGAGCCCCACATTGTAATTTTTCCTGATGGTTTAATATTTTTATTTACAGGATATTCATAGTTTATTTCAGAATATATTTTTTGTGCCTTTTCACTTGTTAACCATTCTAAAAACTTTAAACTTTCTTTTGAATTTTTAGAATGCTTTGATATTGCACCTGCTGAAACATTAATATGCTGCCCCCTATCATTCTGATTAAAAAATATGATATCAGTTGCATCTGCCCATTTTTGTTGTTCAGGGTTTTTTGTATTAAATTTCATCAATCCAAAATAGTATGTATTCATTAAAACAATATCACATTCTCCAGAAAAAATTGCTTTTGCCTGAGCTCTATCGTTACCTTGTGGCTTTCTAGCAAAATTATTTACTAAACCCTTAGCCCATGTTATAGCTTTTTCATATCCATTGTGACTTATGATAGAGGATAGCAAAGCTCTATTATATGGATGACTTCCTTTTCTTGTGCATATTTTATTTTTAAATTGAGGATTAGCTAAATCTTCAATTCTTTTAATTTCATCTTTATTAACTCTACTTTTTGATACACCTATTATCCTAGCTCTAGTTGATAAAGCTACCCATTTATTATCACTATCAACCAAATGGTCTGGAACATTATTATTTATCACTTTTGAATTGATAGATTTTAACAGATCATAATCTTTTAATTCTGTTATTCTTGATATATCTACTGTTAATATTATATCTGCTTGTGTATTTTTTCCCTCAGAAAGTAATCTTTGAGCCATCCCTTTTTTTAAATGTAGAACATTAAATTTGATATTAGTTTTTTTGGAATATTCATCGAGAAATGGTTTTAATAAAAATGGTTTTCTATATGAATAAATATTAAGTTCATTTGCAATGGTAAAAGATGAACCTAACAACATAAAAAGTGAATTGATTATTATAAATAATTTAAACATAAGTTATCCTTGATAATAGTTATCGTAATAAGAATCATTGTCATTATTAATATCATTTTGTCAAATAAATTAAAAAGCGCCTATCAAAATTCCTGTAGAAAGCACTAATCCTCCTCCAAAAACAACTTGAAAAATTGCTTTAGAAAAGCTTATTTTCATATACTTGTTTTGTATCCATGCTATTAACCACAGTTCAAAAAATACAATAAAAATTGCTATAACTGTCGCAGTGTAAAAATCATTTATCAAATATGGTAAAGCATGACCTAACCCACCTAAAGTTGTCATTATTCCTGAAGCAAGCCCCCTTTTTATAGGTGAACCCCTACCTGATATAACTCCATCATCATGAACAGCTTCAGTGAAGCCCATAGATATGCCAGCTCCTACTGAAGCTGCAAGACCAACAAGCAGTGTTGTATGAGAATTCATGGTTGCAAAAGCAGTTGCAAATATCGGAGCTAAAGTTGAAACTGAACCATCCATTAAACCGGCAAGACCAGGCTGAACCCATGTTAATATAAATTGTTTTTTATCTTTTTCTAATTCATTGATGGCAGATTTATTAGAGTCTAACTTTCTTGCTCTCTCTATAGCTTTACCTTCATGCTTAGATTCAATAACTGCCAAATCACCAAGCAATTTCCTTATACTTGGATCTGATGTTCTTTGAGCAGCGTCAAAATAAAATTTTGAAGCACCATTTTCCATTTTTCTAATTTCGTCTCTAGCAGTATCTAGTTTTAAATTTTCAATTAACCAAATTGGTTTTCTTTTATAAAATCCAGATACGTGCTCTCTTTTTACTATTGGAATACTACTTCCAAATTTTTTTTTATATAAATCAATTAATAGTTTTCGATGCTCGTTTTCTTCCTTTCCCATTTCATCAAATAACTTAGCTGTTTCAGGAAATTCTTTTTTAAAAGTATTAGCAAAATAAAAATAAATCTTAGAATCCTCTTCTTCAGCATAAATTGCTAAAGCAAGCACATGTTTGTCAGACAATTTGGAAAAATGTGTTTTATTAAATCTAAATTTAAACATAATAAGAGATCAAATTACTAGATATCATTGTTGTATTATATAATGTAAAATTTAATTTATAAAATAGGTTAAAATAATGAGCGTAACTTTTAATATTGCAACATTTCAAGGTGATGGTATAGGACCTGATGTTATTAATTCTGCAATAGAAATAATTGAAAAGGCATCTAGTGCAGTTAGTGGCTTAAATTATGAATGGAATTATATCGAAGCTGGAGCTAGCTATTATCAAAAGACTGGAATGGATGTAGAGCCTGATGGAGAAAAAAAAGCATCTGAAGCAGATGCAATTTTTTTAGGTGCAATTGGATTACCAAATGTAAGAAAAAAAGATGGAACAGAAATAGCACCACATTTAAGATTTAGAGAAAAATTCAATCTCTATGCAGGAGTTAGACCTGTAAAAGCATATAGGAATACACCTCAACGATTAAGCGACAAAAATGCTGAAAAAATTGACTTTGTAGTACTAAGAGAATGTACTGAAGGTTTATTTTATACTGCTGCTGTTCATAATAGAAATAAAATTGCAAATAATGATGAAGTCGAAGACATCATGAGAATAACAAGAAATACAACAACGAGACTCCATAATTTTGCATTTAAGCTAGCTGAAAAAAGAAAACAAAAAGGAAAACTAGGAAAAGTAACATGCGTTGATAAGGCTAACGTCTTTAAATCTCAAGCATTATTTAGAAAAATATTTAATGAAATTAAAGATGATTTTCCAAACATAGAGGCTGACACTTGTTATGTAGATGCAATGGCTCTTAATCTGATCCGACAACCATGGGAATATGATGTTATGGTAATGGAAAATATATTTGGCGATATACTTTCAGACTTGGGTGGAGGCTTAGTTGGTGGTATGGGCATGGCATCTTGCGGAGAAATTGGGGATCATCACGGTTTATTTCAACCGGCCCATGGAAGTGCACCAGATATTATGGGTAAAAATAAAGCAAATCCACTTGCAACGATTTTAAGTGGATCAATGATGTTAGAATATCTTGCTGATAAAAAAAATTGCCCACAAGCAAATGAAGCTGCATTAATAATAGAAAATGC
>CABZCK010000038.1 GCA_902524215.1 uncultured SAR116 cluster alpha proteobacterium
AAAATAGACCCATATATAGTCTATCTTTCAGAGTTTATGTTACAACAAACAACAGTAAAAATTGTTATACCTTATTTTATAAATTTCTTGAAAAAATATCCAACTATTGAGATGTTGGCAAAAGCTAAATTAGATGATGTTTTAGCAATTTGGTCTGGATTAGGCTATTACAGGAGAGCAAATAATTTATATAAAAGTTCTAAAATTATAGTTAATGAATTAAATGGTGTAATTCCAAATAATTATGAAGATTTAATTAAATTACCAGGGATAGGAGATTATACTGCAGCTGCAATTTGTGCAATTGCATTTGATAAAAAAGTAGTTGTAATTGATGGTAATATTGAAAGAGTAATATCCAGATCATTTGAATTAGATTTAAAAGGGGATGATCTAAAGAAAAAAGTTAGAAAAATTCTGTTTTTAAATATACCTGGTAAAGAGAATTCTCTATTTACACAGGGTTTAATGGATATTGGTGCAACAATTTGCAAGCCCAAAATTATAAATTGTGAAAGGTGTCCTTTATCAGAAAATTGTAGAGTTGCATTTAAAAATTCAGCAATAAATTATCCCCTTAAAATAATTAAAGAAAAAAAAATTAAGCGTATTGGAAATTTTTATTGCTTAATAAATTCAAAAAAAGAAATTTTATTTTTAAAAAATATTAATTTAGGGTTGTTTGAAAACATGCATGTTTTGCCATCTGAAGGATGGCTTAAAGATAACCATATTTTAGATTTGAATTTATTTTCAATAAATGAGAGAATTAATTGTGGTGTAGTTAAGCATAGTTTCACCCATTTTGATCTTGATAGTAAAGTGACAATATTAAAAATAAATGATATTCAAAATAAATTAGAAGCAAGTTATAGATTTATTAAACCTGAAAATTTGCATATGTTTAGTATACCAACTCTATATCATAAAATAATTAAATTAGTTTTAAAAAATATCTAGTGTCTAAAATGTCTCATTGAGGTAAAAATCATAGAGATATTTCTTTTGTTAGCCTCGGCTATTACTTCATTATCACGAATGGAACCTCCAGGCTGAATTATAGCGGAAACTCCAGCCTCTGCAGCAGAAATAACAGTATCAGAAAATGGAAAAAACGCATCACTTGAAAGAACACTTCCTTTTAAAGAAATATCTTTTTTTTTAGAATTTACCTGACTTCTAATAAATTTATCTTTTGCTATCATGACAGAGTCTATTCTACTCATTTGTCCAGCTCCAATTCCTAAAGTTTGAGCATTCTTTGCAAAAATTATTGCATTTGATTTAGTATGTTTTGAAACAATCCAAGCAAACTTAAGATCTGTAATTTCATCTTCAGTTGGCTTTTTGTTTGTAACAATTTTAAAATTAATTTTTTCAAGAGACCCAATATCTTTTTCTTGGACTAAGAATCCTCCAGATATTGTTTTAATAAAGAGATCACTTTCAATTTTATTTTTATTTTTTTTGCAAAGCAATACTCTTAAGTTTTTCTTTTTAAATAAAATCTCTTTTGCAGTTTCAGTTATGTCTGGAGCAATTATGACTTCTAAAAAGATATTAGACATTTGTTTAGCTACTTCCTCAGTAAGAGTTCTGTTTAAAGCAACTATTCCACCAAATGCACTTGTTTTATCTGTATTAAATGCGTTTTCCCAGGCTGTTTTAATATTTTGATTTTGTGAAACTCCACACGGGTTGGCATGTTTAATTATTGCTACAGCTGGTTCATTGAATTCGTTTACTAATTCAAAAGCTGCATCAGCATCATTAAAATTATTATAAGATAGTTCTTTACCTTGAATTTGATCATAATGCGCTATTCCTGATTTACTTTGTTGATTGATATTAGTGAATAATCCTGCTTTTTGATGTGGGTTTTCTCCATACCTCATTTCAATTTTTTTGTTTAAATTTAGATTTATTATCTCTGGTAACGTAGGTTGATCATTAGTACTATTAAACCAATTTGATATTGATCTGTCATATTCTGCAGTAATGTTAAAAGCTTTTGCGGCTAAAAACTTTCTATATTCTAAATCTACACTCTCATTTGAATTTAATTTTTCAATTAATAAATCGTAATCATTTATATCAGTTACTACAGTTGTAAAAGCAAAGTTTTTAGCTGCTGATCGTATTAATGATGGACCTCCGATATCAATGTTCTCAATTATTTTATCATGAGAACTTAATTCTTTTTTAGCCTTATCAAATTTATATAAATTAACTATAACTAAATCAATACTTTCAATTTTAAGTGAATCTACTGTTTTGAGATCATTTTCATTATTTCTTCTATAAAGTATCCCACCGAATATTTTAGGATGAAGCGATTTAACTCTACCATCTAAAATTTCAGGAAAATTTGTTATCTCAGTAATGTCAATTACATCAATTGAATGAGATTTTAAATATTTTGCAGTACCTCCAGTAGATATTATGTTAACATCAAGTTCTTTTAATTTTTTGGCAACAATTTCAATTTTAGTTTTGTCCGTCAAAGAAATCAGTGCATTTTTTATTTTTAATTTTGTCATTTTATTTCTCGAATTTTAAAGACCATTTTGTTATTAACTTATTTAATTCTCTAATTTTTTTTAGTTCAACTAAAATTACTATTTGCTTACTAACATATCTTTTAGAATTCTGATATATTATAGTATTATCTATTTCAATATTATCTGAGGATGAAAAAAATTTACCAATAATTTTATTTGTTGAATTTTGAAGCAATAAATTTTGATTTTGTAATTTAATTGGATTAATTTGATGATGTAAATGAAATCTTATTGTAGCAAATTTTGGTTTCATTCCATAATTTCCTATAGAAAATATTTCGTCCTCTCCAATTAAATCTGGAGATTTTTTTGAAATAAAAAGTCTTCTTTTATGACCAATTCCAAAAAGAGATTTATAAGCATCGTGTGATACTTGAACTAAATATCCATTTTCATCTTCATTCTTTTTTACTTCAAGGTTATTGATTTTTCTTAGTCCTGTTAAATCAAGGTTATTTCTATCATCAATAGATAGAGAGCTATGTGCAGCTGTTGAAGATATAGCTTTCAAATCATTATGGTTATTTGATTTAAAATAAAAGCTACCAACATTTGTTATAATTTTATCTTTTTGATAAAAAAGTTCAAAAGCAGATAGACTAGCCTTGTTATTTAAAATTTTATTATTAATAAAAAGGTTTTTGTTTCCTGCATCAAGAACAAGATTTAATCTATTTGAAGAAATTGAAACATAACCTGAGTACTTGGCGAACGTAAAATTATATTTAGTTCCACTTAATCGTTTAAGAGTTTCAGAAATTTTTTCCTTTTTAATTAACGAACCTGTGTTAAAGCTACAATATGTATCTTTAGTTACGCAAAAAATTTTAAAATAATCTCCCATCACTTTCACTAAGGTTTGAATAATAGGTGAGTTTAATTTTCTATTTGTTGCTATTGCTGATCTAATCTCTAATAAGTCTCTTAAAATATCTAATTGGGTCATAGGGCATCTAGACAAATGTCCACCATCTTTCAAAATAAATTTTTCAGACAAAGTTTTAAGTTTGTTCAAATATAAATTTATTTTATTTAAATCATTTAATAAAAAAATATTTCCAATTATAAGGGCTTTAATTGTTTTGAAATTATATAATTTAGCATTTTTTTTTAATAAATAATCAAGTAACTCTAATTGAATATAAATTGAATTTAAAATTTTTTTTTGAAATTTTATGTCTCCACTTTTTGCGTACCATGAATATGTCATGCACATAATTGTAATTCTTTCAGCTATCAAGTTTGCCTTAAAGGATTTTGAAAAAAAATTTTTATTATTATCAATCCAATGATTGGCAATTTTTCTAGCTATTGACCTGGTTTTTAAAATTCCAAATGATTTAAGATCTCTTAAAAACTCAAATTTATCTATGTTTTGTATCTCATTGATAGGGTATTTTGCATTTGTAATTAATTCTCCATTTTGAGAATTACCGCTCCAAATATCAGAAAAAATAATTAGTGGATTATCTACATCTATAATTTTAAATTTCTTTTTAAATAAATAATTTTTTATTTTATTTGAGAATAAATTTATCATTTAAAATTTTCTTTCAATTATTGCAGAAAAAAAACCATTATTACCATTCAGATGTTCATTTTGATGCACTTTAAAATCAATAGGAAGGAATTTTAAATAACCCATAGTATTTAATTTTAAAGTTGTTTTTAAGTCTTGAATATATTGATTGAGATTCAAGATTTGAAAATTAGAATTTGTTTTCAAAAATTTATTTACAACATCTTCCCCCTCTTCCTCTTCCAAAGAACAAACAATATACATTAAATATCCACCTACTTTAATATTTGATGCTGCATTTTTTAATAATTCTTGTTGTATTTTTTGAAGTTTACTTAAGTCAATAATATTATTTCGAATTAAAATATCAGGGTTCTTTCTAATTGTTCCTGTTGATGAACAAGGAGCATCGATTATTATTAAATCTTGTTCTTCTTGGAATTTGTAAGTTCTTCCATCTACAGAAATTAATTTTGATTTAAAATTTAGACGTTTCAAGTTTTCTGACATTATATTTAATCTTTTTTTATTTATATCATTACTTACTATTTCATAACCATTATCTAAAAGTTGAAATGTTTTACCTCCAGGAGCGGCACAAATATCAGAGATTTTTAAAAACTCATTGTTTTTATTTATCTTTTTTAAAAATTTTAATAGGTATTCTATGTGTAAATACGAGCTTAAATCTTGAACCCACCAAATCCCTTTATTGAAATATAGAATATCATTTATTTTTCCTTTATAATTACTCCTAATTACATTTGAATGAATTTCATGCCCATCTAAAAATTTTATTAAATTATTTTTCATTTCAATATTCATTTTTTTAGAACAAATTATGTCTAAGTAAGGTTCCTTGTTTAAAATTTTTAACATTTTTGTTGTTTTTATTTTTCCATATTGTTTTTTCCAACTCTTTAACATCCATCTTGGATAATTGTTTTTTATATCCCAATTACTTGAAGATAGGTTGTCTTTTTGTCTAACTATGTTTTGTAGAACAGCATTAATGAAGCCTGAATATTTTACCCCACAAAGAATTTTTGATAAATCCACATACGAGTTTAAAACTGCATAATGTGGTGTTCTTGCCCAAATAATTTCTGCTGTACCTAATAATAGTATTCCATCTAAAAAGTATAAGTTTTTACTAACTTGTTTTTTTACAAACTTTTTAAGAAAGAATTTTATTTGATTATGATTCCTCAATGCCAAATGGATTAAAAAGTAGATAAAAGTTCTATCTTTGGAATTTAAGCTATTGAAAGATTTATCATTTCTAAAGATATCACTGAGTTTATTTTTTCTAATAAAAAGCAATTCCCATAT
>CABZCK010000039.1 GCA_902524215.1 uncultured SAR116 cluster alpha proteobacterium
TCAAATAAAATTATTTTAAATGATAAGTTTTCATTGTCAGGAAATTTAAATGGTACTTTTAAAAACGAAATATTTTCTACTTTAGCTAAAGGTAAAATAACTCTAGGGTCAAATACCTTGTTAGATGCTGGTCAATTAACTATTTTGGTTGAAAATGGTAAGTATTTAATAACTGGAGGAGGATCTTTAAATAGTGGCAAAACTAAAATTAAAATAATATCATCATCTAATGGTTTACCTAATGTCACTTTTGAAAGTCTACAAGGGGGAAAATTATTATCAGCATTTGGCTTTACAAAAAAAATTAAAAGTGGTGAAGTTAAACTTAAAGTAAATTTTCTTGATAAGAATTTATCAAAATATCAAGGTTTTATAAATGCAAAAAAATTTAAAGTTATAAATGCACCTAAAATTGTAAAGTCTTTATCCTCATTAAGTTTTTCAGGTATTAATTCACTTTTCGTGGGTGAAGGTGTAGGTTTTGTGATTGGTGATGCTAAATTTGAAAAAATTGGAAAAAAATTAAAATTTGAAAAAATTTTAATCAATAATCAAACCTTATCAATTTACCTTGAGGGAGATTACGATTTAAATTCTGAAATTATAAATTTTACAGGGTCTATTGTACCTTTTACAATAGTATCCAAGTTCATTAGTGTTGTACCTGCAGTTGGAGAATTGTTAACTGGTTCTAATAAAAAAGGAATTATTTCTGGTCAATTTAAGTTAAATGGAACAATGTCAGATCCTAAGATAGAACTAAATATTTTATCATTTAGTCCTGGTATATTAAGGCAAATTTTTTCAAAAGATTGGCTAAAAGAGTCTAAAGATTAAAATTTATTTAAATATTAAAAGACCGTGCTTTTTTTTGCCAATAGATATTTTAATTGGTTTATTATTTTCTCTTTTAGTAAATTTAAGATTGTCATTATCTATAATTTTGTCATTTATTTTAATACCACGTCCTTTTACCAGTCGTCTGACTTCTCCATTAGAATTACAAAAGTTAAACATTTTTACAATTTCGATTAATGTAATACTTTGCTTATTAATAATTACTTTAGGCAAATCTAAATTAATTTTCGATTTCTCAAAAGTGTCTTCGGCAATTCGTGATGCCTTTAATGAAGCATCTTCTCCTCTACAAATTTTTGTTACTTCATTCGCAAGTAATATTTTGGCTTTGTTAATATCTGAACCTTTAAGTTCATTTAGACTTGATATTTTATCTAAATCGATATCTGTAAAAAGTTTTAAAAATTTTATAACATCATCATCCTCTGTATTTCTCCAAAACTGCCAAAACTCGTGATCAGATAATAAATCTTTGTTTAACCAAACAGCACCTTTTTCTGATTTCCCCATTTTACTCCCAGAGCTTGTTGTTAAAAGGGGTGAAGTGATCCCAAAACATTCTTTTTGTGTTTTTTTTCTCACTAATTCTATGCCATTGACAATATTTCCCCATTGATCTGATCCGCCCATTTGAATTTTACAATTAAAATTTTTATAAAGTTTATAAAAGTCATAAGCTTGGAAAATAGGGTAGTTAAACTCTAGAAATGATAAATTTTGTTCTCTATCAAGTCTTAATTTCATACTTTCAAGATTAATTAGTTTGTTTATTGAGAAAAAAGAGCCATTTTCTCTCAAAAAAGATATATAATTGAGGCCATCTAGCCATTCATTATTATCAACTAACATTGCTTTATTAGAGCCATTTTTAAAATTTAAATAATTTGAAAATACAATTTTTAAAGCATTTTTATTATCTTCAATCATTTTATTTTCTAATACTGGCCTAGTACTATCTTTCCCGGATGGATCTCCTATTTTTGTAGTTCCTCCTCCTAAAAGCACTATGGGTTGATGGCCACATTTCTGAAACCATCTTAACATCATTATTTGAATTAATGATCCAACATGAAGTGATGAGGCCGTACAATCAAAACCAATGTAAGCAATACATTTATCTTTACAAAGCAAATTGTCAAGTTTGATTTCATCAGTTAATTGATGAAGAAAACCTCTTTGGTGTAAAATATTTAGAAATGAAGATTTATAATTCATAAAGCTTAAATTAAGTTTTCTTCGTGAAAAGTATCAATGAAATTATCATATCTTTGATTTAAATATTTTTTTACAACTTCCATTAATTCATCTAGATGGTTGCTAAAATTATGATTTGCATCATTTAAAAAATCTATATCAATTTTAACATCTTTTTGCTTCGATAATCTATCTACAATAGATTGAATATTTTCAAATGGTACTCTTTGATTATTTCTTCCATGTATAATTAACCCGGAAGCAGGACATGGTGCTAAAAAAGCGAAGTCAAATTTATCAGCAGGTGGTGATACACATATAAAGCCAGAAATTTCAGGTCGTCGCATCATAAGTTGCATTCCAATCCATGAGCCGAAAGAAAATCCAGCAATAAAAGTAAATTTACTATATAAGTTTTGGGATTGTAGCCAATCTAAAACTGCAGCAGCATCTGCCAATTCCCCTTCACCGTTGTCAAAAGACCCTTGACTTTTACCTACGCCCCTAAAGTTAAATCTAAGAACTGAAAAACCTCTATTCTTAAATTCTTGATACAAAGAATATGTAACTTTATTGTTCATACTACCGCCTTGATAAGGTTCTGGATGAAGTATTAGTGCGACAGGACAACCATTTTCTTTTCCTTGACTGTACATGCATTCAATACGTCCTTCTGGACCATTTAAGATAACTTCAGGCATATGATAAACTCCGGATAATAATATATATTAATCAAATAAAGCTTCAAAATATAAGTGTCAAAGAAAATATACAATGAATTTATTTTAAATTATAATTCATGTGATATAAACAAATAATGTTTTTTAAAAATTTTTTTAATGATATAGACTCTATTATTGAAAGGGATCCAGCCGCTTCATCAAGAATATCGGTTATATTATTATACCCAACTGTCCATATATTGTTTTTATACAAAATATCCAATTTTTTATGGGGAAAAAAAATAAGGTTTTTAGCTAGGTTTTTAATGCAATTTGGTCGTGTTCTAACAGGCATTGAGATTCATCCTGGGGCAAAAATTGGTAATAGATTATTTATGGACCACGGTTATGGAATAGTAATAGGCGAAACAGCAGAAATTGGAGATGATGTAACAATTTATCAAGGAGTGACTTTAGGTGGCATAATGCCATCAATTGAGAGTCATAATCAGAGACAAAAAAAAAGACATCCAACTATTGGGAATAACGTAATTATTGGTTCAGGAGCGCAAATACTAGGTGCAATTGAAGTTGGAGATTTTTCAAGAGTTGGCGCAAATTCAGTTGTAACTAAATCCGTAGCAAAAAATGTTACAGTTGCGGGTATACCAGCAAGAGAATTTGCACAATCTAATAAAAATAAATTTGAAGCATATGGTTATTCAAATGATGGAACAGATCCAAGAGAAAAAAAGATCGTTGCCTTATTAAAAAAAATAGAAAAATTAGAAAAAGACATTACATCTTTAAAAAGAAAGAATTGATTATCAAGGTATAAAATATGACAAACATAAACTTTAAACTAAGAAATGGTGAAATAAAAAAAATAGATGCTGAAGATGGTCTTACGTTAATGGAAGTTGCGAGAGATAATGATTTAGGAATTGAAGGCACTTGTGGCGGTTCGATTTCATGTTGCACATGTCATGTTGTAATAGAAAAAGATTGGTTTGGTAAAGTTGGACCAGCAAATCCAGATGAAGAAGATATGTTAGATTTGGCCGTGGATTTACAACCAACCTCTAGATTAGGATGTCAGATTGAAGTAACTCCAGAATTAGATGGCTTAACAGTAAACATTCCAAATGAATAAATTCTATGGATTTTAACTCTAAAATCATTAAAAGCATTGGTCTCGATGGAAACCCTTACAATCATAAAATAGCTGTGGCAATGTCTGGGGGCGTTGACTCATCTGTTACAGCAGCTCTACTCCATAAAGCTGGGTATAATGTTTTTGGGCTATCAATGCATTTGTACAATGAAAAAATTAAAGTTAATAATTCTAAAACTTGTTGTGCAGGTATTGACATTAATGATGCTAAAAAAGTATGTGATAAATTAGGAATTGATCATTTTATTTTAAACTATAATTCAAAATTTAATGATCAGGTGATTTCAGATTTTACTGAATCATATCTGAGAGGAGAAACGCCAATACCATGTGTAAAATGTAATCAAACAGTTAAGTTTGTTGATATGTTAAACTTTTCAAAAAAGATGGGTGCAGTTGCTTTAGCGACTGGCCATTACATTAGAAGAGATGTTAAAAACGGAAAACCTAATTTATATAGAGCAAATGACTTAACAAAAGATCAATCATATTTTTTATTTACTACAACCTTCGAACAATTATCGTATCTGAGATTTCCCCTTGGTGATTTTAATAAATCCACAATTAGAGAATTGGCTAAATATTTCGATTTAAACGTTGCAGAAAAGCCTGATAGCCAAGATATTTGTTTTGTACCTGATGGTAAATATGCAAATCTAGTTAGGAAGTTAAGGCCAGAATCAGTTCAAAAAGGGGATATTTACCATGTTGATGGTTCTCATTTAGGAGAACATAATGGAATTATAGATTATACAATTGGTCAGAGAAAAGGAATTGGGATTGGAGGACGTAAAGACGCTCCAGAAAATGAAGCTAAATTATATGTCATTTCTATAGATGAAAAAAACAATAAAATTATAGTTGGTCCAAAGCGATACTTATCATGTGATGAATTTTTAATTCATCAATGTAATTGGATAGCAGAAGGTGATCAAATGAAATTTGATGCTTTAGTAAAACTTAGAAATACTGCTAAACCGGTAGAGGTTGAAGTTAAAGTTGAAATGGATTTAGAATCAAGTAGTGCCAATGTAAAACTTAAAATGCCTGAATTTGGAATATCGCCTGGACAAGCAGCTGTTTTTTATGATTTAGCAGATAAAAATCGAGTTTTAGGAGGTGGTTGGATAAAATCCACAAAAAACTATTCAAATGGCTAATTTTAAAATTGATCATTTTGTTTTTGGTGCAAAAACTTTAGATGAGGGTTCAAAATTTATAAAAAATATCCTCAATGAAGATTTGAGTGAAATTAATGTTCATGAAACAATGGGAACTCATAACAGGGTCATTTCTCTAGGTTCTTGCTATTTAGAAGTTATTTCTTTAGACCCTAAAAATCAAAATGCAAATAATAATACTTGGTTTAACCTTAGTGATAAAAATTATAGAGAAAATTTG
>CABZCK010000040.1 GCA_902524215.1 uncultured SAR116 cluster alpha proteobacterium
GACATTTTAATTCACCTCTACCAACTTGATTTGACCATGCCCGGAATGAGACCAGCTAAAGCATGTTCTCTTAGAGCTATTCTAGACATTTTAAACTTTCTATAAAAACCTCTCGGTCTACCAGTAACTTCACATCTGTTTCTTAACCTTATTTTTGCACCATTACGTGGACATTCAGATAATTTTAATTGAGCATTAAACCTCTCTTCAATTGATAAACTTCTATCACGGCAAATTTTCTTTAATTTAGACCTTTTTGAACTAAATCTATTAACTAGTTTAGATCTTTTAAGGTTTTTTTGTATCGCACTAAGCTTAGCCATAAATTTTCTCCATATACTATTTAACAAAAGGAAAGTTGAAATTTTTTAATAATTCTTTTGCTTCTTCATCTGTTTGTGCAGTAGTTACAATTGTTATGTCCATTCCTCTTGGGCTATCAACTGTGTCATATTCAATTTCTGGAAAAATAAATTGTTCTTTTAAACCCAAAGAATAATTACCTTTACCATCAAAACTTTTACTACTAATTCCTCTGAAATCACGAACTCTGGGTAATGCAATATTAACTAATCTATCTATGAATTCATACATTTTACTTTTCCTTAAAGTTACCTTAAGACCAACTGACATTCCTTCCCTGAGTTTAAAACTAGCATTTGCCTTTTTTGCTTTTGTTATTATTGGTAATTGGCCAGTTATTGAAGCTAATTCTTTTTGAGCGATTTCAATTTTTTTAGAATCTTTTACGGCTTCTCCCACACCCATATTAATAACTACTTTGTCAATTTTTGGAATTTCCATTACATTTTTATAATTAAATTTTCTTTGCAAAGCTGTTACGATATCATTTTTATAATTTTGATATAATCTTTCGGGCATAAATACTCCTTAATCAAACTTTCGAGCTAGATGAAACTGTTAATCTAACTTTATCTTTTTTATTAATCTCATATTTAATTCTAGTAGGTTTAGAGTTTTTAGGATCAAGAAATGAAACATTTGATATATGAATTGGAAGTTCAATTTCATCAATCTTTCCTGGAGCCTCTTGTGTTGGCTTTCTATGCTTCTTTACAATATTTACACCACGTACTTTAACTTTATCAATACTCTTTAAAACTTCAATAATTTCACCAGATTTACCTTTATCTTTACCAGATATAATGATTACGTTATCACCTTTTTTTAGTTTAAATTTTTTCATCATAAAACTTCCGGAGCTAATGATACGATCTTCATAAATTTTTTTCCTCTCAGTTCTCTGGTAACTGGTCCAAATATTCTAGTCCCAATTGGTTCATTACTTTTATTTACTAAAACAGCTGCATTCTTATCAAATCTGATACATGTTCCGTCATTTCTTTTTACTTCCTTAGCTGTTCTGACAATTACTGCTCTATGCACATCTCCTTTTTTTACTCTTCCTCTAGGAATGGCTTCTTTGATTGATACAACTATTACATCTCCAACCGAAGCAGTCTTCCGTTTACTTCCACCCAACACTTTAATACATTGCAATGATCTTGCACCTGAATTGTCAGCAACATCTAATTTTGTTTGCATTTGAATCATTTAATTCTCCAAATTAATATATTACTTCAAATTTTTTTGTTTTAGAAAAAGGTTTTGTTTCAATTATTTCAACAGCATCTCCAGGTTTAAATTTGTTGTCTTTATCATGAGCATGAACTTTTTTTGATTTTGTAACAAATTTTTTATAAATAGGATGCATTATCCTTCTTTCCACTAATACTGTAACTGTTTTATCAGCCTTATTACTTACAACTTTTCCTGTTAATATTCTTTTTGGCATTATTTTACCTTCATTAAATTATTATTTATAATAGTTTTAATAGCAGCTATTTCTCTTCGAATTAATCTGAACCTAAGTGGGTTTTCAATTTGTCCATTTGCCAATTGAAATCTTAAGTTAAATTGTTCTTTTCTCAAAAACTGTATTCTATCATTTAGTTCATCTTTAGTTTTAGTTAAAAGATCTTTTGATTTATATTTAGCCATGACTTACCTTATTGTATTTTTCTAACAAACTTTGTTTCGAGTGGTAATTTAGCTGAAGCAAGAGAAAATGCCTCTTTAGCTGCAGTTTCTGAAACACCATCCAATTCGAACATAATTTTCCCAGGCTTAACCCTACAAACCCAGAATTCAGGAGTGCCTTTACCCTTACCCATTCTAACTTCGGCTGGTTTTTTTGAAACTGGTACATCTGGAAAAATCCTGATCCATAATCTTCCTGTTCTTTTTAAATGTCTAGTTATAGCTCGTCTAGCTGATTCAATTTGTCTAGCTGTTACCCTTTCAGGTCTAATAGCTTTTAATCCAAATGAACCAAAGTTTAAGGATACTCCTCCTTTAGCCATACCATGTATTCTACCTTTGTGAGCTTTTCTAAATTTGGTTCTTTTAGGTTGTAACATAATATTCTCTTTTAAATCTGGTTCTGCGGCTTGTTATTTAATAACTTGTCTTGGGCTAGCGGATCATGCTCCATAATTTCACCTTTAAATATCCAAACTTTAACTCCCGTAGCACCATAAGTCGTAAATGCTGTAGCTTCACCATAATCAACATCAGCTCTAAGAGTATGCAAAGGTACTCTTCCTTCTCTATACCATTCTGTTCTGGCTATTTCAGCTCCACCTAAACGACCAGCACAATTTATTCTTACACCTTTTGCACCAAGTCTTAATGCAGCTTGAACAGCACGTTTCATAGCTCTTCTAAAAGCTACTCTTCTTTCTAATTGTTGTGCAATAGTTTCAGCAACTAATTTTGCATCCAACTCAGGTTTTCTTACTTCGATTATATTTAAATTTACTTCATTACCAATTTGCTTTTCTAAATTTTTTCTCAATGTCTCTATATCTTGCCCTTTTTTTCCAATTACGAGACCAGGCCTTCCTGCATGTATTGATACCCTGGTTTTACCAGCTGGCCTTTCAATAACAACTTTACTTACAGCAGCTGCTTTTAATTTTTCAAAAAGATATTTTCTTAGTTTTAAGTCTTGATGTAATTGTTCTGCATAGAGTTTAGTACCAAACCAACGCGAATCCCACGTTCTATTTACACCTAGTCTGAAACCTAATGGTTTAGTCTTTTGACCCATTTTTTTCCTCCGTTTCTTCAGAAAGTATAATTGTCAGATGTGAGAAAGGTTTAAGAATTCTTGCTCCTCTTCCTCTAGCCCTCGCATGAAATCTTTTCATAACGATACCTTTTCCAACAAAAGCTTCTTTTACATATAACTTATCTATATCTAATGAATGATTATTCTCAGCATTTGAAATAACTGACTTAAGAGCTTTTTCAACATCTTTTGAAATTCTTTTCTTTGAAAACTGAAGCTTGGATATTGCAATATCTGCTTTTTGTCTTCTAATCATTCCTAAAACTAAATTTAACTTTTGAGGGCTAATTCTTAAGTTTTTTAAAACTACTTTAGCTTCGTTATCTTTTTCTCGTCGAATATTTGATTTAATACTCATTTATTTACCTTTAATCTTTTTATCCGCTGCATGACCATAAAAAGTTCTTGTAGGAGAAAACTCGCCCAATTTATGACCAACCATTGCCTCAGTAATTGTTACTGGGATAAATTTTTTCCCATTATGCACACCAAAAGTCAAACCTACAAATTGAGGCATTATAGTAGAACGTCTTGACCAAGTTTTAATAACATCATTTCTACCTGATTCTCTAACTACATCAGCTTTTTTTATCAAATATCCATCTACGAAAGGACCTTTCCATACAGACCTAGTCATAATTTTATTTGTTCCTTCTTCTAATTATTAATCTATCAGTTTTTTTATTACTTCTTGTTCGTTTACCTTTTGTTGGTTTACCCCATGGGGTAACAGGGTGTCGACCTCCTGAAGTTCTTCCTTCCCCCCCTCCATGAGGATGATCAATTGGATTCATAGCCACACCTCGAACAGAAGGCCTTTTACCCATCCATCTTTTCCTTCCAGCTTTTCCAAAGTTTTGATTTTGATTATCTTGATTGGAAACAGCTCCTATAGAACACATGCAAGTGGATAAAACCAGTCTGACTTCTCCTGAAGTAAGCCTCAAGATTGAATATGATAAATCTTTTCCAATAACTTGCACGTATGACCCAGCAGATCGTGCTAGTTGTCCGCCTTTACCTGGCTTTAACTCAACATTATGTATAATAGTACCAACAGGTACAGCGTTTAAAGGCATAGCATTACCTGGTTTAACATCTGCCTTACTTGAAGAAATAACTTTGTTACCAATTAATAATTTTTGAGGAGCTAAGATATAGCTTAATTGACCATCGACATATTTAATTAATGCTATAAATGCTGACCTATTTGGATCATACTCGATTCTTTCAACAGTACCTTCAACATCAAATTTTGATCTTTTAAAATCTATTATCCTATATTTTTTTTTGTGCCCTCCACCTTTTTGCCACGATGTAATCCTACCCGTATTGTTTCTTCCACCAGATTTTGTAAGTCCTTTTGTTAATTTTTTAACTGGTTTACCTTTGAATAACTCTGATCTATCTATTAATACGAGACCTCTTTGGCCAGGCGTTATAGGATTATACTGTTTTAAAGCCATAAATTAAACTCCTGCTGAAATATCAATAGTATTTCCCTCTTCTAAAGTAATCACAGCCTTTTTAATATCTTTTCTTTTGCCAAGAACACCCTTAAATCTCTTCACTTTACCCTTGATATTAATAATGTTCACGGACCTAACTTTAACTGAAAAAAGTTTTTCAACTGCGCTTTTAATTTCATTTT
>CABZCK010000041.1 GCA_902524215.1 uncultured SAR116 cluster alpha proteobacterium
TGTTGGTGCTAGATTTGACGATAGAGTTACTGGTAGATTAGATGCTTTTTCACCAAATTCAAAAAAAATTCATATTGATATTGACCCTTCTTCAATAAATAAAATTGTTCAAGTTGATTTACCTATTATTGGTGATGTTAAAGTTGTTTTGAAAGAAATTTATAATGAACTTAAAAAAAGAAAATTTAAAACATTTTCTTTAAAAAGTTGGTGGTCAGATATTAATAAATGGAAAGATAAAAAATCGCTCTCATATTCAACTGATGAAGTAATTATTAAACCTCAATATGCTATTGAAAAACTATATAAAGTAACAAAATCACTTGATCCTTTTGTAACTACCGAAGTGGGCCAGCATCAAATGTGGGCAGCACAATATTTTGGTTTTTCTAAACCTAATCATTGGATGACATCTGGAGGATTAGGGACTATGGGATATGGTTTGCCAGCATCAATTGGAGTACAAATTGCAAATCCAAATTCTTTGGTTATAGACATCGCTGGGGAAGCTTCGTTTTTGATGAATATGCAAGAATTGTCAACCATCGTACAATATAATTTACCAATTAAGATATTCATCATTAATAATCAATGGATGGGCATGGTAAGACAATGGCAAGAGTTAATTCATGGATCTAGATATAGTGAGAGCTATACTGATTCTTTGCCAGATTTTATAAAACTTGCAGATAGTTTTGGTATTAAAGGAATTAGAGCTGAAAAAATGAACGAAATGCAAGATGTTATCGATCAAATGTTGGGACATGATGGCCCAGTGTTAGCAGATATTTGTGTTGCCAAAGAAGAAAATTGTTTTCCAATGATACCATCTGGTTCTGCTCATTATGACATGATTTTAAATAAAGAAGATAAAAAGAATCAAAAAGTTTCATCTGATGGATTGGCTCTTGTATAATTATGTCAATATATGAAAAATTAAATATTGAGGAGAAGGAAAGTACAAGAACTTTGACGGTTGTTGTAAATAATGAACCAGGAACTTTAGCAAGGGTTATTGGATTATTTTCTGGAAGAGGATACAATATTGAGAGTTTAACTGTAACAGAAATTGATAATAAACGAAGTCTCTCTAGAATTTCTATTGTAACAAAAGGGACTAGTAACACCATTGAACAAATAAAATCACAATTATCAAGATTAATACCGGTTCATCTTGTAAGAGATTTGACACTTGAGGGTCCATTTATTAAAAGTGAATTAGCTTTAGTAAAAGTTGTTTCTTCTGGGTTAGATAGGGTTGAAGCTTTAAGAATTGCAGACACTTTTAGAGCCAAAACACTCGATGTTACATTAAAAAGTTTTGTTTTTGAATTAACAGGAAAACCTAATAAAATAGACGCGTTTGTTAATTTGATGAAATCTCTAGGTGACATTGAAATTTCACGTACTGGTGTTTCCGCTATGTCTAGGGGATTTGAAACTGAAACCAAAATAATAAATAAAATTTTTGAATAAATTAATAAGGAGTTTGTATGAGAGTTTATTATGATAGGGATGCTGACATAGGTTTAATTAAATCAAAAAAAATACTCGTTATTGGTTATGGAAGTCAAGGCCACGCTCATGCGGCTAACTTGAGAGATAGTGGTGTTAAGAATGTTTCAATTGCTTTAAAAAAAGGATCACAATCTATCGACAAAGCAAAAAAAGCTGGTTTTGATGTAAAAGAAGTATCTGATGGAGCTAAATGGGCTGATGTTATAATGATGGCTACTCCTGATGAACTGCAGGCTGATATTTATAATGAAAGTTTAAAAGAAAACATGAGAGCTGGATCAGCTATTGCTTTTGCTCATGGTCTAAATGTTCATTTCAATTTGATTGAACCTAGAGATGATATTGATGTATTTATGGTTGCACCAAAAGGACCAGGACATACTGTCAGATCTGAATATTTGCGTGGTGGCGGAGTGCCTTGTTTAATTGCAATAAATAAAAACTCAACAGGAAACGCTCATGATATTGGGTTATCTTATGCATGTGCAATTGGTGGAGGAAGATCTGGTGTCATTGAGACTACCTTTAAAGAAGAATGTGAAACTGATTTGTTTGGAGAACAAGTTGTTTTATGCGGTGGACTTGTTGAATTGATAAGGTCTGGATTTGAAACATTAGTTGAAGCTGGTTATGCACCTGAAATGGCATATTTTGAATGCTTACACGAGGTTAAATTAATTGTAGACCTTATCTATGAAGGAGGAATAGCTAATATGAATTATTCAATTAGTAATACCGCGGAATATGGTGAATATGTAACTGGACCAAGAATTATCAACTCTGATACTAAAAAAGAAATGAAAAAAGTATTAGATGATATTCAATCAGGAAAATTTACTAGAGATTGGATGCTTGAGAATAAAGTTAATCAGACAAGCTTTAAATCAACTAGAAGGAGAACTTCTCAACACCAAATTGAGGAAATTGGTTCAAAGCTTAGAGGAATGATGCCTTGGATAACTGAAAATAGACTTGTTGATAAAGATAAAAATTAATTTATATTATGTTTAGATTTTATATAGAAAGGTAACACAGAATGATAGGTTCTTTTAAAAGTATTCTTTCAGCTGATTTAGCTATTGACCTTGGTACAGCTAATACCCTAGTTTATGTTAAAGGAAAAGGCATTTTACTAAATGAGCCTTCAGTTGTTGCAATTACTGAAATTAAAGGAAAAAATCATGTTCTAGCAGTTGGTGAAGAAGCCAAAACAATGTTAGGTAAAACACCAGGAAATATTAGAGCCATTAGACCCATGGCTGATGGAGTTATTGCCGATTTTGATGTTGCTGAAGAGATGATTAAACATTTTATAAAAAAAGTAAATAACTCAATTTTAAGTCCGCAAGTAGTAGTATGTGTTCCCTCTGGTGCAACTGCTGTAGAAAGAAGAGCTATTCAAGAATCAGCTGAAGCAGCCGGTGCCAGAAGAGTGTTTTTGATAGAAGAGCCTATGGCAGCTGCAATTGGTGCTAATTTGCCGGTAACTGAGGCTTCGGGATCAATGGTTGTGGACATAGGCGGCGGAACTACAGAGGTAGCAATATTATCTTTAGGCAACATTGTTTATGCTAGATCCGTAAGGGTAGGTGGAGACAAATTTGACGAGGCAATTGTTGGATTTATAAGAAGACATCACAATTTATTAATTGGAGAAATGACTGCTGAAAGAATAAAAAAGGGAATCGCAATTGCTAAAGTACCGAAAGACGGTGTCGGAGCAACAATTGAGGTGAGAGGAAGAGATTTGGTAAATGGTGTACCAAAAGAAATTGAAATCAATCAAGCGCAGATATGTGAAGCTTTAGCTGAACCAGTTGGCCAAATAATTGAAGCTACAAAAACTGCATTAGAGCAGACACCTCCTGAATTAGCTGCTGATATTGTTGAAAGAGGAATTGTTTTGACAGGTGGAGGGGCTTTATTAAATGAGTTAGATACAACTTTAAGAGATGCAACTGGATTGCCGGTCGTAATTGCAGAAGATCCCTTGACTTGTGTTGTTATGGGGACAGGTAGATGCCTTGATGAAATGAAATCTCTTAAAAATGTGTTAATAGGTGCTTGATCAATTATTTTTATTATAACACACAATAAGCATGTTTTTTGAAAAAAGTAAATTTTATAAAAATAAATTCTTTAATTCATTACTAGTTTTTACCTGCTTACTACTAATATTTGTTGGTAAGTTTGACTTAATTGCTTTTAGAAATATATCTGCTTTTTTAACAGATTTTTTGTCACCAATATCAAGTTTGGTAAGTAAACCAGCTTTAGAATTAGAAAATGTAATAAAAGATGTTAAATCTGCAACCTTTTTAAGGGATGAAAATTTAAAACTTAAAAATGAAAATCGTAGACTAAAGATTATTGAAACAAGATTAGGAAATACTGAGAGTGAATTAATTGAATTAAAAAAATTATTAAATTTTAAAATTAATCGTAACAAAATTATTTTTACTGGTAGAGTTTTAAACATATCTGGAGGAACTTTTGCAAAAACAATGGTTGTAAATGGTGGAAGCTCAGATGGTATAAAAAGAGGCCAACCTGTGATTTCTTCTTTGGGGTTAGTGGGTTCTATAATTAGTGTTGGCCCATCATCAAGTAGAGTATTATTAACAATTGATATAAATTCTATGATTCCATCTTATTTAACTCAAAGTGGATGGCCTGCTATTGCTCAGGGTGAAAATGGAAAATTTTTAAAGTTAAGGTTTTTGTCTTCAGAAGCAAAACCTATTATTGGAGAAATTGTAGAAACTTCTGGGCATGGAGGGGTTTTCCCATCTGGTATAAATGTTGGAAAAATAATATCTTTATCAAATGGAAATTACTATCTTCAGCCACTTCCTAATCCTCAAAAATTAAGATTTGTGTCTATTTTGTCAAATGTTAATCTAGATAAAAGAAAAAAATCTATTGGATTTGCTCCTCTTCAGGAAAACGAAAATAAAATAAATTTAAAAGGTTTTAATAAATTAAATAATTAAGTTTATATGAATGGAAAAGTTAAACTCAGAATTTTTTTTTAATAATCTACTCTTTTCACTAATAATATTAGTGGCTTGTTTTTTACAAATTTCATTGAATTTTTTATCAATTTTTGTAATTTCTCAACCTTATATATTAGCTATTGTCTTTTTTTTAACAGTA
>CABZCK010000042.1 GCA_902524215.1 uncultured SAR116 cluster alpha proteobacterium
TTCTCCTTCCATTAAGTGATGCATTTTACTGGGACAGAGCTTCTGTAACCTCAATTTATTCGGTTTACATGTTTAGTTTAGGGATAGGGTCTCTTATATCGGGAATAATTTTTGATAAATTTGGAGGTAAGTTTAACTACGTTTTAGGCACTTTGCTTCTATCATGTGGTTACTATATTTCAGGATATTTAAATGAATTATGGCAATTTTATATTTTCTTAGGAGTTTTTAGCGGACTAGGTGCCTCAATGGTTGGGATCATACCAAGTCAGAGTATTATTTCAAAATGGTTTAATAAAAAATTATCATCAGCATTATCAATTGCTTATTCGGGCCAAGGGCTAGGTGTTTTAATTTTAGCTCCACTTTGTCAAATATTGATAAGTAAATATGGTTGGGAAATTTCATATAATTTAATTGGTTTATTCTTTTTTGGGATTTTGATTGTATTATTTTTTCTACCTTGGAAAAAAATTAATGTTGGTATTTATAATTCAGTAAATGTTTCTGCAAATAAATTAAATGATTCATCATTATCTGAAGCTTTAAGAGAAAATACATTTTGGAAATTTTTTCTAATTTATTTTTTTACAGCAATGGGAATTTTCGGAATTAGTTTACAAGTAGTTGTTTATTTAATTTATTGCGGGTTTTCCGATTTAGAAGCTGCTTTATATTTTGGTCTGATGGGGATGCTAACTTTTCCAGGAATGGCATTAACTGGTTTTGCTGCTGATATTTGGCCAAAACATTATGTTTCAACTTTCAGTTATATATTAAGCTTATTAGGAATTTTAGCATTATATAGCCTACAATATTTTGATTTTAAATATTTAATTATATTTTTATTTATTATACCTTTTGGTTTATCAGCTGGGGCTAGAGGTCCAATAATAACTACACTTATTGCAAAAATTTTTGCTGGAAAAGGCCTTGCTTCTATCTATGGAGCATCTAATTTAGGTCAAGGACTTGGTGCTGCATTAGGTGCATTTATATCAGGTTTTTTATTTGATCAATTTTCAAATTATAATGTTGGATTTTTGTTTTGTACTTTATTTACAATAATTGGTGCTTTACTATTTTGGTTAATACCAAATATTAAAAAAATTTAGAGTTTGATTATGGAAAAAAGGTTTAATCTCGAAACTTCAATTTTAACTGACGATTTACTTTTTCCGGAAGGTCCAATTTATTTAAATGATGGAAGTATTTTATTAGTTGAAATAGCCAGAGGTACTTTAACAAAAATATATCAAAACGGTAAAAAAGAAATTGTATCAAATTTAGGAGAAGGACCAAATGGAGCTGCGATTGGTCCAGATGGTTTTTGTTATATTTGTAATAATGGTGGGTTTGATTGGGAAGTCTCTAGTGATCAAAAAAAAAGGAGACCTATTGCTCAAGCAAAAAATTATAAGTCAGGTAAAATTCAAAAAGTTAATTTAAACACGGGTGAATTTGAAACACTTTATTCTGAATGTAATGGATTACCATTAAACGGTCCTAATGATATTGTATTTGATAAAAAAGGAAATTTTTGGTTTACAGATCTTGGAAAAGTTAGGAAAAGAACAATGGACAGAGGTTCCGTTTATTGGGCAAAGCCTGATGGTTCAGAGATTAAAGAAGTTATTCATCCTATTATGACACCAAATGGAATAGGTTTATCTCCTGATGAAAAATTTTTATATATTGCTGATACAGAAGGAGGTAAATTATATAGCTTTGAAATTCTAGGTGATGGAGAGGTAAATAAAATTCAGTTTCCAAATTCTGTATATGGTGGACAATTACTCAATCAAAATAGAGGGCTTTTTAGATTTGATTCATTAGCAATTGAATTGAATGGAAATGTTTGTGTTGGCACATTGTATGATGGTGGGATAACTGTAATATCTCCATCAGATGGGTTTAAAGAATTCTATTCAATAAGCGACCCTTATATTACAAATTTATGTTTTGGGGGATTAAACAATAAAACTGCTTATATTACAGCATCTTATGAAGGTTTGTTATTAAAAGCAAACTGGCCTAGGCAAGGTTTAAGTTGTAATTTTATTATTTAAATTTTTAAAAAACATTTATCTAGTTTTTTTTAAATAATTCTTATTATAATATAAACTTAATAAAGAATTTAAAATGAATATTGATTATTTAATTAAAAATGGAACTATTATTGATGGTTCGGGAGATGCTAGATATGAAGCAGATCTTTTGGTAAATGGTGACAGAATTATTTCAATTTTTAAAAAAGATCAAAAATCTGTTAAAATACATGATGAAAATTATAACTTAAATGATTTTTCATTTAAAAATATAATTGATGCTACATCACATATAATTGCACCAGGTTTTATAGATGTTCACACTCATGACGATCAAAACATTTTCATTGATAGAAGTATGTCATGTAAAATTAGTCAAGGAGTAACTACCTGCATTGCAGGAAATTGTGGTATAAGTTTAGCTCCTTTTGACTTTTCTGGAGATGTTCCAGCGCCAATTCCATTACTTGGTGATAAAGATGCATATAGATTTTCATCTGTTTTATCATATAAAAATGCATTTAATGAAAGCCCAAGTTCAATTAATATTTCGCTGCTGACAGGTCACTCAATGCTAAGAGTTCAGGTAATGAATGGAGAAATAAATAGAAGCGCAACTAAAGACGAAATAATTAAAATGCAAAATATTTTAGAAAATGCATTGATTGATGGTTCGATTGGATTGTCAACTGGTCTTGCGTATCCTGCTGCTAATGATGCGCCAACTCTAGAAATTATCGAGTTAGCAAAAGTATTAAAAAAACATGATGGAATTTTTACTACTCATATGAGGAATGAGGGAGATAATTTAGTAGATTCTGTAAATGAAACAATTAAGATTGGCAAATTAGCTGATGTAAGAACTGTTATATCACATCATAAATGTGCAGGAAGATCTAATTGGGGTAAAAGTAAAGAAACTCTAAAATTAATTAAAGAAGCTAAAAAGAAACAACATCTTGATTTAGATTGTTATCCGTATACAGCCAGTTCAACAATGTTGTTAAAACATTTTGTAGAAAGGGCCGACAAAGTATTGGTTACTTGGTCAGATAAAGTACAAGACTTAAAAGTTAATGATATCAATAAGATAGCAAAAGAATTTAATTGTACAATTGATGAGTTAGTAGATAAACTTTATCCTGCTGGAGCAATTTATTTTCAGATGGATGATGAAGATTTAAATCGTATAATTAGTTTTGACGGTACTATGATAGGTTCAGATGGCTTGCCTGGGGATAAGCATCCTCATCCAAGATTATGGGGAACTTTTCCAAGAGTTTTAGGAAAATATTCCAGAGAAATGAAACTTTTTTCTTTAGAAGAAGCAATATACAAAATGACTTTTAAAAGCGCTAAGACTTTTGGTTTAGAAAAAAGAGGATTGATAAAAAAAGATTATTTTGCTGACTTAGTTATATTTGATCCTGAAGTTGTAATTGACAAAGCAACTTATGAAAAGCCACTTATGCCAGCTTTGGGAATAGATACTGTTATCAACAATGGTCAAATTGTATGGCAATCTATGAAATCTTTAAATATTTACAGTGGAAAATTTTTAGAAGGAAAGTCATTTAATTAAAAAAAGTTTTCATCCTTTTTTTATCTTCAAACCTTACTGGTTCAAACCCAAGTTTTTGATAAAGAGGAAGTGCAGCCTTATGATCTAAAGTACATGTGTTGACGGTTAATTTATTAATATAATTTGTATCCCAACCCATTAAGAATGCTGTTTTAAATAGATATTTACCTAGACCTTTTCCTAAATTACCCTTAGTCAACCCAATATAACTTATATCGCAGATTTCTTTTTTTCTATAATCTAAAATAAAAAATCCAATTGGAACACCTGATGATATAAGTGAGTAAAAATATACATTTTTGTTATTTAAAAAATTTTCTGTAATTTCTTTTTTTTGCTTTAAGATATCTGTCCATTCATATTCTTCTCCAACAGATTTATACAAAGAAATAAAATACCAATATGGAACATTATTTGATTTAATAATATTAGTGAATTTTATTGGACAATTTGGATATGAATAACTAGGGTGTTTTATCATTTCTAAATAAGTGACCCTATATTTTAAAATTTTATTTTTGTCTTCTTTCATGTTTATATATAGATATATAATATAAAATTTAAAAAAAATGGAATAAAATGAAAAAAATTGAACATCTTATTAATGGTAAACTTAATTCTAATTTTGTTAATGATACATCATCAGTTTTTAACCCAGCGACAGGTGAAGAGGCTTCACAGGTTGTTTTGGGTACAGAAAAATGTGTACAAGATGCAGTAAACTCTGCAAAAAATGCATACATATCTTGGTCATCAGAAACACCACTTATGAGATCAAGAAAAATGTTTAAATTAAAAGAAATAATAGAATCTAGAAAAAATGAGTTGGCTGAACTAATTACATTAGAACATGGTAAAACATTTGATGATGCATTAGGAGAGGTTGGAAGAGGACTAGAAGTAGTTGAATTTGCTTGTGGAATTCCAAATTTATTAGCCGGCAATTATACGAGTGAAGTTGGAAGATCAATTGATAGTTGGTCAGATAAT
>CABZCK010000043.1 GCA_902524215.1 uncultured SAR116 cluster alpha proteobacterium
TATAATCAGTGTTTTCATCTAAAAAATTTATATGAGCAGAACTTAAATTATTTTTATTCGCAAGATCCATCATAAATTGACTAATATTTTTAATTATGATTTCTTTTTTACTTTCTTTATATAAAAAACGCGGTCCTTTTACAGGTGTAAAAGGTATAGCTGAAATTAATTTAGGGTAGTACGAACCTCCTGCTTTTTGATAAGCGTTTGCCCAGCTATGATCAAATACATATTCTCCATAAGAATGGCTTTTAAGGTAGTTAGGTAAAATTCCTATAATTTTGTTATCAATATCTTTTACAATTATATGTTGAGGAAGCCAACCTGTCTCTGCACAAACAGATTTAGATTCTTCTAAAGCGTATAAGAAATCATAATTTGTAAATGGATGATCATTAATATTTAAGTTATTCCAAGCTTCTGAACCAATCTTAGATATATTTGAAATTATATCCAAATTCATTTTATTTTATTTAATCTCAAAAATTCCTTCAATTTCAACTGGGGCATTGAGTGGAAGACTGGAGACGCCTACTGCAAATCTAGAATGCTTTCCCTGTTTTCCAAATACTTTAACCATAATATCTGAGGCACCATTAATTATTGTAGGTTGTGATGTAAAAGATGAGGCTGAAGCTACAAATCCACCTAATTTCACTACTCTTGAAACTTTATTAAGGTCTCCATTACAAGCCGATTTTAATTGGCTGATTAGTGCTAGAGCGCATAATTTTGCCATCTCAATTGCATCTTCTGAACTAACTGTTTCACCAACAACGCCTGTTATTGGTATTTTTCCATGTTTAAATGGTAATTGACCAGATATAAAAACAAGTTTGTTAGTAATTATGTAAGGTACATAGTTTCCAGCTGGCTTTGAAGCATCTTCTAATTCTATCTTATGGTTTTTTAAATTTTCTTCAATATTCATAAATTATACACTTTCACTAATTAAGAACATCCAGAAGTAGCTCCACATGTATTGCATTTCATACAAGTCCCATTCCTGACTAATGTAAAGTTACCACATTCTCCACAAGCCTCGCCTTCAAAACCTTTGATTTTAGCTTCAATTTCTTTTGAGATAGTTGAGTTTTGCTTCACTAGTACTTCGCTAGTTTCATCTTCATTCATATCTGTTATCTTGTTGTCGTATGTATCCAGATAGTCTTTAGTTTGGAGAACTGATACATTATCAGCACCAACTCCAGATACAACTTTAAGTTCTCTTCTTACAAACCCTCTAGACGCGACTTTATGAGTTGTTTCATCTCCTCTCACACCAACACCTGTTGGACTTGTGTCAATATTGTTAACATCAACATGCCCTAGGTCATTTCTATCAAGATAAGAAATTGCTAGTTCTCTAAAAATATAATCCAAAATAGATGTAGACATTTTGATAGTATCGTTCCCAGTAACTATACCTTGTGGTTCAAATCTAGTAAATGTAAACGCCTCAACGAATTCTTCTAAAGGAACTCCATATTGCAATCCAATTGAAACGGAAATCGCGAAATTATTCATTAAAGATCTAAAAGCAGCACCTTCTTTATGCATATCAATGAAAATTTCACCTAACTTACCGTCTTCATATTCACCGGTTCTAAGATAGACCTTATGGCCTCCTACTATGGCTTTTTGAGTATATCCTTTCCTTCTATGTGGCAATTTTTCTCTTTCTGCTCTCAATACTCTTTCAACTATTTTTTCAACAACTTTTGTTGTTTTTTCAGTAATTACCTCTTCATCATTAATATCTTCATCCTCAATCAAACTTGAGTTAAGAGGCTGACTTAATTTTGAACCATCTCTGTAAAGAGCATTAGCTTTAAGGCATAACTTCCAAGATAGCATGTAAGCATCACTACAATCTTCTATTGATGAGTTATTTGGCATATTAATTGTTTTAGAAATAGCACCTGAAATAAAAGGTTGTGCTGCTGCCATCATCCTTATATGGCTATCAACTGATAAAAATCTTTTACCAATTCTGCCACATACATTTGCGCAGTCAAAAACTTTAAGATGTTCTGCATTTAGATGAGGGGCTCCTTCTAGTGTCATAGATCCACAAACATGAATATTAGCAGCATCAATTTCTTCTTTTGTGAAGGACAAAAAGTTAAGCATATCAAATGAAAAATCATTTAGTTGATCTTCTGAAATTTTTAAAACGTTTTTGCAAAAATCTTTACCTAAAGTAAACTGGTTAAAAACAAACTTAATATCAAAAGCACTTTCTAATGAGTTCTCAATTAAATTAATCTGCTCGTCTTTAAAGCCTTTTTCTTTAAGGGCTGAATGACTAATTGATTGACAGTTTTTTAGACTACCAGTACCCAATACATAATTTTTAATATCTGAAATTTGTTTCTTGTCATAGCCTAGATTTTGAAGCGCCTCTGGTACAACTTGATTAATAATTTTAAAGTAACCTCCTCCAGCTAACTTTTTGAATTTAACCATTGCGAAGTCTGGTTCAATACCTGTTGTATCACAATCCATCACAAGTCCAATTGTCCCGGTTGGAGCTATTACAGTAGTTTGAGCATTTCTGTATCCAAACTTTTCTCCATCTTTGAGAGCTTTTCCCCAGGCTTTTGACGCTGCATTAGGCAGATCTTCAGAAGGACAATCTTCTTTGACAAGAGGGACTGGATTAATAGTTAAGTAATCGTATCCATCTTTAAAACCATCTGCTGCTCTTTTATGGTTTCTAATCACTCTTAACATATCTTTTGAGTTTAGTTTATATTTTGAAAAAGGACCTAATTCCTTTGCCATTTCTGCTGATGTGGCATATGAAATTCCTGTCATTATTGCTGAAATTGATGAACATATTGCTCTACCTTCATCACTGTCATAAGGCACGCCCCATGACATGAGGAGACCTCCAATATTTGCGTAGCCGAGGCCAAGTGTTCTATAATCAAAAGATTTTTGAGCAATTTCTTTTGAAGGAAATTGCGCCATCATTACAGAAATTTCAAGTGTTAACGTCCATAATCTGCATGCATGTTCAAAAGCATTGATATCTAGTTTTTTATTCTTTTTACTAAATTTAATTAAGTTTAATGAAGCAAGGTTACACGCAGTATCATCGATAAACATATATTCTGAACATGGGTTAGAAGCATTTATTTTTTCCTCTTGAGGACATGTATGCCACTCATTAATAGTAGAATCATATTGTAGACCAGGATCTGCGCATGCCCATGCGGCTTCTGTTATTTTATTCCAAAGTTCTTTAGCTTTAACTTTTTTAAATACTTTTCCGTCAGTTCTTCTTATAAGTTCCCAGTCACTATTATTCTCTACTTTTTTTAGAAAGTCATTTGTAACTCTTATTGAATTATTAGAATTTTGTCCTGATACTGTTAAATAAGCTTCGCTATCCCAGTCAGTATCATAAGTTTTAAATTCAATTTCTTTAAATCCTTGCTTTGCAAATTGAATAACTCTTTGAATATAATTTTCTGGTATCATGACTGATCTTGCGTTTAGAACAGCCTCTTTAAGTTTTTTATTTATTTTTGTGTCGTATAAGTCATTTTTTTCATATTCATCAATATTGCAGGCTTCCATAACTGCCCCAAGATGCTTTGCAGTTGATTTAGATCCTGCAACTAAAGCTGCAACTTTTTGTTCTTCGACAACTTTCCAATCAATAAATTCCTCAATGTCCGGATGATCTACATCAACAGTAACCATTTTAGCAGCTCTTCTGGTTGTACCACCTGATTTAATTGCACCAGCAGCCCTATCACCAATTTTTAAAAAGCTCATCATTCCAGATGATTTACCGCCACCAGAAAGTTCTTCATTGTTCCCTCTTAGATTTGAGAAATTTGTTCCAGTTCCAGATCCATACTTGAATAATCTTGCTTCTCTTACCCACAAATCCATTATTCCACCTTCATTAACAAGATCATCTTTAATAGATTGAATAAAACATGCATGAGGCTGTGGGTGAATATATGAAGATTTTGACTTAACTAATTTTTCAGTTTTGTAATCTACATAATAATGTCCTTGACTGGGACCGTCTATTCCATAAGCCCAGTGGAGTCCAGTATTAAACCATTGTGGAGAATTAGGTGCTCCCATTTGAGATGCGAGCATATACCTCATTTCATCATAATATACCTTAGCATCTTTTTCAGAACTGAAATATCCACCTTTCCATCCCCAATAAGTCCATGTTCCAGCTAATCTATTAAAAACCTGTTTTGCAGATATTTCTGCACCATATCTATGATCTTCAGGAATAGTTTCTAATTTAGTTTCGTCTGGCTCAGATCTTGACAGCCATTCAGGTACATTACTTTCTTTAACTTTTTTAAGATAGGCAGGGACACCCGCTTTTCTAAAATATTTTTGAGCAATTACGTCTGCAGCAACTTGAGAGTAGTTCCCTGGAACTTCTATTTCTGGTGCGCTAAATACGATTGTACCATCAGGGTTCTTAATCTCGCTTGAGGTAGTTTTAAATTTTAAATTTTTATAAACGTCTAATTTATCTTCTGTA
>CABZCK010000044.1 GCA_902524215.1 uncultured SAR116 cluster alpha proteobacterium
TTATTAGTTCTTTAATATTCATATATTTTTTTTTACTTGTATATTCCGTTACTAATTTATCTTTATTAAAAATTTTTGTTACTGCTATTAGCAACTTTTCTTTTTCTATTTCCTGTAACATTTCGCATACATAATTCTCTGAATATTCATCATCAGCATCTAAAAAACACACGTATTTTCCTATTGATTTTTTAAATCCTATATTTCTTGCATTCCCTGGACCGCTTCCAATTTTATTTGTATTTATAATTTTAGTATTTATTATTTCATTACTTAATATACTTCTATATTTTTCATAATTTTTATTATCATCAATTGACAAAATTAATTCTATTTTTGGTATCTTATTTTTGAACTTTTGATTATTTATTGATTCTAAAGTTTTTTTAATTGTATATTTCGCCTTATAAACTGGTATTATAATAGATACATCAAACATTTTATGATTAATTTAAAACTAAAATCTGATTTAGTACAATCCTTAGATAAATTAAATTTTTATTCTTTTTCACTTTTATCTAATGATAATCTTAATAATAATGAGAAATTATCTCTCTTTTCTAAAGCTAGTACATTTATCACTTCTTTATTGAACAACTCCAAAATCAATTTTACTGAAAACAAATCAGCACTTCATTTTGTTCCAAGACTTTACAATGACAAGGAAATGTCATCTAAATATCCAAACATTTTTAGTGATTTAGACACTATGTTTAAAACTGCTAATTATATAAACTCCTCTAAGTTTTCAAATATAACTGATATAATTCATCTTGGCTCTGGTGGATCTAACCTTGGTCCTAAATTAATTTATAATTCTTTTTCACATTTATCAAATGGCCCTAATGTTCATTTTATATCTAATTTAGACCCTTTATCTTTAAATAAAATGATTTTGAAATTAAACCCTACTAACACACTTATTATTTGTGTTTCAAAGTCTTTTAGCACTTATGAAACTCAAGAAAATTTAAAAAAAATAAGGGCTTGGTTTTTAAAGTCTAGATCTGAAGAATTATTTTATAATAATTTATTTTTTATTACCTCTTTTCCTGAAAAGGCAATTAAATATGGTTTATCCTCATCAAATATTATTAAACTAGACCAATCAATTGGTGGTCGTTTTTCTATATGGTCTTCTTCAAACTTAGTTAATGCTATTATTTTTGGTAAAGAATTTTTTACCAATTTCCTTAATGGTGGAAAAAGTATTGATGAGCTTGTAGTTAATAATTTTGAAAAATCTCTACCCTATATTTTAGCTCTTAAAAGCTTTTATTTTCGTAAATACCATTCTATTTACAATCATATTGTAATTCCCTATTCAGATCAACTTTCCTTGTTACCTTCTTATTTGCAGCAACTTGTTATGGAAAGTAATGGAAAATCTGTAAATTCTTTTAATGAATATATTTCAAAATCACCCTGTTCATTTATTTTTGGTGAAGTTGGTACAGATGCACAGCACAGTTTTTTTCAAGCTTTACACCAGTCAACTTTATCTTTTACTGGAGATTTAATTTGTTTTTCTAATAACTTAAATTCTGAATTTTGTATTTTTGAGGATTATGACAAAAATAATTCAAGAGATTTACAAAATTTCGCTATATCCCAGTACCTTGCCTTTAAAAATGGATCTGATAAAACTGTTGAAAGTGTTCACCAACATGTTAAAGGAAATAAACCTGTTGACCTTTTTATGTTCAATAATTTAAACGAATATACACTTGGACAATTGCTTTGCATATATGAATATAAAACACTTTTTGAAGCTTCGTTTTCTGATATAAATCCTTTTGATCAATATGGTGTTGAGTTAGGAAAGCATATTTTTAAAAATCTTTAGCAAATTATTTAGGATATTTCCTAATAATTTCACTCAAAATTATGCCAGTTGCGACTGATAGATTTAAACTTTCATTATTTTTGGTTTTAATGAAAATAAGTTTATGGCAAAGGCTTTTTATTTCTTCACTTATTCCATTTTTTTCATTACCTAAAACTAAACATGAAGGAAATGTCCAATTTTCATTTAAATAATTATTTTCACTTTTCAGATCAGTTCCATACAATTTAATTGAGTTTTTATTAACCCAATTTTTAAAATTGATAAAATTCGTATTAATTATTTTAAGATTAAATAATGATGCCATACTAGATCTAATAACTTCATTCTTATATTGATTAACTGTATCGCCTACTAAAATAAGATTATCAATTCCAAAAGCATTTATTGTTCTTAAAATATTCCCAAGATTTCCAGGATCTGTAACACCATCAATAGCAACATACATATCATTAATATTTAAATCACTAAATAAAAATTTCTTTTTTTTTACCTTAAATATAATATTTTGTGCGTTATTATTATTAGATAATTTTGACAATATTTTCTTGTCTGCACTAATAACTTTAACATTTTTTAATATACAATTATTAATAATTTTAGTTATTTCTGTGCTAAAACTGATATTAGAATTTATTACTAGTGTTTGTATTTGCCATTGATTTTCAAAAGCCGATTTTAAAAAAAAATGACCTTCGCAAATAAATGATTTTATTTCCTTTTTATTATTACTACGTACGATTTTATTTAGATCTTTAATAATAGGGTTCTGTAAACTTGTAATATTTAGGATTTTTCCTAACAAATTATTACCTCAATTACTTATTTTTTTTGCTTCTAATTTTATTCTATCTATCATTGAAGATAACCCGTTTTTTCTAGTTACAGATAAGTGTTGATCTAAACCAATTTTTTTTAAAAAATCAAGATCTGTAGTCAATATATCTGATGGGCTTTTATTATTAAAAACTTTTAATATTAATGCTATTAAACCTTTTACAATAAAAGCATCGCTGTTTGCTTTAAAGGAAAGAGTTTTATCTTTATTTAACTTAGAAACAAAATAAACTGTGGACTGACATCCCTTTAATCTATAATTGTCATTCATATACTTATCATCTAGTTCAGGTAGAGATTTACCCATGTCAATTATCATTTGATATTTATCTTCCCAAGAGTCCAAAAATTCAAAATCCTTGATTATTTCATCTACTTCACTCAAAATCAGACCTTTAATTGTTGATACTATTATGAAGTAATTATGTTAATTTAAAAATCAATAACTTCATATTAATTAAAGATGTTGAATAATTTTGACTCATTTTAGAAAAAAAAATATTTTTGAATTAAATTTTCAAAGGACTTTTTTATTATTAATTTTAATATTTATAATTAGAGTTATATCCATTTTAAATTCTCCTCTAGGTCTTTCAGTTGATGAAGCACAATATTGGGATTGGTCAAATAATCTAGAATTTGGATATTTTTCAAAACCACCTTTTATAGCTTGGTTAATAGCTTTTTCAACTTATTTTTTGGGTATCACAGAGTGGTCTGTAAGACTTTCATCACCAATTTTACATTTTTTGACAACTCTTACAATCTGGTTAATCACAAAAAAAATTTACAATGAAAAAATTGCTAATTTCATAGCTGTCACTTGGACTACCATACCTTTAATTAGCTTTGGAAGCCTTATAATATCAACTGATACACCTTTATTATTATTTTGGAGCTTAAGTATACTTACTCTTTTAAAAACATTAGAAAGTAATAAAATTATTTGGCCAATTTTTCTTGGAATATCAATTGGATTAGGATTTTTATCAAAATATGCTATTTTATATTTTGTTATAATTTTATTTTTTTTAATATTATTCAATCAAAGATTTAAAAAAAATATTTTAAAATTGATGATATCAATCCTTACTTTTTTAATAGTGTGTTCACCGAATCTTTACTGGAATTATGTTAATCATCTCTCAACATTTAATCATACAGCATATAATGCTAATTTAAATTCAATTTCTATAAATTATATCGAAGTTATAAAATTTGTAACGTCACAATTAATAGTGTGTGGGCTATTCTTCCTAATTGCATATGTGTTTAAAGTATTGAGTATAAAATCACATAACAAAAATGAATTTTTATTAATTTGTTTTTCATTACCAATTATAATCATAATTATAATTCAATCTTTACTCAACACATCAAACGCTAATTGGGCAGCAACAGCTTACCCTGGTGTAATTATTTTAATTGGAAGTTTTATTTATAAAAAAGAGAATAAATTTTTTTTAACTTTAATTAAACTTAATCTAATATTTAATTTTTTTATATTTTTATTTTTAACAAAAGTATTTATTACAGGTAGCTTGTATCCAATTGAATTAAAAAGTGACCCTTTAAGAAAACTCAAAGGTTATCCTGAAATCACAAATAATATAAATTCACTTATAAAAAAAGAAAACCCAAATGCTATTTTGTTTACAAGAAGAAACGATATCACAAAGTTTTCATATTATTTAAAAAGCAATAATAATAAAATTAAAAGATATATTCTAAGCTTAAGGGAGTCTCCAATAAATCATTACGAGTACTTTTACAATTTTAGAGAACATTCTCTCCAAAAAGAAGATGTTGTTTTTA
>CABZCK010000045.1 GCA_902524215.1 uncultured SAR116 cluster alpha proteobacterium
AGGGTAGATTATTTGTACAAGACAAATTATAAAATTCTTCATCTTCTTCCATTGGCAAATCCACTATAATTAATCCATCAATTCCAGATGAAACTGCTTTTTTTATAAATTTTAAGTTACCGTAATAATGAATTGGATTGTAATATCCCATTAATATAATTGGAATATCATTGTTTATTTTTCTAATTTCTTTTACAAGCTTAAAGCATTCTTCGACCGATGTATTTTGTTCTATAGCAATTTGGCTTGAATGTTGAATTAAAGGCCCATCAGCCATTGGATCTGAGAATGGTAACCCAATTTCAATGAAATCGACTTTAGCATCTAGAATTTTTTTAAAAATATCTTTTGAATACTCTAGTGATGGATAACCTGCTGTTAAAAAAACGCCAAAAGCTTTTTTTTCTTTTTGTTTTAATTCTTTAAATTTATTTTTAATTCTTATCATTAATTTTTTTATCTAAAATAGGCATAATTGTTGGTAGATCCTTGTCACCTCTACCACACATATTCATGATAAGTACCTGTCCTTTTCTTTTTTTAGCGAGAACACCTGTTACATGTAAAGCGTGTGAGGGTTCAAGAGCAGGGATTATTCCTTCTAGTTTAGAACAAAGTTGAAATGCTTTTAGACTATCATTATCAGTAGCTGTTAAATATTTTACCCTTCCAATATCATTTAGCCATGAATGTTCTGGGCCAATGCCTGGGTAGTCTAATCCAGCTGAAATTGAATGAGCATCCTCAATTTGTCCAAATTTATCCTGTAGCAAATAAGTTTTGTTTCCATGTAAAATACCCACTTTACCTTTATTTATTGAAGATGCATGTTCTCCGGAATTTAATCCTTTTCCAGCTGCTTCAACACCAAATAATTCAACATCTTTATCATCTAAAAAAGGATGAAATAAACCTATAGCATTTGATCCACCACCTATACAGGCTATTAATGCATTAGGTAACTTACCTTCTTTTTCTAAAATTTGCTTTTTTGTTTCTTCCCCAATTATAGATTGAAAATCTCTTACCATTTTAGGATAAGGATGAGGTCCAGCAACTGTACCAATAATATAAAAGTGTGTATTAGCATTTGATACCCAATACCTTAATGCATCATTCATAGCATCTTTTAAGGTTCCTTTGCCACTAGTAACAGAGTGTATTTTTGCTCCTAAAAGATGCATTCTCTGAACATTAGGTTTCTGTCTTTCAATATCAGAAGCTCCCATGAAAACTTCACATTCATAACCAAATAAAGCACAAGCTGTTGCTGTAGCAACACCATGTTGACCTGCACCAGTTTCAGCAATAATTTTATTTTTCCCCATTTTTTTAGCTAATAAAATTTGACCAATTACATTATTTATTTTATGTGCACCGGTATGATTTAATTCGTCTCTTTTAAAATAAATTTTTGCACCTTTAAAGTATTCTGTAAGTCTTTTTGCGAAGTACAAGGGACTGGGTCTTCCAATATAATCTCTTCTAAGTAAATCAAGTTCTAACAAAAATGATTTGTCTTTAATTGCTTTTTCGTATGATTCTTCAACTTTTAATATTAATGGCATTAGGGTTTCAGCTACAAATCTTCCACCAAACTCACCAAATCTTCCATTAAGGTCTGGTAAATTTTTTAGACTATTTGCATTTATATTAATCATTTAGATATTCCTACATTTTTTTACAAAAGATTTAATTAATTGGGATGATTTAATTCCCTTTGATATTTCAACTCCTGAGGAAATGTCTAGTCCTTTTGTTTTTGTTATTTTTATAGCCTTTGACACGTTACTTAAATTTATCCCTCCTGCCAGTAACCAATCTATCTTTTTTTTATCTTTTCTTAATAATTTCCAATTAAATGTTTTCCCATTCCCTCCAGGCAATTTATCTTTCGGAGAATCAATAATAATTCTATCACTAACAAACTTGTATTTGTTTATTTCAAAATTTAAATTTTTATAGGATTTAGCACTAATTGCTTTTATCACTTTTGTTTTAAATTTTTTCTTTATTTCAAAGCATCTATACGGAGATTCTTCACCATGAAGTTGTAAGTAATCTGGTGACAAATTCATAACTATATTTCTTAAAAAGTTGTCAGTAGCATTTACTGTTAAGGCAACAATTTTTGTTGAATTTCGTAAATGATTTATCAATGATTTAGCTTTTTCTATTGAAATATTTCTTGGTGATTTTTCAAAAAAAACTAACCCGACATAATTTACATTCAAATTAGATATCATAGACATAGTTTCATCATCTGAAATTCCACATATTTTAATTTCGATTTTCATCTATTTAAATAAACAGCATTCTAACTATTTATTCTTTCTTTCATAGATTTCCCCATTTTAAAAAAAGGTAACTTTTTTTTTGGTATAGCTACTGGTTCTCCAGTTTTTGGGTTTCTTCCAATTCTAGCATTACGTAGCTTTGATGTAAATGTCCCAAAACCTCTTAATTCAACTCTGTCACCACTTTTTAATGCTTTAGTTATGGAATTGAATAAAGTATCAACAATCTTATTTACGTCTTTTTGATATAAAAAAGAATTTTTATTAGTTATTTTTAAAATAAGCTCTGATTTAGTCATTTAGTGTTTGTTTTATTTTGATTTTTCTTTTCAAGTGCAGCGCCTAGTATGTCACCTAAGCTAGCTCCACTATCTGATGATCCGAATTCAGCCATTGCTTGTTTTTCCTCTTCTATTTCACGAGCTTTAATTGATAAATTAACGGATCTTTGTTTCTTATCAATTTTAGTAACTGTAGCATCAACTTTATCACCAATTCCAAATCTATCAGTTCTTTGTTCTTTTCGATCGCGAGAAAGATCAGATTTTTTTATGTTTCCTTTAATGTTATCACCGATAGAGACCTCAATGTTGTTATCACTAATTGAATTTATTAAACATGTTACAGTATCACCAAGCTTAACATTTTCTAATTCTGATGAAAATTTATCTTTTGTTAATTGTTTGATACCTAATGATATTTTTTCATTTTCTACATTTATATCCAATATTTTTGTCTTTAAAATAGAACCTTGTTTATATTCTTTAATAAGTTCATCACCATTACCATCCCAGCTAATATCAGACAAATGCACTAATCCATCAATGTCACCTTTAAGACCGACAAATATTCCAAAATCAGTTATATTTTTTATTTCGCCTTCAATTTCTTGGTTAACTTTAAATTCTTTATTAAATATTTCCCAAGGATTTTCTATACACTGTTTAATTCCAAGAGAAATTCGTCGTTTGTCTTCTTCAATTTCAAGAACCATTACTTCAATTTTTTCAGATGATGACAACAAATGGTTTGGATGAATATTTTTTTTAGTCCAACTCATTTCTGAAACATGAACTAAGCCTTCAATTCCATCTTCTAATTCAACAAAAGATCCATAGTCTGTAATATTAGTAACAACGCCAAACATTTTTGACCCTATAGGAAATCTATCATGTATATTTAGCCAAGGGTCTTCATTTAATTGTTTAATACCAAGTGATATACGTTTTGTTTCATCATTAAATTTTACTATTTTTACCTTTATATTATCTCCCAACTTTAATGCTTCTGATGGATGATTTATTCTTTTCCAAGATATATCTGTCACATGTAATAATCCATCTACACCACCTAAATCAACAAATGCACCATAGTCTGTTATATTTTTTACAATTCCGTCTAACACTTGACCTTCTTGAATATTGGAAACTATTTCTGACCTTGCTTCAGCTCTATTTTCCTCTAGAACAGCTCTTCTTGAAATAACGATATTACCTCTTTTTTTATCCATTTTAAGAATTTGAAAATTTTGAGGAATATTCATAATTGAATGGAGATCTTTAATGGGTTTAATATCTACTTGACTTCCAGGCAGAAATGCTGTGGCTCCATCTATGTCTACAGTAAATCCACCTTTTACTCTTCCAAGGATTACACCAGTAACAATTTTATCTTCTTTATGAAGTTTTTCTAGTTCAACCCAAGCTTCTTCTCTTCTTGCTTTTTCTCTGCTGAGTATAGTGTTTCCATTAATATCTTCAAGCCTTTCAATAAAAACTTCTACTAAATCTCCAATTTTGATTGAATCTATTTTTTCTTCATTTCCAAATTCTCTTTTTAAAATTCGACCTTCTGATTTGAGACCAATGTCAACAATTATAGCTTCCTTTTCAACTGAAATGACTCTTCCTTCAACTACTGAACCTTCA
>CABZCK010000046.1 GCA_902524215.1 uncultured SAR116 cluster alpha proteobacterium
TTATTAAATGGAGAAGCTCATTTTGATACTTTGCCAAAAGAAATAGTTAAAAAAAGAATTCAACTTTCAGAAAAATTTGATAATGGGATTTCTATACCAGAACCTAGTGCTGAAAGTTTTGGGATTTTTGATATTAAGCAATCTTTATTTCTCAAAGATAAATTGACGCCAATGCCATTAAGTTCTTTTCAATCAAAATTAAGTTTAAAAAATAAAATTGGAAATGGTTTACCACTTTGTTATATAAGATGCAAAAATCCATTATATGAGCCATTAGAGTTATCAAGAAAAAGGGTGGAAGATTTTGGATGGCCAGTCTATGATTTAAATGCAGGTCATGATGGTATGATAAGTCATCCGCACGATACTATTAATCTATTTTATAAGATTTTAGCAGAACAATTAAAATAGGGGGTTTTAAATGGGAAATATAATTGGATGGGGGCACAATAAATTTGGTAGAAATGACACGCAATCTACTGAAGATATGATTGCAGAGGTAGTTTCTGAGGCTATATCTCATGCACAAGTAGATCCAAAAGACATTGATAATATTGTTGTAGGCACTTTTAATAATGGGTTTCAAAAGCAGGATTTTCATGGTGCTCTACCGGCAATTAATTGCGAAGTTTTAAAGCATGTACCATCTCTTAGGGTTGAAAATGCATGTGCAACAGGTTCAGCTGCAATTCATACTGCGTTAAATAGTATTGAAGCCAAAAGATCAAAGTTAAATTTAGTTGTTGGTGTAGAGAAAATGACTGATAGATCTACAAAAGAAGCAGGTGATATATTACTTGGAGCTAGTTACAGAAAAGAAGAAGATAAAATAGATGGTGGTTTTGCAGGTGTTTTTGCACAAATAACTGATACTTATTTTCAAAGATATGGAGATCAAACTAAATATCTGTCAAAGATTGCAGCAAAAAATCATAAAAATGGTTCTGTGAATCCATACGCACATATGCAAATAGATTTAGGTTTTGATTTTTGTAATAAAGTGTCAGAAAAAAATCCTTTGGTTGCACCACCTTTAAAGAGAAGTGATTGTTCAATGATTTCAGATGGAGCAGCAGCGCTTATAATTGCAGATGACGAGTTAGCTTTACAAGCTGAAAGAGCAATTAGTTTTAAGGCCAGAGTTCAAATGAATGATTTAATGCCAATGAGTAAAAGAGATAAAACTGAATTTCGTGGAGCTTCACTTTCCTGGAAGAAAGCTTTGTCGGATGCTCAAGTAAATCTAATGGACCTTTCTTTTGTTGAGACACACGATTGTTTTACAATTGCAGAACTAATTGAATATGAAGCAATGGGATTAACTGAAAGGGGAGAGGGCTATAGAGTTTTAGAAGAAGGTACTGTTTATAAAGATGGAAAATTACCAATCAATCCATCTGGTGGGTTAAAAGCAAAAGGGCATCCTGTAGGTGCAACTGGTGTTTCACAGCATGTTATGGCTTGCATGCAACTAGTAGGTGAAGCAAAAGATATGCAAATAAAAGACGCATCATTAGGTGGTATTTTTAATATGGGTGGTTCTGCTGTTGCTAATTATGTTTCAATCTTAGAAAGAAAAAGCTAAAGATTTGCCTCAAATCATTATTATAAGACATGCTAAGTCCGATTGGAGTTCTTTTAACTCTGATTTTGAAAGGGGACTTAATGAAAGAGGTTATAGGTCTTGTGAAATAATTTCGCGAGAATTGAAAAAAAAAATAAATCTTCCTGATAAATTTCTTATTTCTCCAGCTAAAAGAGCCCAGCTCACTTTCGAAGAAATTTTTTTTTCATGGTTTCAAAATAAAAGTATTTTTCAATTAACTTATAATGAAGAAATTCTCTATGGTGGTACTAAAATTGATATTTTAAATTTGATAAAACAAAATTTTTCAGGCATTCAAACTGGTGTTGTAATTGGGCATAATCCTGTTCTCAGTGAATTAATTAATGATATGGCTTTCAAAAACAAAAAATTACTTCCTTATAATTTAGTAACGGCAGGTTGTATAATTTTTGATTACGAAAGCTCTGATTATGTTAATTCAAACTTTAAAGATGGTGTGGTAAAAGAGTATGTCTTTCCAAGACAATTCATGTGAATTGATTATGAGTTTTTATAATTTGGATCTCTTTTTTCAATTAATGCTTGAATGGCTTCTTTATGGTCATTTGTCATTTGAAGAAGAGTTTGTTGACTGGCAGCCATTTCAAGAGCGGTACTTAAATTGATGTTTTGAGATAATCTTAATAGTCTTTTAGCTCTTCTAATTGATTGAGGCGGGTTTTTAATAATTTTATTTGCTATTTCATATGCTTTGTTTAGTAATTCTTCTTGAGGGACAACATGTGAAACTAGTCCCCAATCTAAAGCTTTTTGTGCATCAAGCACTTCACAAGTTAATATCATTTCTGTAGCTCTAGAAAGGCCAATTATTTTTGGCAAAAACCATGAGCCTCCATCACCAGGTATAATTCCAATTCTTAAAAAACTTTCAGAAAATTTGGCATTTTCTGATGCTATTCTGATGTCACACATTGTACAGAGATCATTACCTGCACCTATTGCATGCCCATTAACAGCTGCTATAACTGGCACATCTATTTTGTTGAATGTCATAGGAATTCTTTGAATTCCATTTCTATACCAATTTTCAATATCTCTTAATGACATGTTGTTATTTTCTGTCATTTCATTGATTTCGTGTAAATTTCCACCAGAGGAAAAGCTTTTTCCAGCTCCGGTCAATATTGCGCATGATATCTTTTTGTTATTATCAATTTCTTCTAAAATACTTACTAATTCTTTTATTATTTCCGGAGAAATGGCATTTCTAGTATCTTCTTCATTAAGAGTTATTAAACAAATATTATCTTTTTCTTCACATAAAACTGATTTGCTCATCTATTTTCTCCAATACTTAATTTTAATGATTTAAAAATTCCCAAAGGTTTTTATTTTGATTTAGAAATAGTTTGCCAAGAATATTTTGCCAATATATTTCGTTCCCAAACTCATTTCGCCAACTATTTAAAGCCTTGGTGAAATAGCTAAGTTCATATTCTTTTGTAAATCCCATTGCTCCATGAACTTGATGAGACAAGGCTATAACTTTTCCTGATGCTATTCCAGTTCTTATTTTAGGGATAGCAGTACTTTTGAGATTATAAAAATTTTTATTATCATTTTTTAATGTAGATAGAGACGCACCACTTGCTGCCACCTCTAAAGCAATTTCACTAATGTGATTTTGTATCATCTGAAATTTAGATAATGTACGTCCAAATTGTTTTCTTTGAGAGCAATATTCAATACAAAGTTTTAAAATTTTTTCCATAGCACCAAATGATTGAATTGACCTTACATTTATTAAAAGATTTTGTACGTCTATTTGTTCAGGTTTTTCCATCATAGAAATAATTTCTAACTCTGCAGCATCAAGATCAAACTTTGGCTCTGATAAAAAATTTTTTTGCAGTTTTAATTTTCCACCTTTTTTAAACAAAATGATATATTTTTGATTTTTAATTTCAGTTTCTACTAAGATTTTCTCAGCTAAATTTAAGTAAGGTATTGATTTAAAGTTTCCAGATATTTTATCTTTCTTTATTATAATATTTTCAGTTTTATTAGTCAGTGTTATAAAATCGTTTTCAGGTTTTATATTTAATTCTGATAATAAAAAATTACTTATTATTGTTTCAATGAAAGGTATAGGTGTACCATATTGAGCTGACAACTGTACTATCGGAATAATATCATTCAGTGTCATGCCAGCACCACCTAAGTCTTCTTTTACAAGTAACTTTGTTAACTCACTTGATATGATTTCATCTTTTAAAGTTTTAAATTGAGTTGAATTTGGTTCTAGGCTTAATCTGAGATGATGATCTACATTTTTAAGTAATATTTTATCACAAATATCTAAGATTATTTTAACTTCATCTTTCATCTTAAGCCAAGTTGTTTTGAGATTATACCTCGCATGATTTCAGATGTGCCTCCCCTTAATGAATTCGCTGGTATTCTAAGAGTAGCATCTTGAAATAAACTTTTTAGACTAGATGACCATTCTTCAAAAGGAATCAAGTTTGACATTTCTCTAATCGTTTCAATTAATTTTTTTTCAAATACGTTGCCTGCTTCTTTAACAAAAGCTGCTTGAACATCAGGTGATTTATTTTCTTGTATCATCCAAGCAATTGAAAAACTCATCATT
>CABZCK010000047.1 GCA_902524215.1 uncultured SAR116 cluster alpha proteobacterium
TCCTATCAAAAATTGTAATAATGCTATTTATGAACTTTCTAAATTTGATATAAACATTATTCAAAAATCATCTTGGTATTTAAGTGAACCCATTCCAAAAAGTACACAGCCAAAATTTCATAATTCAGTACTTTTGTGCTATTCAAATCATAATGCAAATAAAGTTTTAAAAATTGTTCAAAATATAGAAAAAAAATTTGGACGAGTAAGGGTTTTTAAAAATATGGCTAGATGTATTGATATTGATATTATTTCATTTAATAAAAAAGTTAAAAATTCACTACTCTTAACCTTACCTCACCCAAGAATGCATTTGAGAAAATTTGTTTTATTACCTCTTTTTGAGATAGACCCTTATTGGTCCCATCCATTGTTAAAAAAAAACATTAAATATTTTCTAGAAAAAGTGAAATATCAGAAAATAAAAAAAATAAAAATTAATTGATTTTTTTTCGTAAAAAGATTATTTGTCATCTCATAGAGGTTTTATATGGCTAGAGTAACTGTAGAAGATTGTATAGAAAAAGTTGAAAATAGATTTGAGCTTATAATTGCTGCTTCACAAAGAGCAAGGGAAATATCTAATGGAGTTCAAATAGAAGTTGATAAAGATAATGACAAAAATACTGTAATTTCACTTAGAGAAATTGGAGATGGTGCTATAACTTTTGATGATCTAAAAGAAAGATATCTTAAGTCTCTTCAAAAAGTTGTAATTAATAATGATGAAGATGAAGAAAATGACATTGAAGAAGAATTTTCAAGTTATCTAAAACAAGATGACAATGATAAAAGCTTAAATCCAACAAATTTTTTTAAAAACACTGAAGATTCATTTGAAGACGTGCCAGATGAATTGATAAGAAAAGAAGAATAGCATATTTAAATATATTAGTTATAATTTCTGAAAAACTAATATTTAAGATGTAATATGCTTGATACTAAATTTTTTCAAAATTTAAAAAATAAGAATTATATAAATTCTGTAGACTTAATAAAAAAAGCCTATGATTTTAGTAAGTCTAAGCATGCTGGACAATATAGAGATGATGGTAAAGATTATTTTACTCATCCAATTGCAGTTGCAGAAATACTTTCTAATATGGGTTTAGACAGCCCTTCGATAATTACAGCCTTACTTCATGACGTAGTTGAAGATAGCGCTGTAACTATTAAAGATATAAAAAAAATATTTGGTTTAGAGATTAGTAAGTTAGTTGATGGTGTAACTAAATTAACAAAAATCGAACTAAAATTTGGGTTAGCTCAAGCAGAAAATTTTAGAAAACTTTTAATTTCTTCATCTGATGATATTAGAGTACTGCTCGTAAAGTTAGCTGATAGGCTTCATAATATTAGAACAATTGAAGGAATTCAAGAAAAGCCAAGACAAATTAAAATTTGTAAAGAAACACTTGAAATTTATGTCCCATTAGCTGAAAGACTTGGTATTGTAGGGATACAATCTGAGTTAGAAGAAAAATGTTTTTCTATAATTAATTATGAAAGAAGAAACTCTATACAAAAGAGATTAGATACAATTTATTCAGAGGATAAAATTAACATTCCATTAATTATTAAGGAAATTAAAAAAATTGCCTCAGATAAGAAAATATTTGCAGAGGTCACTGGAAGAAAAAAGACTTGTTATTCAATTTGGAAAAAAATGCAAACAAAAAAAGTTGGAATGGATAATCTTTCCGACATTATGGCTTTTCGAATTATTGTTAAAAAAAAAGAGGATTGTTATAAATTATTAAGTCTCTTGCATCAAAATTATACAGCTATAATGGGAAGATTTAAGGATTATATATCAGCACCAAAAAGAAACGGTTATCAATCCTTACATACTGGGTTAATTGGTCCAAAAAAAACTAAAATTGAAATACAAATAAGAACTTTTGAAATGGATGAGTTTGCAGAGAATGGAGTTGCTGCACATTGGATGTATAAAAACGGTACGAAATTTAAAGAAGGTATTAAATTTAAATGGGTTAGAGAATTACTACAAATAATTGAAGAGTCTAACCATCCCAATGAATTTTTAGAACACACTAAGTTAGAAATGTATAATGATCAGGTTTTTTGTTTCACTCCAAAAGGAAATATAATCAATTTACCTATTCATGCAACTGCAATTGATTTTGCTTATGCAGTTCATTCAGAATTAGGAAGCGCTGCTGTTGGTGCAAAAATTAATAATAAAGTTAGACTTTTAACATCAGAATTAAAAAATGGCGATCAAGTAAAAATTTTAACTTCTTCTAATGGATATCCAGATCCAAATTGGTTAGATAATTGTATTACCGGTAAAGCAAAATCTGGTATTAGAAGATTTATTAGGAAAAAAGAAGTTGAAGAATATAAACAGCTTGGAACTTCTCTTTTAAGGAGTGAGTATAAGCAAAAAAATAAAAAATTAAATTTTAAAGAATTAAAAAATGTCATCGAAAAATATGATTTATTGGATGTAGATGAACTTTTAGTTGAAATTGGCAAAGGTAATATTTTTTCTAGTGAAGTTATAAAATCTATTTATCCAGAAAATAAGTATTTTAATGTTTTTAGAAAAAAACCATTTATGAAAAGAATTTTTAAGAATAAAAAAAATGACCTTAATATAAATGGCGCAATACCAGGTATGGCAATTCATTATGCACATTGTTGTAGTCCTTTGCCAGGAGATCGTATTGTCGGTATTGTGACATCTGGAAAAGGAATTACAGTACATTCTTTAGATTGTTTTTCTCTAGAAAAGTTTCATGATACTCCTGAAAGATGGCTGGACATATCATGGGAAAGAGAAAAGGATATTTTATATAAAGGAAAATTGATTGCTGTTTTAATGAATGAACCAGGTAGTTTAGCTGATGTGACAAGAATTATTAGTTCCATAAATGGAAATATTTCTAATTTACAAGTGATGAATAGAGATGTGAATTTTTACAAATTTACAATTGATCTTGAAGTTGAAAATCTCTCTCATTTAAATGAGATTATTGCCGCTTTAAGATTATCAGATTTTGTAGAGAGTGTAGAAAGAGAAAAAAGTTAATGAACTTTTTTAAAAAAAACTCAATAAATATTAAAAGTTTATTTTCAATTAATATAAAGAGAGCAAGTTTATTTTATTTTTTAAAATTAATTAGAGTTAAAGATTCACAGGATAAATTAGCAATAGGTTTTGCTTGTGGTTCAATGGTATCGTTTACACCATTTATTGGATTTCATTTTTTTCTTGCTATCATTTTTGCCTACATCCTTAGAGGAAACATTGTAGCTTCTCTAATTGGGACATTTATTGGAAACCCATTTACATTTCCATTTATTTGGATATTTATATATAAGATAGGTAATATATTCATTAAAAATGATGAAGAATTTTTTATTGAACTCAATTTTCAAAGTTTATTTGATCAAGGTTATGATATTTTAATTCCAATGTTAATTGGTTCATCAATTATTTCAATTCCTGTTTGGTTTATTTCTTATTTTACAGTAAAATTTTTGATGACATCATTTAAAAAAAGAAAATTATAAATAGATAACTTCTATGTGTAAATTAGGAATAAATATAGATCATGTTGCAACATTGAGAAATGCACGTGGTCAAAATCATCCTAATCTTCTAAATGCGGCTATGACATTAAAAGAATGTGAAGTTGACTCCATAACTATGCATTTAAGAGAGGATCGACGTCATATCAAAGATGAAGATATTTTTTTAATTAAAGATAAAGTTGATTTGCCAATTAACTTAGAAATTGCTCCTACTGAGGAGATGACAAAAATAGCTTTAAGTCTAAATCCTCGATCAGTTTGTTTTGTTCCCGAGAAAAGAATGGAAATAACAACAGAAGGGGGTTTGAATGTTAAATCAAATATGATAAAGATTGATGGATTGTTAAACTTACTTTCTAATTCAAAAATTAAAGTAGCTTGTTTTATTGAGCCTGATTTAAATCAGATTGATAGTGTTAAATCATTAGGGGTTAGAACAATAGAATTTCATACAGGTTCTTATGCAGATTCTAAAACAATAAAAATTATGAATAAAAATCTTTCACTGATACAAAATGCCGTACAGTATGCAACAGAATTAGGTTTTGATTGTCATGCTGGTCATGGATTAAATTTTGATAACGTTAGTCATATTGCTTCTATTAAACAAATTAAAGAATTAAATATAGGACATTTTATCATTG
>CABZCK010000048.1 GCA_902524215.1 uncultured SAR116 cluster alpha proteobacterium
CGATATGCTTCTCAAAATCATTTCTAATTGAAAATTATCGTAACCCTCAAATCTGAATTTTTTTTTGTCTAATAAGAGATAATATCTTGTATTCAAAATTCTTGCAGTATTATCAAATCTTTCAATAAATGTGCCTAAATAGCAGAAATTTAAAATTTCATTTTTTAACATGCTTCTTTCTAAAAAACCAAAAATGAGAGCAATTTTTTCTCTTGTATTTTTAATAATTATTTGAATTTTACTTTCATTTATTTTTTTATTAAGTTCTTCATTCAAATATAACCAACACGTATTTATGGCTTCCCAAACTTCTGATGTAATTGACACTCTTGATCTTCTTGCATTTTCTCTGGCTTTACCAAAAAGTATTAAAATATTATTCAAATTCTTAGAATCTTTAAACATAAAGTTAATTATTTTAAGACTATCTAAAGAATTATTTTTCTTCAAAAAATGATGTCTAATAGAATTGGTTCTTAAAATTGCATCCCATTCATTATATAAATTACTTGATGATAAAAGATATAATTGAAAACCACTTTCAATCATACACAATGTATTTTCAACACGTTCAATATATCTGAACATCCAAAATAATGAGTCAGCTGTACTTCCTAACATTAGGAACTCAATATCCAAGTATCTTTAGTTCCACCACCCTGACTTGAGTTAACAACTAGTGAATCTTTCTTTAAAGCAACTCTTGTAAGACCACCTGTAGTGACGGTAACTTTTTCTTTTGCTAACAAAGCAAAACACCTTAAGTCTACATGTCTAGAAGTTAAACCTTTTTTTGTATAAATAGGACATGTAGATAAAGATAAAGTTGGTTGAGCAATATAATTATAAGGATTTTTTATAATTTTTTTTTTAAAGTTTGATATTTCGATTTTGCTTGCTAGCGGCCCTACTAACATCCCATAACCGCCTGATCCATGAACTTCTTTGACAACTAATTTATTCAAATTGTCTAATGTATAATTCAATTCGTCTTTTACACGGCATTTAAATGTTTTTACATTTTTTAATATTGGTTTCTGACCCAAATAAAATTTAATAATATCTGGGATGTAGGAATAAATTGATTTATCGTCTGAAATACCTGTGCCAGGTGCATTTGCGATAGTTACATTTTTATTTCTGTATACCTCCATTAAACCTGGAACTCCTAAAAAACTATCCTCCTTGAATGATAATGGATCTAAAAAATTATCGTCTATTCTTCTATAAATTACATCTACTCTTTTCCAACCTTCTATCGTTCTCATATTTAAAAATTTGTTCATTACCCGAAGATCTTTACCTTCAACTAATTCAACCCCCAACTTATCTGCTAAAAAAGCATGTTCAAAAAATGCAGAATTATGTATACCCGGCGTTAGCAAAACAATATTGGGGTTTCTATTTATTTTTTTAGGTGATGATTTTTTTAAAATTTCAGATAAGTTCTTAGTATAGTTTCTATTTTCAGATACTTTATATCTAGAAATCAACTCAGGAAATAATTTTAGCATAGTATCTCTATTTTCTATCATATAAGAAGCACCAGATGGGACTCTCACATTATCTTCTAACACATAAAAATTATCTGAATTTGTTTTTATTAGATCTATGCCAGAAATATGATTATATGTTTTTTTTGGAGGAATAAATCCTACCATTTGCTTCAAAAAAGCAGGATTATTTTGAATAAGATCAATGGGCATAACACCATGCTTAATTATCTCTTGTTCGCCATAAATATCATTAAGAAAAAAATTAATAGCTAAAACTCTTTGTGTTATTCCCTTAACCATTTTGTCCCATTCTTTAGAATTTATTATTCTTGGAATTATATCAAAAGGTATTAGATTTTCTTTATCGTCATTGGAATAAACTTTAAATGATACACCTGTATTCTGGAAAAATTTCATAGCATCAGAACTTTTTTTTCTTAATTCAATATTTTCTTGATTTTTAAACCAATTCATCAATTTTTTATAATTGGTTCTTACAGAATTTTTATTTATAAAAGCTTCGTCATATTTTTTTGTAATATAACTCATACTTAATTTCCTAATAATATAACCACTTAAGAATAAGCTTTTAAATACCTATATCAAAATTATTTATTGAGTAATTGTAAAATAATTAAATTAAAGTTCTTTAATGCCTAAAAATTTAGCTTTTAAATTACAGATAAAAAACTATTACAATTATTTAAATTAAGTTGAACCTATGTTAAAATTACATTGACCGTATTAATTTATCCGGAGATTTATTAATATAATAATAGAATAATTTAAACTAATTTTTTAAAAAAAGTTTTTATATCATTTGATAACAATAGGGGTTCCTCTAATGCCGCAAAGTGACCACCTCTTGGCATTTCTGTCCATTGTTTAACGTTATAAATTCTTTCAACATAACTTTTTGGAGGCCATTTTAAAAACTCTTTTGGAAAAAGAGAGCAAGCTGTAGGAGTTTCAACTCTTGTTGATGGATTATCTGAAAAAATTCTACCTCCTTCAAGTCGTCTCCCATAATAAATCCATGAAGAACTTTCAAATGTATTAGTTAATAAATAGATCATTATATTTCTAAGTAGTTCATCTTTTGTGAATGTACTGAACAAATCATTATCTTTAACATCAGACCAACCGTGAAATTTTTCTAAAATCCATGCAGCCACACCAACAGGATTATCTACCATAGAATATGCAAGTGTTAGAGGTTTTGTAGCCTTTTGGGTCATATATCCTTTTTGTAGTTCAACATTTAACTCAAAATCATCTTCCCATTTTTTTTCTTCTTCATTTTGTGTTCCATTTACGTGTCTGAACCCCATCATATTAACATGTATCCCCTTACAATTTTTAGGATTATCAAAAGCTAGCCAAGCTGCAATATAAGACCCCCAATCACCACCCTGAGCAAAATAATTTTTATAACCAAGTACATCTACTAAAAGTTTATTAATATAATTGGCCATTTTTTTAGGTCCCATTGGTTCATTTGGTTTATCAGAAAATCCAAACCCTGGAAGAGATGGTGCAATAACATCAAAGGATATGTTACTCGAGTTTTGAGTTAACATTGGTATTATATTATGAAATTCGCTAACTGATCCTGGCCATCCATGTAATAATACTAAAGGATAATTGTTTTTTCCCTTACCTTTTTCAAAAACGAAATGGAATTTTAGGTCGTCTACATCAGACACATATTGATTAAATAAATTTAGATAATCCTGATCTTTAAACCAGTCATATTCGTCTGTCCAATATTCACATAATTCTTTTAACTTGTCTGGATTAGTTCCCCTTTCCCAAGTTTTTGAAGATGAAATCTTTGACCAATTAAACTCTTTAATTTTATTTTGTATTTTAATAATTTCTTCATTTTTAAAATTAATTTTAAATAAATCAGTCATATTAATATTATATATAAAAAAGAAAATTTTTCTAATTATGATTTAATAAAAAAACCTGTCACTTTTATGTCACAACAAGTTTGACTTTTTAAAATAATCCTGAGATTCTAAAATTAT
>CABZCK010000049.1 GCA_902524215.1 uncultured SAR116 cluster alpha proteobacterium
AAATTAAAGTAGGTATACCAAAAAAATTTGGTGTTTTGAATATAAATCTTCAAAAGTGTGTTTACTCTAAACCTTTTGATGAACCAGAATCAATAGCATATATAAAAGTTTTAGATAAATCGGATAAATACTCTATAAGTAAAGATAAATCATCAATTTTTGAAGGATGGATTTTTGCTTCAAGTCCAGCTTTAAATGCTATGGAACATCCAGTTTATGATGTTTCTTTAATTTCTTGCAAAAAAGATAGAACATTGTCAAATAAATCTTCATCTTTGACACTTAAAGACTGAAAATCAATATTATGATTAATGTATTCAGATATTTTTTTTTTGAAAAGATCTTGAGTTATTTCAAAAGCTCCAAATTGCTTTAAATGATCATTGATAAACTGAATATCTAAAATTGAATATTTTAAAAAATACAATCTTGCCACTAAATTAATTAATGCAAATTTACTAGCATTGCTTACAGAGCTAAACATAGATTCAGCAAAAAAGCATCCGCCTAATGCTATACCATAAATCCCTCCAACAATTTGATTATTTTTCCAACATTCTATCGAGTGTGCGAACCCAATTTCATGTAAATTATTAAACTGTTTTTCTATTATTTTATTAATCCATGTATCTGATCTATTTTCAGTTGCACATTTATTAATTACTTTTTTGAAATTGTTATTGACTGTAATGTAAAAAGGTTTTTTTTTAATAAATCTTGAAAATGATTTTGATACATGAAAATGTTTAATAGGTAAGATTGCTCTTTTTTTTGGATTCACAAAATAGATTTTGTCATCAAATCTATTTTTAGCCATTGGAAAAATACCAAGTTTATATATTTGTAAAATTAATTCAGAATTCAAATTCTCATCAAATTTATTTTCCATTTAAATAAGTTTGTTCTAACCATTTTATATCAAAATCACCATTAATTATATCAGTGTTTTCAAGTAGATTTTGATGAAGTTCTAAGGTTGAAGGTATTGGTTCAATAACCATCTCTTTAATTGCTTGTTTTAGTTTTAATATACATTCTTTTCTATTTTTACCATGAGCTATTAGTTTAGCTATAAGACTATCATAATAAGGAGGTATGTTATATCCTGAATAAATTCCAGAATCTATACGAATGCCCAGGCCACCTGGCGAATGAAATTGTTCAATTTTTCCTGGAGAGGGCATAAAAGTTTTTGGATTTTCAGCATTAATTCTGCATTCAATAGAATGACCTGTAAATTTAATATCTTTTTGTTTCCATTTTAGTTTATGATTGGAAGCAATTTTTATTTGTTCTTTTACGATATCTATTCCTGTTATAGCTTCAGTTATGGGGTGCTCTACCTGTAGTCTTGTATTCATTTCAATAAAATAAAATTTTCCATTTTCATATAAATATTCAATTGTTCCAAGACTTTCATAACCCATAACCTTTGCAGCTTTAGATGAAAGATTACAAATATATTCTCTCTCATCATTGGTTAATGCTGGAGAAGGTGCTTCTTCGATCAGTTTTTGATGATTTCTTTGTATTGAACACTCTCTTTCACCTAAGTGAAATACGTTTCCAAAAGCATCTCCAATAATTTGTACTTCAATATGTCTTGGGTTTGATAAATATTTTTCTATATATACATCATCATTACCAAATGCAGCTCTTGCCTCATTTTTAGCAGATAAAAATGCATTTTTTATATCATTTTCTTTGTGAACTATTTTCATACCTTTTCCTCCCCCGCCTGCAGACGCTTTTATTAAAACGGGGAGTCCAATTTCGTGTATTTCTTTTTTTGCTGTCTCAATATTTTTAACAATGCCTTTTGAACCAGGAACAAGTGGCAACCCAATCTTCTTTGCAATTTCTTTTGCTTTTATTTTATCTCCCATATCTTTTAAATGTTGAACTTTGGGACCAATAAATTTAATATCATGTGCTTGGATAATTTCAGCAAAAGACGAATTTTCAGAAAGAAAACCAACGCCAGGGTGAATTGCATCAGCTCCTACAAGTTGTGCAGCTGTGATAATTGAAGGAATATTCAAATAAGACTTTGAAGAATGAGGAGGTCCAATACAAACACTTTCATCAGCTAACCTTACATGCATTGCTTCATTATCAGCTGTTGAATGTACAGCTACAGTTTTAATATCTAATTCTTTACATGCTCTTAATACTCTGAGAGCAATATCACCTCGATTAGCAATTAATATTTTAGAAAACATTTTATTCTATAATAACAAGCAATTGTTCAAACTCAACTGGCTGGCCATCTTCGAAACCAATAAATACGACTTTTCCTCCTTTCGGAGAATTAATAGTATTCATTACTTTCATTGCCTCAATAATTAAGAGTGGTTGATTATTTGATACTGTATCTCCTAGTCTTATGAAGGGAGCCTTGCCAGGCTCTGGCGAAATATATGCAGTTCCAACCATTGGTGCTTTTAGAGCACCAGGGTGATTAACATCCAAACTTAAAGCAGTTTCTGATGTTTTATTTTCTTTAGTTTCAGTTTCAACTATTTTTTTTGTTTGTATAGATTCAAAATTTTCAGACTGAACATTTTTATCTAAAGATAGTTTTAAATCTGATTTCTTATATTTTAATTTGACTATTTTTTCTTTTGTCATCAATTGTGACAGTTTACGAATTAATTCTATCTCTTTATTTGAACTTTCTTTCATTTTAGACCTTTTTATTGATTAATTTATAGAGATAATCTATTGCCATTAAGTATGATTCTTTTCCAAATCCTGCTATAATTCCTTGCGCAACTTTAGAAATAAATGAGTGATGTCTAAATTCTTCTCTAGAATGTATGTTTGTAATATGAACTTCAATAATTATGCCTGTAAACATTTTTAAGGCATCAAGAATTGCTATTGATGTGTGTGTATATGCAGCAGCATTTATAATAATTGCTTTAATGTTTTCGTCAATTGCATTATGAATTTTATTTACAATTTCTCCTTCGAAATTGGATTGGAAAAATTTGCAACTTAAATTTAGTTCGTCACATTTGTTTTCGCAAATTTTTTCAATTTCTTGAAGTTTAAGTGTACCATATTTATCTGGTTCTCTTATTCCTAATTTATTTAGATTTGGACCATTAATAATATATATTTTGTCTTTCAAAAGTATCTCCAAAAATTAAATCTATTGTTTTCTTTCTAAAGCAATTGCTTTTTCTATATCTTTTTCGCTCATGGCACCAGGATATATTTTGTTTCCAATAATAAAAGCTGGCGTACCTCTTAAATTTAATCTATTAGCTATTTCTCTATTCTTATTAATAATTAACATCATTTTTTTATTTGAATAATCTTTTTTTAATTTTGTTGTGTCAATTTTAAGCTCTTTGGCAAACGACAATAGTAATTTATCATCAATTTTACCTGTATGTTTCATAAGTTTAGAATGGAATTCAAAATATTTATTTTGATTTCTTGTAGCCAAACTAGTTATGGCAGCAGTGAGAGAGCTATTTGACAAAATAGGATATTCAACAAA
>CABZCK010000050.1 GCA_902524215.1 uncultured SAR116 cluster alpha proteobacterium
TATTCTAATAATTTGAATTTAAAAAAAATTTTAGCATTAGATAACTTTTTGCTAGATGAAGTAAAATGGGCTTTAGAGCTTTCTCAGGATTATTCGATACTAGAATTTAAAAAGTTTGATATTGTCTTCGATGATTTAAATTCTATAATAAATAATCTTGAAGTAGATTACATCATTCACATGGCCTCCATAGCCTCACCAACATTTTACAGAAAATTTCCAATTGAAACTTTGGATGCAAATATTTGGGGTTTAAGAAAGTTACTAGACTATTCTATAAGTAGTAAAATAAGCGGTTTTTTATTTTTTTCATCCAGTGAAATATATGGGGACCCAGACAAAAAAAATATACCAACAGCAGAAGATTATAATGGTAATGTTTCGTGCACTGGTCCAAGGGCATGTTATGACGAAGCAAAGAGATTTGGAGAAACTTTATGTATGAAGTTTTATGAAAAATATAATCTACCTATTGGGATTGCTAGACCATTTAATAATTATGGCCCTGGGATGAATATTAATGATAAGAGAGCACCAGCTGATTTTGCTAATTATATTTTGTGTAATAAAGAAATTGAAATTTTATCTGATGGTAACCCAACAAGGACTTTTTGTTATGTAGCTGATGCAATTGCTGGATATTTTAATATACTGTTAAACGGACATGGTGATTTTTTTAATATAGGAATAGAAAAACCAGAAATTTCAATAAGAAACCTTGCCCAATTATTTGTAGATACTGGTAAAAGACTTGGAATTTATAAACACTCTGACATAATTTATTTAAAATCAACTGATCCAAATTATTTAGTCGATAACCCTAATAGAAGATGTCCTAATATTACAAAAGCAAAAAATATTCTTTCATACAACCCCTCAATAAGTATTGAAAATGGAATTGAAAGATATTTAAAATTTTTAAATACTAAAAGACTATGATTGGGGTGATTGGTCTTGGTTTTGTAGGGCTAACAACAGCTCTTGGTTTTAGCGAAAAAGGTTTCTCTGTAATTGGATATGATACTGACGTTGATAAATCCCAAATAATCAAAAATAAGGAAATTCCATTTTTTGAACCTGGTCTCAAACAGGCATTATCTAAACACATTAATAAAAATTTTGAATTAAGTTCAACCTTAAAATACTTAGTAGATAATTCAAAAATTCTAATTGTTTGTGTTGGAACTCCAACTAACGAAAAGGGTGAATGTGATTTAAATTATTTATATAGTTGCTTAAAAGACATATGTAGTTTTCATCAAGAAGATAAAGAACAATTAATTTTAATAAAATCTACTGTTCCACCGTCAACTTGTTCAAGAGATGTTAATAAATTTTTAAACCAAAATTCTAAATTTTACAATAAATCACTATTTCTAGGAAACAATCCTGAGTTTTTACGAGAAGGATTTGCTTGGGAAGACTTTATAAATCCAGATAGGATTGTAGTTGGTTTAGAAAATGAAATTTTCAAAAGCTTAATAAAATCAATATATGAACCATTTTCCTGCGAAATACACTTTGTAACATTAAACATGGCTGAATTTATCAAATATTCTTCAAATAGTTTGCTTGCAACATTAATTAGTTTTTCAAATGAATTATCTATGATTGCTGATAAAATTGGTAACATAAATATTAAAGAAGTATTTAAGATTTTGCATGATGACAAAAGATGGTCAGGACATCCATCAAACATGTCTAAATATTTTTTTCCTGGAAGTGGTTTTGGTGGTTACTGTCTACCAAAAGACATTCAAGCCCTTTCAACAAAAGCTAAAACATTATCTGCACCTCATGAACTAATAGAAAGTGTTATAAAAGTTAATCAAAAAGTAAAAGTATATTCGGTTGAGAAAATTATTAAACAAACTAATTCAGTTAAAGATAAAATTGCCTTTTTAGGACTTTCATTTAAACCAGATTCTGACGATGTCAGAGAAAGTCCATCTAAAGATATAATAAATCTATTAATTGAAAGAGGTTTTAAAAATATAACTGCTTATGACCCAATAGCTAATCACAATTTCAAAGTCACTTATCCTGAAATTAATATAAAATTCTCTTCAACAATGTCTGGCTGTTTGACAAAAGCAAATTTGATAGTAATAAATACAGCATGGAGTGAGTTTTCTAAATTAAAAAATCAAAAAGTTCCAATTATTAATTTGAGAAATTTATAATGTATTTTAATCTAATAACCTTTTTAGTTTTTGGTTATTTCCCCAAAATTCCATGGGTTCTAAAGGCGAATATGGAAAAACTCCTAATTTAGGTTTAATTTTCCAATCATTACACCTAATTAAGTCTTTCACGAAATTTTTTACCGAAATTGGATTTGAAGAACATATATTAATAATTTCATTTTCTATTTTAGAAAAAATTATTTTAACTATTAATTCAGAAACAGTGCTTACCTTAATAAAATCTCGTATTTGTTCGCCTCCTGACATGTCAAAATGAGTTTCATTATTTTTTTCAGCATTTTTCAACGAAGTATAAAGTGAGTTATTATGTTGACCCTCTCCATAAACATAAAATAATCTTAACCATATCAAATTAAATGGAATAAACTTTTTTAAGATAAATAACTGTTGCCGAAGAAAATTTTTTGACACACCATAACTATTTTCTGGGACTGGTATACAATTTTCTTTTAATGACCCAGATTTCAGCCCATATTCAAAACATGTTCCTGATACAATTACTTTTTCTACACCATTAATTATTAAATATTTAATAAATCTATAATGCAAATCAAGTTCCGTTTCGAAATGATGAAGTGAGTTATAATTTTGAACACCACTCCATGCTAAATAGATAAATATTTTTGGTAATTTTATCTTATGTAAGAGTTTTTTTTCTGGTTTTTCAAAATCTAAGAATACGTATTTGATATTCTTATTATCAAATTTTTTTTTGGATCCCTTGCGGCAATATAAGACAATTTCATAGTTTTTACTTAATAACTCATGAACAACGTGACTTCCAATGAAACCCTGACCACCGGTAATTCCTATACTCATCAATTTATAACTAACTCTGGTAACAATATCACAAATCTTCCATTCCATTGTCTTATGTAATCAAGTTGATACTTAATTTCTTTGGAAAGATTCCAGGGGAAAATAACCACATAATCGGGCTTATCTTTTTTTATCACAGATTCTTCAAAAATTGGAATTCTACTTCCAGGCATAAATTTTCCAAATTTTGCTGGATTTTTGTCAACTACATATGAAA
>CABZCK010000051.1 GCA_902524215.1 uncultured SAR116 cluster alpha proteobacterium
GATCCAGTTTCAAAAAAAATGTTAATTGGGACAGCAATTATTATTTTTGTTTTCAGAGCAACGCCTGGTGTTGGACCAGGTGCGTCATGGTTTGAAATTGATATTCTAAAATTTGATCAAGAATTTCTATCCCTTTTAGGTTTAATTGCCTCTATATTGACTATTTTTGGGATATTTGTTCTTAGACCTCTTATGGAAAACTCATCTATGAGTAGGCTTATTATAATTCTTTCAATTGCTGGATCTATTTTCCTTTTACCTTCTTTAGGAATGTTTTATGGAATACATGAATTAACGTCAAAAATAACAAATGGTATTATTGATGCAAGGTTTATTGCAATATTTAATACTGCTTTAGAGAGTCCTTTAGGACAAGTATCAATGATACCAATACTTGCATGGATAGCCCAATCTGCACCAAGTCATTTAAAAGCAACTTTTTTTGCTGTCTTAGCTAGTTTTACAAATTTAGCGCTTTCTGCAAGTAATTTGGGAACAAAATATCTTAACCAGATTTTTGTAGTAACAAGAGAAGTAAAGTCACAATCTGGTGAGGTAACAACTCAAGCAGATTATTCAGAATTAGGGATTTTATTAATTACTGTTTTGTTGTTAACTTTAATATTACCTATATTAGCTACAATTTTAATCAAAAAATTAAAATTAATTGCTTACTAAGCATCGTGAACTTTAACATATTCAAAATCCCCTGATTTATTATCTATTCCTTGATCAGGAGCAGCAATCCATGATGCATATTTCCCAGGCTCATGCTCAGGTACCATTAAAGATTCTATAAACTTATTATCATCATTTGATGGCAAAAAATTATTTAGATTTTGATCCCATTTTTTTGAATCTAAGATGTTTCCATCAGGATCAATAAAAGCACTAGCGAATGTTCCAATTGATCTATTAAAACCTTCGTGTGGCAACTTAACTTTAAAATCAATGTTGAATGACTCAATTGTTCTATTCCACCTCTTAATACCTACAGAAGAATCTTTAATATAATCATCTCTTAATCTCATATTTAATGCTAACAAGGCAGGTGCATCTTTCTTTATAATCTTATTATTTTCAAATTCTAATATCGGATAAGTATCATTTTGTAATTGATGATCATCTTTAATTTTTGTTTCCCAAAATCTTCCTTTCACTCCAGCAGTAAATGCATTAGCAGCATTAGTCGAAATTTCAGAACCGAATAAATCAAGTGACAATGTAAAATGCAAATTGATCTTTTTTTGTATTGTTGGTAAATCAATTACACCTAACTTTCTTATCTTTTCTATTTCAAATGGATCTGAAATACCTGCCTTGACCATTTCTTCACAAGTTTTTTTAATTACTCTTCTAACTCCATTTTCTCCAACAAACATGTGGTGTGCTTCTTCAGTAAGCATGAAACGACAGGTTCTAGAAAGTGGATCAAATCCTGATTGAGCCAAAGCTTCTAGTTGCATTTTCCCATCTCTATCAGTAAAAGATGTAAACATAAAAAAAGATAACCAATCTGGGGTAACTTCATTGAATGCTCCTAACATCCTTGGTGCATCTTCTGAACCAGATTGTCTTTTTAATAATTCATTAGCTTCTTCTCTTCCATCAGAACCAAAGTATTTTTGTAACAAATAAACCATTGCCCATAAATGTCTCCCTTCTTCAACATTCACCTGGAATAGGTTTCTCATATCATACAAAGATGGAGCTGTTTTACCTAAGTGTCTTTGTTGTTCAATAGATGCTGGCTCTGTATCACCTTGAATGACAATAAGTCTTCTTAACATTGACCTATACTCACCTGGAACCTCTTGCCATGCAGGTTCACCAAAATGTTCACCACAAGGAATTGTTCTACCTTGCTTTTCTGGTGCAAGTAAGATTCCCCATCTGTAATCAGGCATTTTTACATAATCAAATTTAGCCCACCCTTCTCTATCAACACTTATAGCTGTTCTTAGATAAACTAGACTCTCTTGAAACCCAACTGGCCCTAAATCTTTCCACCAGTTAATATAACCTGGGTGCCACCTTTCGAGCGCTTTTAAAACCTTTTTATCTGATGATAAACCAACATTATTTGGTATCATTGTATCATATTCAACTTTAATATTATCTAACATAAATATCCTCTTCTAAACTCTTTCCCAATTAAACTTACTCCTATTACCAGATCCATATTTTTTTAATGCTCCTTCTTCGCCAACAGCATTTGGTCTTTGAAATATCCAATTTTGCCATGCTGTTAATCTGCCAAATATTTTAGTTTCCATAGTTTCAGGACCTGCAAATCTTAAATTTGCTTCTAATCCTGTCATACTATCTGGAGAAAAACTAGATCTTTCTTCCAAAAATATTCGAACTTCATCTTCCCAATCGATATCATCAAAACTAAACGTTACTAAACCCAAATCTAAAGCCATTTGACTATCTAATTCGTTACAAATTTGTTTCTTAAGCGCTTTTATTTTTTCAGGTTCATTTAGAAATCTAGTTTCTAGCCTTGTTATACCATTTGACATTTTAAAGAAATTAAAATTTGATTTTGACAAAGCAATTTTAGCCTCTGGGTCATTACTTTCATCAAACACACCTTCTGCCATATATGATCTATCTGATGCAAAGATAATTTCAGATAAAAATCCACCGAAACATGATCCTGGTTCAATCAATGTTATTAAAGATCTTGAAGTTAAATCAATTCTCTTTAATGTTCTGTTCCATAAATGTTTAATTTCCTTAAGAAACCAATGTGCATTGTATTTATGCAAAAGATCATCATAAAAAAGAACATCACTTAAAGAACCTTGAGAAGAAAAAATTATTACACCTAAGTCTAATTCGTTAAATCTTAAATGTAGTAAAATATCGTCTAATTCTCTTGCACATCTAAGAAGCCAAAATTGATCACCTTGTTTTAAAATATCATTTTCATCATCTATTTTAAACAGTTCAGGTGATTTTATTATAATTTTTGCATTCTTCTTTGATCTATTTATTAACAATTCCACTGAAGAGTACTTAATATGATCATCATTTATAATTTGTTTATTTATTTTGTTTAGTTTAATTCCCTTTTTAGAGGAATTATCATTTTTAACATTTTGTTCAATTATTTTTGTTAAAGTTTCATTATAATTTGATTTTTTAGTTATTGTATCTACTAACTTCCATTCTTGTGCTTTTTGT
>CABZCK010000052.1 GCA_902524215.1 uncultured SAR116 cluster alpha proteobacterium
GGAAACAAATTTTATTAACTTGTAGCAAAAAAGATGTAGATAATTTTATCAATCTTAATGAAAATTTTTCACTAAATGAATTTTCTTTTGGTAAATTAAAAACATCTTTAGTTACAAGTATTTGTAATCATCCAAATTATAATTATCCACAATGTTATGATTTATCAATTGATCCAGAACCAATTTTATCGCTATCTTATCAAGATTTAAAGAAAAGGATGAAGGAAAAGCCAAAGTTTTTGAAAACACTTGGTCATAATAAACATCCATCTATTTTTAATAATAATTATTTTTTTGAAATTAATAATATTAGCAAAACTGAAAAAGATTTGTTTGAAAATAGATCATCTAAAATAAGATCTAATAAAGAGTTCATAGAAAGAATTAAGTTAATTTTAGATGAAGAGTATCATGATAAAGAAAACCTTAAACCACAAAATGACATTTTGGCAGAAGAAAGCTTGTATTTTGGGGGGTTTCCATCCAACAAAGACAAAAATCTTATGGAAGAATTTCATTTATCAAGTTGGAAAGATAAATATATAATATCTGATAGATTTGAAGACAAAAGATATGAATTTTTTGCAAAAAAAATTATTTATGAAGAAGCACCTGAAAATCTACCTACAGAAGTTTTTAATAAATTTCATAAACAAATAGGTGAACAAATAATGACCCTAGATGATGTTCCTTGGTTCACTATTCCCAAAGCTTATAAACAGATTGATGATTTAAGAAATAAGTATACTATAGAAAAACATTATGAAAGATTAAATTTTGTTGAAGAAATAAATATATATATTCAAAAAATGGAAAAAGTTTATTCCGCTACTAAATTTTTATAGGAGAAAAAAATGCCAGTTTTAAACACAACAGATAAAAATTTTAAAAATGATGTGCTTGATTCATCAAAACCTGTTTTAGTTGATTTCTGGGCTGAATGGTGTGGTCCTTGTAAAGCAATTGCACCGGCTTTAGATGAAATTTCAAATGAGATGAGTGATAACATAACAGTTGCAAAAATTAATATAGATGAAAATCCTAATACTGCTCAAGAGTTTAACATTAGATCTATTCCTGCTTTAATGATATTTAAAAATGGCAAACTAGAAGCTGAAATGATGGGACAAGTTCCAAAATCACAATTAGAAGAATGGATTAAGGATAGTATTTAAATTAAAAATCTACTTCTTTAACTGAAAATAATTTAAAAACTTCTCCCATTAAATAAAGAGAACCTGTAATAAACAAAGGTTTATTCGATCTAATTGAATCAAGAGCAGATTTCAAATCTCTTTTTACTGTAAAGTTAAATTTTTTTTCTTTAAAAATAATTTTTAGCTCCTCAGGTTGATAAGAGTTCTTTTGATTTTGTATTGGTATAAAAATAATTTTTTCAATATGTTCTTCTAGTATTTCTATGAATTTTCTAGGGTTTTTGTTATTCATCATTCCAAATATAAAATTCCATTTACCTGAATTTATTTTATTTAAGTGTGAGTTAATTATTTTTGCTCCTTCAATATTATGAGCACCATCAATTAAAATTTCATTTGATTTAGCTATTTTTTTATTTTTAAAAGTTAATTTTTGAATTCTACCTGGCCAGCTGGCTTTTTTTAAACCTTTTTGTATTACGTCATCAGTAATATCTTTTAGGACATATTTTACTGCTGTAACAGCTGATTTAGCATTAATTTTTTGGTGATTTCCAACTAATCCAAAATAGCTGTTTTTAGGAATAGGCTTAAGTTTTAAAATTTTACAGTTAATATCTTTAATCTTTTTTCTTAATAAATGACTTTTGTAATTAGTATTTTGTGAGGAAATTATAACTGGTATATCTTTACTTAATATTCCACATTTTTCTCTAACTATATTCTTCAAATAAGGGGATAAAAATTCCTCATGGTCTATTCCAATTGAAGTAATAATGTTTAATATTTTCTTTTTGATAGTATTTGTTGCGTCTAATCTACCACCTAATCCAGTTTCAATTAAACAAAAATCGGCTTTTTTTCTTGCAAAATTAAGAAGGGCTACAGCAGTTGTTAGCTCAAAAAATGTAATTTCTTCATTATTGTTAATTTTAATTACCTCATTTAATGTGTTAAAAAGATCATCATCATGAATTTGTTTATTTGATAAAACAATTCTTTCATTAAAACGAATTAAGTGTGGTGATGTATAACAATGAACTTTCAGTCCAAACTCTTCCATTATATTTTTAATAAAAATTAGTGTTGAACCTTTCCCATTTGTTCCAGCGATATGGATGACCGGAGGAAGTTTATTTTGAGGATTACCTAATTTTGTAAGAAGTTTCTCAAGTCTTAACAAATTTAAATCAATGTATTTTGGGTATAATTTAGTAATATTAAATAATAAATCATCAATTTTATTTTTACTTTTTTTCAAAGTTAATTACTTTTGAAAAAAGTCTAAAATTTGTGTAATTTCTTTTTTTTGATTTTTTCTTTCAATAACTCTATCTATCATTCCATGTTCAAGAAGGTATTCTGATTTTTGGAAATCGTCTGGTAGCTTTTCTTTTACTGTTTCTTCAATGACTCTTCTACCAGCAAAACCTATTACTGCTCCTGGTTCTGCCAAATGTATATCACCGAGCATAGCAAAACTAGCAGTAACTCCACCAGTTGTAGGATTTGATAATAAAACTATATAGGGTAGACGTTTGTCTTTTAACTTTTGAATTGCAACTACAGATCTTGGCATTTGCATTAGGGACAGAATGCCTTCTTGCATTCTAGCACCACCTGAAGAGGGAATAATTAATAAAGCACAATTTTTTTCAATTGCAGTATCTACAGCTTTGATTATTGCGTCGCCTACCGATCTTCCCATAGAACCACCCATAAATGAGAAATCAAACAAAAGTAAAACGCATGGCTTTTTGTTAATCAAACCATATTTAATAGAGATAGCATCATATGAATTTGTTTTATTTCTAGCAATTTTTAGCCTATCTGAATATTTTTTTAAATCTTTAAAATCCAAAGGATCATCTTCAATTTTATTAAATTGTATATTTTCAATTGTT
>CABZCK010000053.1 GCA_902524215.1 uncultured SAR116 cluster alpha proteobacterium
TGAAACATATATTTTCCTTTTTACATATTAAAGACCTAATTTTATTAAAAATCAATTTACAGATTTAAATAAATATAATTATAGTAATTAATTATTTATTGGGAGGAGTTAAATGGCAGGCCATGAATTTTTAGAATCAATTGAAGTAAATTACAAAAAAGCAGTTGAATGCTTGCAAAAAACTGAAGGAAAAGAAGTCTATAGTGATGAGTTAGCAGGCCAAATAATGACAGCAAACTCCACTTATGTGGTAAGATTTGGTGTTAGATTACGAGGAACTATATACACTTTTACCGGCTACAGATCTGTTCATTCTGACCATTTTGAACCTGTAAAAGGGGGCATAAGATATGATTTAGAAGTAAATCAGGATGAAGTAGAAGCTTTAGCAGCACTCATGACTTATAAATGTTCATTAGTAGAAGTTCCATTTGGGGGATCGAAAGGTGGTCTTGAAATAAATATTAGAGATTGGAAAGAAGATGAGCTAGAAAAAATTACAAGACGTTTTACCCAAGAACTAGCTAAAAGAGATTTGATACATCCGTCCCAAAATGTGCCAGCTCCGGATGTAGGTACAGGTGAAAGAGAAATGGCTTGGATGGCAGATGAGTATAGAAAACTAAATCCTACAGATTTGAATGCTTGGGCGTGTGTAACTGGAAAACCAGTAAATAAGGGCGGCATTGGTGGAAGGACAGAAGCGACCGGAAGAGGAGTTCAGTATGCTTTAAGAGCATTTTTTGATCATCCCAATGATGTAAAAAAAACAGGTTTAACACCAGGTTTACAAGGTAAAAGAGTGATAATACAAGGCTTAGGGAATGTTGGTTATCATGCGGCTTTATTTTTATCAAATGAAGATGGATGTTTAATTACTCATGTCATCGAAAGGGATGGTTCAGTAGTTAATTCAAAAGGAGTAAATATAAAAGAATTACGAGAATATATTTTCAAAAATGGTGGAGTTAAAGGTTTTGAAGGATTTGTTTCAAAAGGAGCAGAAATTTTAGAAGAGGATGCTGATATTTTAATTCCTGCTGCAATGGAATTAGTTATTAATAAAGGAAATGCTCAAAAGATAAAAACGCCATTAATTATTGAGGCTGCAAACGGTCCTGTATCTAGTGAAGCTGATGAGATACTTACTAATAAGGGAGTTGTTATAATACCAGATCTTTATGCAAATGCAGGTGGAGTAACGGTTAGTTATTTTGAATGGATAAAAAACTTAAGTAGAATAAGATTAGGAAGACTTCAACGACGTGCTCAAGAAAATCAAACTATATTAATGATAGAAGCACTTGAAAAAATGACTGGTTCTAAATTCCCAGATGAATACAAAGATTTAGTGATGCAAGGTTCAGCAGAAATTGATTTAGTAAGATCTGGGTTAGAGGATACTATGAGAAATACCTATAATGTGATAAGTGATGTTTGGAACAATAATAATAATGCTAATGATTTAAGAACTTCTGCTATGATGGTGTCTGTAAAAAGAGTTATGGATAGTTATAATTCACTAGGATTGTAGGATTAAAGAAAATAAAAAAAGGCAGTCTTAATAGACTGCCTTTTTACGGGGAGGTTATTTGATTATTATTTTTTAAAATCAGGGTATGCTTCCATACCAACTTCGCTTACATCTACACCTTCAAGTTCTTGTTCTTCTGATACTCTGATACCAATAATTAGTTTTATTGCATACCATACAACTGAAGATGCGATTACTGTAAATGCTCCTATAGCTAATATACCATAAAGTTGAGCTCCAATATTTGCGTCAGAATTTGAAAAAATTACTGCTATTGTTCCCCAAATACCTGCAAATAAATGCACCGGTATTGCACCTACAACATCATCAACTTTGAATTTGTCTAACATTGGTATTGATAATACAACTATTAATCCGCCTACTGCGCCAATAAAGATTGCAAGCATTGGTGAAGGAGCTAAAGGCTCGGCCGTAATTGCCACTAATCCACCAAGAGCTCCATTTAAAGCCATTGTTAAATCAGTTTTTTTGTAGAATAACATTGTTAGAATTATCGCAACTACAACACCTCCTGCTGCTGCAAGATTTGTATTAATATATATGTTAGATATTGCAGAAACATCAGCAGCTGAACCCATTGCAAGCTGAGAGCCACCATTAAATCCAAACCAACCAAACCATAATATAAAGGTTCCTAATGTAGCTAATGGTAAGTTTGAACCTGGCATTGGATTAACACTTCCGTCTGAAGCATATTTACCTTTTCTAGCACCTAGAATAATTGCACCAGTTAGTGCAGCCCAACCACCGACACCATGGACAATAGACGAACCTGCGAAGTCCAAAAATCCAGCTTCGCTTAAATATCCGCCACCCCAAGACCATGAACCTTGAATAGGATATATAAATCCACACAAAACTACAACAAATATCAAAAAGCTAGATAGCTTTACTCTTTCTGCAACTGCTCCACTAACAATTGATGCAGCAGTAGCGCAAAAAACCATTTGGAACCACCAATCAGATCCAGATGAATAATCACCTTCAAGCGGTTCGAGTTTATCAGATGGACCCCATATAGAAAATGAACCTATCCAACCGGACACATCCATGTACATAAGATTATATCCAACAACTGCAAACATAATTCCAGCTATTGAATACAAACCAATATTTTTAGCACACTGGACCACTGCATTTTTAGCTCTTACCAAACCAGTTTCTAACATACAGAAACCAGCTGCCATAAGCATAACTAAGAACCCATGAACCAAAAAGGAAAATGAGTTAAAAATATATGCGACCTCAGCATCAACCGCTGCGTTTGCAAAAGATGCAAACATAGAGATTAATACAAAGCCTAAAATAAAAACTTTTTTCATAAAAACTCCTAACGTTAATTAATTGATATAGGTTTTGTTGGTTTTTGTTTAATTAAGAGATGTAATCTGTGACTTCAAAGTCATTTAATGATTAAATTATATGCAAAAAACCATTTAAAATTTGATATACGACTATTTATTAATCAGATATTTTGTTTCCTAGTATGTAC
>CABZCK010000054.1 GCA_902524215.1 uncultured SAR116 cluster alpha proteobacterium
TGCTTATTTAACAAGAGATTTTTTCTCATCAATATCAGATAAGTTAAATAAAAAAATTGTTCTCATTATAGCAGAAAAAGATAATCAAATAGTTGCTGGTGCTCTAAATTTCACTGATAAAAATTGTTTATATGGTAGAAATTGGGGATCTAAAGTTGATGTCCCTTTTCTGCATTTTGAAATGTGTTATTATCAGGCTATAGATTATGCAATTGATCAAAAATTAAAAGTTGTTGAAGCTGGTGCTCAAGGACACCATAAAATTAAAAGAGGATATTTAGCTAAACCAACTTTTAGTTATCATTATCTTCCAAACTCCTCATTTAGAAATGCTGTTTCCGCTTTTATAAATGATGAAAAAACACATATTCGAGAAAACATCGATTTTGTTAATAATCATGATAATCCTTTTAAATTTAAAAATTAAATTTTAATTTTTGTCTTTCTTTTATCTGATGTTTTAGTAGAAGACTCAGATTTAATAATTAATTCATCATTTTTGTTATCTACAAAAACGTTACCCCCTTTTACAAGTTTTCCAAACAAAAGTTCTTCAGCTAGTGGTTTTTTAATTTTTTCTTGAATTAATCTATTTAAAGGTCTTGCTCCAAAAATCTTATCATATCCTTTTTTAGCTAACCAATTTCTTGCTTCATCAGAAAGCATTATAGAAACACCTTTATCGGACAATTGTGCCTCTAATTGCATTATAAATTTATCTACTACCATTTTGATTACTTCTATATCTAAATAATCAAATGGTATGACAGCATCTAACCTATTACGAAATTCTGGAGTAAATAATTTTTCTATTGCTTGTGTATCAGCATCGTTTTTTGTGTCATTTAAAAATCCAATTGATGATTTAGATAACTCTGAAGCCCCTGCATTGGTTGTCATAATTAAAATGACATTTCTAAAATCTACTGACTTACCATTATTATCAGTTAATTTACCATGATCCATTATTTGAAGTAATAAATTAAACAAATCAGGATGTGCTTTTTCAATTTCATCTAAAAGTAATACTGAATGGGGATTTTGGTCAATTGCATCGGTTAATAATCCTCCTTGATCAAAACCAACATAACCCGGGGGTGCACCTATCAACCTGGAAACCGTATGTCTTTCCATATATTCTGACATATCAAATCTAGTAAGTTTAATACCATATGATTCAGACAACTGTCTTGCCACTTCAGTTTTACCAACTCCAGTAGGACCAGAGAATAAATAGCAACCTATTGGTTTTTCTCCTTCTCTGAGACCTGCCCTTGACAATTTTACACTTGAAACCAGGGCAGATATAGCTTTATCTTGACCATAAACCATTCTTTTCAGATCACTTTCTAAATTTAAAAGTGCCTTTTTATCGTCTTTAGAAACATGTTTTGGAGGTATTCTAGCAATTAAAGCAACTGTTTCTTCTATTTCTTGTTTATCAATTGTTTTCTTTCTTTTGTTTTGTGTTATGAGCATTTGTGCAGCGGCTGTTTCGTCAATCACATCAATAGCCTTATCAGGAAGTTTTCTTTCATTTATATATCTAAAAGATAATTCAACTGCAGTTTTAATTGCATCATTGGTAAATTTAATTTTATGATGATCTTCATATCTTGATTTAAGCCCCATCAAAATTTTGATTGCATCATCAACATTAGGTTCTTTTACATCTATTTTTTGAAATCTTCTTACTAAAGCTCTGTCTTTATCAAAATAACCTCTATATTCTTTATATGTAGTTGAGCCAATGCATCTAAGTGTACCTGTTTGAAGCACAGGTTTTAGTAAATTTGAGGCATCCATCGCACCACCACTCGTAGCGCCAGCACCAATTATCGTATGAATTTCATCAATAAATAATATTGCATTTTCATTTTTTTCTATTTCTTTGATTACAGCTTTTAAGCGTTCTTCAAAATCACCTCTATATCTAGTACCTGCTAGAAGTGCCCCCATATCAAGAGCATAAATTTCAGATTTTAACAATACTTCTGGAACATCGCCTTTAACAATTTTATCTGCAAGTCCTTCTGCTATAGCTGTTTTTCCGACACCAGGATCGCCAACCAATAACGGGTTATTCTTTGTTCTCCTACACAAAACTTGTATAGTTCTATTAAGTTCTTTCTTTCTCCCTATAACTGGATCAATTTTTCCAGATGCAGATTTTTCATTCAAATCAACAGCATATTTTTTTAAAGCACTTTCTTTTTTAGGATCTGATTGACTGTCTGAATTTAAATCCTCATTAGTTTTAGATTTGGTATAGTTTGGATCTTTTGCAAGACCATGACTTATAAAACTAACAGCGTCTAATCTTTTCATATTCTGCTTTTGAAGCAGATATACTGCATAACAATCTCTTTCAGAGAACATAGCAACTAAGACATTAGCACCGTTTGCCTCATTTTTTCCTGATGATTGAGTATGTATAACAGCTCTTTGTACAACACGTTGAAACCCTGATGTTGGCTGAGTATCTATATCTTCATTTGAACTAACAATTGATTTCAAATCTTTATCTAAATAACTATTAAGATCATCTTCTAATACCTTTATGTCCACACCACATGCTTTAAATACTTCAATTGCATCTTTATCTTCTAATAATGAGAATAATAAATGTTCTAATGTAGCAAATTCATGCTTTTTTGAAGATGCTAAATTCATTGCACGTCTTAATGTTTCTTCTAATGATCTTGATAACATTATTTATTCCTTTTCTAATTGCATTTGAAGTGGATGTTCATATTTGCGGGCATAATTTGTAACTTGCACTGCTTTAGTTTCTGCAATCTCATATGTGTAAATACCGCAGACACCAATACCTTTTTGATGAACGTGGAGCATAATTTGTGTGGCTTCATCTTGTCTTTTTCCAAAAAATTTTTCTAAAACCTCAATAACAAATTC
>CABZCK010000055.1 GCA_902524215.1 uncultured SAR116 cluster alpha proteobacterium
TAATTTCTACACCTGGTAATTTTAAATTTACTAAGAATTGAGATAGACCAGAATGTCTGTTTTTTTCATCAAGTTTTTCTGTTCGAGCTAAAACAATCATGTAATGTGACAAATGGGCTCCTGTTGACCATATTTTTCTGCCTGTTAACTCCCAACCATCGGCAGTTTTTTTTGCAAAAGTTTTTACTGAAGCAAGGTCAGAACCTGAATCAGGTTCACTCATACCAATGGCAAAAAAACATTCACCAGATGAAATTTTAGGAATGATTTCTTTCTTTTGTTCTTCTGTTCCGTATCTAATAATTTGTGACCCACTTTGTCTATCTGCAATCCAATGAGCAGCAACAGGTGCTCCAGCAACTAAAAGTTCTTCAGTAATAACGTATCTTTCCAACATTGTTTTCTCACGACCGCCATATTTTTTAGGGAATGACATTCCAAGCCATCCTTTTTCACCAAGTTTTTTACTAAACTCTGGGTTTGCAGAATACATCCAGGCATCAGCTTGAGGTTTAATATTATTAGAATTAAAAGTTGTTTTTAAAAAACTTTTTACATCATTTCTTAGGTTTTTAAGATTATCATCTTCTTCAATATGTGGAAAATTAAAATAAGTCATAATAATAATATAAATAATTTATTGAATATGACTAGGGTAAATTTGTGGGTTAATTGATTTTAAAGTTTAAATCACATAAACTCAATTGATGGTTAAATTCACAAAAGAACATAAATCAAGGTTAGAAAAATTAGCAACTCCAACATTGGCAAATGTGTTGGATGATATTGGATTTGAAGGAATAATGTATAATTTAGAACCTGCAGGTTTTGGAATGAGGGTTGTAGGTGAGGCACTCACAGTTCAAGAAACAAATGGACCTTTTGGTTCATTTAAAACTGAAGATTTTAAAGTAGGTCACATGATCGAAAAAGCAAACCCAGGAGATGTTATTGTTGTAGCAAATAATGGTGCACCAGTTTCTACTTGGGGAGGTATGGCTTCTTATTCCGCAAAATTAAAGGGTATTGGTGGATTGGTTGTGGATGGAGGGATAAGAGATAGGGAAGAAATAATTGAGTTTAACTTTCCTGCCTTTTCAAAGCATATGGTACCAACCCCAGGAAAAACTAGGATAAAAGTTTTATCGATTGGGGAGCCAATTATTTGTTGTGGAGTGAAGGTGAGAACAGGTGATATAATTGTAGCTGATGGAACAGGTGTTCTTTGTATTCCTGTAGAAGAATTAGAAAATGTAATTTCAAATGCTGAAAAATTTAGTGCTGATGATAATCAAGCAATGTTAGAAATGGAGAAAGGTTTAACATTTATAGAAGCGCTTTCAAAATTCAAAAAAATATAATTTTATAGTTTTTTTAAAGCTCTAGAAAAAAAATCTTTTTGCCCAAAGTTCCCTGATTTTAAAGTGATTTTAATATTCTTTTCTGGCTCCCACATAACAGGCACACCTGCTGAAATTTCTTCACCAATTTGAAGTTCTTTAATCATTAATGCTTTAACTATAGCACCTGATGTTTCACCTCCAGCACATACAATTTTATTAAAATTATATTTATAAATATTTTTAATAATTTTTTGAAAAAGGGTTTCTATTTTAGATGAAATCTTTGAACCAAACTTTTTCTGATAAAGAGATACTTTTTTAGGAAGAGCTGTTGAATAAATAAGTGGTCTTTTTTTACTATGTCTCAATATCCATTCAATAATCTCATTGTGATAATTTTCGTTTTTAATTAATTCCTCTGGTGAAATAAACAAAGAAGGATAACTTTTTTTATATAATTCTACTTGTTCATTAGTTGCCAAAGAACAAGAGCCTGAAAGAATGATTGTGTTTCCTTTAACATTAGGTAACTTAGAGTTACTTTTTTTAAGCATACCTTTTTTCTTGAAAACTTTTGGAAGACCTAGTGCTATACCTGAGCCACCTGTTAAAAATTTTAAATTATCTGTGCCACTACAAATTAAATCAAAATCTTGATTATCAAGAGTATCAGTAATTGCGTATTTCACATTACTTTTTTTTAATTCAGTTATTCTTTTTTTTATTGATTTAGCACCTTCTTTGATTGTGACGGAATTTATTAAATCTACTTTTCCTTTTGTTTGATAGTTTAACCATCTAACAAGGTTATGATCGGTCATGGGTGTAAGTGGATGGTTTTCCATTCCTGATTCATTGAGTGGTAAACCATTAACAAACATGTGGCCTTGATATAATGTTCTTCCTGCATCTGGAAACGATGGACAAGCAATAGTAAAGTCAATATTTAAGTTTTTCATAATTGCATCAATGACAGGCCCTATATTACCTTTTTTTGTGGAGTCAAAAGTAGAGCAGTATTTAAAAATTATTTTTTTACACTTTTTAGATTTCAACCATTCTAATGCTTTAATACTTTCTAAAATTGCTTTTTTTATTGGAACTGTTCTTGTCTTAAGAGCAATTACAACAGCATTATACTTATTTAATTTTCTTTTATTGTCAGGTACTCCTGAATACATGCCAACTGACATTCCAGCTTTTTTTAAATTATTTGCTATATCTGAAGAGCCAGTAAAATCATCACCTATTACCCCAAGAAGCATCTTAACCTCACTAGTTTTGTTTAATTAATTGATTAACTGTTTTCTTTGTCACCCAATTTTTTACATCTTTATCAAAGCTTAAGTAGTGATCACTTTTAAGATGAAAATCAAAAGCATCTTTATCTTGATAAATTTCATAAAGAAAGACTTTGTTTGTATTTTTTTCATCAAAACTTACATCGAATGTAAAGCACTTTTCTTCATTGTTTAATGAATCTTTTG
>CABZCK010000056.1 GCA_902524215.1 uncultured SAR116 cluster alpha proteobacterium
GGAACACTAGCTAAAGCTTTTGGAACAATAGGAGGCTATATAGCAGCTGATGATCTTATCTGTGATGCTATTAGATCTACAGCGAGCGGCTTTATCTTCACCACTTCTTTACCTCCATTAGTGGCTGAAAGTGCAAGAGCATCTATTGAATATCTTAAATCTAACAGTGAATTAAGAATCAAACAGCAAGAAAACGTTAAATTTTTAAAAAATGAACTTTTAAAACATGATATAGAGATCCTTAAAAATACAACCCATATTATCCCAGTGATGATTAGAGATGCTGAATTATGTAATAAAATAAGTAAACACTTGCTTGATAAATATGGTCATTATATACAACCAATTAACTACCCAACTGTAAAAAAAGGAGAAGAGAGATTAAGAGTTACACCAGGACCATTTCATACTAAAACAATGATGTTAGATTTAGTTGATAGTTTAGTAAAAACATTTAGAAAATTTAATTTTATAAAAACCAGCATTAACGCCGCGTAAATGAAATGATACAGAAACCTTCAGATCATATAAAAACTAAATTTGATAAAATTGGTATACTTTTAATAAACTTAGGTACACCTGAAAACACTGATTATTGGTCAATGAGAAAATACCTTAAACAATTTCTAAGCGATAGACGTGTAATAGATGTGTTTAAACCACTTTGGTGGTTAATCTTAAATGGACCTATCTTAGCCTTCAGACCTCAAAAATCTGGTGAAGCTTATAAACGAATCTGGGATGAAAAAAAAGGATCACCACTAAGATACATAACAGAAAGCCAGTTAAAAAAAATACAAGATAAGTTTAAATCACATGATTCATTAATTTTTGATTATTCAATGAGATATGGGAAACCATCAATAAATGAAAAACTTGAACTTTTATTTCAAAAAGGTTGTTCTAAATTATTAATTTTGCCGCTTTATCCTCAGTACTCAGCAAGTACTACAGCATCAGTACAAGATGAAGTGTTTAAATGGTTATTAAAAAAAAGATGGCAACCATCCATTAGAACTATAGCCCCTTGGTTTGATGATGATAAATATATTACTAATATTGCAAACTCAATTCAGAAATCATTTAAAAAAACTGGAAAACCAGAGCATCTTATTATTTCTTTTCATGGTGTTCCTCGTAGATATTTATTGTTAGGTGATCCTTATCATTGTCATTGCCAAAAAACTGGAAGATTAATAAAAGAAAAACTTCAATGGCCAGATAATAAATTTACCGTTTCGTTTCAATCAAGATTTGGACCTGAAGAATGGTTAAAACCTTATACTGATGAAACCTTAATAGAACTTGCCAAGAATGGAAAAAAAATAATCAGTATAATTTCTCCTGGTTTCGTTACAGACTGTTTAGAAACACTTGATGAAATCAAAAATGAAGCTCTGGAAACTTTTCAAGAGCATGGTGGAAAAGATTTAAATTATATAAATTGCTTAAATGATGGAGAAGAAGGTATTTCATTAATATCTAAATTAATTCAAAATAATATTAAAGGATGGAATTAATTTTAATTTAATTAAACCAATATTTACATTTTTTAAAAAGATTGTATATTACCAAATACATGCGGGTATTGTGTAGTGGTAAGACCTCAGCCTTCCAAGCTGATGACGCGAGTTCGATTCTCGCTACCCGCTCCATAAAAATAAATTTTATTTAAAATTTAAATAAAGTATTACAGACACGCTAGATAAAATTAAAAATCCTCCTAACAAAGTTGTCAAACTTGGTAGGTTTTCAAGAAATAAATAGTCAATTATTATTGAAAAAACAGGAATTAAAAATAAAAAAAACGATGCTTTGTTTGCACCAAAATAGCCCACTGAATATGTCCAAGTATAGTAACCTAAAAGTGTTGGAAATAAAGTCAGCCAAACAAGAGCAAATATACTCTTTTCATCTAAAATACTGACTGAGTCTAAAGTTGAATTTAACCAGAATAACATTGGAATTGTTCCAAAAACTAAAGTTAAAGATAATGAAATAGTAACACCATATTTATCTATTAATGGTTTTACAATATGAAAATAACTTGCAGTCAAAAAAGCAGCAAACAATATTAAAAATGCACCCTCATTCAAAACAGTGTCTAATTGTCTTTCTAATGAAATTATAAACACCCCTACAATACATATAATTATACCAAACCATAAATAAGCTTTTATCTTTTGTTTTAAAACATAGAAACCAATTAAAAATGCAAAAAGTGGATTACAATTTACTATAAAACTACTTGCACCTGCGCTAACTGCAGTTTGTCCAGTATTTAAAAAAAAATTATATAAAAATATTCCAAAAAAGCCTGATAAAAAATAACGAAGATAATCTATCATTGAAATATTTAACTTAGTTTTTAAAAAGTATAATAATCCTAAAATACCGGGTAATAAAAATCTACCTAAAGCTAACTCCATGGGGTTTAAATCTTTTAAAAGGTATGACATTGCTGGGAAAGATGATCCCCAGACAAAAATTGTTATCAAAAGATAAAAAAAAGGTTTTATGGTCATCAAAATTAATTTGATTTTGGAATACTTAATTTTTTATTTACATTATGCTTTTGTAAAGAATTTTCAATATATCCATCCTCTATAGCTTCAAATATTATAGAATTAATAAATTCAATAACTTCAGGATAATTTTTTTTAAACCCAACCGATTGCTTTATATAGGTAAATGGTTCATCAATAATCCTATCATTATTTTTCAATTGCATTTCATCAATTAACTTTGGTCTTAAACCAGCTAACACATTTGCTTTACCAGTCCTATAATAAG
>CABZCK010000057.1 GCA_902524215.1 uncultured SAR116 cluster alpha proteobacterium
GGCATCAAAATTTCTATTGCACCAGAAGCATTCATTTCATCTTTTGTAATCTTTTCTATTTTATCTAAAACCTTTTTTCCAAGAGGTAACCAGGAATAAATACCTGATGAAGATTGTTGGCACATTCCAGATCTTAACATTAAGATATGAGAAGTAATTTCAGCTTCTTTTGGCTTTTCCTTTTTAAGAGGTAAAAAATAATCTGTTAGTTTCATAAGTAATCTCCAGTCTAATTTAATCTAAATTATTTAAAAATTAAAGGTAGATTGTAAATAAATTATCAATTAAATTGATTTTAAAACAAAGATATAGATAAGTGATTAATTTATGAGTTCATATAGCTTTCCTTTCACTAGAATGAGAAGAACAAGAGCAAAAAAATTTGTAAGAAACCTTGTTAAAGAAAATTATTTAACAGTTAATGATTTAATTTACCCTGTATTTATAGTTGACGGCATTAATAAAATAGAGCCCATACCAGAAATGCCAGGTCTATTTAGATATTCTTTAGACAATCTAAAAAAAGAGATTAAAAATATCTTAAGTTTAAACATTCCAGCAATAGCTATTTTTCCAAAAATATCGAATGATTTAAAAAACTCCTCTGGATCTGAAGCTCTTAATAAAAATAATATTGTTTGTAATGCAATTAAATTAATTAAAGATGTAACTAGTAAACTAGGCGTAATTTGTGATGTGGCATTAGACCCTTACACTGACCATGGACATGATGGTGTTATAATAAATGACTATGTAGATAACGATGAGACAGTCAAAATATTATGTGAACAAGCTCTAATTCAAACTGAAGCGGGATGTGATATCATTGCACCTAGTGATATGATGGATGGACGAATTCGAAAAATAAGAGAAACACTTGAAAATAATAATTATAAAAATACCTTAATAATGTCTTACTCAGTGAAGTATTCCTCATCATTTTATGGTCCATTTAGACATGCTGTAGGGTCATCTAATAATTTTGGAAATAAAGATAAATCATCATATCAAATGGATTATAATAATTCAAAAGAAGCTATAAGGGAAGCTGAGTTAGATATTTCAGAAGGAACAGATATGATTATGGTTAAGCCTGGCTTACCATACTTAGATATCATAAGTAAATTAAATCAAAAATTTGATATTCCAATTTTTGCTTATCAGGTCTCTGGAGAATATTCGATGATCATGACAGCAATTAATAATGGATTACTAGACAAATCAGTAATCATAGAGACTTTAACAAGTTTTAAAAGGGCTGGTTGCTCTGGAATTTTAACATATTTTGCTCCAATAGCCGCTAAAATTTTGAGTGAAGATAAGTAAATGAATCAAAAAAAATGGTCTTTTTGGATTGATAGGGGGGGGACATTCACAGACATTGTTGCCAAAAAGCCTAACAATGAAATTGTAGTAAAAAAATTTCTTTCACAAAATGATAAAGTTTATGAGGATGCCGCATCTTTTGGAATTTTAAATATCTTAAATAAAAACAATCTACTAAATAATAATATTTCATCAATAATTGATGAAATTAAAATGGGAACTACCGTAGCAACTAATGCGTTACTTGAGAGAAAAGGAGAAAATACATTATTAGTTATTACAAAAGGTTACAGAGATGCTTTAGAAATTGCTTATCAGGATCGTTCAAATATTTTTGCAAAAAAACCAATAAAACCACAAAACCTTTACAAAAATGTACTTGAAGTTGATGAAAGAATTGATAGTGACGGAAATATTTTAAAAAAATTAAATCTTAATAAGGTAAAAGAGGATCTAATAAAATTTAAATCTAAAGGATTTAAAAGTTTAGCAATTGTTCTGATGCATAGTTATAAATTTAAAAAGCATGAGGAATTAATTGAAAAAATAGCTTTGAAAATTGGATTTAATCAAATTTCAATAAGCTCAAAAGTGTCACCATTGGTAAAAATTGTTTGTAGAGGTGATACTACTGTTGCAGATGCATATTTATCACCAGTATTGAATAAATATATACAAAACTTCATTTCAAACATAACTAATAGTTCAAACAACAATAATAAAATACAAAAAAATATTTACTTTATGATGTCATCTGGAGGGTTAACATCTGCAATAAATTTCAAAGGGAAAGATTCAATTCTTTCAGGACCAGCTGGTGGAGTAGTAGGTTCTGTTGAAACTATAAAATCTTTAGGCATTGATAAAATAATAAACTTTGATATGGGTGGTACATCTACTGATGTTTCACATTTTAATAAAGATTATGAAAGAAAAAATGAGAATATAGTTGCTGGAACTAGAATTACCTCACCCATGCTAGACATTCATACAGTAGCTGCAGGTGGTGGTTCAATATTAAAGTTTGAAGATGACAGGTTTCAAGTAGGGCCTCAATCAGCAGGTTCAAACCCAGGCCCAACATGTTATGATAATAATGGACCTTTAACAGTTACAGATGCAAATTTGATTGTAGGGAAAATATCACCAAAATATTTTCCAAAAATATTTGGGAAGAAACAGAATAAACCACTTAATAAGGAAAAAGTGATTGCAAAATTTAAACAATTAAAAAACAAAAATAAAATTAATAAAAATATTGAAAAAATTGCTACTGGATATTTACAAATTGCTTCTGAGAATATGGCTAATGCAATAAAAAAAATATCTATAGAAAGAGGTCATGATATAACTAAATATGCATTATCTTGTTATGGAGGTGCAAGCGGTCAACATGCTTGTTCAGTAGCTAATTC
>CABZCK010000058.1 GCA_902524215.1 uncultured SAR116 cluster alpha proteobacterium
GATTATAGAAAATACAATAGATAAGATGACTGAAATTGGGAGTTTAAGAAAAAATATCCATGCTATTATAGGCCCCACAATTCAACAACATTCATATGAAATTGGCAATGATTTAGCTATAAAAATTGAATCTACTACTGAGTATAAATCAAAAAATAATATTCTTGTTGAAAAATACTTTTTTAATTTACCTTTATTCATAAAACATAAGTTAAATTTAAATGAAATAAACAATATTAGTGATGTCGAGATAGATACGTATTTAAATAAAAATTTTTTTAGTTATAGAAGAACTACACAAAACAGAAAGAGTGATAGTTTGAAGAATACAACAGGACGTCAAGTATCAGTTATAGGATTAAAATAAAATTATCATGCCACATTTAATTATCTTTATTTTCTTAATAATTATTGGTAGTTTCATTATGTTATTTATATAGTGAATTTTGTTTTAAGGTTTATTCATGAAAATAATTTCTTGTAATTCAAATTTGCCCTTAGCTGATTCAATTTCAAAAGAATTAAATTTAAAACTTGTTAATGCGGAAGTTAAAAGATTCTCTGACATGGAAGTTTTTGTTGAGGTTAAAGAAAACGTTAGAGGCGAAGATATGTTTGTCATACAATCAACCTCATATCCTGCAAATGATAATTTAATGGAATTACTAGTTACATTAGATGCATTAAGAAGAGCAAGTGCAAAAAGAATAACTGCTGTAATTCCTTATTTTGGATATGCGAGACAAGATAGGAAATCAGGTCCAAGAACACCAATTTCTGCAAAACTTGTAGCTAATTTAATAACCTCAGCTGGTGCAGATAGAGTTCTTACAATGGATTTGCATGCAGGACAAATACAAGGCTTTTTTGACATTCCCACAGATAATCTTTTTACAGCACCTGTTTTTGTTAAAGATATTAAAGATAGATATTCAAATGTCCCCACTATAGTTGTTTCCCCAGATGTTGGAGGAGTATTAAGAGCAAGAGCTATAGCAAGAAGAATTAATGCTGGACTTGCAATAATTGATAAAAGAAGAGAAAAACCTGGTGCATCTGAAGTTATGAATATAATAGGCGATGTATCTAAACATCATTGTATTTTAGTTGATGATATTGTTGATTCTGGTGGTACATTATGTAACGCAGCTCAAGCTCTAGTTTCAGCTGGAGCGATTTCTGTTGATGCATATGTTACTCATGGTGTACTTTCGGGATCTGCTGTGTCTAGAGTCCTTAATTCACCTTTACAAAATTTAGTTACAACTGATTCTATTCAGGCGACTGAACCAATTAAATTAGCATCAAATATTAGACAAATTTCAATAGCATCTATACTTGGCGAAGCTATAAGAAGAGTTCATACAGAATCTTCAGTATCAAGTTTATTTGATTAATTAATATTTTTCTTTTCATTTTTACAATAAAAGGTTATTAATTGTTTCTGATTGCACCCCTGGAGGCAATCATATATTAATGGAGTTTTTAAAAAATGGAAGCAATTGATTTAAAAGCAAATCTTAGAGACAAGGTTGGTAAGGGGTCTGCCAGATTTGCTAGAAAAAATAATCTTATACCAGCGGTTATCTACGGAAATAAAGAAAAGCCAATATCAATTTCACTAGAAAAAAAAGAATGGTATTTTTTAATGCAAAAACCTGGTATTTTCGGGCAACTTATTAATATTGAAACCAAAGACGGTAAACATTTTGTTTTACCAAGAGATATCCAATTTCATCCAGTGTCGGATGATACTTTACACATAGACTTTTTAAGAGTTACAGACAAATCTTATGTTAATGTGGGAATTAATGTTGAATTTCTAAATGAAGATAAATGTAATGGCATAAAATTCGGTGGAGTATTGAATGTAGTAAGATCACAAGTTGAATTAAATTGTCCAGCCACAGCTATACCAGAAAAAATTACTGTTGATTTAGAAGGACTGAATGTTGGTGATACTATACATATCAGCTCTATAAGTTTACCTGAAAACTGTACGCCAACTATAACAGATCGTGATTTTACAGTTGCTACTATAGCTGCCCCAAGAGGCGGTATCTCTGATGAAGACGAAGATGAAACAACTGAAGAGCAGTCAACAGAGGAAACCGAAGATAAAACTGAGGATAAAAAAGAAGAATAGTATACATAAATGTATCTTTTAGTTGGATTAGGTAACCCAGGTACAAAATATTACTATAACAGACATAATATTGGCTATATGGTAATTGATCATTTGGCGAAAAATTATGAGCTACCTAGTTTTAAAAAAAAAGCTAAATCCTCTTTATCCTTAGGTTTAATAGAATCATATAAAGTGATATTACTCAAACCAAATACTTATATGAATTTATCTGGTGAAAGTATATTAGAAATAAAATCTTTTTATAATATCGATATAGATAACGTATTTGTTTTTCACGATGAGATAGATCTTAAATTAGGTGAAATCAAGGTTAAAAAAGGTGGTGGCCATAATGGGCATAACGGTCTAAAATCCATAGATAATTGTATAGGCTCATCATATCACAGAATTAGAATTGGAGTTGACAGACCTATTGTTGACAGAATACAAAACAAAAAAGATATTGT
>CABZCK010000059.1 GCA_902524215.1 uncultured SAR116 cluster alpha proteobacterium
TTGACATAAATTTTTTTACAAATGCTATTCAAGTTCTTTATGTTACTTTTCCTATAACTTTAATTGTTTTCATCAAACTTGGTCATTATAGAGCGATATTAAGATTTATAACCATAAAAGCATTGAAAGTAACAATTATTGGTGTTTTAGTTTCCTCACTTTCTATTTATTTAAGTTCTGTAATACTTAATGTTAATATTCCGAAATCATTTCCAATTATATACTTCGGTGTATTATTATTTTTTATAGGAGGAACTAGACTAGTATACAGAGAAATATATAACTTTTTTAATCTAAGAAAAAGAAAGCCAACAATAATTTTTGGCGTTGAAGATTCTACCAGACAACTTATAAGAAGTTTACACATTAACTCAGATTATAAACCTATTTGTTTTATTGAGACTAATAAGAACTTAATTGGCAGTATTATAGATGGGTTACAGGTTTATAGCTATCAAGAAATAAAAAAAATAGTGAAAAAATTTAACATTAAACTTATTTTAATTTCTTCTTCAGAGACTTCAAATAAAATCAAAAACGAACTTTTAAAATATTTAAGTGAAGATTCTATTCAAATAAAAATTATTCCAAATTTTAAAGATCTTATTAATAAAAATTTATCAATCAGAGAATTTAAAAATGTTTCATATGAACAACTTATGAAAAGATCAAAGGCAAAACCGTTAGATAATCTTATGAAAAAAAATAATCAAAATAGAACTATTTTGATAACTGGCGCTGGAGGATCAATTGGTACCGAACTATGTAAAAAAATATTAAACCAACAGCCTAAAAATATAATTTTATTAGATATCTCTGAGTATGCAATTTACTCAATTAATCAAGAATTACAATTAATTAATCATCATAATATAAAAATCTTTCCAATAATTGGGTCAATAAATGATGAAAAAAAACTAAAATTAATTTTTGAAAATTTTTCCATAGATACTTTATATCATGCAGCAGCTTACAAACATGTCCCTTTGCTTGAATTGAATATAGTAGAGGCAATAAAAAACAACGTTTTAGGTACAAACTTATTAGCAAACTATGCAATAAAATTTAAAGTAAAAAACTTTATTTTAATATCAACAGACAAAGCAGTTAGACCAACTAATTTCATGGGTGCTTCGAAAAGGTTTTCTGAGTTAATATGTCAAAGTTTAGCAAAGACAAAAAGTTATCCAAATTTTTCGATAGTTAGATTTGGAAATGTTATTGGATCCTCTGGATCAGTTGTTCCCTTATTCTCAAAACAAATTGAAAAAGGAGGACCGGTTACGGTAACTCATCCAAAAATTACTAGATATTTCATGACTGTTGATGAGGCTGCAGAACTTGTTATTCAAGCAAGTTCAATTGGAGAAACTGGTGATGTTTTTGTTTTAGACATGGGAAAGCCAGTTAAGATTATTGATATTGCAAAGACATTGATAAGGTTATATGGATTTCAACCTTATATTGAAAATCATACTAAAAAACCAAATAATTCAATTGAAATAAAATTTACAAATTTAAGACTTGGAGAAAAATTATATGAAGAACTTTTAATTGGAAATAACCCAAAAAAAACTCTTCATCAAAAAATATTTAAAGCCAATGAATTCTATTTAAATCAAACAAAATTGAAATTAATCTTAAACAAACTATCAAAAGCATGTGATAATTACGATTTAAAAACAATAGAAAATATTTTAAAAACAACGCCAATTGAATTTAATTATAATAACAAAAATAATGATTTATTAGGCAAATAAATAAATCTAATTTTTCACGTTATCAATATTGCCAGCACCAAAAATTGTCTTAAAAATAATGTTAATATCAACAAAAATAGATTGAGTTTTTAAGTAAATAAAATCAAATTTTGTGATATTATTTATATTACTCATATCAGCTTTACTTATTTGTGCCAACCCTGTAATTCCTGGTTTTAGCTCTAAGATACTAAACTCCTTCCTTTTAGAAATTAATTTATGCTGGATTTCCAAACATGGCCTTGGGCCAACCAAACTCATTTCATTTAAAATTATATTAAAAACTTGAGGAAGTTCGTCAAGTTTTGTTGTTCTTAAAAAACCACCAACAACAGTAAGATCTGTTGACGACATATGATGAGTTGGGGCTTGTTTAACTCCTGATTTCATTGTTCTAAATTTAATACAATTGAAAATTTTTCCACTTTTGCCAACTCTCTTTTGAAAAATTATTCCTGGACCAGGAGTTTCTATTTTTATAACTACCCAAACTAAAATAAGAAACCACCAAAAAAATAATATAATAAATACAGAAAAGAAAAGATCAAAGGATCTTTTAAAAAATAAAAAAACAAAATTTTTACAAATATTCTCTGATAGAATAATCAGATTATTTTTTTTTAAGTTAAATTTACTCTTAAATAAATAATTTAAAACTGTATTAATATTAACAGTTGGTTTAAAAGCAGATAAAAAATAGAAAATAATATTTGAAGCAGTCCTGGGAAATGCATTCAAGATTTTTAGTTTCCCTGACATCTTGTTACCATATATAAATGGTAAATATATAG
>CABZCK010000060.1 GCA_902524215.1 uncultured SAR116 cluster alpha proteobacterium
TCACACCTCCGTCACAGTAGAATATAAAAGAATTTAGATTTAATGAATCTACCATACTAAATATTAATTATTAAAGTATAATTTCTCAGGGTTTTTGACACCAAAATTGGTACATACCAATAAAAGACGACGGATTTTTTTCCTCATAAATTTCCCAATTATTTAAATCATAAATATCTTCTTTAGAATTTTGTACCAATTTAAAATTATCAATGAGATCTTTATTTTCAAATCCACAAAAATTCAAACCTAACTGATAAAGACAATTTTGGATTTTTGAAATAGTAAATCTATGCTCTTGAACATGAAATAATAAGTCCCTAAACATACTTAAGCTATAAAAGTCTTGAAGAATTTTCAAATCCTGAATTTCTGGATAACTAGAGTTAATAATCTCTTGTCTAAAAGACTTCATTTCTTTGTCTGTGGTTTCAATTCCCAAAGATTTTATTTTTTTTCTTAATTTCACGATGTTTTTTCTTGCTTTTTCGCTGTAGAGGCCAATTTTCATTAATCCACCTGGCTTTAATCTATCGATCAAAACTTTCCATCCTGCCATTGGGTTATCCATATGATGCAAAACTCCTACACATTCAATAATGTCAAATTGTTTTTTTAAGTTACCCAAATTTAATATATCACTTTGAGCATATTTAACATTTTTAATATTTAAATCATTAGTTTTTCTCTTTGCGTAGGCTAAGCTAGACAGACTTAAATCTATTGCAAAAATACTAGAATTTTTTATATGTGAAGCTCTTTCGATTACCTGTTGACCTGTTCCACACCCTGCTATTAAAATTTCGGGATTTTTGACATCATATATTATTTGATTAAAAACTTTTAAATCATACTCAAAGATTAATTTTGAAATTGGAACAGCGTTTATATTTAAACTCAAATTAATCCACCTTGGATAAGGGTTTTTTTCATATTGTTCTTTTACTTTTAAAGATATTTTATTATTTATATCTTCTAATATAGGCATATTTTGTTTTAGTTGAAATTCTTGTAAAGGTTCTATAGCTTGTCTTTTTAATACATCTTCGATAAGAGGGTTGTTTAAGATTAAATGAGACCAATTGTATTTTTGAAGAGCATTATAGGAAGCTAAACATAATATGAGTTGGACACTCGGTTGTTTGTTGCTAATAAACATTTCTTTAACGAGTAATTCAACTTCCTTAAGTTTTTTACTTTCTTCAAATTCTTGAGGATAAATATATTCATTTGTAAAACATTGAAGTGCTAGGTCCGACAAAAATTTTAAACTTTCTGATGGGAAAGTATCTTTTGTTGAAAGGAGTAAAAAGGACCTTCTCACAAAAGTAAGCATTTTTTCTAATTCTAAATCAGGAAGAGGTAAAACCTTCATTAACTTTGACAAAAGAGAAATATCTGATAAATTTTTAATGACTTCATGAAACGAATTATTGAGATCTCCAGAGTTATATTTTTTTACAAGTTTATTGTACCCTGATTCAAATTTTATAAGTTTTAAAGATAGTTTCGAAATATCTGATGGTCTTATGATATTATTTCTATCAAGAATTAAACACAATAGGTTAGTAATTTCTTCATTTTGGTTATTTACTGTTATTTTACTAAGTATTTTTCCAATATTATGTAAAATTTCTTCATTATTAGGTTGTATCTCCAGTGCCTTTTTGTAACTTTTGATAGCTTCTTCATATTGCATTATATAACCTAGTGAAATCCCCATATTATTGTAAGCATATCCAAAGTGAGGATTGATCTTGACTGCTTTTCTAAAGTTTTCAATAGCTTTATCAAAATATCCAAGATGATTTAAAGCAACACCTAAGTTGTTATATGAATTAGAATAATTAGGATTTGTTCTAAGAGCTTGCTCATAATTTTCAATAGCTTTATCAAAAGCACCGCACCTACAATAAATTTGACCTATATTATCATATGCTTCTGTATGAATTGGATTAATATCCAATACTCGTTGAAAACAAACTATTGCTTCTTCTAATTTATCTTGAGAAAAAAAGGTATAACCTAAAATATTCCATAGGTAGATGGAGTAATAATTTTTTATAGATAATACTCTAGCTTCCTGTATTAATTGATCAAATTTCTTATTTTCATATAAAGAGAAAAGTCTTACTTTATGTTTATTTATAACACTATCATGTATCTTAATTAGGCCATCTTTAGCAAATTTATTTTGCGGGAAATTTTGTAGAATCTTTGAATACAAACTACTAGCTTCTTCTAGTCTTCCATTTTTAAGGAATCGATTAGCTTTTTTTAAATTGAAGTCAGTTGAGACATGATTCATATCTTATTCCAAAAATTTATATTTTAATTAAGATTATTAGCAATTAATATGCCATGATAGATTTTAAAAATTACCCATCTATGACTTGTTTTGTAAATTTAGTTGTAAATAAAAACACTTTTTTGTTTTTAAAAAAGTTGTAAATAAATTGAAATTTAAAAGTCTAATCAAACAAAATGTTTATGAGAGTTAATCATTAACTCAAAATTAATA
>CABZCK010000061.1 GCA_902524215.1 uncultured SAR116 cluster alpha proteobacterium
AAGATATGAGTGTCATACAGAATTTATTTCTTTAACACTAATTTACCCTAACAAAATTGAAATAAATAAAGATAAAACGAACTTGTTTGACATAAAGTTTTTAAACATACTTCCAATTAATTTTTTAAAAAATTTTCCTGGTCAACATTTCCTTTCATCGTGGATTGAAATGGCGCCATCTAATCACAAATTCAAACCTATAGAAATTGAAAAATTTTTTTATCATGATAATTTTGCTGGATCTAATGTTGCGGAAGATGGTGCTAATGTTTTCATGTCTTTTAAATCTGATAGAACAGATTTTTTGGGGACTGGGTTTAGAAGAGTATTTATTCAAAATAAAGCTCTGAGAACAAGAAGAACAGGACGATTACTACAAAGAATTGTTGAATTGGAAACTTATCAAGTTCTTTCTTTACTTGGTTTAACACAAGTTAGAGATGAAAGTTTTAATTTAAGTGAATTGGAACAACAAATAACAGAAATTACCAAATCCGTTTCTCAAACAGCAAAAAAAAATTTAGATAAAAAATCAATTACTTATCCTGATTATCAAAAAGATTTAAATGAATTATCATATGTTGTTGCAAAGATTGAAGAAATATCCTCTTCTACTAATTACCGTTTATCAGCAACTTTTGCATATTATAAATTAGTTGAACAAAGAGTTAAAGATTTAAGAGAAATAAGGCTAGATTCTTTCCAAACCAATGATGAATTTTTAAGCCGAAGACTTCAACCTGCCATTAGAACTTGCGAAGCATTTTCAAGAAGATTGGAATCACTAGCAAATAGAGCTCAAAGAGCTGATAATCTGGTAAGAACCCAAATTGAAATGGGAGTTCAAATACAAAATAAAAATTTACTAGAATCTATGGAAGTAAGAGCAAGAGCACAACTTAGATTACAAGAAACAGTAGAGTCTTTGTCAATAATTGCGATGACATATTATATAATTGGATTAATAAGCACTTTGATAGACCCACTAAACTTTAAGAAATTTTTTGTTAGCAAAGAGATCTTTTTAGCAATCTGTGTTCCAATTATTTTAATTATTATTTGGTTTATTGCAAAGATGGTTAGAAAGAAAATTAATAAAATAAAATAAAAAAAGGCAAGATTTCTCCTGCCTTTTAATCAATTATTTATGAAAACATATCAGATGTTATACCTTCATACCATCCTATTGATTCTTCATAAGTAGCTTTTCTAAGATCACTACTTTCACCAGTCTTAGAGATGAATTTACTTGTAACATCAATTTTCTCAGCTCCGGCCTTATAACTTGCTCCGACTTTGACACCGTCATTTGTAGCTACTAAAGACCAACAAGTATTAGAGTATCTTGCAGGGAAAACCTTACTTCCTGTCAAACTTCCTCTTATATGGTTTGCAGCAACCTTTGCTTGACTATTAGCTGAAAACCCAGACTTAGGCATTGATTTTGCTATAGATGCATCACCTAAAACATATATGTTTTCATCAGCTTGTGATTGCATTGATCCTGCTACTATAGGACACCAATCTCCTTTATTAATACCTGCAGTCATAGCAATTGCTCCTGCTTGTTGTGCAGGAACAACAGATGCAGCATCTGCCTTAAATGTATCTAAATCAGTTTCGAATTCCATGGTAGCAGCATTTATATTTTTTAATCCACCATGAGTATCAACTCCAATCCATTCTATCATTCCAGGGTAATGTTTTTGCCAAGCTTCTTGAAAAAGACCCATTTTTGAAAATTTTTTCTTCGGATCTAGAACAACAATTTTTGCAGTAGGATTTGATTTTTTAAATTGATGCGCAATCATTGAAACTCTTTCATATGGTCCTGGTGGACAACGATATGGATTTGGTGGTGGTACCATAACAAATGTTCCACCCTTTTTCATGCCTTTAACTTTGTTCTTTAACAATTGAACTTGAGTTCCTGATTTCCAGGCATGTGGCATTTTGGATTGAACATCTGCGGAATAGCCATTAATTGAATCGTATTTAAGATCAATTCCTGGTGAAACGACTAATTTATCATATGATATACTTCCACCAGACCCTAAATTTACTTTTTTAGCTGCAGGATCAACTGATTTTGCCCATTCATGAACTACATTGACACCTCTATTCACAGCAAGTCCATAGTAATTGTGACCAATGGATCCATAATTTCGGAAATCACCAAGATACAAATTAGAAAAAAAACAAGTATAGTATCTTTTTGATGCTTCAATTAAAGTTACATCTACTTTCCCTTTAGAATCTTTTGCAATATATTTAGCAGCAGTCGCTCCACCAGCACCACCACCAATTACAACGACTTTTGGCAAAGCACCAAAAGCAATTGAAGGCATTGAAAGTGCGGTAGCAGACAAAGCAGCTGTTTTTACAAAAGAACGTCTTGTATATTTCGACATTAAAACTCCTCCCCATAGTTTATTTACTATACCCAGTAAGGTATTATAAAAATGATATCAGTTTACATTCTATTGTAAATTAAAAAA
>CABZCK010000062.1 GCA_902524215.1 uncultured SAR116 cluster alpha proteobacterium
TTTCAACAGATCCAATTCCATATATACATGAAACAGATGCAACAATTATAACGTCATTTCTTTCTAATAAAGATCTTGTCGCAGAATGCCTCATTCTGTCGATTTGTTCATTAATGCTAGACTCTTTTTCAATGAATGTGTCAGATCTTGGAACGTAAGCTTCAGGTTGATAATAATCATAATATGAAACAAAGTACTCTACTGCATTTTCAGGAAAAAATTCTTTCATTTCACCATATAATTGGGCTGCAAGTGTCTTATTTGGAGCCATTATTAATGTTGGTTTATTAAGGGATTGAATCACTTGAGCCATAGTAAAAGTTTTACCTGAACCAGTTACACCCATAAGTACTTGGTCTTTTTCTTTTTTATTTATGCCTTCGATTAAATCATTTATCGCTTTAGGTTGATCTCCTGCTGGATCAAAATCTGATTTTAGTTTAAATTTATGATTATTGGCATTAGACATATTGTTGATTTATGATAGAAAGAAAAATATTCAATAGCACTAAATAATTGGAGTTTAAATGGATTTTATTTCAGACAGTTTAAAAAAAATTAAGCCATCACCTACAATGGTTATTACAGCTAAAGCAAGAGAACTAAGAGCAGCTGGTGAAAAAATAATTAGCTTATCTGCTGGAGAGCCAGATTTTGACACACCAGAACACGTGAAAGATGCTGCAATTAAAGCGATAAATAATGGTTATACTAAATATACCAATGTTGAGGGTATACCTGAGTTAAAACAAGCAATAGTAAATAAATTTAAAAATGACAATGAGATAAATTATAATATCGATCAAGTTATAGTTGGAGTTGGTGGAAAACAGATTTTATTTAATGCTTTATTTGCTTCATTAAATTCAGGAGATGAAGTAATTATCCCTACACCCTATTGGGTTTCATATCCAGACATGACAATATTAGCTGGTGGTACCCCGAAGTTCTTGAATTGTAATGAAGAAAATGATTTTAAAATTAACCCTTTTGAATTAGATAGTATTATATCAGAAAAAACAAAATGGATAATTTTAAATAGTCCTTCTAATCCATCAGGTTCATGTTACACAAAACAAGAGTTAATTAATATTGCAGATGTTTTGAGACAACATAAAGATGTGAATGTGATAACAGATGATATATATGAATACATAGTATATGATGATTTTAAATTTTATACACTTGCTCAAATTGCTCCAGATTTGAAAGAAAGAATACTTACAGTAAATGGTGTTTCAAAAAGTTATTGCATGACTGGTTGGAGAATTGGTTATGCAGCTGGAAGAAAAGATTTGATACTTGCTATGATGAAAATACAAGGTCAATCAACCTCTAATCCAACATCAATATCACAATATGCAGCCTTAGCTGGATTGAATGGCGATAGAAAGTTTTTAGAACCTTGCTTAAAAGCATTTGATGAAAGAAAGAATCTAGTTGTTGAAGGTTTAAATTCCATTGATGGTATAAGTTGTATAATGCCAAAAGGAGCTTTTTATGCTTACCCAAATGTTTCTGGATTGATCGGAAAAAAAACTAAAAATGGAAAATTATTAAGCAATGATACAGAGGTTGTTGAGTGGATTTTAGAAGAAGCTAAGGTTGCAGCTGTACCTGGTAGTGCATTTGGTTTAGAGCCTTATTTTAGAGTTTCATATGCGACAAGTACTGCAGATCTTAAAATAGCAATACAAAATATAGAAAACTCTGTTAGAGAATTGATCTAAATGTACATTAAAAAGAAAAAATCTTGGGAAATTTCCGAAGCATTGGTTTCTGATGAAAGTTATTTTAGAAAAAGAAGACTTTTTATTAACTCGCTCAGTAAAACAGCATTAACATTTTCATTATATCCATCATTTTCTTTCGCGTCATATAAATCATCAAATAAACTTAATAAAAGTTATTTTCTTCCAATACCTTATACAAGTGAAAAATTAGCCACTACATATACAAATTTTTATGAATTTGGTTCTAGTAAAAATATTTGGAGAAAAGCTTCAAAACTAAAAATTGATAATTGGTCAATTAAAATTGACGGATTAGTCAAAAAAAAGAAAATATTAGATATTGATAATCTAAAAAAATTGATTGGACTTGAGGAAAGAATTTATAGATTTCGCTGTGTTGAGGGTTGGGCTATGGTTGTTCCATGGTTTGGATTTCCAGTTAATAAAATATTAGATATCGTCGATCCAGATAAGGATGCTAAATATATAAGGTTTGAAACCTTCTATGACCCAAAAATTGCACCAGGTCAAAAACAATCCTGGTACCCTTGGCCATATGTTGAGGGTATAACTATAG
>CABZCK010000063.1 GCA_902524215.1 uncultured SAR116 cluster alpha proteobacterium
AGGGATAATAATGCTTTTTAATTTAAAGGATTTACGTAATATGACAAAATATAATAAATATACTCAATACAAAAAAGTAGATATTAAACAAAGGGATTGGCCTAACAATTCTTTAGATAAATGTCCTATTTGGTGTTCAGTTGACTTAAGGGATGGAAACCAAGCGTTGGCAGAACCAATGGATAGCACCCGTAAAATGAAATTTTTTAATAAACTTATAGACATAGGTTATAAAGAAATAGAAGTTGGATTTCCATCAGCCTCAGATACAGATTTTAATTTTATTAGAGAGATAATCAATGATGACCTTATACCAGACGATGTAACCATTCAAGTTTTGACACAATCAAGAGAAGAATTAATAATTAAAACAATTGAAAGTTTAAAAGGAGCAAAAAACGCAATTATACATCTTTATAATTCTACAAGTACTCTTCAACGAAGAGTTGTATTTAAAGAGGATATGAAAGGTGTAAAAAAAATTGCAGTTGATGGCGCAAAAATAATTAGTGAAAATATTGGACTTTTAAAAGATACTAATGTGAAATTAGAGTATTCTCCAGAGAGTTTTACTGGAACTGAACTAGCATATGCACTTGAAGTATGTGAAGAAGTTTTAGATATTTGGGAAGCAACCGATAGCAATCCTGTTATAATAAATCTACCTGCCACTGTTGAAATGTCATCACCTAATATCTATGCAGATCAAATTGAGTGGATGAGCAAAAACTTTTCAAATAGAAAAAGAATTGTGCTTTCTTTACATCCTCATAATGACAGAGGTACTGCTGTTGCCGCTACTGAATTAGGATTAATGGCAGGAGCCGATCGTGTTGAAGGGACTCTTTTTGGAAATGGAGAAAGAACTGGTAATGTAGACTTAGTAACTTTAGGTCTTAATTTATTTACACAAGGAATTAATCCCCAGATAGATTTTTCAGATATAAATTCTTTGATTGAAACGGCAGAATACTGTAATAGGCTTCCAATTCACGAAAGACATCCATATGCTGGAAAACTAGTACATACAGCTTTTTCAGGAAGTCACCAAGATGCAATTAGAAAAGGAATGGACGCTATTGAAAAATCTAACTCTCAAAAATGGGAGGTTCCCTACTTACCTATAGATCCTGCAGACATTGGAAGGACTTATGAAGAAATTATCAGAGTTAATAGTCAATCTGGTAAAGGTGGATCTGCCTGGATACTAGAAACTGAGCATCATATAAAAATTCCAAAACAAGCAGAAATCGAGCTATCAAAAAATGTTCAAAAAAAAGCTGATAAATCTGGACTAGAAATTTCTAGTGATGATATCTGGGTAATATTTCAAAACCAATTTATAAAAAATGACCCTTTTAAACTGATAAACTTTGTTTCAAGAGCCTCAAATAAAACTTCAGGTCTTGAAATAATTAATGCAGAAATTCAGTTTAATGGAAAAATAAATAACTTTACCAGTGAAGGAAATGGACCTATATCTGCTTTCGTTAACGGAATTAGAAAAAATTATAATTTAGAATTTACACTTAAGGATTTTGGACAAAATACTAGAAGCGCGACATCAAAGGCAGAATCTGCTGCATATGTAGAATTAAAAGATAAAAATAATCAATCCATCTTTGGATGTGGAATTCATACCAGTATAACTTTAGCTCCAATTCTAGCTGTGATTAGTGCAATAAATAAAATTAATTAGGTGGTAATGGTGCACTTACAACGGCTTTTTGAAAAGAATCCATTTTATTTAATTTAATATACCAATTATTAATATTCGGGAAATTGTCAAATGATATTTTGAGATTGACACATCTATGACACCAAATTCCTAGAGGTATGTCTGCTAAACTAAATTTTTTACCAACAACGAAATTTTCGTTAACTAATTGATTTTCTATTATTTCTAGAAATCCTAATATATCTTTTTTTGCATTCTCTGCAATTAATTCATCTCTTTGATTTTGAGGCAAACTTAGTTTGTGAGCTGTAAGTAAAGAACATGGAGAGGCAAAGGTGAAACTTCCCCAGTCAACCCATTGATCAATTTTGCCGTTAATACCAATTTTTTCTTCAACTAATACATTAAATTTTTTTGATAAATACCTCAAAATAGCATTTGATTCATACAAAATAAAGTTGTTATCATCCAACACTGGTATACGACTATTAGGGTTCATTTTTTTGAACTCGGTAGTTTTTGTTTTACCATGCGCACCGCCAAAATTTAAATTAATAACCCTTACATTAGCATAATCACAAAACCAATTAATTT
>CABZCK010000064.1 GCA_902524215.1 uncultured SAR116 cluster alpha proteobacterium
TCAATATCAAAACTGCTAGAATAATTTTTTTTAAAAACTTCTATATTTTCTTTTGATAAAAGAATTTCTGATGCTGGAAATATAATTAATTTATTATCAATTTTTAATTTGGATTTATTTCTTTGTGTAAGTGCATCGAAAAATGAAATTTTTTCTATTTTATCATTGTTTAAATAAATACGTATAGGATTTTCTTTTCCAGTATTAAAAATGTCAATTATATCTCCCCTAATTGCAAATTCATTATTTTCTCTTACAGTATTTACTTTTGTGTAACCCATTTCAGTTAATTTATCTCTTAAATTTGAAATCGAAATAGTTTGTGAAATTAAAATATATAAATAAAGATTTTTATAAAAATCGAATGGTGCTGTTTTTATAAAAATACTATTAAATGTAGTTAAGATAACAAGTTCGTCATCTAAAAAATCATTATTTACTAGACTAGATAATGTACTTATTCTTTGTCCATTTAATACTTTGTTAGGTGACGAATTATCATAAGGTAAGATATCCCACGCAGGTATGGACAAAACTTTGCAATTAGGATTAGAAATCGAAATCAAACTTTCAATTTCATTCAATTGTTTATCATCTTTTAAAACTAAAAATAGTTTATTACTTAATTTTAAATATTTATTAATAAAAATAGGTAAGAATGCTTCATCAATACCATTAAAAGATGAAAATTTATTTAATTCTTGATTGATTTTTAAATCAATCATTAATATTACCAGTTTTCTTTATCATATTAAGAAGATAAATTTCTTTTTCATCATTGGAAATTTCATTATCTATTGCTAATCTCCAAATACGTGGATCACCAGAATCTAAAATACTTTGATATGTTTTTAATTGTTCAAATGTTAAATCGTATATGTAAGCATCTACAAAATTTGATAAAAGAATATCAGTTTCTTTTGTTCCAGTATATTTTGATCTATAAATAAGCTTTTTTATAATTAAATCTTTATTGTTTAAATTTTCTTTCATAAAATTATCTTGGTTTACAAAAAATTAGGAACTTGTAATTGTCTATTAGCATTAAAAAAAATAATTTATCAGAAAAAATTTTTAATTCTATTGAAAATATAAAAGGCATTGGTCCTAAAACAGTTAAATTAATTAAAGATAAAATTGGTTCAAGAGTTATAGATCATTTATTAAATTTACCAACAAAATATATTAATAGATATCAAAAAACTTCAATTAAGAGTTCTGAAAAAGGAGATTACATTACTGTAGATGTTGTGATCGTTGAAATGAATATCAAAAAGGGATTTTTTAAAAGAAGAATACCTTCAAGAATAATAACATTTGGATTAAATGATGAATCAAATCAGAGACTTGACATTGTATATTTCAATTTATACTCAAATAGCTTTTCAAAATTATATAAAATTAATAATGAATATACAGTTAGTGGTAAAGTTGAAATATTTAAAGGAATTCCGCAAATCACCCATCCTGATTACTTTATCCCTAAAGAACTAAATTATAAAATACCTAAATATGATCCAATTTACAGGATACCAAATGGTGTCAAAAAAAACCAAATTAATAACATTATAAATTATGGTTTAGAAAACTTAAATTATTTAGAAGAATGGTCTAAAAATGAAACCCTAGAGAAATTTAATTTTTTAAGTTTTTCAAATACTATAAAGACACTTCATATGCCAAAAGAACAAGAGTTTTACAATCCAGAAAGTATCTTAATTAAAAGGTTGGCTCATGATGAATTATTATCAAATTTTATTTCGCTCATGATTTTAAAAGATAAAATGAAAGCCAATAATTCTGGAATTTTAGAAAATGATTTAAATACCTTGTTACTCAAAAATTTAAATTTTGAACTTACAGAAGATCAGATTAAAGTCATAAATGAAATTTCAGATGATTTAAAATCCAACAAGCCAATGCTGAGATTGTTGCAAGGTGATGTAGGAAGTGGAAAAACAATTGTTGCAATATTTGCCATAATACAAGTTATAGGATCAGGATATCAAGCAGCTTTAATGGCTCCAACTGAAGTTTTAGCTCTACAACATTATAAAAATTTAAAACACCTAATTAAAAATCTAAATATTGAAGTTACCTTAATAGTTGGCAAACAATCCGCAAAATTAAAAAAACAAAATTATGAAAATGTTAAAAATGGTAAATCTAAAATAATAATAGGGACACATGCTTTGACCTCAAAAGGCCTAATATATAAAAATTTAAA
>CABZCK010000065.1 GCA_902524215.1 uncultured SAR116 cluster alpha proteobacterium
TGTAACTGCAGCACAGATTAAATATAATTGAGCAACAGCTAATCCAGAGAATTTACTGAAATGATCATAAAATCTAAAGTTATCGTGAATTGGTTTAAAATTTTCTTCTTCATCCAATATTGTACCTTTTTTACTCACTGTAATTTCTGACATTTATTCTCCAAATATAAATTTTCGCTTGATTTTTAAAGACAATCGCTCATTCTTAATAATAGTTACATAAATTTTTTTATGTCAAGAAAGAAAGGTAAATGAATTATGGCTAAACCAGTAAGAAATGATCATGTTAACACTTATGGTGTATGGGCATGGGTTGTTGGATTTGCATTTGCAACCTTTATTGTTTGGCTCATGTTTCATTTAGCTGATGGATTCAGTTAATTTTATCACACAAGGAGGTAATTAGTGAAAAAATTATTAATCAGTGCGGTACTATCATCTGCTTTATTAATTTCTGGCAGCCTTAGTGCTAAAACATTAAAATTTCAAATAAGTTCAAAAGCTGGAGATTGGGCTCATACATATTTGAATACAAAAAATAAAGTTCTTGAAGAACTTACAAATGGCGAATTAAAAATTGACCCATTACCAACAAAATCCGTTGTTCCTCATAGAGAAACAATTGACGCTGTAGCAAATGGTATCTTAGACGGTGATATGAATGCTATAGCTTATTTCGCAGGTAGAGATCCTGCTTTTGCTATTATGGGAGACCTGATCGCAGGTTATGATACACCAAAACAATATCAAGAATATTGTATGCATGGTGGCGGAAAAGAAATGCTTCAAAAAATTTATGACAAAGTTTTGCCAGGTAAAATTTTGGTTTTAGGCTGTGGTCCTTATGGTAAGGAAGCATTAGTTTCAAAAGTACCAATTAACGGTGTAGCAGACTTAAAAGGTGTTAAAATTAGATCACCTGAAGGACTTGCAGCTGATGTTTTTAGAAGAGCTGGTGCATCACCATCATCTATTCCATTTTCAGAAGTTTATACTTCTTTAGAGAAGGGTATTGTTGATGCAGCTGACGCATCTGTATACATAAACAACCACGCTAGTGGATTTCATAAAATTGCTAAGTATCCACTATATCCTGGTATACACTCGATGGCTAACCTTCAAACAATAATTAATAAGAAGGTTTTTAATAAACTGAGTAAGCAAAACCAAGTTGCGCTTAAGACTTGGACATATTGGGTATGGACCAGCAAGTTAAGAGATGCAGGCTTAGATGGAAGAGCTCAAGTTGCTAAAGATAAAGCAGCAGGTGACTTAACCATTATAGATTGGCCAGTATCCGAAAGAGCTAAATTCAGAAAAATAGCTGTAGAGGCTTGGAATGCTGCAGCAGCAAAAAGCCCTCTTGCTAAAGAAGCTCTTGAGTCAAACTTGGCATATATGAAAAAAATTGGTTTATTGTAAACCTATAAATAAAACATAGAATACTTAACTAACTATTTAGATAGTTAGTTAAGTTTGTATCACTTAAAATAATTAAATGAATTTAGACATTTTAACTACCGTTGACACACCTACTATTTCTAATGCTCTTGATATATATAGAGGCGATCGATCTGCTGAAGGCTTTACCAAATTACCAGTGGTTTGTTCAAATAAAAATCTTAAACCTATTATTGGAGTTGCCAAGACAGCAAAAATTAAAGCTTCAATTAAATCTTCATTAAATCCTGCAGAATTAAATGAAATACGTTTAAATTATTATGAATATATGTCTACAAGAAAAGATACATCTTTTGAAAATGTATGTATTATTGAAGACTTAGACTGGCCAAACCCTATAGGTGCTTTTTGGGGAGAAGTAAATGTATCACTTCACAAAGGTTTAAAATTGAATGGTACTCTAACAAATGGACTTCTTCGTGACCTTGGTGATATAGATAAAGATTATATGGTATTAGCTAGCGCTATAGGTCCAAGTCATGCATATGTTCATGTTGTAGAATTTAATACAGAAGTTAATTTATTTGGATTAAAAATAAAGCCAAATGATATTATTCATGCTGACCGGCATGGTGCTGTTATTATACCAAGGGACGCACTCGAAATGTTACCCAAAGCAATACAATTTATGAAGGACAAGGAAGACATTGTAATTAAGGCATCAAAAGAAAAAGATTTTAATTTTGAAAAACTTAAAATT
>CABZCK010000066.1 GCA_902524215.1 uncultured SAR116 cluster alpha proteobacterium
AAATCATTCATTATTTTCAATCTTTTCTATTATGTGATCAGTTAATGTTTGTGAAGATGATGTTCCTCCTAAATCAGGAGTTAAATACTTATTTTCTTCTAAAATATTTCCTATGACTTTAAAAACTAATTCGTTAGCCTTGATATATTCTATTTGAGACTTTTGTTTTCCTAGCCATTTCAACAACATTGCTGAAGAAAAAATTAAAGAAATTGGATTTGCAATACCTTTATTCATAATATCGATTGCTGCTCCATGCTGGGCTTGTGCCATAGGTATTGTATCTCCTACATTTAAAGAACCAGAAAGCCCAAGTGAACCTGAAAGTTCAGAAGCTAAATCTGACAAAATATCACCAAACATGTTAGTGGTTATCAAAACGTCAAATTGTTCTGGTTTTCTGACCATATGTGCGGTTGCAGCATCAACTAACATTTCGTGATATTCTATCTCAGGATAATGTTTTGAAATTTTTCTACATGCTTTTAAAAATATTCCATCAGTTAATCTTAAAACATTAGCCTTATGAATAGCATGAACATTGATTTTTTTGGTTTTATTCATTTGTTTTGCTATTTCAAAGCCCCTTTTTGCAATTTTTTCTGATGCTTTTCTTGTAATTTTTCTAATAGATATTCCAGTTCCCTCTTCAATTTCTAATTCACCATTTCCACTGAACATATTTCTATCAGCATAGAAACCTTCTGTATTCTCTCTAACAATTACTAAATCAATTTTGTCTAGAATACATTTAGTACCTTTAAATGATTTGGCTGGTCGGATATTTGAAAATAAATTAAGTTTTGTTCTTAACAATCCAGATGGATTTAATCCTCCTTCTTTTTCAGGTGGATAGTTATTATGATCAACAGGTCCTAAAATAATACCATCCACTTCTTCGCATAATTTTAAAATTAAATTAGGAAAAGTTGTTTTATTTTTTTCAAGAGCCGAAAATCCAATATCTGAATATATAATATCTAAATTAAATTTAAATTTGTCAGAAATTTTATTTAAAACTTTTATTGTGCAATCCACAATTTCCGGACCAATACCGTCCCCTTTCAAAGCTAAAATTTTCATCAATAATTATTTACCTTCAAATCTAGGTTTTTCTTTTTTAAGAAATGCTTGAATACCATTTCGGCCATCATTTGTTTCTGCTGATTCAGAAATCATTTTTGTTTCAAGTTCCATTTGTGTCTCTAAAGTAGAATTTAATGAATTATGAATTAATCTTTTAGTTTTTCCATAAGCTATGGTAGGGCCTTTTGATAAATTATCAGCTAATTTGAGTGTTTCACTCCAAAAGTTTTTGTCATCATAAATATAATTTAAAAGTCCCCATGTAAGAGCTTCCTCTGAAGATAACACTTTATTAGTCATAACTAATTCAAGATATTTTCTAATACCAATGATCCTTGGCAAATAATAACTTGAAGAACCGTCTGGTGTAAGCCCTGCTTTAGTATATGCAGAAACAAAAGTTGCACTTGATGTTGCAATAGCTAAATCTGCAAAACCAACAAATGATAATCCTGCACCAGCGGCAACTCCATTTACAGCAACAATTAATGGAGCATTCATTCTTGAGAACTTTGTTATAGCACCATGAAGATCATGGGTTACCATTTTTAAATGTTTTGCAACATTACCAGTTTCATGAAAAGATTTTAAATCACCACCAGCACAGAATGCTTTATCACCTTCCCCAGTTAATATAATCGCTCTAATTTTTTTATTTGTGTCACATTCATAAGAAATTTCTAAAAGTTCTTTTGCCATTTTAGCGTTTAAAGAGTTATAACTATTTGGCCTATTGAGACGAATAATGGCTATGTTTTCAATAATTTCAAAATTAATAGTTTCAAATTTTAAATTCATTTATTACTCCAAAAATTATTTATTAATCTTAGACAATATTTCTTCAGTATGTTCTCCTAATTTTGGCGGAGACCTAAACAATTGTGCTGGTGTTTCAGATAATTTAACAGGAAATCCTGTCATCTTAATTTTTCTATTATCAGGACCATCTGATAAAATAACCATATCTGTATCTTTTACCAACTGATCATTTAAAGCCTCTTTCATATCTAATACTTTTCCAGCAGGACAACCACTTTGATTCAATTTTTCAATCCAAT
>CABZCK010000067.1 GCA_902524215.1 uncultured SAR116 cluster alpha proteobacterium
CATATCTTCAAAATCGCATATTAATTTTATTGCAATTAAAATTAAAGTAGCTATCTAATAGCTACTTTAATTTTTAATATTTGTGGTTAATTTACGGCTTCTTTAAGTGGAGTTCCAGGTTTAAATTTCGGCATTTTAGAAGCTTTAATTTGAATTGGCTCACCAGTTCTAGGATTACGACCAGTTGTTGCTTTTCTGTGGGCTACTGAAAATGTTCCAAAACCAACAATTCTTACATCACCCCCAGATTTTAGGGCTCCTGTAATAGCACCAATTACACCATCAACGGCTTTACCTGCATCTGATTTTGACAGACCTGATGCTTCTGATACACTAGTGATTAATTCATTTTTATTCATGCAAACCTCCAATAAATAATAAAAACAATATATAATACCTTAAGAAATAAAGTAATTGCAAATAAATAATTTTTAATGTGTTTGTGTGGATTGCTCTATTTGATCGTTCTGAATTTTTTGGCTAATCTCAGGTTTAATGTCAATTAATGGTATAATTTTATCTTGTAAAGCTTCTGATAATATTTCGTCGACATGCTTTACAGTGTTGATTTTTAATTTACTTAATATTTCTTTATCAATTTCAATAAGATCTTTTTTATTATCATGTGGTATTAATACTTTTTTTATTCCGTTTTGAGTTGCTGCTAACAATTTTTCTTTTAAACCACCTATAGGAAGCACCTTCCCTTTGAGGGTTATTTCTCCTGTCATTGCTATATCACATCTAACTTTATTTTCAGTAAGCGCTGATACAATACTTGAAATCATAGCAACTCCTGCTGATGGTCCATCTTTTGGAGTTGCACCCTCTGGTACATGAACATGGACATCAAATGCATTTATAGTTTTTTGTTCAATACCTAAATTCAAATAATTAGATTTTATATAAAATTCTGCAGCTTTAATAGATTCTTTCATAACATCACCTAGTTTACCAGTTGATGAGAATCTACCTTTCCCAGGCACTTTTACTACTTCAATGGAAAGTATTTCTCCGCCCACTTGAGTCCAAGCCAAACCATTTGTAATGCCAACCAAATCGATGTTTTCCTTACCTACTCTGTTATATTTGGGTGGACCAAGAAACTTTAATACACTTTTTTGATCTATTTTTTCAGATGTAGTTCCGTTGATCTCTATATCTGTAATAATTTTTCTAATAAGTTTAGAGAGCTCTCTCTCCAATGACCTTACACCCGCCTCTTTTGTATATTTGAATGATTTCTTGTAAAATTTCATCAGAGATAGTTATCTCCCCATCCTCAACATTATTTTCTTTCATTAATTTTGATATCAAATGATTTTTGGCAATTTGTAATTTTTCACTCTCTGTATAACCAGGCAATCTAATAATTTCCATACGATCTAAAAGAGCATCAGGAATATTAAGAGTATTAGCAGTTGTAATAAACATAGTTTTCGATAAATCGTAATCAATTTCTAAGTAATGGTCTTGAAAATTATTATTTTGCTCTGGATCTAATACTTCAAGTAAGGCTGAAGAAGGATCACCTCTATAATCCGAGCCAATTTTATCAATTTCATCTAAAAGAAATAGAGGATTATTGAATTTAGATTTTTTTAGTCCTTGAATAATCTTACCTGGCAATGATCCTATGTATGTCCTTCTATGACCCCTCACCTCTGCTTCATCTCTTACACCACCAAGAGCCATTCTTAAATAAGTTCTTCCGGTGGCTTTTGCAATTGATTTACCTAAAGACGTTTTTCCAACACCCGGAGGCCCGACTAAACACAATATAGGTCCTTTCAATGATTTTGATCTCTTTTGCACTACCAAAAATTCTAAAATTCTTTCTTTTACATTTTTTAGACCGTAGTGATCTTTTTCTAGAATTTTTTTTGCTAAAGTCAAATCATAATTTATTTTAGATACTTTTCTCCATGGAAGGCTTAGTATCCAATCAATATAACTTCTTACGACACCAGATTCGGCGCTCATTGGGCTCATATTTTTTAATTTTTTAAATTCAGAATTAACTTTATCTAAAGCATCCTTTGAAAGTTTAACTTTACTAATTTTTTCTTTTATCTCTTGAAACTCA
>CABZCK010000068.1 GCA_902524215.1 uncultured SAR116 cluster alpha proteobacterium
CCCCCTGAATTTAAAAGCAATGAAGATAGTGAAAGGCAACAAAATTATGATTTTAATTTACCTATCAAAGATGCAAGAAAAATTTTTGAAAAAAAATATTTAGAAACTCAATTAAATAGGTTTAAAGGTAATATAGCTAAAACATCAACCTTTGTTGGAATGGACCGTTCAGCTTTACATAGAAAAATAAAAGAATTAGATATAAAGTTTGGAAAATAATTTTATGGTTATCGTATGAAAATTGTAATTTGTGGTGCAGGCAGAGTTGGGATGTCAATTTCAGAGCATCTTTCTACGGAAAATAATGATATAACTGTTATTGATTCAAATTCAGAGGCTCTTAAAAAGATAACTGAACTTTATGACGTAAGAGGAGTTTTAGGGTTGGCATCTCATCCAGCAGTTTTAAAATCTGCAGGAATTGAAGATGCAGAAATGTTGATAGCTGTGACTGAATCTGATGAAATTAATATCATGGCTTGTCATTTATCTAATTTACTTTTCAATATTCCTACAAAAATTGCTAGAATTAGATCAAGAGAATACCTAAATGAAGAATTAATAGATTTATTTCAAGAAGGTAAAATTCCAATTGATCATATCATTTCTCCTGAAGAAGAAGTAGCATCAGCAATAGTAAAACAATGGAGAACGCCAGGCGCTTTTGATGTTGCAGAATTTTGTAACTCTAATATAACAATGCTTGGAATTTTATGTAATTCAAACTGTCCAATATTAGATACTCCTTTAAGAGAATTAGTTGACTTATTTCCTAGTCTAAATGCCACTATAATGGCTATAATTAGAGATAATAATTTAATTATTCCAAGATCAGGTGATGATGTTCTAAATATAAACGATAGAATATATTTATCTTGTCAAACTAATCAAATTGAAAGAACGTTAGCTGCATTTGGCCATTCAGAAATTACTTCTCATAATGTTATTATTTCCGGCGCTGGGAATTTGGGTGTTATGATAGGAAATATGATCAATAAACTTTCGCCTGATACAAATCTTACTTTTATTGAATTAGATAAAGATGTCGCAAGGAATGCCGCAGAGCAGTTGGAGTTTGCTTCAATTATTTCTGGAGATACATTAGATCCAGAAATAATTAAAGAAGCAAGAGTGGGAAAAGAGACATCATTTATTTCAGCCACAAATCATGATGAAGTAAATATATTATCTTCGTTATTGGCGAAACGATCAGGGACAAATCATTGTATTGTTTTATTAAATCAACCAGCATTTTTCCCATTAGTAAATACACTAGATTTAGAAGCTGTAATAAGTCCACCTGTGATTACTGTATCTTCAATTCTAAAATATATTAGAAAAGGTCAAATTGAAGCGGTTCATTCAATAATTGAAGAGTTTGGAGAAGTAATATCTGTTGAAGCTCTCGAGACGTCTTCAATTATCGGAATGCCACTAAAAGAGATTAAATTACCAAAAAATGTATCTATTGGGTCTATTGTGAAAAAAGAAAATGAAGTAATACCAGCTAGAGGTAGCTCTATAATTGATCCAGGTGATAAATTAGTCATGTTTGTACCAGTTAAATCAATAAAAAAAGTTCAAGAACTTTTATCTGTTAGATTGGAATATTTTTAATGTTATCATATGTAAACAACAGATTTTGTTCTTTAGATAGAGCAAAAATTTCAGTAAATGATAGAGGTTATCAATTTGGTGACGCTGTTTATGAAGTAATATTTTATAAAAAAGGCAAATTTTTAGATTTAGACGGACATTTGAAACGACTTAGAAAATCAATGTCCAGAATTGATTTTAAATTAAAGATTTCAGATTCTGCTATAAAAACAATTATGAAAAGATTAGTTGTTGAAAATAATATAAATCATGGTTCAATTTATATTCAAGTGTCAAGAGGGGAATATTCTAGAGATCATAGTTATTTCAATATGCCTCTAAGCCCAATTTTGGTTATTCTTACAAAAAAAATTAAAGAAGATTTTAAGATTATTATTCCAGGCATTAAAGTTTTTACCACTTTGGATACTAGATGGAATAATCCTGATATTAAAACAACTCAACTCCTACCAAATGTATTAGC
>CABZCK010000069.1 GCA_902524215.1 uncultured SAR116 cluster alpha proteobacterium
TGTTTTTCCATTATCTATGATGTTAGCCCAAGCTATTTTTGAAAGTGGTTGGGGGGGGTCTAGATTTGCTCAAAAAGGTAATGCTCTTTTTGGACAGTGGACATGGGACAAAAATAAAGGAATCTCTCCAGCTGGAGTTGACAGGCCTATTTTTGCAGTAAAAAGTTTTAAAAACTTACAAGACTCTGTCGATGCTTATATCTTAAATTTAAATACACATCTTGCATATTCAAAATTAAGAAATTATAGAGAATTAATTGGAAACCCAAAAAAATTTGAAGGACATAAATTTTCAAGATATCTAGATAAATATGCAATAATTGGTTTTGAATATGTAAAAAAAATTAATTCGATGATTAAAAAAAATGATTTAGAAAAATTTAATTTATTAAAGCTTAAAACTGAAAATTAAATATTTTTATTGTGTTACGAATTGTTTTCCAAACCATCTCCATCTGCCGTCTTTAGCTGCCATTGTACAATTAATTCTTCCTCTTGCATTAGGAAATTTTTCTTGTAATCTTACTTCAATTCTAAATTTACCAATTCTTTTAGTATCTGTTAAAATTCCATTACTAGCAAAACATCTCACCGCTCTCATTGGTTTGATTTCAGGACTAAGAGTAAAACCAAAATCTGGAGGATTTACTTTAAGAAAATTATCTTCAGGGCTAATATCTTTAACAATTATAGGAAGTGCATTAATAGCAAGTTTTAATCTTTTTAAGTCACCATAATTTTCATTTAAAGCAAACCTAGGTAGTTCAAAAATTCCTGCAGATATATGTGCAACTCCAGAATGCTGACCAAATGCTGCTTCAAATCCAGATCCTTGAACAATTTCTATAGTTTTTTCATCATATTCTCCATAGGGATAGGCAAATAGTTTAGGCTTAAAACCTAATTCTTTTATAAAGCGTAAATTTGAATAACTAATCTCATTTAAAATTTCTCTACTACTTAGTCTATGCAAATGAGGATGAGATTTTGTTTGACTCCCTACTAAAACGCCGTTATCAACTAATTCTCTGACTTGGTTCCAGTTCATATAATTTGAAAAATTATTATCAATTACATCCGTTGATATAAATAAGGTAAAAGGTAGATTTAATTTTTTTAAAATTGGCCAGGCCTCTGTATATACAGACAAATATGCATCATCAATTGTAATAGAAACAGACCTATCTTTTAAATCAATTTCACCCTTTAGCCCTTTAATAACCTTATCAAGTCTAATTACGTTATATTTGTTTTTAACTAATTCATTTGTATGTGAAATGAACTGTTCAATTGTAGTATTAGTCGATGGATATTTATCTTCTCCAAATCTATGGTACATCAAAATATTTGCGTGGTTAGTTTTATTTAAAAATTTATCTTCTGAAAAAGCTATTTCTGAAGTAAATAGATGAATAAAAATAAAATTAAATATTAATAAAATTTTATAAATAAGTTTAGAATACATCATGGAAAATATAAATAAATATTCTTTAATTATTTTAGGTTATTCCGATATCATCACGTTAGGTATAGTTGTTAATTCAAAATTAGACAAAGTCAAGGAATTTAATAATTTTATAGATAATAATGAGGATAAATTTTTTAAGGTAATTTCAAGTTTTGTTTCAAAGAAAAAATACTTTAACGAAATTTTTTATAGTTGTGGTCCTGGAAGTTTTACAATCATTAGGAGAATCATATCTTACGTTAAAGCTTTAAAATTCATAAATTGTTCAAATACAAAATTTATTGGATTTAATTATCTATTTGTTATTGCGTGTTATTTAAATCATAATTTTAAAATTAATGATGATGGATATATTATTTCAATTTTGAATCACTCTAAAGATAATTTCATTCAAATATATCAAAAGAAAAAGAAACCTTACTTCTCTTTTAAAACTTTATCAGAAATTAAAAATTTTGACTTAAATTTTATTGAAACTTACTTGGAAACATTAAATTTATCTGTTGAGAATGTCTATCCGGTATATTTAGGTTCAAATCCTGATAGCGTTTCATTTTTAAATAATATCCAATTTGTAGATAGAAGTAACATAAT